>CALLAL010000001.1 GCA_938002255.1 uncultured bacterium
CTCTTCCCCCTCTTCTTTGGCGGGAGAGGATAACGGTAAGGGAGATTGGTGATCTACCTGTCGGGGCGTAGCGCAGACTGGTTAGCGCGCCTGCCTTGGGAGCAGGAGGTCGGCCGTTCAAATCGGCTCGCCCCGACCAATCCTTCTTTCCACTTTCCTTTCTTACTCTCTTCTATGTATCGGTGAGGCATTACCCTACTAAAAATTATCTGATAGACTTTTTTTGTGATTTTCGATATTCTGAATCCGCTTGCCACTTTTTTAAAACCCTCTCCAGAGGAGTGAGTAAACAATGGGTTCAAAAAATATCTATGAGCGTTTTGTCTGGTTTGATCATCAGGTCCGGTTAAAGAAATATCCCAATGCCAATAGCCTCGCAAACCATTTCGAGATTTCGAATAAGACAGCCCAGCGGGATATCGATTTTATGCGTGATAGACTTTATTGCCCGCTTCACTACGACCCGAGCGAGAAAGGATACTATTACAAAGACGAAACCTTTTCCCTTCCCATGATCTATCTCTCATCCGAAGAGCTGTGGTCTCTTCTTATCGCCAGAAAGATCCTTCAGGACATCAGCGGTGGAACCAGCGGCCCTGAAATATCTTCCATTGTTGACAAGATTACCAATATCTTACAAAGGCATTCCATTCCTCCCCACTCGATTGAAGATACCTTCTCTTTTCAATTCATCGAATATTCTCCAACACCAGAGCCCGTGTTTAAAACCGTTCTGGAAAGCTGTCTCAAGAAGAGGCGTTTGAATTTTATCTATTACTCTCCTGCATCGGAAGAGAAGAGTGAGAGAACCATCGAGCCCTATCACCTTCTCAATTACATGGGAACCTGGCATGTGATTGGGTTCTGCCATTTGAGGAAGGAGATCAGAGACTTCGCTCTTAATCGGATCTCCGAGGCCAAGGTTTTAAAAAAATCGTTTAAAATTCCAACCGCTTTTGATTTTGAAGACTATTTCTCCTCGACCTTTGGTCTATATAAGGGGAAGTCCACTCAGGAAGTGACTCTCAGGTTTACACCTGAAAAATCAAAATGGATTAAGACACAGATTTGGCATCGTGATCAGAAGACCATCTTTCTGCATGACGGTTCCCTTGAAATCAGCTTCCCTGTTTCGGACTTTTCAGAAATCAAAAGAGAGATTTTAAAACATGGAAGTGATGTGGAAGTGATACAACCCAAAATCCTCAGAGAATGGGTTAAATCTGAAGCCCTTAAGATTTTAAAAATCTATTAAAATTCGTATATTACATGAACCTTCTCCATCACCATTTCTAACCCTCTGAACACGTTCTTTTTTAACTATAACCCTTTGATATTAAATAAGAAAACATAGGACACTTCCTGGGGTAGGTGGCCTGCTATGATTTATCGTCTTAAACCAAAATCCCAACCCATTTCAGAAGGAGGTGGAAATGGAAATAGAAATAGAAATGGAAATAGAAATGGACATAGATCTACCGTTGACCGATCTGTTCTGGTGCCCCTACTGCGGTTTTCGGGAGATGTTCAAAGCCGAACCTGTGGCTTATGTGAAATGTGTCTGCGGCCACTGGTGGGTGATTGGCGATTATGAATACTATTTATCTTTAAATGATGAAGAGAGGGGAAAACTCAAGAGGTATTATATTGATTTCTTCGAAGACCAGAGGGAATTGAACCAAAAGTTTTTTGGAATAGAGGCCTTCTATTCTTAAAAATTTTTTCGAGAGTAGTACCAATGAAAGAAGAGAAGAAAAGAAAAAGGGAGATCAAGCCGGAGAAATTTCAGATGGTCTGGTGTCCAGCTTGTAAAGGCACGGGCAGGTCCCCCAATAAGGATGCAGAGGTCAAGGTTTGTACTCTCTGTGGAGGGTTTGGGTGGGTTAGAAAAGAAGCGTGTGACGCCTGACAACATAGTGTAAATTGGTAAATTGGGGTCAGTGGTAAATTGGGGTCAGGCATAAATAATTAACTATTGACAGAGGGGAGACAGGTAACTGTGGTAAGGAGGTTCTATGGCGAGAAGACCAGGGATTTATACTGAGACCTTTGTGAATTGGACACACTAAGGGTGTAGAGGAAGGACACGAAAAATAAGAAATTAGTTATGCCTGACCCCAATTTCTGCCGCTTTCAAACGTATTAAAAGGATAGCATTTTAATTCACCCGCTTTAATTAAAAGCCTCTTTTACTTCCCATTAGATTAGATTTCCATATTCAATAGCATACAATTTTGCACAAAATGTCATCTAATGAATAAAAATCGAACAATGTTTCGGTAAAAAGGTGAAAAGTAGAAAATCTAAAATGATAGATAAAGTCAGAAAATCCGTTTACTTAGGATTTCTCTCCTTTGAACTGCTAACAACATATTGATTCTGGTATATTTTTTGCTCTTTTATAAAGATTATGAAGGATCGTGACAAGAAAAAGGTTATTTTACTCCTAAGATGGGGTGCTATCATTGTCACCTCCTATCTCATTCTCCTTGGAAGGGGGAAGGTTACCAATCCAGATTTAAGCCACCTTCTTGTTTTGGGTTACATCCTCTCAAATATTATTTTGATCTTCTTACCTATTCCGTGGTTTTCAAATCCGAAGTTCTTTTACCCTCTGGTTCTTGGAGATACAGGAATCATCTTAATCGGGATGTACCTCTCAGAGAAGATGGTGACAGATTTCTATCTGGCATTTTTCCTGATCCTTATTTTTGCCTCTATGAGTCGAAACTTTAAGTTGTTGATGATTCTCGGGGGAGCGACCTCTGTTTTTTATGGCTTGCTTCTCTATTCATGGGGGCTGCTCATTTCAAAAGAAGGCAGCAGTTATGCCCTCCGCATCCCTTTTATTTTCATTATGACCGCTTTTTATGGTTATCTTGTCCAGACCTTGACTGGAGAGAAGCGAAAAGAACTCAGCATTTCCGAGGATAGGTATCAGGGCCTTTTTGAAAACGCTAACGAAGGGATCATCATTCTCAAAAACCCTTCCTTACAGATTGTGAATGTGAATCGAGAAGTCGAAAAGACGACCCAGTATCCTAAAGAAGAGCTATTAGGGAAAGACATTCTTGTTCTCTTTGGAGATTCGGAGCAAGAAAAAGCGAAAAGCTATCTCCAAGAAGTGATGGAGCGGGGTGAAGGAAAACTCGATGCTTTTCCTCTGATGAAGAAGGACGGTACCTCTTTTGAAGCCGATTTATCCATGAAGAGGATCGATTTAGGAGACGACTCTCTCTTGCAGGTGATCTTCCGAGATATCACTGAAAAGAGAAGACTTGAGAAAAAGATCATCGAAGCCAAGCGGAATTTAGAAGCTATTTTTGACGGTATCCGAGATCAACTTTCCATCCAGTCTCCAAGTTTTGAGATTCTTCGTGTGAACAAGGCCGTTGTCGAAAAGTACTCTCTAACCTTTCAAGAGCTTCTCGGGAAAAAGTGTTTTGAGGCTTATTATCAAAGAGAGGCCCCTTGTGAAAGTTGCCCCCTCTTAGTAACGCTTGATACCCGACAGCCGGCCTCTGCCACCATGAAATCCCCAGAGGGCGAGAATGTCTTTGAAATTTCTTCCTATCCGGTTTTGGATGAAAAAGGCAATATCCATTATCTCATTGAACATGTAAAGGATATCACAGAGGAACAAAGACTCCAGGAGCAACTCATTCAATCGGAGAAACTGGCGGGAATAGGGATTTTGGCCTCAGGGGTGGCCCATGAAATCAATAATCCCCTCAGTGGTATTATTGGAATGGCGGAGATTGCTTTGGAAGAGGAAAACCCAATTAAAAGTAGAGATTATTTAAAAGACATCCTGGTCTGTAGTCATAGAATTGGTGAAATTGTCAATGGTCTGCGTTCCTATTCCCGAACCGCTAAAAAAGGGGACATGGGGGTTATTGATCTTCATGACGTTCTTGATACTTCGCTGAAGATGGTTCAACTGGCAACGAAAAACATTCCCGTAGAGGTGGTTAAAAGATATCTGGCTGTTGATAAAATCAAGGCAAATCCTGGTGAAATTCAACAGGTTTTTACTAATTTGATTACCAATGCCTTTCAAGCGATGAATGGCAAGAAAGGGAGTCTGATTCTTTCCACTCGATCCCTGAAAGATTTCGTTGAAGTCCAGGTCAGTGATAGTGGGGTGGGAATTCCCCACTCACATCTCAATAAAATTTTTGATCCCTTCTTCACAACGAAAAAATTAGGTGAGGGAACGGGACTCGGATTAAATATTGTTTATCGTATTGTCACTAAATATGAAGGGACGATTGAGGTCGAAAGCACAGAAGGTGTGGGAACGACCTTTGCCATTAAGTTTCCAAAATGGAGGGAAGGACTATGAGTAAAAGAATCTTGGTGGTCGATGATGAAGAGGTGATCAGAAAGTTTGTCAAAATCCATCTAATGAAGTTAGGTTATGAAGTGGACGAAGCGGAGGATGGCCAAAAGGCTATTGAGAAGATTACCGAAGAGAAGTTCGACCTGATCATCTGTGATGTGATGATGCCCAATAAGAGTGGGTGGGAGGTTGTTAAAGAGGTGAAGTCCAATCCAGAGATGAATGAGATTCCCATCATCCTGCTGACCGCAAAGAGTGATGATGCCGATATGTTCAAAGGGTATGAATTGGGGGCAAATTATTATATGACTAAACCGTTCACCAAGGACCAACTGCTTTATGGAATGAAGTTGATGTTTGAAGAGACCTTCTAAAATGAATGGGTTTACTTCAAAAATATCTTTTTTTTCGAAAAGTTATTGCATAGGGTGCCCAACCCCTTTACACCTGCCAAATTAAATCTTATAATTTGCCTTGATTAAAATTGAGCGAAGTCATATATTTAGAGATCAGGCGCCTGTAGCTCAGATGGATAGAGCTACGGACTTCTAATCCGTGGGTCGGGGGTTCGAATCCCTCCAGGCGCGCCACACATTGATCAAAGAAATTAGCAATTTGATTGGATGATTCATTGACCATTTTTTAATGGCCTTGGAGTGGTGAGTGTAGCTCAGTCGGATAGAGCACTGGGTTGTGGCCCCAGTGGTCGAGGGTTCGAGTCCCTTCACTCACCCCAGATGCGCCCGTAGCTCAGCTGGATAGAGCGTCGGACTTCGAATCCGCAGGCCGTCCGTTCGAATCGGACCGGGCGCGCCAGATTCTTCAATGTTTTAAACCGTGAGCCGTTAGCTCAATCGGTAGAGCAACTGACTCTTAATCAGTAGGTTGCAGGTTCGATTCCTGCACGGCTCACCAAGACTCAAAAGAGCAGTGGGTTATGGTTAGGGCAAGGATGCCAGTTTTGTATTAAAATAAAGGCAAGGGTTTAAATCATTAGCCCTAAGCTATCGACTTGACACCAAACTGGTTTCTTAGCCATCCCCTCACCCAAAGACTAATTTTTAGACCGGTTATGGCATAAGGCCGGGGTGGCGAAATTGGCATACGCGCGAGACTTAGGATCTCGTGGTCGAAAGACTGTGCGGGTTCAAGTCCCGCCTCCGGCACCATCCCTCCTGAATGAAAAATGGGGGAGCGAAGCGGCTTAAGGAGTGGCAGATCTAAGGAAAGCAGGAGTTAGAAAACGAAAAGAAAGGCTTTTGATCAATGAATATTACCGTTGAAGAGATCAGTTCCATCAAGAAGAAGGTTCAAGTTGAAATTCCTGATGAACAGGTCACCAAAGAGGTGGAAACCCTCTATAAGGAGGTAGGAGCAAAAGCGAAGATCAAAGGGTTTCGTCCCGGAAAGGTTCCAAGAAATATTTTAGAAAGATACTTCAAGGATTATGTCAAGGGAGAGGTCATCCAAAAGTTGATTCAGGAGACCTATCCAACCGCCCTTTCCGAAAAGAATATTCACCCAGTCTCCCTTCCTGTTATCGATCCGGGGGAACTGGAGAGCGGAAAGCCTTTCCAATATTCCGCTACAGTGGAAGTGAAACCTGAACTTAAAATAGAGAACTATATTGGGTTGAAGCTTGAAGGGAAGAAAGAAGAAATCAAAGAAGAAGAGTTAGAATCCAGGCTGAAGGATCTTCAAAATCTCCACGCCCAGCTTAAAACGATTCCCCAGCCCAGACCCGTTCGCCATGGAGATTATGTCATTATCGATTACGAAGCCCGAATGGAGAATAAACCTTTAGAGGAGGGGAAAGGCATTGATGTTACGGTGGAGGTTGGAGGAGGCCGCTTCATTCCTGGTTTGGAAGACAAGATGATCGGCTTAACACCCGAAGAGGAGAAGGAAATCGAGGTCTTTTTTCCAGAAGATTACGGTTATAAAAAGTTGGCAGGCAAGACAATTTCTTTTCTCGTTAAAGTCAAAGAGATTAAAGAGAAGGTTCTTCCTCCGCTTGACGATGAGTTTGCAAAGGATCTGGGAGATTATGCCTCTCTTGAGGATCTAAAGCGTAAGTTGCAGGAGGAGATTGAAAAAGAAAAAGAAATGATGCTGGACCGAAAATTAAAGGACCAGATAATCGATCAACTGATTCAAGCCCACTCCTTTGAAGTTCCGGAGAGTATGGTGGAGGAGCAGGCCAAAGCTCTGGTGTCTGATACCCAATTAAGGTTAGCCAGTCAGGGGATTGTTTTAAAGAATTTGAATATCCCTGAGGAAAAACTTCAGGAGGATTATCGCGAGGTTGCCCAGAAGCAGGTGAAAACCTTTTTGATCCTTGAGACCATTGCCTCTCAGGAGGGAATCACAGTAACAGACGAGGAGGTGGAGGAACGACTTCGATCCATTGCTGAGCGAGCCCATCAAAAAATCGAAGTGGTGAAACGATACTACGAAACCAATGGTCTGATCCCGGAGCTTAAAACCGGCATTCTAACCGATAAGACTTTAAACTTTCTCTTAGGGAAGGCAAACATTTCCTAAACGGTCAGCCAATAGGTTGGATAAATGAGGAAGGGAAACATGACTTTAATACCGATAGTGATTGAGAAAGATGGACGGGGGGAACGGGCTTACGACATCTATTCCCGCCTCTTAAAAGAGCGAATCATTTTCGTGGGGACGGCGATTGATGATGATGTGGCCAACCTGGTCATTGCACAGTTGCTCTTTTTAGAGTCGGAGGATCCCGATAAGGACGTCCATCTCTATATTAATTCCCCAGGAGGCATCGTTACCTCCGGGTTAGCCATCTATGATACCATGCAGTATATCCGCCCAAAAGTTTCCACTATTTGTATGGGACAGGCAGCAAGCATTGCGGCCCTCCTGTTATCTGCAGGAGAGAGGGGAAAACGATATGCTCTTCCCCATTCGAGGATCCTCATCCATCAACCGATGGGAGGATTCCAGGGACAAGCCACGGATGTGGATATTCAAGCCAGAGAGATTTTACGTCTCAGGCAAGAGCTTAACGCCATCCTTGCCAAGCATACCCTTCAGCCGATCGAGAAGATTGAAACGGATACAGAACGAGATTTTTATATGAATGGGCAGCAGGCCAAGGAGTATGGTATTATTGACGAAGTGGTGATCCAACGTCCTGTTCGATCTCAGGGAGTGTAACGGAAACGAGAAGAAAGGAGGGGGACATGAAATCGAACGGAGGAGGTTATGGAAGCGTTTTACACTGTTCGTTCTGTGGCAAGAGCCAGGACGAAGTGAGAAAACTGATTGCAGGCCCCACCGTTTATATCTGTGACGAATGCATTGAGCTCTGTAATGAAATCATAGCCGAAGAGACAGAGGAACGATTCGTTCCCGGTAAGCTAACCGTCCCCAAACCGATGGAGATCAAAGCCAAATTGGATGAGTATGTGATCGGACAGGAGCATGCCAAACGCATCTTGTCGGTAGCGGTCCACAACCATTACAAACGAATTGATACGCGAGTGCTCTCCAGTGATGTGGAACTTCAGAAATCGAACATTCTTTTGATCGGTCCCACAGGGTCTGGAAAGACGTTGCTCGCTCAGACGCTGGCCAGGATCCTCGATGTTCCCTTTACCATTGCCGATGCCACCTGTCTCACCGAAGCGGGGTATGTAGGAGAGGATGTGGAAAATATTATTCTCAGCCTTCTTCAAGCCTCCGATTATGACATTGAACGTTGCCAGAAAGGGATCGTATATATCGATGAGATTGATAAGATCTCGAGAAAGTCAGATAGTCCCTCCATCACACGGGATGTATCAGGGGAAGGGGTTCAGCAGGCCCTCCTGAAGATTATTGAAGGGACGGTCGCCAGTGTGCCGCCCAAAGGAGGCCGCAAGCATCCCCAACAGGAGTTCATTCAGATTAACACGACCAACATTCTTTTTATCTGCGGGGGAGCGTTTGTCGGTCTGGAGAAAATCGTTGAACAGCGGATTGGAGGGAAAAGCTTGGGATTTGGGGCAGACATCAAAACGAAAGATGAGCGGGATACAGGGGACTTACTCAAAGAGGTTCAGCCTGAGGACTTGCTGAAATTTGGATTGATCCCTGAATTCATCGGGAGACTCCCCGTTATTGCTACACTTTCCGAACTCAGTCTTGAAGCCCTGGTTGATATCCTGAAGAAACCTAAAAATGCTCTGGTCAAACAGTATCAGAAATTATTTGAATTTGAAAATGTGAAATTGAGATTTACAGAGGGGGCCTTGACGGCCATTGCCAAAGAAGCGATCAAGAGAAAATCCGGGGCAAGGGGATTGCGGGCGATTATGGAAAACATCATGCTTGATGTCATGTATGAACTCCCCTCTCAACCCAATATCCGTGAATGCATTATCAGTGAAGAAGTGGTCCTCCATCACGAAAGCCCGATCCTGCTTTATGAGAAGGAAGCTGGGGCGGCTTGAGTCAAGACAGTGAACCGTTCAATGACCTTCATAAAAAAAGCCCTGTCTTTGAGACAGGGCTTTTTTTGGCGGGAGCGACGGGGATCGAACCCGCAACCTCCGGCGTGACAGGCCGGCGCTCTAACCGATTGAACTACGCCCCCTATTCCCTTAAAATTTAATATTTCTGGTTAAATTCCGCAATACCTGTTTACGGAAGAGACCCTATTATTTTATCGAATGGTAGGCGGAACAGGGATTGAACCTGCGACCTCCGGCTTGTAAGGCCGGCGCTCTCCCAACTGAGCTATCCGCCCGAATAGTAATTCCATTCTATTGGATCCTCCTCCCAATGTCAAGATAATCCCCAGGGGGTGGTCTCCCTCCGTGAGGGGTATGATGGATGTTTAAAGGGTTACTTGAACTGAAGGATTACGGTTTTGCAGAATGAAGGTTGATAGGAAGGAGGTTGATTTGATCTTAGAAATCATATACATTAAAAAGCAACTTCAATGCTTTTTCTGACCTTCTGAATATTTCTATGGGATGAGGAGGAGAGACGAATGGAGAAAAAAGAGAAACCCTTGGAAAAGATGACCGCCAAAGAATTAAGGGAGATGGCCCTCGGATTGCCGGGGATTGCCGGTGTTCATGCCATGAAGAAAGAAGAGTTGCTGGTTGCCATTCGAAAAGCCAAAGGCATTCCAGAGCCAGAGGTGAAAAAGCGAATCCGTGGGAAGAAAGAGAAAGTCCTTCTCACCACTTCCCAGATCAAACAAAAGATAAAGGAACTTAAGGCCAAAAGAGAGGAGATGCTCCAACAACGAAATTTGGAAATGGCTGAAATTTTGAAGAAACGGATCAGACGATTGAAGAAAAAGACCAGAAGAGTCGCCTAACCCAGGAACACAGCGCATGGGGCATAGGGGATCGTGTTTAACTCTATGCCCTAGGTGAGTTTGAAAGAACCATGCCTAAAGTCTCTGTTATCATTCCCACCTATAATCGGCTTCCGATGTTGAAAGAGGCGGTTCAATCTGTTTTGGCCCAGGACTATGAGGATTTTGAATTAATGGTCGTGGATGATGGATCCACAGATGGAACCTCTGAAGTGATGAAGCAGTACGGAGGAAGGGTCAAGGTCATTCAACATCAGGAGAATCGAGGTGTCAGTGCCGCCAGAAACAGGGGGATTCTTCAGGCAAAGGGAAAATATATTGCATTCCTCGATTCAGATGATCTCTGGGTGAAGGGAAAGTTGAAAATCCAGGTAGCCTTTCTTGATGAGAATCCGCATTATTCCCTCTGCTATACCGATGAGATCTGGATCCGCAGAGGAAAGCGGGTCAATCCGATGAAGAAACATTCGAAATACTCTGGCTGGATCTTTGAAAAATGCCTTCCTCTCTGCATAATCAGCCCGTCTTCAGTCATGATGCGAAAGACCCTTTTCTCAACCGTTGGTCTTTTCGATGAGGCCCTTCCGGTGTGCGAAGATTATGACTTCTGGCTCAGGCTCTCGATTCGGTTTCCGATTTTTTTTATCAATAAGAAACTGATCATCAAGCGAGGGGGGCACCCCGACCAGCTTTCGAACCGGTCCTGGGGAAACGATCGCTATCGGGTGATCGCGCTCGAAAAAATCTTATCCGAGCCTTGCCTGAAACCCGAAGAGAAAGCCATGGTCCTTAACGAGATGAAGAGAAAATGTCAGGTCCTTTCTCAGGGATTCTTGAAGCGAGGGAATGAACTTGAGGGAAGGTATTATCAAGAAGTGATGAGGAGATATGGGATAGAGATATAAAGGAAGTCCGAAGGCCAAAAGAAATTAAACATCCAGGTTTAATGGTCAGCATTATTTTTTTAACCTTCCTTTGATATTGGAATTTTAAAATTGGATCTTTTTCCTGAATCGGTAGGAAACCCAAATGAAAACGATTCAAGAAATACCCCTTAAGCAAATTGACATCACGGATGAGACTTTTTCTGTCAATTTTATGCCTGACCTTCAACGCCTTCGATCTTCTCTCCAAACCGTCGGGTTGATTCAGCCAGTCCTTCTGAAACGAAGGGAAAGGGATTATCAAATCGTCAGCGGATTTCGAAGGGTTTGGGTGTGGCAAGAACTGGAAAGAGATAGCATCTCAGCCATGGTTTTTGGGGGACAAGAGAAGAACGATTTGGAATTCTTCCTCTTATCTCTTGAGGAAAATCTGACCACCAGGCGTTTCAATATGGTGGAAAAAGCGATGGCTCTTCAGAAATTGCACCGCCTTTTTCAGGTGGATTCCCTGGAGATCATCAAAACGTATTTGCCTCTGTTTTCTTTGGAGCCTCATGAGAAGATATTAAACACTTTCCTCGCCCTCGCAGAGATGGAGGAGGAGGTAAAAACGTATATCCTCCGGGAGGAGGTGTCCCGTTTTAACATTCGACTGTTTGGAAAGATGGGCTCAGAGGACCGGTTGACGTTAATTCCCATTCTTTCTCATTTGAAGTTAGGAGAGAGTCGTCTAAGAGAGATGTTGACTCTCCTGCTCGAAATTTCTCAGCGGGACGGCCAAAGAATCAAAGATATCCTTCGCCGTTCAGACCTCCAGTCCATCCTATCCCAGAAGGAACTGACCCCGCCACAACGAACAGAAAGAGTGAAGAAGTTTCTGTTCTGCCTTCGTAATCCCAGGATGAGCGAGAAGGAGGAGGCGTTTAAGAAGAAGGTAGCAAGTTTTCATTTACCAGAGGGAATTTCTATCCATCCTCCCCCCTTTTTCGAAGGGAGAGGGATGAAGCTCGCATTTCAGTTTCGGACAACCGAAGAATATCGTGCTGTCGTTGATTTTTTATCGAAGCTTGGAGGCAAGGAAGAGTTTAAAGCGTTAATTCAGAATTTTTGAAATGGGTTGAAACTTGGGCGTTCACCACAACGTTGAAGATGCTTCCTTTCCAAATTGAACGCATTTACCTCGATTTTCAAGCTGAGAACGATTGGGTAACCCAGCATGTTCTCCAATCCCTCCCAGAAGTCCCTGTCAAAGGGGTTGGAGACAAAAGGGGATTGATTAAAAACGCCCTATCGATGGCAGATCCCATCGGGGAGGGGAAAAGGAACCTTTTCATCACCCGTTTTTATGGGAAACGATTAAAACCCTGTCCGGGAACCTCCCGCCATATCTGCTGCGGATATTTTGTGATTAATACCGTGACCAATTGTCCTATGGATTGTTCCTACTGCGTTCTTCAAGGCTATTTGAACAATCCTTTTTTGACGCTCTATTCGAATTGGGACGACCTGCTTCAAGAAATTGAATCCTTTCTTTCGGTCGATTGTCGCCCTTTTTCCCGTTTGGGGACAGGAGAACTCTCCGATAGCTTGGCTTTAGAACCTCTCTTCCCATTTTCCCAATATCTTGTTCCTTTTTTTGCTCAGAAGAATGCGATTCTTGAACTGAAAACGAAGACAACGGAAGTGCAAAATCTTCTTTCCCTTGATCATCGTGGAAGGACTGTGGTTTCCTGGTCACTCAATCCCCCCCGGATGATCGAGGAGGAAGAAAAAGGAACGGCGCTCCTCAGAGATCGGATCGAGGCGGCCAGGCGATGTCAGGAAGCTGGTTATCCTTTGGGGTTCCATTTCGATCCAATGATCTATTTTGAGGGATGGGAGAAGGAATATGAAGAGGTCGTTCAACTTCTTTTCAGTCGGATCGATCCGAAGCGGGTGATCTGGATCAGTTTGGGAGGATTTCGTTATCCGCCTCAGCTCAAAGGGATTGCTGAGGAACGGTTTCCTCAAACTCGAATCTTTTTGGGAGAGTTGTTTCCCGGAAAAGATGGCAAAATCCGATACTTTAAAGAGATTCGAAAAGAGATGTATCAAAAAATGGTGAAGACGTTAAAGGAGGTTAACCCGGATCTGTTTGTCTATCTCTGCATGGAAAGCCCTGAGATCTGGAAGGAAGTTTTTGGATGGTCTCCCCAAAACAGTTCCCATTTGAATGAATTCTTTGAAGAAAGAATCAAGAAATTTATTGGGAGGTGAAACCATGAGGTTGAAAGGAAAAGTAGCGCTGATTACGGGATCGACTCGAGGAATCGGAAAAGCCTTTGCGATGGGGTTTGCGAAAGAGGGGGCAGAGATTATTGTCCACGGTCGGAATCTGGAGAAAGCAAAAGCCGTGGCTGAAGAGATCAAGCTTCTTGGAGTTCGATCATTCGCTGTTGCGGGAGATGTTTCCCTTTCTGGAGATGTGTTGAAAATGGTTGAGGAGGCCATCCAGGCAAGCAGGAAGATCGACATCCTCATCAACAATGCCGGTGTCAATCCCTTTATTCTCGAGGCGGAAAACATCAAGGAAGAAGGCTGGGATCAGGTAATGGATATTAACCTGAAGGGAGTCTTTCTCTGCTGCCAGGCTGTCGGAAAGAGGATGATCGAACAAGGGGGAGGAAAGATCATCAACATCTCTTCGGCCGTGGGTTTTCTCGGAGAGCAAGGATTTCTTCCCTATGCCGTCAGTAAAGCAGGGGTGATGATGTTGACCAAAGTCCTGGCCTATGAATGGAGCAAGTATTATATTTCAGTCAATGCCATAGCCCCTGGATTGGTTGCCGGTGGGATGAATGCCCCTATTCTTAGCAAAGACATTCTGGTCAAAGGATTGAGTGAACAAGTTCCTCTGAAACGCTTGGGAAGACCTGAGGAGATTGTGAATCTTGCTCTGTTCCTGGCCTCTGATGAAGCCACCTATATCAATGGCACGACGATTGTTGCGGACGGAGGCATGACGGGCTATCGTCCCTTTGGTTTTCTTGATATGATTGCAGGCATGATGAAGAAGAAGGAGTAATGTTTTCTATTTGAGGTTAGGCAACCAGAGGGCAATCTGAGGGAAGAGGATCAGGATGCCTACGGCAATAAGCTGGATGATCATAAATGGAATGACCCCGCGGAAGATATGACTCATGGTCACCCCTGGCGGCGAAACTCCACGCAGAAAGAAAAGGCTCGCTCCCACAGGAGGGCTCAAAAAGGCAGTCTGAAGGTTCATGGCGATGAGGACCGCATACCACAACAGATCCACCCCCACGTGTTGAGCCGCTGGCACAAGGAGGGGAACGGCAATCAGGCTGATTTCGAGAAATTCGAAGAAGATGCCAAGGAGAAAAATAAGAATCATACTGGTTAACAGGAATCCCACTTTTTCGCCGGGAAGGTTTAAAAGCCAGCCCTTCACCATGTCCTGACCGCCCAAGCCAATAAAGACCATCCCAAAGGCGCTTGCCCCAATCACAACCATGAAGACCATGCAGGTCAGCAGGGTTGTCCCCTGCATGACTTCGTAAAGCATCTTCAGTTTTAAGCGACGGTGAAGTGCACAGAGGATCAGAGCTCCCAAGACGCCAATCGAGGCTGATTCTGTAGGCGTAGCAATTCCAAAAAAGATCGAGCCTAATACAGCAATAATGAGTGCTGCGGGAGGGATGACCGATTTGGCAACGCGCAAAAAGAGTTGCCTCCGGGTCAGACCTGAAGCAATCGGAGGAGGCGAGAGTTCGGGTTTCAAGTGGGCAATGATTCCAATATAAATAATATAGAGAATCACCAGGAGAATGCCTGGCAGAAAAGAGGCGGCGAAAAGGTCGCTCACCGAAAGACCCATGACATCCCCCAGGACGATCAACACAATGCTTGGAGGAATGATCTGCCCTAATGTACCGGCAGCACAGATTGTTCCAGTAGCAAACTCAGGCGAATAATGGTGACGAAGCATGGTGGGAAGGGCGAGGAGCCCCATGGTGACAATAATCCCTCCTACAATCCCGGTAGAGGCAGCGAGCAGGGCACCAACAATAATGACCGAAATGGCAAGTCCTCCGCGGAGGGGACCAAACATCACGGTCATCATCTCGAGCAGTTCATCAGCAATTCCTGATCGTTCAAGAATGAGCCCCATCAGGACAAAGAGAGGGACCGCAATCAGGGTCATGTTCGTCATCAATCCCCAGACCCTTAAGGGGAGTAAAGAGAAAAGATCAAGTCCAAAACCGATGAGACCGAAGAAAATGGCCGTTGACCCAATGGCAAAGGCGACATGAGTTCCCAGAAGAAGGAGAACGGTTAAAACAATTAGCATTAGGATACTGAGATACTCCATTAGGTTCCTTCCTGTTCCCTTAACTCGTTGTTTGTTTGAGAGGAAGCAGAATGATCCCGCAGAATGACAATTAAGTTTTTAAAGAGTTCAGAAATTCCCTGAAGCAGGAGGAGGCCAAAACCTACGGGGATCGCGGCTTTTAGGAGCCAGCGCGCTGGAAGCCCTCCAGGATCTCCAGAGCGTTCGCCGATCTGATAGGCGGTAAGCATAAAAGGCCAAGAGAAACGAATCATCAGAAGACAGAAGGGAATAATGAGGACAAGCATGCCGAAAAGATTGGTCCATGCCTTCCATCGGTCTGACATGCGATCGTAAAAGATATCCACGCGCACATGACGATCATGTTTTAAGGTGTAAGCCATACCGAGAAGGAAGAGAAAAGCGTAAAGATGCCAGGTCGTCTCCTGGAGAGCCACAGAGGTGACACGAAAGAGATACCTTTGAATGGTCTCGTAGGCGGTGATGACAAATAAGATCAGGGCGAGCCACATGACGACCCGCCCCGACCCTTCACTGATCAAGTCAAAGATACGGACAAGACCTCTCATAGAGCCTCGGACGTTTTTATTTTAGCTCCTCAGCCTTGAAATAGGCTCGTGCGGCAATCTCTCCCCACGGGTCCACATCCTTTCGAAACCTGAGATAAGCTTCGTACACTTTTTTAAAGGCACCGGTCTTATCTGCAGCGGCTTCTTCAGCGAGAACGTCATGGGTCAATTTACGGAATGCTTTGAGCACCTCCGCTGGAAATTTGACAAACTTGACATCAGGAAATTGTCTCTTGATTTCGGCCATGCCTTTAGCATTTTCCACTTCAAACTGGGCATAAGACCAGTTGTTGATTTCGTAGGCGGCTGCACGGACAACCGATTGCAGGTCTTTGGGGAGTTCTTCCCATTTCTTCTTGTTGATCATCAGTTCACACTGAGATCCGGGTTCGTGCCATCCTGGATAATAATAATATTTGGCCACTTTAGGAAATCCAAGCCTGAGATCGTGGGCTGGTCC
Organism: uncultured bacterium; assembly: GCA_938002255.1. GTDB lineage: Bacteria > Desulfobacterota > BSN033 > BSN033 > UBA1163 > RBG-16-49-23. The sequence goes on from CALLAL010000001.1 coordinate 15,948, forward strand.
TACCCATTCGGCTGCATCCACCACCCCCTTCTCGAGAGCAGGGACCCTTTCTCCGCCTGGAAGAAGAACAACTGATACGCCAGCCTTTGCCATGACTTTACCCCCCAATCCGGGGATGCACATTTTTAAACCTTTCAGATCATCGAGGGTTTTAATCTCTTTTCGGAACCAGCCGCCCATCTGGACGCCGGTGTTGAGCATCGGAATGGCCACCAGGTTAAAAGGAGCATAGATCTCATTCCAAAGCTCCAGTCCCCCACCTCCATTAAGCCACGTAGTCATCTCATCAAAGGTAAAGCCGAAAGGCACAGCAGTGAAAAACTGTGCCGAAGGGACCTTACCAGGCCAATAGTAAGAGGCACTGCTTCCCATTTCTACGGTCCCAGCCGAGATGGCATCAAACCCTCCGAGAGCCGGGATGAGCGTGCCTGCCGCAAAGACATCGATCTTCATTCGGCCCCCACTCATTTCTTCCACCCTTTTGGCAAAGAGTTCAGCACCTTCCTGTAAGATAGGAAATTTAGGTGGCCAGGAGGTCACCATTTTCCATTTTACCAGCGCCTGAGAAACTTTCACTGAAGAAAGCGTTGTTATGGCTCCTGCTCCCCCTATGCCAGCGATCTTTAAGAAATCCCTACGTTTCAGCATTGGAATCCCTCCTTTCTCAATTTATAAAACCAAATTAGAACCTAAGAATCCCCTCTTGTCAAGATTTCATTTCAAATAACCAATAGTTTTTTATTGGAGGATCTCCGTTTTGCAGTATTTTTTAAGTTGACAACGGATTAGAAATTTGTAAATATTACCCTATTTAAAAAATAGAAGATTTCTATTTGTTCTGTTTTTTGAATTTAACTATTGAAAGCAAGAAAGGAGGGTCTATGGTGAAAAAGAAGATGAATCGTCGTACATTTTTAAAGTATTCGGCGGCCTTCGGGGCTACAACAGCGGTGGCCGGTGTCCCCACGTTGCTGCGTGCCCAACCTCCCGAAATTAAAATCGCTTCGATCCAACCGGTGACAGGTGTCATTGCTGACATTGGAATCTCGATGCGCCGGGGGAACCAGATGGCGGTCGATGACATCAATGCCAGGGGTGGCATCAAATCGATGGGTGGAGCCAAACTTAAACTGTTGTTGGCAGATACGGAGGCCAAAGAAGAGGTGGCCCGGACAGAAGCTGAAAGAGTCATTAAAGAAGGTGCGGTTTGCTTGGTTGGACCTTTCTTAAGTGGAAATGCAATGACGATTGCTACGCTTTGTGAACAGAGAGGGGTTCCTTTTGTCATGGATGTGGCTGCTGCTGATGATATCACGCGAAAGGGATTTAAATATACCTTTAGAGTCTTTCCCACGACAACCAAATTTGCTGACTCCATGCTTTTCTACATGGATAAAATTATGAAAGAAAAAAATATCAGCAAAATCAGAGGAGTGTTGACGAACACGGGAGACCTCTTTGGGCGCGTCCAGGGGGCAACCTTCAAAAAAGCCGTTACGGACAAAAAATTTCCTATTGAACTGGTCGGCCATATTGAGTATCCGCTGGGCATTCAGGATCTTTCTGCAGAGGTTTCAAAGATCAAAGCCCTCAAACCTGATATTCTCTTTCCGGTGGCCAGACCTGGGGATGCCAAATTGATGATTCGAGAACTCTACAAGCAGAGAGTCGAACTTCAGGGGATCATCAGTCCAGGAAGTCCAGGATGGTATGAACCAGAATTTATTCGAGATATGAAAGCCTTAGCAGACTATGTAATGGATAATGTGCCATGGTATAACCCCATCGGAAAAATGTATAAGGAAGTGAACGCCGCTTTCTCCAAAAAATATCCCGGGAAATATATTGACACCAATTCAGGATATGCCTATCTGGGAGTGCTGGTCATTGCGGATGCATTAGAGAGAGCCAAATCCACGAAGGCCGATGACATTGTTGCGGCTTTACAAAAAACGTATTTCAAGCAAGATCTAATGGTTGGTTTGGCAGTTGCCTTTGATTCGAGAGGAGACAACATTAATGCCGATACCGCGATGATCCAGATTATCAATCAGTCCCTCAAAGTGGTCTTACCGGAGAAGGCGGCAGAAGCCAAATATATCCATCCGATGCCGAAACAACTCTGGGAACGGGGCGTTTAACAGAGGCGATGAATCTTAACCTTATTCTTCAATTAGCCCTTAGTGGATTTTTGTTGGGAGGGGTCTATAGCCTAATCGCATTAGGCCTCTCCCTCATTTTTGGCGTGATGAGGGTCATCAACTTCGCCCATGGGGAGATGATGGTTTGGGGGATGTATGTTGCCTATACCATTCTCCTCTGGACTGGTGTGGACCCTTTTTTTTCTTTTTTAGTCAGCGCCATCATTCTTTTCATTCTCGGTTATCTCCTTCAAAGATCTGTTGTCAACCGGATTCTTGATTTCCCAGAAGCCATGCAGGTTTTACCTCTGGTTGGGATGGCGATGGTCTTTGAGAACAGCGCCAGGCTCATCTGGGGTCCTGATTACATCAGTCCTCAAAGCAAGTTTGCTCTTAGCTCCATCAGTTTAGGTCCCTTGACCATTGACACCCCACGCCTGATGGCGTTCTCTATCGCCATCCTCATTACAGTCCTCGTTCTTGTTTTTCTAAAGAAAACCGATATGGGAAAGTCGATCCGCGCCGCAGCAGACAATCGTTTAGGCGCTTTCCTCGTAGGCACAGATGTCAATAAAGTGTATGCCGTCTGTTTTGGAATCGGAACAGCCTGTGTGGGGAGTGCGGGTGGGCTTCTCGTTCCCATCATGCCCCTTTCTCCCTATATTGGAGCCCCCTTTACGTTGATCTCGTTTATCATCGTCATCTTAGGGGGGATGGGGAGCTTGACAGGCGCCATGGTCGGTGGATTTATCATTGGGGTGGCCGAATCTATCGGACCAGAGGTGATCACGAACATCTTTCACGGTCTTGGTGTGGATCTCGAATTTCCCCACACCATGAAACAGGTAGTCAGTTTCTTTATTCTCATCGTCATTTTAATCTTGAGACCCCAGGGATTATTTGGAGGAAAGAAAAGATGAGAAAACTTTATCTCTTCCTGCTTCTTGCTTTTCTCATCTTATTGGTCCTTCCGAAAGTCATGAGCTCCTATGCCCTGGGTATTTTTATTATGATCTTTTTTTATGCTTATCTTGGGCAATCCTGGAATATTCTCACGGGTTATACCGGTGTCATTTCATTAGGGCATTCTCTTTATGTAGGCATTGGAGCCTATATGACATATCTCCTTACGCTCACCCTTGGGTTACCCCCCTGGATAGGCATGTGGATCGGTGGAATCTGTGCGGGCGCGGTGGGTTTGGTGATCGGTTTTTTTGGGTTTCGCTTTGGTCTCAAAGGCGTCTATTTTGTGCTTCTCACGATCTCGTTTGCTGAGATTGGCCGATTGATTGTCCTCCATTTGAAAGTTTTTGGATCCTTTCAGGGACTCTTTATTACTCCCCATTTTTCTGCGGTCAACTTCCAATTCAAAGATAACGTCCCTTACTATTATATCGCCCTGGGTTATGTCGTTTTTTCTCTGATCGTTGTCAGGCTTTTGGAACGATCAAAGATCGGGAGGTATATGGTGGCTCTGAGAGAGGAAGAAGAGGCTGCCGAGAGCCTTGGCGTGGATGTCTTTAAGTATAAGATGATTGCCATCTTTATTAGCGCGTTTATGACCTCTCTAGCAGGAGCTTTCTATACCAATTATCTCTATTACCTTCATCCAAGTACGATGATGTCCATGGCTTTCTCCATTGAGATCATTCTGAGGCCTATCATTGGTGGCATGGGAACCGTGCTGGGTCCAGTGATTGGGTCCTTTTTGATTACTCCCTTAGCTGAAATTTCAAGGACTTATTTTGCGAAAGCCGGATACGAAGGGCTCCATCTGGTGATCTATGGATTTTTACTGGTCGCCGTGGTTCTTTTCTTTCCCAGAGGAGTCATTTCGTATATGAAGAAAGCCCTCTCCCCGTTGTTGAGCGGTGAGAAGTCACATTAAGATAGGGGAAACATTTTAAATTTGAAGCCCAAAACCAACTGGAATGACCGGAATCCAAAATTTAGAACGATCCCGGTTTAGAAATTTTGGCATTTAACTTTTGGAATTGTTTGGAAATTCGCCATTTGGATTTATTGGGTCATTGGAGGGTCTAGGTTGCCTCTTCTTGAACTAAAAAAAGTTTCTAAAAATTTTGGTGGCCTCAAGGCAGTCAGTCAGGTCTCCTTTAGCTTAGAAAAAGGAGAGATTCTTGGAATTATCGGGCCCAACGGAGCGGGGAAAACCACTCTGTTTAACACCCTTACGGGATTTTATAAACCCGATGAAGGAGAAATATGGTTCGAGGGAGAGAAACTGATTGATCTTAAACCTCATCAAATTTGCAAAAAAGGGATGGTGAGAACCTTCCAAATTGTAAAACCTTTCCTTGAGCTAACGACGTTGGATAATGTGATGATTGCGGCTTTAAACCGAACCAAGCATATTCATGAAGCCACTGAGAAGGCACTTCGAACCATCGAAATGGTAGGTCTGAAAGATAAAGCCCAGACTCTGGCAACTGGCTTGACCCTTCCCCACCGTAAACGATTAGAATTGGCAAGGGCCCTGGCGACCGAACCGAAGCTTCTCCTATTGGATGAGGTGATGGCCGGGTTGACTCCGACGGAGGTTGATGAGTTGATCCGGCTTTTAAAGGAGATCAATCGACAGGGCATTACGATCTTATTGATCGAACATGTCATGCGAGGCGTGATGGCGCTTTCTCAACGGGTCATTGTGCTCAATTATGGCGAAAAGATAGCCGAAGGAGTTCCTGAAGAGGTTGTAAAAAATCGTCAGGTCATCGATGCCTATTTAGGCGAGGAATTTAGGAATGCTTAGTGTCAAAGGGATTGAGGTCTTCTACGGTGATCTCCAGGCCTTGCGAGGAGTTTCCCTTGAGGTCAACCAGGGAGAGATTGTTACGATCGTCGGGTCCAATGGAGCAGGTAAATCGACAACCTTGATGACGATTTCAGGGATCTATAAACCCAGGCGCGGAGAGATCCAATTTCATAAGGAGACGATCCACCCTTATCCGACGGCAAAGATCGTTTCGTTAGGTATTGTTCAAATTCCAGAGGGACGGCAACTCTTCCCTACCCTCACAGTGATGGAAAATCTCGAAATGGGTTCTCAATTCCCGAAGGCAAAACAGGTGAGAAAGGAGTCGATGGAGTGGGTCTTTAAATTATTCCCAAGATTGGAGGAAAGAAAAAAACAGTTGGCCGGAACGCTCAGTGGGGGGGAGCAACAAATGCTTGCCATCGGTCGAGGATTGATGGCCCGTCCTATCCTTCTGATGCTGGACGAGCCCTCTCTGGGACTTTCACCCATTTTAGTGAAAACCATCTTCGACATTATCAGAGAGATCAATCGTCAAGGAACGACCATCCTTTTAGTGGAACAGAATGTGTTTCATTCCCTCAGCCTCTCTCACCGGGGGTATGTCTTGGAGAATGGATCCATTACCATGAGTGGAACGGGCCAGGACCTCCTTAAGAATCAGCACATACGCCAGAGCTACCTGGGTTTATAAACAAGGATCCAAGGGTTTGAAGATGCCAGAAGCCGAGAGAGGCGTCAATTATGAACTCCATGACAATGAGACGTTTGAACCTTGATCCCTCGATCCTTGCCCCCTTGATTTTTTAAAGAACCAATGAAGATCAAAATCCCCCAACTTCTATGGTATGGAAATAGAGAGATGGAGTTAGAGTTTCCAGACTCCTGGACGGTCTTCTTTTGCCCGATGAGGGGAGGGGAAAAGAACCGTCTTACAACCAAGGAGATGGAGAAAGCCTTTTCTCATCCTATCGGATCAAAGACCATCGCAGAGTTAGCCAGGGGTAAGCGAGAGGTGGTTATTCTTTTCGATGACATGGCCAGACCTACTCCGGTCCACCAGATCGTTCCTTTTGTACTCAGGGAGCTTGAAAAAGCCGGGATTTCGGACCAACAGGTTCGTTTTATTGCGGCTTTAGGAGCCCACGGAGCCCAGACCGCGAACGATTTTATAAAAAAACTTGGCCAGGAAGTCTTGGACCGATTTCCGGTTTATAATCATCATCCCTTTGAATATTGCAAATTTATCGGGACAACCCAATACGGGACCCCTGTCTCCATCAATCGTGAAGTGATGGCTTGTGATTTGAAGATCGGCATTGGATGTATTGTCCCTCATTCTTTTTCCGGGTATGGGGGAGGTGGAAAGATGATCCTTCCAGGTGTGGCCCATATCGAATCCATACGAGCCAATCACGGCTTGATCAAAACGCATCCGGATTGCGTCGGTCAGGGAAAGATTGACGGAAACATTCCCCGACTGGATATTGAAGAGGCGGCGAAAATGGCAGGGTTCGATATCAAGATCGATGCCCTTGTCAATCTCAGGGGTGAAATCACAGGACTCTTTGTGGGAGATCCGATCTCAGAACATCATGAGGGAATGAGATTAGCCAGAGAGGTCTATGCCACCACGCCTGCCATGGAGATGGATGTGGTGGTGGTCAATGCCTATTCAAAGGCTAATGAATGTGCGATTGCTCCGTTTATCGGTGTTCCTTCGTTGAAAGAGGAAGGAGGCGATTTGGTCATCATCGCCAATGAACCCGCAGGCCAGATGGTTCATTACCTCTTCGGGGAGTTTGGACGATGCGGAGAAGGAGGGCTCAAGCTTCCTCAGCCCCTTTCGAACAAAGTGAAAAGAATGATCGTGCTTTCACCTTTCCGGGATCAGGTCGGGGCCTGTTTCTTTGGACAGGTCTCCTCCCTTGTCTGGGTTAAGACATGGAAGGAAGTTCTGGATCTTTTAAAAGAAGAATGGCGGGATAAGGCAAGGGTAGCCGTCTATCCAGATGGGACCATTCAATATTTACGAGAGACCCTGGATAATCATCGATAGGCGAAGGAGAAGATATGGCAGTCGTATTTGAGAAAGGAACGGTGATTATTGGAAATGGAGAGGTCCTTGAGAAAGGAACGGTTGCTGTTGAAGGGAAGTTATTGAAATTTGTTGGAACTGGCAAAAATTATCCTGTTTCAAAGAAGGATAAGGTGTTTGATCTTTCAGGAAAAACCATACTTCCAGGTTTGATCGATGCCCATGTTCATCTCTGCGTAGACGGAAGTCCAGACCCGATCACTTTGCTACTGAGAGAGTCGATCCCTCAGACCACCCTAAAAGCAGCCGATCACGCTCGCCAAACCCTGGAAGCCGGAGTGACAACGGTCAGAGATATGGGCGGTAAAGATTACATCGATCTCGCCATTCGAGATGGGATCGAATCAGGAGTGCTTCAAGGACCGAGGATGCTCTGCAGCGGTAAACTGATCTGCATGACAGGTGGTCATGGCTGGCAATTCGGCCGGGAAGCCAATGGGGTTGATGACGTGAGGGCCGCGGTGAGGGAACAACTCAAGGCTGGAGCAGACCTGATCAAATTGATGGCCACCGGAGGGATTATGACCAAGGGTGTGGACCCCGGATCCACACAGTTCACCCTTGAAGAATTGATTGCCGGGGTTGAGGAGGCTAGAAAAGCAGGGAGGCGAACAGCCACCCATGCACAAGGAACAGAGGGGATTAAAAATGCCCTCTGGGCGGGGATCCATTCGATTGAGCATGGGTTCTTTTTGGATGATGAAGCCATTGAATTAATACTGCAGATGAAGGTATTTGTTGTTCCGACCCTATGCGCTCCCTATCACATCATCCGTGCAGGAGTTCAAAAAGGTGTCCCTGCCTTCGTTGTAGAAAAGTCTAAATCGGTGATGAAAAGTCATTGGGAAAGTGTCAAGAAGGCCCATCGCGCAAGGGTTCCCATAGCCATGGGAACCGATGCAGGGACCCCTTTTAATCGGCATGGTGAAAATTTAAAGGAGATGGAATTGCTCGTTCACGTGGGACTGACTCCCATGGAAGCCATTGTGGCAACCACAAAGACAGCTTCAGAAGTTTTAGGCATGGGAGATAAGATTGGAACTTTGGAAAAGGGAAAACTGGCTGACCTTGTCGTGGTCGATGGAGATCCTTTAAAAGATATTACCCTGTTTCAAAAGAAAGAGAAGATTTTGACCATTATGAAGGAAGGGCAATGTTACAAGTGTACGTTTTAAGGGGGCACGTTTAAAGAGATCACATGTCTATAAAAAAGGAGGAGAGAGATGGAAAAGATGGTTAGATTCATGAAAGCATTTCTTTTTGTCCTGATGTTCATCGTGGGGATCAGTTTTATGACCCTTTATCCGGTACATGCCCAAATCCCTGAACTCAAAATTGGTATCGGAATTGATGCCGATACGCTAAACCCGCAAGAACAGACAACCACTTTAGTCCAGAATATGTGTGATCTCATCTACGATACCCTTTTTTATCAGACTCCTGATGGGAAGCTCGAACCGAGGTTAGCCACTGGCTATAAGGCCTCCAAGGACGGTCTGTCTTATACGATCACTTTACAAAAGGGAGTTAAATTCAGTGATGGCACACCTTTTGACGCAAAAGCCGTCAAGTTAACGCTCGACCGCGCCCTTGATCCAAAACTCAGAGTTCCACTCCGTTTTGCGATTGCCATGATCAAAGAGGTGAAGGTGATTGATGATCATACACTCCAGATCGATCTCAAATATCCTTTTGCCCCTTTTGTCCCCACCCTTTCCCTAACGATTTGCAGTCCTATCTCACCCGCAGCCATTGAGAAATATGGAGAAGAGGTTCGTCAGAACCCGGTAGGGGCAGGCCCCTATATTCTTAAGGAATGGGTCAAAGGCGACCGAATTGTGATGGTCCGAAACGAGAATTACTACGGAAAGAAACCAACCGTTGCTCGTCTAACATTTAAGATTATTCCCGAAACTGCCACGCGGGAAGCCATGCTCAGAACGGGTCAGATCGATGTCTGTTACAAACCGTTGCCTTCCAATGTTGCGTCGCTCAAGGCGGATCCCAATGTGACGGTGGAGATGCCCCTTTCCACCCGAACCATCTTTATGGGCTTGAACTACCAGAAGGGAGTGACTCAGAACAAATTGGTGCGGCAAGCCTTCAACTATGCTGTGGATAAGAGAGCGATCTGCAGTAAAATTCTCTTTGATACGGCTGTACCGATGAACGGGCCGGTCTCTTCCATCCTTTTCGGTTACCATAAGATGGCGCACCAATACGAATATAACCCTGAAAAAGCCAAAGAGCTTCTAAAAAAGGCTAACTTTGATTTTAGCAAAACGGTTAACATGCGGACGCCTCAGGGCCGTTACCTTTTCGACCAACAGGTTTCTGAAGCTGTTCAAGCTTATCTCCAGGCGATTGGCGTGAAGACAGAATTAAGGACCTATGATTGGCCTACCTACGTGGCTGGCCTGCTCAAGCCCATTCAGGAGACCGAACTCGAAGTCTTCCTTTTGGGCTGGGGGCCTTTAATCCTTGATGCCGACATGGGGCTTTACGGACAGTTTCACTCCAGCACCAATCCGCCCAAAGGGTTAGGCGCTGCCCATTACAACAACCCTGAGTATGATAAATTGATGGATGCAAGCCGACTCGAGCAGGATCCCAAAAAACGACTGGAGATCTTAAAGAAAGCCTCTGAAATGGTCTGGGATGATTGTCCCTGGATCTGGCTCCATGTGGAAAAGTTCGTCATTGCCTATTCGAAGAAGATCAAAGGCATGGTGGTGACCAGCACCGAAAAATTTTATCCGACCTATATCAGGATGGAGTAGGGATTAGGGTTTGGTCTAAAGGGTTAAGGTGACGAAGCCTGTTTCGGTTACGGGTTGCCCTTATGGATGAAAAACTCCAAGACGATACACGTAACCTTTTATTGACGATTCGGGTCTGGTTACCTTAACCGGTCACCTTTTCTCCGGTGATTCATTAAACGATGTTTCAGTACGTCTTAAAACGTCTCCTTTCAACCCTTCCGGTTCTGATCGGGATATCCCTTCTTCTCTTCTTTATGTTACGGATGCTGCCGGGTGATCCGGCGCAGGTTCTTGCTGGCCAGATGGCTTCTCAAGAGGATATCCAGAGCATTCGGCAGCAACTCGGTTTCGACAAACCCATCTTCGTTCAATTTGGCTTATTTCTGAGCCGTTTAATCCGCTTTGATCTTGGACGCTCCGCACGGACTCAGAATCCGGTGTTGGAAGAGATCGGGTCAAGGCTCCCCAATACCGTCCTGCTTGCGGTGGCTGCCATTACGCTCGCCTGTCTCTTCGGGATTCCCGCCGGAATCATTTCAGCCGTGAGGCGTTATACCTGGATTGATTATCTCTTCACTTCAATGGCCCTCTTTGGTATCTCCATGCCTGTTTTCTGGCTCGGATTGATGCTGGTGGTAGTCTTCTCCGTTCTGCTCAAGTGGCTTCCAGCAGGTGGAACGGGAAGTTTTAAACACATCATTCTTCCTTCCTTCACCCTTGCCGCTTTTGTCGTTGCCTTTATTACCCGGATGACCCGTGCGAGTATGATGGAAGCTCTTTCTCAAGATTATATCACGACGGCGCGTTCCAAGGGACTCAAAGAGCAGATGGTCATCATCAAACATGCGCTTAAGAATGCTCTCATCCCGATCATCACGGTTGTGGGCCTTCAGTTTGGACTTCTTCTTGGTGGGGCGGTCCTCACGGAGACGGTCTTTGCTTGGCCGGGTATGGGACGGCTCATCGTCGATTCAATCCTTGCCCGAGATTATCCTGTGATACAGGGAGCCATTCTGATTTTTGGACTCCTTTATATTCTGGTCAATCTGGTGGTGGATCTGATCTATGCCTATATCGACCCGAGGATCAGATATGATGGAAGAAAATGACAAATCGCATAAAGGTCAAAGTTCGAATAAATTTCGACTTCTAACGTTCAGAGGTAAAACTATTTTTTAATATAGAGCGATTTGGCATTGGTTTAAAATTTGGACTTTGACCTTTGGATTTTCCAGTTCGATATGGATTCCTCAAAACCTCAACGCTCACTGATCTGGATAAAGTTTAAGAGAAATCGAGCAGCCCTTTTCGGTAGCTTCTTGATTTTGATCTACTTGGCTGTTGCCCTTCTGGCTCCGGTTCTCTTTCCTGGAAATCCATCGGCTCCCAATCTCATGAAATCGCTGGAACGGCCTTCCCTGAAACACCCTCTGGGTACGGATGAATTGGGACGCTCCATCCTGGGCCGGATCCTATACGGCTCCCGCATATCCCTATTGATCGCTATCGGTGTGGTTTGTGTTGGGTTATTGGTCGGTGTTCCCCTCGGGCTCATTTCAGGGTACTACGGAGGCAAGATCGATTTTGTCATTCAACGAGTCACCGACACCCTGCTGGCCTTTCCAGGTTTTCTGTTAGCTCTGGCCCTGGTGGCCGTCTTGGGCGTGGGGCTTAAAAATACGATCGTCTCAGTGGGGATCAGCATGGTACCCATCTATATTCGCCTGGTCCGGGGTTGCACTCTCGGGGTGAGAGAACAGACCTATGTAGAGGCAGCCCGGGCCATGGGCACACGCAACGGGATCATTCTGATCCGACACATTTTGCCCAATGTCTTAACTCCAATCACCATACAGACAAGCCTTGGAATGGGCACAGCCATTCTCTTTGCCGCAGGTCTGGGTTTTCTTGGAATTGGAGTTCAACCGCCCACTCCTGAATGGGGCGCCATGCTGGGTTCTGGCCGGGCTTATTTATTTAATGCTCCGCATGTAGCAACCTTTCCAGGGATAGCGATTTTTCTCGCTGTTCTCGGGTTTAATCTTTCTGGAGACGGATTACGGGATATATTAGACCCAAGGTTCAAATGATGGAATTCCATTCTCTTCTCTCCATCAGAAATCTGAGGACCTGCTTTCATACTTATGAAGGGGTTGTGACAGCGGTGGATGGGATCGATTTAGAAGTCTACCGGGGAGAGACCCTCGGAGTGGTAGGAGAAAGCGGGTGCGGTAAAAGCGTAACGGCTCTATCGATTCTCAGGCTACTTGCCTCGCCACCTGCGGAGATAAAAGGGGAGATTCTTTTTGAGGAGAGAGACCTCCTCAAGATGAGCGTAGATGAGATACGGGAGATTCGAGGCAATGCCATCTCCATGATCTTTCAGGAACCGATGACCTCACTCAATCCCGTCCTGACGATCGGAGAACAGATCTCCGAAGCCATCCGGCTCCATCAGGGGTTGACCCGACAGGAGGCATGGGCAAAGGCCATCGAGATGCTTCAGATGGTCCAGATTTCTTCTGCAGAGGTGAGGGTTAATGAATATCCTCACAAGTTAAGCGGAGGGATGCGTCAACGCGCAATGATCGCCATGGCTTTGTCCTGCCATCCGAGGTTGCTTCTGGCTGATGAACCGACCACAGCATTAGATGTGACCATCCAGGCCCAGATTGTGGATTTAATGGAGCGCCTCAAGGAGGAGATCCATACCTCTGTTTTGTTAATCACTCACAACCTGGGTCTCATTGCAGAGATGGCCAGGCGGGTGGTGGTGATGTATGCAGGGAAAGTGGTTGAAGAGGCTTTGGTGGAAGATCTTTTTAGCGAGCCCCTCCATCCCTATACTCAGGGACTCTTGGGATCCATCCCATGGATAGGTCGGAAGATGGAGACGGGCAGAAGGCAGCTCCAGGAGATTCCGGGAATGGTTCCCAGCCTGCTTGAGATGCCCGAAGGATGCAGATTCCATCCTCGGTGTCCACGAGTCATGGAGGTATGTAAAGGAGAAGAACCTCCATTGGTTCAGAAAGAGGGCCGCCGGATATTGTGCTGGCTGTGGAAATGAGTTCTGAACATGAGGTCATCAAGGAAAAATTCAAATCATATATTTCAAATTAAAAACCTTCTAATTGAAAATTTGAAATGTGAAATCTGACATGGCTGACCTATGGATCCTATTCCCCTTCTCCAAGTTAAGCACCTGAAAAAATATTTTCCTGTTCGGAAAGGAATCTTTTCAAAAAGAATCGGATGGGTGCAGGCAGTGGAAGAGATCAGTTTTCACCTCCATTCAGGGGAGACCCTTGGATTGGTGGGAGAGAGCGGATGCGGGAAGACCACGGTGGGCAGGTGTATTCTTCGACTTCTTGAGCCTGATGCAGGAGAAATTTGGTTCGAAGGTGAAGATCTTTTAAGGATGGATGCGGAATCGCTCCGAAAGGTCAGAGCCAGACTCCAGATCATCTTCCAGGATCCTTACTCCTCCTTGAATCCCCGGATGACTGCAGGAGAGATCATTGCAGAACCCATTCGCAACCACACCCGCTGTTCACGAAAGGAGATCCAGGACCAGGTTTCTTTTCTCATGGATAAGGTGGGGCTTCATCCGGAACAGGCGCATCGATTTCCTCATGAGTTCAGCGGCGGCCAGCGTCAACGGATTGGTATTGCACGGGCCTTGGCCCTCCATCCCAGGCTGATTATCTGCGATGAACCTGTGTCCGCTCTCGATGTTTCCATCCAGGCACAGGTGATCAACCTTCTGGTCAACCTCCAGGAGGAAATGGGGCTTTCCTATCTCTTCATCGCACATGATTTGAGCGTGGTGGAGCATATCAGCGACCGGGTGGCTGTGATGTACCTTGGGAAGATCGTTGAGCTGGCAAAGGATACCGTTCTCTATAGCTCACCCAAACATCCCTATACAGAGGCGCTCCTCTCAGCTGTTCCTATTCCCAACCCGAAGATGAAAAAACAGAGGATTCTCCTTCAGGGAGAGATTCCCAGTCCGATCAACCTTCCAAAGGGATGTCGATTTTATAGCAGATGCTCCTATCGAATGGACCACTGCAGAGAGGTTGATCCAGAGTTCAAGGACTTAGGTGAAGGACATTGGGTCGCCTGTCATCTTTACTGATTAAAAAATTTTAAAACCTGCATTTTGAATCGATTCTTTTATCCGGTGGTTCATGCGGACCATCACTTTGGTGGGATACCTTACTTTAAAGAGGAATTGGGCGTTGTTCTGAATATCGAGTCGTTTCATCTCCTTCTTCACGCGGTCTAAAAATCTGGTGGTCTCCTGCTTTTCTGCCTCAAGGGCTTCAACGAAGGCTCTTTCAAGATACTTCTCCATGTCCTCATCGATCTTGCCATACTTGTCATCGAAGGCTTTTTGAATCGCTTCTTTCTCTAAGGGTTGGTATTTCTCATGGTGGGTGATCGTCTCTCTCTTCAATTTGGGAATGTGCTGAGGAATCGATTTCGGGTACCCGAGGCAAAGGACCATCAGGGGAAGGACATATTCAGGGATTTGAAAATATTTTCTTGTCTCATCGATCTCATGCTGAATAGAACCGATGTAGACCGAGCCGAGCCCCAGGCTCTCAGCAAGGATGACCACATTCTGGGCAGCAGCCATCAGGTCTGCGTAGGCAATAAGAAAGTGATTAAGCGCCTGCTCACCTCTGAAATCAGTCTGACACAATTCTGCCCACTTCTTAACTCGATAAAAATCGAGACAGAAGATCATAGAAAGGGGAGCATTCTTGACCCAGGGTTGACCTCCTGCCAGTTCGGAAAGCTTATTTCTTGACTCTGGATTGCGTACGACAATGATCGAGAGAGGTTGGATGTTACCTCCGGAAGGAGCGTTATTGGCCACATCCATCAGTTTTTCGATCACCGATTCAGGAACCTCTCGATCGTGAAATGCCCTGACTGACCTTCGCTTCATCATCAATTCGTAGGTGTCCATGGACCTTCCTTTCTCTCCAAACGGTCTGTATGAGATTAACAGAGAGTTTCCATCTTGACAAGTCGTTTGAAATTTGCTAAAAGAAAAAACACGGGTTAGAAAAAATCAAAGGAGGATCGATTGAGGTTAAAGAAGATATACTGGTGGTGCTGGCAGAATTATAGAGGGGAGGTCTGCCCGGCACCGTTCTAATTTTTCAAATTGAATCAAGAGGCCATGGGCGGCTTCCCTGCCTGCGATAGGCAGGCCGACCCCCATGGCCTTTTTTCTTTTTGCCTGTTTTGGAGAAAGGATTTCAAAGGCTATGGAAATCATCCATAGCCTTTTTTATTTCTAAAATCCAAATAAAAGGAGAAGAAAATGATTAAAGAAGCGATTGGCAAACTGGTGTTGAGGAAAGATTTGACGGACGAAGAGATGATAGAATCCATGAGGGAAATCGTATCCAGAAAGGCATCCATAGCGGGGATAGCGGCCTTCCTCACCGCATTGAGGATGAAAGGAGAGACCCCCGAAGAGATCACAGCAGGAGCAAAGGTGATCAAGGAGAAATCTTTAAGACTTCCTTTAGGAGAAGAAGCCATCTGTCTGGACAGGGAAGAGATCACGGTTGAGAGGGAAACCATACTAAGCACGGCAAAAGATTTTTCGGGAGAGACTACCATCTTCAATATCTCAACAGCGACCGCCCTGGTCGTGGCAGGAGGGGGGGTAAAGGTGGCAAAATATGTTAGAACACCTGCCCCACCTCTTTGCGGTTGCGCCAATGTCGTTGCAGCTCTGGGAGTCCATCTTGACTTAACGCCCAGTCAGATTGAAAGATGTTTCAAAACCCTGGGCATCTGTTTTTTTCATGACCCTCTGGTCCACAATGGAATGGATCACCTTCTTGCTCTTCGAAAGAAGATTGGCATCCGGTCCCTTCTCAATCTCATTGACCCACTCATCAATCCTGGAGGGGCAACCACCCAGATACTGGGCGTTTATGACCCCAATCTAACAGAAACGATGGCCATTGTTCTTGGTAACCTCGGAATCAAAAGAGGGCTTGTGGTTCATGGAAAGGACACACTGGATGAGATGAGCATCACAGGAGAAACGAAAGTGACTGAGTTGAGAGAGGGGATAGTGAAGACCTATACGATCAGCCCGGAGGACTTTGGCCTGCGGCGATGGGGAGTTGGTGAGATCAAAGGAGGAACGAAAGAGGAGAATGCAAAGATGATTCGCAAGATCTTGGAGGGGGAGAGAGGAGGAGGGAGGGAGGTTACCCTGTTAAATGCCGCTTCCGCCTTTTATATGGCTGGAAGGGTAAAAGACCTTAAGGAAGGAATTGGAATGGCAGAGGAAGCCATTGATTCGGGGAACGCTTTTAAAACTCTCGAAAGGCTCATTCGTTTTACCAATTCAGAAAACCGATTCGTGAGAGGCGAACTGACAACAGAGATGAGATAAAGGGTGTAACCCCTCAGTGATGGGGTGTTTGCAGTTTAAAAGGGTTGGAACGTTCCTCCTCCAAAACCTTGAATAGCGGTTATAAAAGGTTATCCTCATCGAAGCCCTCATGCCCTTTGAGTCGGATTTTTTTGAATCAGATGGGGTCGTTTTGACGAACAGAGGTTTCGCTTAAAGGTTTTTCCGAGGCAACCTCCCAACCCTTTTTTATTTCTTTAACTGAGGGGTTACTAAAGGGTCTCTTTTTTTATTGACAGGGGTGGGAAATCGGTTTATTGAATCAACAACAATCCTAAAAAAGGGGGATGCTATGGGACAGGGTGATGTTGTTGTGGTGAGTGCGGTGCGAACACCTTTTGGGAAATTTGGAGGAACCCTTAGAGACATTCCTTCAATTGACCTTGGAGCCATGGTGATTCGAGAAGTTCTCCAGCGAGTCAATATAAAAGGGGAAGAAGTGGAAGAGACCTATTATGGGGTTGCCGTACCAGGGGAGGTGGGGCTTGAGACTGATGTTCCAGCCAGGCAAGCCACGCTTAAGGCAGGGTTTCCAGGAGATTCCATCTCCATTACACTGGACCGAGCCTGCTGTTCATCGATGGCGGCCGTGAGGCTGGGGTATCGGGCGATCAAAGCCGGGGAAATTGAAATTGCCCTGGGAGTTGGAGCTGAAAATATGAGTCGAACCCCGCTGATTGTCCCGCCTTATGTTCGATGGGGAAGTCGGTTGGGAAACATCGAGGTCTGGGATGGTCTCTTTGAGCTGGGATACAAAGGATTTAATCCTGTCTCGGTTGATACCGGTGAGGTTGCACTCGAATATGGAGTCAGCCGGGAGGACCAAGACCGCTGGGCTTATGAAAGTCAAATGAAATATGACAGGGCTTTTAAAGAGGGAAAATTTAAGGTAGGGGAGGAGTTGATGAGGGTTGAAATTCCCCAGGGGAAAAAACCTCCCCTCCTTTTTGAAAAGGATGAGTTTCCAAAACCGGATACCACGATGGAAAGACTTGCTAAGCTGCCAACGGTCTATGGAAGCCCCACAGTAACTGCGGGCAATGCCCCTGGGCTTGATACGGGCGCTTCAGCTATTCTTATCATGAGCGAAAGGAAAGCCAAAGAGAAGGGACTTAAACCTCTTGCCAGAATCATTTCCATGATTGCCACCGCTACTGCTCCGAGATTGATTGCTGCCATTCCGGGATTTACCATTCAGAGGGTTCTTGAGAAAGCAGGTCTCCGTCTCGACCAGATGGATTTAATCGAGGTCAATGAAGCCTTTGCCGCCATGCCACTCGTAAGTGCCAAGATTCTGTCGAACGGTCATCCCGAAAAGATGAAAAAGATCCTTGAAAAAACAAATGTGAATGGAGGTGCCATTGCTATTGGACATCCTGTAGGGGCAAGTGGGGCAAGAATATTGATGACCCTGATTTACGAATTGAGAAGAAGGGGTGGTGGGATGGGGGTGGCTTCCATCTGTGGAGGATTAGCCCAGGGCGAAGGCGCCATCATTCAGGTGGATGGAGAATAGGTTACCCTATCATTTGTAACCCCGGTGCCTTTTACACAATAATTTTACACAATAGGGAGGCCAGTCAACGGAAACAAGGTATTTCTCTTTTCACCGCTTGATCAACTTTTCCCCCTTTGTTTTGCTGACCCCGGTGAAGGTGCTGGAAAGACATAGATAGTTTCATCTTCATTGATTTCAGATATGTAGGAACCAGTAAACCAATTAAGTATTTAAGTTTTTTTCTGATCAACTCCTCCGTAGGTGATTGGTGGGTAGCCGAATCTTTCAAAACCCTTCTTATTTCAATTTTGATAACCTATTGTTAATATTATAAATAATTCATTAAAGTCTGATCTAAAACGGGCTTGACGGTGATAGGTTTTTTCCTCTCTTTTATAGACATTAAAAATAACTTGACAAGGAAAGTGGGGCTGTGATAGAAAACTGAAAGTTAAATAAGGTTTCTATTGATTATGGAATCGGAAAAAAGGGCTCAGATTTTAAGTCTTGCCAAAAAGAGGTTTGAGCGGTTTGGATTCAATAAAACGACGGTTGATGAAATTGCCAGAGACGCTGGCATTTCGAAGCGGACACTCTATCAGGAATTTGAGAATAAAGAGAAGATTCTTGAAGAACTTCTGATGTACGAAGCTTTATCCGTAAGAAAGGCTATTTTGAATCAGATTAATAAAATTTCTGATCCTTCTGAAAAACTTCAGATTTACATCCGGTTGTCCAACAAGTATCTTGAGCAGAACCCATTTATTGTGAATGTCCTGAACGATGAATCAGGCTTCTATGCCCCTTTTCTCAAAGAGAAGCCCCACATTATCGAAACAGGAATCGAAGAGATCTTTATCTCTATTTTAAAAGAGGGGATAGAGAAGGGCATCTTTCGTAAGATGGACGAAAAGGTAGTCGGGCATTGCCTTTTTCTTCTTTTCAAAGGGTTTACCTATGGGAGGCAGAATACCCACCACTCCATCGGTTCGAACCAGATCAATGAGTTCATCAATTTTATACTGAGCGGAGTGGGTGCAAAAACATCTAATGTATAATGATTCGATATTCGATCAAAAAAGAATTAAACGGGCCGGTCCATTCGATTCACATGACGAGTCGGATTCTTGGGATACCTGTCTTTAAAGTTCATGCTTATTATGTGGAAGGGCTTCTTATTGACACAGGTTTTATAAGGTGCAGGAAAGGGTTTTTAAAAGTGTGCGCGGATCTTCCGGAGATTCAGACCGTGATCAACACGCATCACCACGAGGATCATACGGGCAACAATTTTTGGATGACCCGGAAGTATGGCATCATTCCCATGGCCCATCCGAATTCCGCCTCCTATACCCACTCTCCCTCAAAGTGGGTCCGACTTTACCGACGATTCATCTGGGGAGCACCTCCTGGCTGGGAGATGACTCCAGTGGAGTGTGAAGTGCACACAAAGCATCATCCGTTTTTAATCATCCACACTCCAGGACATTCGGATGACCATATCTGTCTCTATGAGCCGAACGAAGGCTGGTTATTTTCAGGCGATCTGTTTTTGGATGAAGCAGTGAGGTATACGCGGGAAGACGAGGATCTTTATGAACTCCTTGATTCCCTGAAGAGGGTAGCCACCCTTAACCTCCGGAGGATGTTCTGTTCTTATTGTGGTGTTATTGAAAAACCAAGGGAGGCCCTTCAGAAAAAGATCGAGTTTCTTGAGAGTATCCGTGAGGGAGTTGAAGAAGGAGTGCGGCAAGGGTTCACTCCTAAAGAGATTCAACAAAGACTTCTTGGCCCAGGAGATCGGTTCCGTTGGATCACAGCAGGACAAATTTCTAAAAAGAATACCATTCAGGCATTTTTAAAAAGAAAAGGAGTGGAACGATGAAGCAGAGAATTCGGAAAGCAGCGGTCTTAGGAGCAGGGGTGATGGGAAGTGCGATTGCGGCCCATTTTGCTAATGTGGGGATTCCTTCCTTTCTCCTCGATATTGTGCCACCGGAGCTGAACGAGGCGGAAAAAAAGAAAGGCTTGACACCCGAGAGTCCGGAATTCAGAAACCGATTTTCCATTCAGGGGAAGAAGAATATTCAGGAGGTAAAGCCTGCTCCTCTCTATCTGAAGGAGGATGCAGACCTGATCACCGTGGGTAATTTTGAAGATCATCTCTCATGGATCTCACAGACCGACTGGGTCATTGAGGTGGTTGTCGAAAATTTAAATTTGAAAAGAGAACTTTTTAAAAAGGTCATTCCCTTTTTGAAGGATGAGGCTGTGATCAGTTCAAACACCTCGGGTATCTCGATCCAGAAGATGTGCGAAGGGTTTCCAGCAGGATTTGAAGAGAGGTTTTTAGGGACCCACTTCTTCAATCCGCCCCGCTACATGAAACTTCTTGAGATCATTCCTGCTCGGTCTACGTCCAGAGATGTGGTCAAGCAGATGGCTGAAATCGGTGAGAGGGTTTTAGGAAAAGGAATCGTTTTTGCCAAGGATACGCCTAATTTTATAGGAAACCGGATCGGAGCCTTTGCAGGGGCTGTGACCATCAGAACTGCCTTGGAAGAGGGATACTTGATCGAAGAGATCGATCAAATTACCGGACCAGCCATTGGAAGAACCAAATTGGCTACCTTCAAACTTGCTGACCTGGTTGGACTTGATGTGATGTCTCATGTCTCAAAAAATCTCTATGAAAGTCTTCCTGAAGGGAAAGAAAAGGATTATTTTAAACCCTCTCCTTTGATCGAACAGATGATCAAGAACCAATGGCTGGGCCAGAAGACCAAGCAGGGTTTTTATAAGCGAGTGAAAAGAGTGGGAAAAGACGAAATTCTGGTTCTCGATTATGAAAAGATGGAATACCGTCCTCAAAAGAAGGTGACCTTCGCTTCTGTGGAGGCAAGTAAAAATATCGAGGATGTCAGAGAGCGACTCAAAGCCATGGTTACCAACCCTGACCGTGGAGGCCAGTTTGCCTGGAAGATCCTGAAAAAGACCTTCCTTTATGCGGCTGAGAGGGTTCCTGAAATTTCGGATGACATCGTCAATATCGATCGGGCAATGCGATGGGGATATAACTGGGAGTTGGGGCCCTTCGAACAATGGGATGCCATCGGTTTGAAATCATCGGTTCAAAAAATGGAGAAGGAAGGAGAGACCATTCCCCCCCTTGTCGAGACACTCCTGAACAAAGGATATTCTTCTTTTTATGAAAAAAAAGAAGGCCGTGTTTCATACTTTGACTTAGGGAGTGGCCAATATCAGCCCATTGAAGAGAAGCCGGAGATCATCCTTTTAGCAAGCCTGAAAGAGCAAAACAAAACGGTTCTTTCAAATCCTGGGGCAAGTCTGATTGATCTGGGCGATGGAGTTGCCTGCCTTGAGTTCCATTCGAAGATGAATTCGATCGGGGCAGATACCGTACAGATGCTTCGGGATGCTCTGAACCAAGTTGAAGAGAAATTCGAGGGTCTTGTCATTGGAAACCAGGCTGAAAACTTCTCCGTCGGAGCGAATTTAATGCTCATTCTCTTTGAGATTCAGGACGAGAACTGGGACGACATTGATAGGATGGTGAAAGCCTTTCAGGATGTTCTTATGGCGGTGAAGTATTTTGAAAAGCCTGTGGTCGCCGCACCTTTTGGAATGACTCTCGCAGGGGGATGTGAAATCTGCCTCGCCTGCAACGCTGTGCGAGCGGCTGCTGAGACCTATATGGGGCTGGTCGAAGTTGGGGTGGGCTTGATCCCGGCAGGTGGGGGAACCAAAGAGATGCTTCTCCGATCCATAGAACATATTCCACCAGAAATGGATATGGACTATCTTCCCTTTGTCCGGCGAGCCTTTGAAACCGTTGCCATGGCAAAAGTTTCAACGAGCGCCAAGGAGGCACAGAAACTGGGATATATGAGGAAAACAGATCGTTTTTCAGTCAACCGGGATTATCTCCTTCATGACGCCAAAGAGACTGTGCTCCAGATGGTCAAAGAGAATTACCGACCTCCCAGACCAAAGAAGATCAAGGTCATGGGGGAAAGAGGCCTGGCCCTGATGAAGATGGGTCTCTTTTACATGAGGGAAGGGGGTTACATCAGCGAATACGACGAGCATGTTGGAAGAAAGATCGCTTATATCATGTCCGGAGGAAACCTGCCAGATGGAACTGAGGTGACCGAACAATATCTCCTGGACTTGGAAAGAGAAGCGTTCTTAAGTTTGTGCGGGGAGGTTAAAACACAGGAGCGAATCGAATATATGTTGAAGAAGGGAAAACCACTTAGGAACTAAAAATATCAAAGCGAGAAATCCCCCGCTCCCCACCTTTGAAAGCTGTATCGTATTGAGGAGAATAGGAGGGAGAGACAGTCGGGTTACAAAGCTTTAGAATGCGGGTCCTTTAAATTATGGGAAAGGGTTGTTTGGATAAAATCGAATGCTTTCATATGGTTAGCACGCCTGAATCTGAACGGATAAAGGTTACCGGTCTAAATCTTTTTCACCTGACCGCCTCTCCCTCCTATTCGAATAGTCTCTTTTTTCGTCTTACGACACAATCTCTTTGAGGTGGAGGGTTGGCTGGGAGAAAGGGGAGGTTTTTATGAGAGAAGCAGTGGTTGTATCGGCAGTGAGAACAGCAGTGGGCAAAGCTCCGCGGGGTATCCTGAAGGATACAAGACCAGATGATGTTGGAGCTCTTGTCATCAAGGAAGCACTCGATAGGGTTCCTAGCCTTAAGGCCGAAGAGGTGGACGATGTTGTCATTGGATGTGCCTTCCCTGAATCGGATCAGGGATTGAATCTCGCTCGAGTCTTAGCCATGCGGGCAGGGTTTCCATACACAGTGCCAGGACAGACCGTGAATCGCTTCTGCTCTTCAGGCCTCCAGGCCATTGCAACAGCCGCCTATGAGATTATGGTCGGAGCAACGGATGTGATGATTGCTGGAGGCGTGGAATTTATGAGCCAGGTGCCCATCATGGGATTAACCCCTTCTCCCAATCCTTATCTGGTGGACCATAATCCTCAAGTCTATACTTCCATGGGGTTGACGGCTGAAAATGTGGCAGAGCGATTTGGGATATCGAGGGAGGATCAGGATCGATTTGCCCTTTCAAGCCATCAGAAGGCGGCAAAAGCCATTAAAGAGGGAAAATTCAAGGAAGAGATCCTTCCCATACCCGCTAAGGTGAAAGAAATCAAAGAGGATGGAACGGTCATGATTAAAGAGGTCATGTTCGATACGGATGAGGGCGTACGCTATGACGCTTCTTTAGAGGGTATGGCGGCGCTGAAACCGGTGTTTAAAGCGAAAGGAACAGTGACCGCAGGCAATTCTTCTCAGACGAGTGATGGAGCGGCCGCTCTGGTCCTGATGTCAAGAGAAAAGGCCCATTCACTCGGTCTTAAGCCTTTAGCGGTTTTTAGGGCCTTTGCCGTTGCCGGGGTTCCGCCCGAGATTATGGGGGTGGGTCCTGCTTACGCCATTCCAAAAGTTTTAAAAAAAGCGGGTCTCAAATTGGAGGACATTGGACTCATTGAGTTGAACGAAGCTTTTGCCTCACAGGCTTTTTATGTGGTGAGAGAGTTAGGGCTTAATGTCGATATCGTTAATGTGAACGGGGGGGCGATCGCCATGGGCCATCCCCTGGGTTGCACGGGTGCTAAACTGACCACTACTCTGCTCTATGAGATGAAGCGGAGAAATGTGCGCTATGGCTTGGTCTCCATGTGTATTGGCGGTGGGATGGGAGCTGCGGGCATCTTCGAAAGATTTGAATGAGATCCGTTCATGATGGACGAGGTGACAACATGACATGTCTTTGGATACTCAATCCAAAGCACAACATCCGAAATCCGAGACAAATTCAAATTAACGAAACACAAAATTTAAAACAAATGTAACATTAGGTCATTCGAATTTGAGCTTTGTTTCAAATTTCGACATTTGAATTTCGAATTTTCTTTAAGGAGGAGGTTTTTATGGAAAGCTTTATTAAGGGGGGAGCGTTTTTGCTGGAGTCGATTTCACCTCAGGAAGTTTTTACACCTGAGGAGTTCACAGAAGAACAGCGGTTGATCGCAAAGGCGGCATCAGAGTTTGTCGTTGGAGAGCTTGAGCCCGCGATCGAAGACATCGAAGCCTCTAAGGAAGGTCTTCTTCCAAGCCTGCTCAAAAAGGCAGGTGAACTTGGGTTTCTCTCAGGGGATATTCCCGAGGAGTACGATGGACAGGCACTGGACAAGGTCAGTGTCATCCTGTTGATGGAAAAACTGGCTCAGGGAGGAGGTTCCTTTATGACGGCTTATGCCGTGCATACGGGCATCGGTTCGCTTCCGATCATCTTTTTCGGAAACAAAGACCAAAAGAAGCGGTACCTGCCAAAGATTGCCACTGGAGAAATGATTGCGGCCTATGCCTTGACAGAACCGGAGGCAGGGTCGGATGCGTTGAATGCTAAAACGACCGCCGTGCTCAGTTCGGATGGAAAGTATTATCTCCTGAACGGTCAGAAACAATTCATCTCAAACGCTGGATTTGCAGACCTCTTTGTCACCTATGCTAAGGTGGATGGGACAAAGTTTACTTCCTTCATCGTCGAGAGAAAATTTGAGGGAGTGTCGCTTGACGAAGAAGAGAATAAGATGGGGATGAAAGGGTCCTCCACGCGAAGCGTCATCTTCTCTGATGCCAAAGTCCCTGTGGAAAATGTGTTAGGAGAAATTGGAAAGGGCCATATTGTCGCCTTTAATACGCTCAATATCGGTCGTTTTAAATTAGGTGGGGGGTGTCTGGGATCTTCTAAGCTTGCCCTTCAGGATGCGGTGACCTATGCGAAGCAAAGAGTCCAGTTTGGAAAACCCATCGCGGAATTTGGACTGATTAAACATAAAATTGCTGAAATGGCTATCCGGAGTTTTGCTTTAGAAAGCATGGTCTATCGGACCGCGGCTCTGGTGGACCGCATCTTGAAAAAGATTGATTACAATGCTGATGATGCAGGAATCCAAATGGCCAACGGCATAGAAGAATATGCCATCGAGGATTCAATCAATAAGGTTTACTCTTCGGAGGTATTGGATTACATTGTGGATGAAGGGGTCCAGATTCATGGAGGATATGGATATATTCACGATTATGCCATCGAACGGGGCTATCGGGATTCCCGAATCAATCGCATCTGGGAGGGAACAAATGAGATCAATCGCCTTCTCATCGTGGATATGCTGACGAAACGGGCGATGAAAGGCCGACTTCCTGTGCTGGCCGCAGCCCAGAAAGTAGCAGGAGAGTTGCTCAGTTTGCGGCCTCAAGTGGAAACCGACGACGGAAAGCTCACCCTTCAGCAGGAGATGGTGGAGATGGCAAAGAAGATTGGCCTGCTGGTGGCTGGAGCAGCTGTCCAGAAGTACATGGCCAGATTGGCAGAAGAACAGGAGATCCTTGCCATGATCAGCGATATCATCATCGAGGTCTTTGCGATGGAGAGTGCTCTTCTCAGGGCCATGAAGACGATGGAGAAGGTCGGGGATGAGAAAGCCCTCATTCAAAGAGCGATGGTGAAGGTTTATGTCAATGATGGTTTTGATCGGATAGAAGGGTTGGCAAAGCAGGCCCTTTCAGCCATTGCGGAGGGAGATACCCTACGAACACAGTTGTCCGCTTTGAAGAAGCTGACCCGATTCACTCCGGTGAATACGGTGGCTTTAAGACGCACCATTGCCGATCATGTGATTAAGGTCGGGAAATACCCTTTTTGAAAAAAAAGCTCCCCATGAAAGAACGCTCTCTTGGTTTATCCTTCCCATCCCTCTTTTTGGGAGAGATGGGATTTTTTTTAACAAAAGGGTCTGCAGATCACAAATCCCATGCGTGTTAAGAAGATGCTCTTACTCCAACTTCCCCTTCAGGGGCATGATTTCTTTTTCAGTCGTGAGAATATCCCTCTGGCTTCTGCTGGGCTTACGCTCATTTCTCAGGAAGCAGGGTTTGAAGCGGAGTTAATGCCAGAACCAATCATGAGCTATGGGAACGACCGGTCTATCCTCAAGTTTATAATCGATTTCAAACCCGATGTGGTGGGAATGAGCTGTTATCTCTGGAATATCGAACGATCTCTATTTATTGCTCAAGAGATTAAGAAGGTACTTCCCTCATGTATCCTTGTTCTGGGGGGACCGGAGATTACTCCAGAAAATCAATTTCTTAAGAAACACCACGATTTTGATATCGGAGTCGTCGGAGAAGGGGAAGGAACCTGGGAAAGCCTTCTGGGCTCTTCTTTCCATTTTAAAGCGATTTCGGGACTCCTGCTTCCGACACAAAGAAAAGGATGGCACTTTACCGGTTTTTCTTCTTCTTCCATTGATCCACATCAACTTCCCTCCCCTTTCTTAAAAGGAACACTTGAAGGTCATCTCAAGGAGGTTCTATGGGTGGAATCAATTCGAGGGTGCGTGAATCGGTGTGCCTATTGTTACTACCATAAAAGATTCAAGGGGATTAGGGCCTTTTCTCTTGATCGGGTTTTGGAAGAGATTCGAATGGCGCGAGACAGAGGAATGAGAGAGGTCGTCTTTCTCGATCCCTGCTGGAATCGGCATCCCAGAAGAGGAGATTTTCTTGATCGCCTTTTAGAGATGAACAGGGATCGAACATTAAAGTTATATGCTGAGTGTGAGGTTGAAGAGATCGATCTGGAAACAGCCAAGCGGATGGCTCAAGCCGGATTTACAGAGTTAGAAGTAGGGCTTCAGAGCATCAGAAAAGAAACGCTTCATCATATTCATCGGAGATTTAACCCCAAGCGATTTCTCAAGAGTGTCCAGTTTCTTCAATCCTCAGAGATAGAGGTTATGGTTGATCTGATTGCAGGTTTACCAGGAGAAGGACTTCAGGACATTCTCAAAAGCCTCCATTGGGTTCTGGATAAGGAAGCTTACGATTCCCTTATGCTCTATCCCCTTAGCCTGATTCCGTCCACAGAACTGTATCACCTTTCTGAACAGTTTGGATTAAAAGCCATGCCCCATCCTCCCTACCTGATCACTCAGACTTCCCATCTGGGGGCGGAGGAGATCCGTCAAGCCTTTATGGAATATGAAAAATGCATGGGAGAGGATATTGCGCCGCTTGAAATGCCGCTTGTTTTTGATGATCGAATGAAGGATTTCTCATTTTTGAAAGGATTAACCTATTTAATTCCATGGACGTCCTTAGACGATGTGAAGGCCTTTCCTTTCCTCGAAGATCGGTTGGCTTATAGCCTTACCATCCAAATGGGCCCGGAGGTGATCAACCGGCCTGATCTCTATGTTCCGATCCTAAAGAATTATTTAAGGGAAAATCCTTTCAGCCTGCTGTCCATCGAAGTTTCTGAAGAGACTTCTCCCCAACAACTCATCCCTTTATGGAACCTGGCCAAAGAGCATTCCCATCCGATGGAGCGAGACTACACGGTTCCCCATAGTCCCTACCGGAGTGTTTTGCTCCTCACGAAGGCAAAGGGAAGGATATGGAAATGGCCTGATCCAAGAGAATGGGACCCTCTGGTTCTTTTTGATGGCCAGAAAATTCCCTGCCAACCTATCTGTCTTTTAGCCTCCCCCGATGAAGATATCCCGAAATGGTTTCGAAAATGGATTGAAGAACGATTTGTTGATCCACCTAAAGTCAGATTATGGGAATTGCCTGAAGATTGAAAACATTAAAGTCCCAGGTAAGTTTTTCGCAAGACTTCGTCCTGGAGGAGTTGGTCACCCGGGCCTTGGGCAATGATTCTTCCTGAGGAGAGGACATAGTTGCGGGTTGCCATTTGGAAGACGATGCCCACCTCTTGTTCCACAAGCAGAACCGTAATTCCCAATTGATGAACGCCCCTGATCTTTTGAAAGACCTCTGCTCTCAGAAGAGGGGCGAGGCCTGTTGAGGGTTCATCGATGCAGAGCAGTTTAGGTTTGGACATGAGAGCTCTGCCGATTGCAAGCATCTGCTGCTCTCCGCCAGAGAGCGTTCCTGAGATTTGATTGGATCGGTCCTTGAGTATGGGAAAGAGTTGATAGACTTTGCTGAGATTGTTCCGTATCTCGTTTCTGTCCTTGAGCAGGTAGGCTCCAGCCATGAGGTTGTCAAGGACCGTCATCTCCCGAAAGGGTCTTCTTCTTTCCGGACAGTGGATTAATCCCCGCTTGGCAATTTCGTGGGCTGGGATTTGATCGATTCTCTCCCGATCAAAGGTGACTTTCCCTTCAAGGATAATATCGCCGTGAGCGGATCTTCGAGTGATCTCTCTTTCCCAAGAGACCAATCCGGTGATCGCTCTTAAAAGGGTTGATTTACCCGCTCCATTAGGACCCACCAGGCTCACCAACTCTCCCGTGTCCACCCCCATACTTAGATGGTTGATGAGCATAGCCTTGTCATACCAGACCGAAAGATTTTCAACCTCAAGGAGCACGCCTAAATGCCTCCTTTGCCCAGGTAGGCTTCGATCACAAGTGGGTTTTCTATGATCTCATCGGGTGTTCCACTGGCAATGAGCGTCCCGAAATTGAGGACGATGACCCGATCCACGATCTTCATCAACCACTGGAGTTTATGTTCGACAATAATCATGGCTGGCCCTTCACTATGCAATCGGCCAAAACGGCCTCCCTTATGTAACCGTTTGATTGACTTTGCCATGAGGTCGGTTTCAGCGGGGCTGAGTCCGCCAAAAGGCTCGTCAAGAAGGAGCAGGTCAGGCTCGGTGGCGACGGCTCGTGCCACCTCCAGTCTTTTCAGGTCACCCTGAGAGAGGGTGGAGGCTTTTTCAAGGGCCATGTCTGAAATGCCTGCAAACTCAAGAGCGTCCATCGCTTTTGCCTCCAAACGTTTGACCCATTCGCCCTTTTTCATGGCCCGGGGAGAGAGGCAGGAAACCATGACGTTTGCAATGATAGGAAGGCGACGGAAGGGCCTCATGTTCTGGAAAGTACAGGTAATCCCCAGATTGACGATCTCCCAGGTTTTCCGACCTACGATCTCTTTTCCCATGAAACGGATACTTCCTTCATCCGGTTTCAGGATGCCTGTCATCAATTTCAGAAGAGTGGTTTTGCCTGCTCCATTCGGTCCGATCAAACCGAGGATTTGATCTCTTTCCATCGAGAAAGAAACGTTATGGACAGCCCTTAGTCCCCCAAACGTTTTGGTAAGGTTTTTAATCTCAAGAAAGGGTTGGGTCATCTCAAGTTTCTTCTTCCTCTCTTAACTCCCTTCGAGACACCTTTCCGACATCTGTTTTAGGGAGTTCGCCACGGAATTCTATCACCTTTGGCACTTTGTAGTGAGCCAGGTTCTCCCTGCAGAAGTGGATGATTTCTTCCTCCGAAATCTTTCCCCTGGCTTCACTTTCGAGAACGACATAGGCTTTGATGTACTGACCTACTTTGGGATCGGGCACGCCAACTACACCAGCAGCTTTGATTTGAGGATGCTTGTAGAGAACCTCTTCCACATGGCGTGCAAAAACCGAATACCCTTTGTACTTGATGAGGTCTCGTTTTCGGTCGAAGAAATGGAAGTAGCCTTCCTCATCCATGCTGACCAGATCACCTGTCCGTAGCCACTTCTCTCCATCGATTTCAATCAATGCCTCCCGGGTCCCTTCTTCCCTTTTCCAGTAGCCCTTCATGATAGTTGGACCGTTAAGGATCAATTCACCAATTTCTCCAGGAGGTAAGAAATCGGTTCCTTCATGGTCAATGATGGCTGCTCTTACTCCTGGCAAAGGCACACCAAAAGAGCCTTTTTTAGGCCGGTGGATGGGACTTCCGTGGCTGATGGCAGTGGTCTCAGTCATCCCATAGCCTTCAAAAATCTTTGTGCCTGTCCTTCTTTCCCAGGCATCAATCGTCGATTCATGGAGTGTATCCGCACCGCAGGCGATGAGCTTGAGACGTTTCCAGTTGACCCGGTCGGTTTTTTCATATTCTTTAAGGTATTCGAACAGAGTGGGGACGCCGTAAAAGGCCGATGCCCGGTATCGTTCCATAGCTGATAGAATGTCATCGATGTCGGGCGTGGTGAAAAGGACCATGGTAAAACCTTGACAAAGACTTCCAAGCATCACGACGACCTGTCCGTAAATGTGAAAAAAAGGTAAAAAGGCCATCACCACTTCATTGCCCTCTTCAAAAAAGGGCCAGAAGGCCCTTACTTGAGCCTGTAGGGCAACCATATTGCGATGAGTGAGGATCGCTGCTTTGGGAAGGCCTGTTGTGCCTCCCGTGTAGGGCAAGGCAACGATGTCCTGGTCCGGATCAATGATGACCTTGGGAGGCCGGGGTGGATATTTCTTGATGAGGTCCTGAAACTGGAGAAGACCAGCTTCCTGTATCAACTTAGGCGTGGGCACATGGAGATCGCTGTAGACTTTGCCAAGGGCGCTCTTTCCTAAAAGCCTTTTGATCGGTGGGAGATATTCTGCGATATTGGTCAGGATGACCTTCTTCAGACGGACACCAGTCTTTTCCACATTCTCATAGAGGATGTCCTGACAGATAATCGTTGTCGCGTCACTGTCCAGAAGCTGATGTTTGATCTCATGGCTGGTGTAAACGGGACTGATGGGGGTCACTTTTGCACCGACCCTGAGAGAGGCGAAATAAGCAATTACATATTGAGGACAGTTTAAAAGGTAGAGGGCTATGGTATCTCCCTTAACCACACCGAGGTCCGAGAGAGCTTTAGAAAAACGGTCAACCTGTTCTTTGAGTTCCGCATATCTCATCTTTTTGCCATAAAAGATCAGAGCGGTCTTATGAGCATATGTTTCGGCGACCTGATCGAAGAGATCAGGCACGGACAGGTGAGGAATCTCTACCGTTTCAGGGACTCCCTGGGGATAATACCTTAACCAGGGTTTCACCGCATAGGCTTCTTTCGGGTTCATCTGACCTCACTCCTTAATCCAAAGGTGCCGTGCAAATCCGGCATGCGTCACGGAAGGCAACATTTCTGATCTTACACCGAGGGCACTCTTTTTCTGTTTTTTCCCTCAACCATCTGAAAAGACCGTCAGGCATATAGAGAAGAGTGAAGAGGACAATGCAGGCAAACATCAAGATTCGATAGTCCTGCCAGAAACGCAACACCTCCATCAAAGGAAAGAGAAGAAATACCCCACCGACCGGACCATAGATCGTTGCAATACCGCCAAAGACGGCCCAGATGACCACTTGAAAGGAGAGAGAGACCTCAAGGGTCGAAGGGCCAGCAACTCTCATGAAATGGGCATAGAGTCCTCCAGAGATCCCCGCAAAAAAGCCGCTGAGGGAAAAGGCTAAAAGCTTGTAGCGTGTGGTGTTAATGCCCGAAGCCCGGACTGCCAGTTCATCCTCCCGGATGGCGTGAAAGATGATGCCGGTTTTGGAGTCAGTGATCTTCCACATGGTGGTGCACAGGCCGAGCATGACTACGACCGCGATATAGTAACTTGTGATGCGGGACTTGGCTAACCGGGTGATTCCTGAAATTCCAAGTTCTCCTCCTGTTAAACCAGGCAGGGCGAAGACAAGTCCTAATAGAATGATAGGAAAAGCAAGGGTGGTCAGAGCCAGATAGGTTCCTCGTAATCTCAAACAGGGTATCCCAATGATTAAACCTGCCAAAACAGCCGTCAACGCACCAAGGGGAATGGTTCCCCATGGAGGGATACCTGCATATTTATTCAAGAGAGCAGCTCCATAGGCCCCAACACCAAAGAAGAGGGCATGTCCGAAATTCATCTGTCCGGTGAACCCGGAGAGCAGATCCCAGCTTGCTGCCAGGATGGCAAAGATGCTGGTGAGCGTGAGGATTCGGAGGAGATAAGGATCTTCCATCCATAGAGGTAAGAAGAGAAGGATGAAAAAGAAGAGCAGAACAGCAATTCTGTAAGGAAGGACGAGCACTTCGTTTTTCAAGATGGTGAGAAGTTTTCTGAAGTAGAAAAGAATGAGGTCCATCACACTATCTTTCTTCCTCGAAGGCGATGCCAAAGAGGCCTTCAGGTCTGATGAGCAAGACGAGAATCATGATGGAAAGGGCAACAGAGCCTTTCAAGAATGCTCCCATAGGAGCGAGAAAGACGACCAGCGCCTCTGCAAAACCAAGGATGTAAGCCCCCAAGAAGCTTCCCTTTAGACTTCCCAACCCCCCTAAGACAACGACGGCCATCATCATGATGAGCGGGTGGGTCCACATATGCGGCTCAAGGACCGTGAGGGGGACGACCATGGCGCCTGTGAAAGCAGCCAGTCCAACAGAGACCCCCATCGTGATCAAGGCAACACGAGATTCATTGATTCCCATGAGATTGGCTACCTCTCTATCCTGCGAAGTAGAGCGAATGGCCAGACCCAATTTTGTTCTCATCAAAAAGAACCACAGGGCCCCAATAGCAAACAATGCCACGCAAAACGTGATGAGTTGCTGATAAAAGACTTTCACCCCGAGGACAATCAAGTACCCTTTGACAAGCGATGGAACACTCAAGAAGGTTCCGGTGAACATTAAACTCATCACTTCCTGGAAAGCCATGGCCAGGGCAATGGTTGCAATGAGAACAGCGCCGTGATGTTCCCGGATGGGGTTGATGAAGATTTGGTAAGAGATCATTCCCAGTCCAGTGACCAAGATAACCGCAATCCCCATCGCCCACAGAGGATGTATTGTCAATCGAGCGGTGACGAAATAGATGCAATAAGCAGCTACCATGTAGAAAGCGGTATGAGCAATGTTGACAATGCGTGCCACGCCAAAGATCAGGGAAAACCCGATGGCCAGGAGGGCAAGCATACTCCCGCTGATGAGCCCACTAATCAGAATGTCGATGAGAAGAGACATAACCTCTTAAAAGCTTGAAGAGAAAAGTTCGTCAAATAGTAAGGGAAGGATGTCCGTTTCGTTCATAAGAGGCTACGAGAATCGTTTTTTAATGTTTTGACGTAACCGTTACCGATATCCGATACGGGCTTCATCACCGTACCCCTTCCCTTTGCTGCATGCCTTACTTTTTATACTTCTCAATCATCCACGGAGGAATCTTGTAAGGAACCATTCCTTTATAAGTGATCTCTGGCGCCTCTGGAGCGACCTTCCATTTATTAGGCCAGAAGCCTTTCAGTTCGCCGTCCTGCCACTGGACGCCCAGCGCTGTGAGATACCCCGGGCCCCAGGTCAGTTCGTGAAGATGCCTTCCCTGGGCATCTTTCATATATTTGACTGTGCCAGAGGGAGTTTTATAAACGCGCTCCTCAAGGAGGGATACGATCTTATCCGCATCCAGAGTACCGGCCTGTTCAATCGTCGGTGCAAGGCCATAGATAATGGCAGCATACGTATCTGCTGTATAGGTCGGTGTCTCACCAAATCGTTTCACATAGGTGTCCACAAATGCCTTGGTTAACTCGTTGGACTCAACTCCACGAGCGTAGGTATTCATCGTAGCCACATAGTTTCCCATTCCCCGGGTAGCTTGCCAGAATCCGTCTTTCTGGGCTTCGACATTGATACCAACCTGAACAGCAGGTATTTTCAACTCTCCAGCCTGTCTGGCAAAGGGAATCCCAACCGAAGCAGAAAAGATAGTAAAGATGATATGGGCTTCTGAACGTTGAATCGCTGAGAGTTCTGCAGTCACATCCGTTGCCACGGCAGAGGGTCTCCAGATACCCACCGTCTCCATTCCCATGCCAGGGATGGCTGTCTCGGCAGCCTTGATCATAGGTTCGGTCCATTCGGCCTTCTCTGCGGTGATTGCCACTTTTACTTTAGGGATGTTTAAGGATCCTTTCAGTATGGCTCCCACCGTGCCCAAATGGATGAAGCTCGTCCTTCCAAGAAAAGAGGAATTGAAAGGTGAGCCCCGGAACCAATATTTATATGTTTTGTAATCCCTAGCCACCCTCAAGCAGAGCTCATCGTGGGCCGCTCCAACGCCAATGAAGATCTTCTTGTGCTCCATGGCGATGTCCTGCATGGCCAGAACTGCCTCGGTTCGGAAGCCACCCACAATATAATGAACCTTATCCCTTGTGATAAGCCGTTCGATCGCCGTAGTGGCGTCGGGGATGCTCAGGAATTCGTTGGAGTCGGCCTGGACCAGCTCAACTTTCATCTTTTTAGATCCAACCTGGATTCCCCCTTTCGCGTTGATCTCTTCAGCGGCCATGGTCGCTCCATTCCAGTGGCCGATGCCCTGCACAAATTTCATCGGGCCGATCACCCCGATCTTGATCACATCCTGTCCAAATGAAAGCGTCACGTTTGACATGAAGAATAAAAAGATGATTGCCAGCATGAACATTCCTTTTTTCCACCTTTCCATTTTGGAGCCCTCCTTTCTTTGCATGATCAATAGAAACGAATCCCACGAATGGCACCGAATGACACAAAGAGGTTCATGAAAAATAGGTCAATGATTTTCATAAAATGTTCGTCCGCTTTCAGCCATTTCTTTGAGTAGAGGCGCAGGTTTGAATCGAACTCCGTGCTCCTTCTCTAATTTCAAAAGATACTCATAAATGTTACGGATACCCCAGGTATCAGCATACCGAAGAATTCCGCCCCGATAGGGAGGAAATCCTGTTCCATAGACCATGGCCAGATCCATATCCTGAGGTCGATCGCAGATCCCTTCCTGAATCATATAGGCCGCTTCGTTGATCGCTCGAGCAAGCATCCGATCTACTATTTCTTTGTTGGAAAGTTTTTTAGGTTGAATCCTATTCTCCTTGAGATAGTTTTTAATGACCTCCTGAACTTTAGGGTTAGGAATAGGTTTTTCGCCGCTGTAATCATACCAACCGGCTCCTGTTTTGCGACCATAACATCCCGTCTGATAGATGAGTTCATAGATGGGCGAAACTCCCCAGCGCTCTCCAAGGTTTCTCTCAAAATTTTTAATGACATGATAGTTGATGTCGAGGCCAGTGAGGTCGCCCAGTGTTGCCGGTCCCATGGGGAGCCCAAAATCAAGGACAGCCTCTTCAATCTGGGCTGGTTCAACTCCCTCTCCCACCATAAACGTTGATTCTCCAAGAAGGGCTCCCAACTGTCTTGAGACATAGAAACCAGGACCGTCGTTAACCACAATGGGGACTTTTCGTATTGCTCTGGCAAAGGCGACGCTCGTTGCTAAGGTTTGATCAGAGGTCTTTTTTCCACAGATGATTTCAAGCAGCTGCATCCGCTCCGCAGGGTTAAAGAAATGGAGCCCAATCATCCGACTCGGATCCTTCAAGACGGAGGCCATTTCGGTGATGGGAAGAGCGGATGTATTGGTGCCAAAAACCACCTCAGACCTGCAGATTCCCTCCAACTGTTTCCATATGTCCTGTTTAATCTTCATATCTTCGAGAACAGCCTCAATGATTAAATCTGAACGTCCGAGTTCTTCAAGGGAGGTTGTCGTAATCAAGCGCTCCTTGATCATTCGGTCCAGTTCTTCTTGAGACATCTTCCCCTTCTTGATCGGGTAGTCGAAGGTCTTCTGGATAGCGGTGAGGCCTTTCTGAATGGCCTCATCGTTAATATCCCATAGAAGCGTATGAAAACCACTGGTGAGAAGGAGGTTGCAGATCCCCGAGCCCATCGTACCTCCTCCAAGCATGGCAACCGTCTTGATCTTCTGTGGTTCGATGCCTTTGATTTTCGGAAGCTTTCCTGCGGCTCTTGTATTGAGGAAGATTCCGATCAGGTTTTTTGCGATATCGGAGACTGCGCAATCGCTGAAAAGTTCTGCCTCAACCTTTAGGTCGGCCTCGAAATCATCAGAAAGCCCCCACTCCATGGCTTCAATGGCTTTAAAAGGTGCAATGTAACCTTTCCCCTTCTTCTCCGCTTCTGATCGAGCAAACGAAATGATCATCTTCTTTGAGACAAAATTTGGAAGTTTATCTTTACGCCATCGGGTGATCCGATCCTTCTGGTTCAATAGGCCAGAAAGAAAGCGTTGGGCAGTTTCGAAGGCTTTATCCGTCAGGGACTCCAGAGGCACAACCTCATCGACAACGCCCTTTTTCAATCCTTCCTCTGCTGAGATGGGTTGACCGGTGGCGATCATCTGCAAAGCATCGGGAAGGCCCACCAGTCTGGGAAGTCTCTGTGTTCCGCCTGCTCCGGGGATTAAACCGATCTGAACCTCGGGTTGTCCGATCTGAATCCCTTGCGCGGCAATTCGGTAGTGACAAGCCATGGCGATTTCGAGTCCTCCGCCAAGGCAGTTTCCATTGATGGCTGCAATGACAGGCTTTGGACCTAACTCAATCGAATTTAGAAATCGGTTGTTCTCCATGACAAAAGGGAGAATGGTATTTCGGTCTTTAAACTGCTGGATTTCTGTGATGTCTGCCCCTGCGATGAAGTTCTTATCGGTTCCTGTGAGGATGATGGCTTTGATTTCATTCTCTTGAAATGCTTCAGTAAAAGCCTCTCGCATTTCGTCCACAAAAGGTTTGGAGAGTTGGTTCACAGGAGGATTATTCAATTTGAAAAGAGCGACTTCGTGATTCAATTCGACTTTTAATGTGCGGTAATCTGTTTTCATATCCCCCCCAATCTATAGTTCTCTTTCAATGACGGTGGCGACCCCCTGGCCGCCGCCGACACAGGCATTGGCAAGGCCATAACGTCCGTCCTTCACTTTCAGGATTCGTGCAAGTGTTCCCACCAGGCGGGTGCCTGTGGCTCCCAAGGCATGTCCGATGGCTGTGCCTCCTCCCATCACATTGACCCGCTCTGGATCGATCCCTAACTCCTTAATGCAGTTGAGAGCCACAATGGCAAAGGCTTCATTGATCTCCCAGTAATCGATGTCCTTGACCTCCAACCCTGCCCTTTCAAGAGCGATACGGCTGGCAGGAACCGGTCCGATTCCCATGATGGTCGGGTCCACACCAGCGAACCCCATGGAGCGGATGGTCGCCATTGCCGGGATCCCTTTCTTTTGAGCTGTCTCCTTAGACATTAAGATCATCGAAGCTGCCCCTGCATTGAGAGGAGAGGAGTTGCCTGCCGTAATCACTCCATCGGATTTAAACGCCGGCTTCAAATCTCTCATCCCTTCAAGCGTTGCATCGTCCCGAACGGTCTGATCCCGGTCCACCACAATTGTCTTACCGTCAGCCTGTTCGGCTTCAACAGGAAGAATCTCACCTTTAAAAAAACCCTCCATCTGAGCTTTAGAGGCTAACTGATGGGCACGAGTTCCCCAACGATCCATCTCCTCTTTTGTAAACTGGGTCAGACTGAAGAGCTTTTCTGCGGTAAGGCCCATGTTGGTAGAGGTGACCATGTCCCAGTGTTGGTAGGCCGGGTCAGTAAAGAGGGAGGGGTTCAAAGAAACAATTCCCTTCTCTTTAAGGGGAGCACCCATGGGAACTCGAGTCATATGTTCGAATCCGCCTACCATCACGATATCTGCGTTGCCGGTGGCAATCTCCATAAAACCGATGTGGATAGCTGCCATTCCAGACCCGCATTGCTGGTCTACAAATTTGGATGGGATCTTCTCAGGTAGATTGGCTAAAAAGAGAGGGATTCGGCCACCGTAGGTCCATTGTTCGCTCACGCCGTAAGCGGACCCGATGATAAAGTCGTCAATTTCTTCTGCCTTAATTCCGGTCCGTTGAATCAGCTCGGGAAGAAGTTTTGCCATCAGTTCATCGGCTCTCAATTTGTGAAACCAGTCCCGTGCCGGGTCATTCGGTCTGGATCGGGAGAGCGCTGTTCTTAGATACCCGGCAATCACCACTTCTCTCATCTTCCTTTCTCCTTGGTCTTAAATTTCATTTGGTTCAATAATTGCTCGAGAGCTCGTCGATGTTCCTCGGTGTTCATACAATCCATGAATGCCGACCGTTCGACCTGGATGACCTGATCGAGGGTCGATTGCATTCCATGGCGGAGAATTTCTTTCGATTTTTGAATGGCTGGAGCAGGCATCGACGCAATCAGTTTAGCCATCTTCTTGGCTTCGGGGATCAATTGTCGGTGAGGGAGGATACGGTCAATCGCTCCCATTTCCAAGGCCTCTCGGGCGTCAAAGGGTCTGGCCGTAAAGATCAATTCTGCAGCCTTGCCATATCCGATCAGACGGGGCAGGAAGTAGGTGCTGCAGAATTCTGGAGTCACTCCGATCCGAACAAAAGCACAGCTAAAGACCGCCCTTTCTGAAGCCAAGCGGATATCACACGTAAGAGTGACTGTAAATCCAAAGCCATATGCAGGGCCATTAATAGCCGCGATTAGGGGCTTAGGATAATGGATAAACGCCCTTGGAAAATCGAGCGAACCGAACCTGAATTTCCTTCTCTGAGATAGGTCCTCCTGTTGTGCTTCGATAAATCGATTCAGATCTGCTCCTGCGCAGAACCCCCGACCCCGACCGGTAAGTATCAATACCTTTATCTCTTCATCTTCCTCTGTTTCCCTAAGCGCCCGAATCAGTTCGTTTTTCATCGTCTCGCTCAGGGCATTGAGCGCTTTGGGCCTGTTCAAATAGATCAAAGCGATATCCTCTTCCTGGACCAGTTCGATCTCTTCATAGGGCATCTTTTTTTCCTCTATGGGTTGGGTTTTTTGTCCTGGATACCTGCCAATCGCTTCACCATTTTCTTTCGGGATTCGATATCATATTGGGAGGTGATCGCAATGGCTTCCATCACTGGGGAACCGCCTCCATGGTAGGATCCCATGAGATGGATCCCTCCACTCGCAGAACAGAGAATGTCTCCAATATAACGCCATAACTGAGCAGCGTCTTCCGGGTGGACATTGGGGTTGCGGGTAATATATTTGTAGAGCAGGTCCCTTGTTTCCGGATTGACGAAATCCCCTTCGTAGGGAAAGGTTGCAGGAATCCCGCCTGCAATGTCGCATAAAATCTCTGCCTCACGATAGACCGCCTCCCCTGTTAAGCATCTCCCCACATTGGCATAGATCGAATGAGGGATATAACTTCCTGGGCCATAAGGGATGAATCCCACTCCAGGAACATAGAGCTCTGGTTTTGCCAGCTCCGAAGCAGTAAAACCGGCTGCATAACCTAATTCAGAAACACGGATAATTTCCGCCAGTTTGTCTCTCACATGAGAGGCCTTGGCTATCCCATTATATTCGGCTGCCAGCGCAACAGCTCCCAACATTAAGTCACCGAGAGCCGGTTTGCAACCGGAATAACTGTGGCGATGGAAAAGGGCAAAAAGGAGAGCACATGCCCCTCCATGGAGGGTCTCTCCACAGAGGAAGACTCTTTCCCAAGGGACAAAACAGGTGTCGAAGATGACATAGGAGTCCGTATAGCCCGGTGAAAATCCCCTCTTGAAGTGTTGCCGTTCTCTCAAATTGTGGACCGAGACGATCTGTTTAATCCCTTCCCAGTCTGCAGGAAGGGCAAAGGCCACAGCCCAATCCTTTTCTTCAGGCAGGAGGGCTCGGGTGGGAACGACCAGGATTTCATCAGCCACAGAAGCCTCTGAAATATGGAGCTTGGACCCTCGAACCACAATCCCATCACTCTTTCTCTCCACGACACGGACATAGAGGTCCGGATCTTTCTGTTCACTGGGCCGTTTCATCCGATCGCCTTTGACGTCCGTTTGGGCACAACATCCGACCAGGTCTTCCTTCTGAAACCTTTCGAGCCATCTGACGAAATTCTGATGGTATTGAGTGGCTCCGTTGTTCTGCTTATCGGCTTCATAGGAGACATTATAGATGGCGTTGGTTGCATCGATTCCCATACATCTCTGAATACATCCACCAGCCACCTGACAGAGGAGCCGAGTCATATCCTGCTTCTTATGCAGGTCCTCCTTGCTGTAATGAATATTGCAGAATCGGTTAATCTTTTGTCCGGTCAGATGGGAGGTTGCGGTGCAGAGCCCTTCATATGTTGGGTCAGCGGCATAATCAAAGGTTAAGCTCATGGTCTGGATCGTTGGCATCTGACTCTCATCATCCCGGTCAATTTTCTCACCATTCAGATAGAGATTCCTCCGCATCTTTCGCAATCCTTCGAGGTACTGCTCTTTGGTTCTCATCTTTTCTGGATTCCTTTCTTTGCAGGACCCCTCAAACCCTCCAGGGCAAACTTAAAGATGAAATCCACAAGGTCCCCTACGGTTGAGCCCTTTTTGGGATGAAACCAGATTCGGGTTCGAGTGATCATAGAGGCAATCATAAACCCTGCCAGCTTGACGTCCACTTCGGAAAACTCTCCTGCCTCAATCCCACGGTAAATAATTGTACGGATAATTCGATCATAGGTGTCTCGATAGTCAATGATCTTTTTTCGTTTTTCGGGCGAGAGATTGTCGAGGGCAACATCAAACAATAGCCTGGATGATCTCCGATAACTTAATGTTACCTTGAGGTGGCATTCAATCAGATACCTCAATTGTTCGATGGGACTGGTTTGATCATCGTCTTCGAGGTGCTGAATGGGGCGGATGATCTGTTCCATCTCCTCCCGGAGGACCTCAAAGAGGATTTCCTCTTTGTCAGAGAAGAAATTGTAGATATTGGCCGGTTTACAGCCATAGGAGAGTCCAATATCCCTCATGCTGGTTGCCCGATACCCCTTCTCCCAGAAGAGTTTTCGAGCCGTTTCCAGCATTTTTGCCCGCTGAACTCCAGGTTTCGTTTTCTGATTAGCCATCTTCAATCGATCTTCATGAGGAAGGAGGGATAAACCGATATCTTATTAATGAACGACCATTAATCTACTGCATCGGTTTATAACTTGTCAAGTTAAAAATGGCGTTTCTCGTAACCCCTCAGTTAAAGAAATAAAAAAGGGCTGGGAGGGTGCTTCGGAAAAACCTTGAAGCGAAACCTCTGTTCGTCAAAACGACCCCATCTGATTCAAAAAAATCCGATTCAAAGGGCATGAGGGCCCCGATGAGGGTAACCTTTGATAACCGCTTTTCAAGGTTTTGGAGGGGGAACGTTCCAACCCTTTTAAACCGAAAACACAACTTAACTGAGGGATTACTGTTTCTCTTCAACCCACCTTCGGCGTATTGAGATTTGTGGCCTTGTCTATTTGGGAAGACGTTTGCCTTCAGGAGAGTATTGATAAAAACCCCTCCCAGATTTTTTCCCTAAACGCCCCTCGGCCACCATTCGTTCAATCAAATCTGACCGAGGAGCAAGAAGGGTTTCTCCGAGGGCTCTCATGCTTTGGCTGACTCGTGCACAGGTCTCCAATCCTGCATTGTCCGCAATTTCAAAGGGGCCGACGTTCCATCCATACCCAAGCCGCATACCGATGTCCACCTCTTCAGGGCTGACCATTCCTTGATCCACTAAGTCCACGGCCTCTCGAAAAGCAGCAGAGAAAATTCGATTCAACACAAAACCCGGGATGTCTCGTTGGACCCGAATAGGGATTTTCCCGAGGGAGTGGACAAAAGCAACTCCTCGTTCAAAAACCTCTTCAGACGTTTTCTCCCCTTTGACCACCTCGACCACCCCCATCATGGGCACAGGTCCGAAGAAATGCAACCCTAAAACCCTCTCGGGATAACTCGTCCTTTCAGCAAGGCGTGTGATGGGGATGGAAGACGTGTTGGTTGCCAGTGGAGTTTGAGGCCTTGAAATTCGATCAAGATCCTGAAAGAGTGTACGCTTCACCCCTTCGTCCTCGATCACTGCTTCGATCACCCAATCTACCTCAGAGACGCGACTGAGATCTTTCTCCGCTGAAATCCGGGTGAGCACACTCACGGGGGATTCTTTGAGAAGGCCCTTTGCATAAACCCTCTCCACGGACCAACGGATTTGCTCAAGAGCTCTTTCGAGGGCCGAAGCCTCTATGTCCATCAGATAGACCTGATATCCTGCCTGGGCAGAGACCTGGGCAATTCCCGATCCCATAAATCCTGAACCTACGACCAGAATTTTCTCCATCAATTTTGCTTCCTTACAATCACAGAGACCTGGGGGTGGGTTCTTACCCCAGCATCCTCTCAGCAATTCTATCCCGCAGTTCTCCTTCAGTCCCGAGGTCCACTCCGATGACCCAGGCGTCTCGAAAATAATGTTCAATGGCCTGTTCTGCCATATAACCATAACCTCCGAATATCTGGAGAGCTTCATCAACCACCCTCACCAATCTACGACCAACTTCGAGCTGGGTCATGGAGAGAAATTGAGGATCGATTCTCCCCTGATCATACTCGGTGGCAGACTTGTAGGTGAGCCAGCGGCAGACCTCGATATCCACTGCCATGTCCGCCAGTTTGTGTCGAATGGCTTGAAATTGTGAAAGTCTCTTTCCAAATTGCTCTCTCTGTTTGGCATGACCCATGGCCCGATCGAAGGCTCCTTGAGCCGTCCCTAATGCCTGAGCGGCACTACGAAGCCCCATTCCCTGAAGGCCATAAGACGCCTGAACCAATCCTTCTCCTTCTTTTCCGACTCTATTTTCAAGACCAACCTGGACCTCTTTGAGAGCGACATCTCCAAAAGGGATCATCCTTAGCCCCAACTTCTCAAGGGGATGGATGAGGAGCCCTGCCTGTTGTCGATCAATGACTAAAGTGATCCATCCCTCTGTCGAATCTTTGCAGAGGATGACCAGCCAATCTGCAAGGGTGGCATTTGCTACAAACCTTTTTTCTCCTCGCAGGAGATATCCCTCCTTCTTTTTCTCGGCAAGGGTGGAGAGAGATGAGAGGTCGTAAGGATCCTCCGATTCAGAAAAGGCAATACTCATTCGTTTCTCTCCCCTTGTCACTGGAATCAAAAAGCGTTGCTTCTGCTCTTTCGAGCCAAACGTTAAGATGACCTCCGATCCAAGGTCAACGAAACTCAAAGCACTTCCGATCCCCGAATCGACCCGACAGAAGGCTTCGGTCAAGAGGACATTCTCGAAAAAACCGAACCCCTGACCTCCGAATTCCTCCGGATAATAGATTCCAATGAATCCTAATTGAGCTGCCTTCTTCCAGAGAGAGTCTGGAGACTTTCCTTCCCGATCCAGTTCAAACGCGAGATCAGGATCGAACTCTCCCAGAGCAAATTCCCTGCCGGCTCTCTGGATATCCTTTTGTTCGTCCGTTAGTTCAAAATCCATTTTCAGCCCCTTCTGGCATCAAATTGATCATCCTTCCCCCATCCACAATCGTCAGAGTCCCAGGCCTGCGGCTATCACCAGATGTTGAATTTCCGAGGTTCCCTCTGGAATTTTGCTCAGCCTTCCATCCCGAAGAAACCGCTGGACTGGGTTGTCCATCATCACTCCATAATTCTTTTGAATAAGCATTGCTTTTTGGACGATGGTCTGGACGGATTCACTGCAAAAAAGTTTAACCACAGAGGCGTCTTTCATCGAAGCCAGACCCTGATCGAAAAGCCAGGCTCCCCGAAAGGTCATATACCGCATGGCTTCCAGCGTCATCGCCATCTCTGCCAGGATAAATCGGATCGCCTGAGATTTTGAGAGAGGTTGGCCCTGCCTCTTCGTTCTTTTAACGTAAGAGAGGATGGCTTCAAAGGCCGCCTGCCCGACCCCTGTGCTCCTTGCACCATAGGTGAGCCTACCTGATTTTAGCGTCTGTTCTAATTGGCCCAATCCTCCTCCTTCCTCTTCCCCAAGCATCCTCTCTTTTGGAACGTAACAGTCGTCGAAAGCCAGTTCTGCTGTGTCTGAAGAATGGTTGCCGAGTTTTTTCAATTTTTTGACGACTGAGAATCCAAAATCATCACGTTCCACTACAAAGAGGTTGATGCCCACCCCACGCTTTGAAGGATCGGTGTAAGCGGCAACCGTTACAAAATCACAGATCGTTCCATTGGTGATAAACGTTTTCAGACCATTGAGTCGGTAACCTCCCTCTTGCCGAAGGGCCGTTGTGCGGATGCCTGAGGCATCTGATCCAGCATTGGGTTCGGTCAAGGCAAAAGCCCCTATCTTTTCCCCTCGGACAGCAGGGGAGAGATAATTTTGCTTCAGCTTTTCGGAACCATAATGGAGAATAGGGTCTGTGGCAAGGCCTCCATGGACCATGATGCCTGCACCGATTCCCACACAGATTCGGTTCAGTTCCTCTACAGCAATACATTCAGAGACTTTATCGAGACCCGGCCCCCCATATTCCTTCGGACAACGGAGACAGAGAAGATGTTCTTTGCCAAGGATTGGGTAGAGCTGGACTGGAAAGGTTTCTTTCCGCTCATACTCCTCAACCAACGGGCTAACCTCCCTCTCATAAATGGCTCGAACCTTCTTCTGGAAGGTTCTTTGTTCGTCATTCAGTTCGTAAAGCATGGTGACCTCACCTAAATTAAAAATAAAAGCTGTGGGTTTGAGGGCTATGGCTAAGAACCCCGTATGGTTAATGGGTTAGGTCATTTGGGTGAATCATTTCACCTTGCCCTTTCACTTAGCCCAAACTGGCTTCCTAACCCTTGCCCTGACCATAACATCTTACTGCTCAAGCTCAAGTAGGAGCAACGCAGGAGGTAAGGGCAATTATCCACATTTATATTGTGGTTTTCTTTTTTCAATGAAAGCACGGACGCCCTCTTTCATGTCTTCTGTGGCCGTCAGATTGGCCCAGAGTTCTGTTTCTAATTCCAATCCTTGCTGGATTGAAAGATCTCTTGCCCGATTAATCACCTTTTTCCCTGCGAGTATGCCCAGCGATCCCTTCTCAATGATTTTAGCCGCAAGTTCGAGACTGGCTTCCAAGCTCTTTCCTGGAGAAACGACCTTTTCAATGAGTCCGAGGGAGAAGGCCTCCTGGGCACTGATGATTTCTCCAGTGAAGACCAGTTCTTTTAACTTGCCCAGAGGGAGATGAAAGAGCGAGCGGGCGATCCCTCCATTTCCGGGAAAGACCGAAAGGTTGACCTCCGGAAAGCCGAACTTGGCAGTCTCTTCAGCATAGCGAATATCACAACAGAGGGCCAACTCCAACCCTCCGCCAAGACAGAACCCATGAATGGCTCCGATCACAGGCCACTGAAAATTTTCAATCATGGAATAGATTTGGTGACTCCTTGACAGACGCCTTCTGGCAAGATCTGGAGTCAATTCTAAAAAGGATTTGATATCAGCCCCCGCAGCAAAAGCTTTCTCTCCAGATCCACGT
Organism: uncultured bacterium; assembly: GCA_938002255.1. Lineage (GTDB taxonomy): Bacteria > Desulfobacterota > BSN033 > BSN033 > UBA1163 > RBG-16-49-23. The sequence continues at coordinate 60,794 of CALLAL010000001.1, forward strand.
AGAATAACCGCTCTGATCTTTTCCCTCTGATCGTCGAGCTCCGTGAAGACTTTGGCTAGAGCTTCTTTTGTAGCACCATCCAGGGCATTCATTGGAGGATGATCCATGGTGACGATCGCTACCTGACCTCTGATCTCATAGTAGGCACGTTTTTGATCCATTTACTTCTCCTGGTATAATGATCGCAGTGTGTGATCTAGGTTAAAGGTTAGGAGGGGGGCGCAGGAATGATCACGCGATTAAAAAGGATACCTCCCCACCTTGATCACATGGTCTGCGATCTCTCTTCTTAAGGCAATCGAGTTGACTGGGGTAAAACGAGAGAGTTTCTTAAGGGCAGAAAGTTGTGTTCGGAGCGTATCCCCCTCGGCAATTCCAGCAAGGGCTCGTTTCGCATAGAGGTCCAGGCGGTCAAAAGCGTCTTGAATAAAGACCTTGGCCATAGCCTTCTGAATCTGAGCTCTTTCGTCTTTAAACCGTCCCATCGTTTTCATTGCCCGAAGAAGTCCGCTTTCCATGGCGAAAACCTGAATCACCATATCACTAATCAATCCCAAAAGCTCTTGTTCTTCTGCCAATTTCATCATATATTTCTGGACAGCGGCTCCGGTGACGAGAAGGGTGATCTTTTTTGACATCTCCACCATTTCCTGCTGTAACGTCAATCTTCCATCATCGCTCTCCACTTTGGGCCTGAGGCTGAGGAGTTCTCCCGCCACTTTCTGGGCAGCAGCCAGAACAGGAAGTCGACCTTTCATAGCTCGCTTGGTCAGCATATCCACGATGAGAAGGCGGTTAATCTCATTTGTTCCTTCCCAAATCCGGTTGATTCGGGCATCCCGGTAACCCCGCTCCACAGGATAATCACGAATATACCCATATCCTCCGTGGATCTGGACTGCCTCATCCACGATGTAACCTGCCATCTCCGAGCAGAAGATTTTATTGATGGAGTCTTCGATATTATACTCCTCAATTCCATTTGCCATCTGCATTCCAACATCTTCGGCATGGCGGTCTATGGGTTTGAGAATGCGATCTGTCAATCCGCCGGTTCGGTAAACCATGCTCTCCATCATAAAGGACAGAATCGCCATCTCTGCGATCTTGTGTTTGATCAAACCGAATTCAGCAATCGGCCTTCCAAACTGGACCCTCTTCTTCGCATAGGAGACGGCCTCCTGCATGGCTCTCTTTGCTCCTCCCACGGCGCCTGCGCCCAGAGCAAAACGTCCCATGTTAAGGACATTGAGAGCCACAATGTGCCCTTTGCCTATCTCCCCGAGAACGTTTTCTACAGGGACTTTGACATCGGAAAAGATGACGCCCCGGGTGGAGGACCCCTTCACGCCCATCTTATTCTCCTCCTCATCCAGAGAGACGCCTTCGTAGTTTCGTTCGACAATGAAGGCGGTGAATTTCGTTCCATCCACTTTGGCATAGGTTGTGAAGAGGTCTGCAATGCCGGCATTGGTGATGAATTGTTTCTGACCATTCAAGATATAATATTTTCCATCCGGGCTAAGGGTGGCTGTGGTTTTGGCATTGAGAGCATCGGAACCTGCTTCGGGCTCCGTAAGGGCATAGGCGCCAATGATCTTTCCGGTTGCAAGCCCAGGAAGATAACGCCTTTTTTGCTCTGGAGTGCCAAAAAAGATAATAGGCAGAGAACCAATTCCGGTCTGGGTTCCGAAGGTAGCCATGAACGAACCTCCTGCCTGAGCCATCCTTTCCCAGAGGAGAAGAGAACTGACTTTATCAAGATCCTGTCCTCCATACTCTTCTGGAATATCCGCCGCAAGGAATCCCAGCTCCCCTGCCTTCTTGAGGAGACTTACCAGAAGACCTTCTTTTTTCTCTTCGATCTCTTCACTTACGGGATGGATTTCACCCTCCACGAATTCGGTTACAGCTTTGGCGATCAAAAGTTGCTCTTCATTGAAGTCCTCCGGTGTAAAGACCTCCTGAGGTGGAATCGATTCGATTAAAAATGCTCCCCCTTTAACGAACTCTTCCATAAGATCCTCCTGTTATCATGAATTGAATTTCATCTTCAACATGTGGTCATCACAAAACGGGCTGATTCAAGCCTTTAGTTTGAATAAGCTTTTATTAATGAACGACCATTAATCTATAAAACCGAACCAAGACTGTCAAGTAAAAACTTTAAGGGCGGGTAACCCGTCCGTGATGGGGTGTTTTCGGTTTAAAAGGGTTGGAACGTTCCCCCTCCAAAACCTTGAAGAGCGGTTATAAAAGGTTATCCTCATCGAAGCCCTCATGCCCTTTGAATCAGTTTTTTTTAAATCAGATTGGGTCGTTTTGACGAACAGAGGTTTCGCTTCAAGGTTTTTCCGAAGCAACCTCCCAACCCTTTTTTATTTCTTTAACTGAGGGGTGACCCAATATAAAACATTTTGTTTGACACCCCTTCTTCCATAAGGTATAAAATTGAACGGTTATAAAGGTTTTGCACAGAATAAAAGAGGAAGACATGGGGAAATATACTGTAGCCATCGTGCGTTATGAGAGGCCCTTGGAATCGGTCAGAAGGGCAGTGGATCTCTGCAAGGGTCTGGCGCATCTCCCCCATAAAGCGAAAGTCTTTATCAAACCGAATATTGTTTTCTGGACCCGGACCACCCCTTTCCCCAAATGGGGAGTGGTGACCACCTCCAGAGTGGTCGAAGATATGGTGATCCTTCTTAAGGAACGCGAAGTGGAGGAGATTACCATTGCTGAGGGGATTACCACCTTTGACCCACAAGACCGGGAAACACCTGCCCATGCCTTTGAAAGCCTTGGGTATCCTATCTTGAGAGAGCGTTACGGAATAAAAACTCTTAACGTGTTTGAACGGCCTTTTAAAAAGGTGGAGTTAGGGGCCGGGGTTGTACTCAACTTCAATCCGGATATCCTCGAGAGCGATTTCGTGGTCAACCTTCCTGTTCTCAAGACACATGCTCAGACCATTGTAAGCCTCGGGATCAAGAATTTAAAAGGATTAATCGATGTCGCGTCCCGTAAAAAATGCCATAGCCCTGACACCGTTAAAGATTTAAACTACATGGTTGCAAGGCTTGCCAATAAACTTCCTCCCTCCTTTACTCTTCTCGATGGAATCTACACCACCGAAAGGGGGCCTTTTTTTGAGGGAAGGCTCAGGAGGAGCAACCTTCTCATTGCCTCATCAGATATCTTTTCGGCTGATAAGGTCGGTGCTAAGGTGTTAGGATACGAACCCTCCCAAGTTCCTTATCTCGTTCATGCTGCTCAAGATTTTAAAAGACCTCTCGATCTATCCGACGTGGATGTGATCGGTGAAGAGATTGAATCGGTGGCTTCCTTCCATGAATATGCTTTTCCTTATACCGAGGATGGGATGCTTCCCAGGCCCCTTGAAAAATTGGGAATCAAAGGCCTTTCCTATCCCCAATATGATTCGACCATCTGTACTTACTGTTCGGGTTTTACAACGGTCATGTTGATGGCTATTGCGAATGCCTGGAAAGGGAAACCCTGGGATGAAGTAGAAATCCTGACGGGCAAGAGGATGAAACCCACACCGGGAAAGAAGAAGACCATCTTGTTAGGGAAGTGTATGGTTCAAGCAAACAAAAACAGCAAAGATATCCAAGAGGCGATCGAGGTGAAAGGATGTCCGCCAAGTCTTCAAGATGCTCTCAACGCTTTAAAACAAGCTGGGATTGACGCGAACCCTGCCTTTTTTGAAAAGATGGACATGGCCGCCGGATCCTTTATGAAGCGGTTCGAAGGAAAACCGGAATTTGAAGAATCCTTTTATAAGGTGGTTTAAAAAGATAGAAGGAGAGAAAGAATGAGTAACGAGACGCTTCTCACCTATTTCCAAAAGCATGTCAAAGAGGATCCTCATCGGGTGGCCCTCAGACACAAAGATTACGGGATCTGGCATGATGTTACGTGGGGGCAGTACGGTGAAAAAGTGAGGCAGGTGGCTATGGGGCTTATCAGCCTCGGGCTAAAGAAAGGAGAATGTGTTTGTATCATCAGTGAAAATCGACCGGAGTGGGTATACGCCGATTTTGGGATTATGTCCGCCGGGGGAGTGACCGCAGGAATTTATACCACTAATGCACCGGAGCAGTGTGGCTACATTGTCCAGAACTCAGGAGCCAGGTTCTATTTTGCAGAGAATGAGGAACAGTTTGATAAAACACTCAAGTTCAGGAAAGATACACCGCATCTTGAGAAAGTTATTGTGATGGACATGGAAGGATTAAAGCGCTATCAAGACCCTCTACTAATGAGTTTTGATGATTTTTTGAAAATGGGCAAGGACTATGATGAGAAATATCCGGGTCTTTTTGAACAACGTTTGAGCGAGGTCACACCGGACGATCTGGCGGTTCTCATCTACACCTCAGGGACAACAGGGCCCCCGAAAGGAGCCATGCTTACCCATCGCAACCTCCTCTTTATGAGCGAAGCTATGGTCCATGTTAACCCGGTGAAGGATGGGGACGAAACGCTTTCTTACCTTCCTCTCTGTCACATCTTTGAACAACTCTTTACAGTCATGATCAACATCCGGTACAAAACCATTTGTAATTTTATCGAGAGCCCGGATACGGTCATGGACAATATGAGGGAAGTTTCTCCTACGGTAACCTGCGGCGTTCCCCGCATCTGGGAAAAATATGCCTCCGGCATCATGATTCGAATGTCCGATGCCACCTGGTTTAAACGGATGGTCTTTAAAGCCTGTATGGGGATTGGAATGAAGTATGCAGATCTGAAATTGAACTTTAAACCGATCCCCCCCTATCTGAAGGTGGCTTATTTAGCCGCTTATGCGGCTGTCTTTCGAAAATTAAAGGAGCGATTGGGCTTTGATCGGGTGAGAATTGCCTACTCGGGAGCGGCGCCGATTTCCCCGGATGTCCTGAAATTCTTTAATGCCATTGGTCTTCCCCTTGTAGAAGGATATGGTCAGACCGAAGGCACCGGGGTCACAAGTGTCAGCCAAAAAGGGCGACTGAAGATTGGCAAGGTGGGGCAACCCCTCCCAGGTGTCCAGGTAAAGATTGCAGAAGATGGAGAGATTCTGGTCAAAGGCCCCGGGATTTTTAAAGGTTATTTCAGAAATCCGGAGGCAACCGCAGAGACCCTTCGAGATGGATGGCTTCACTCTGGCGATGTAGGAGAACTGGATGAAGATGGGTTTTTAAAGATTACGGATCGCAAAAAAGATTTGATTATCACAGCAGGAGGGAAAAATATTGCTCCTCAAAACATCGAGAATCAACTGAAATTTAGTCCTTACATTAATGATGCCATCGTCATTGGGGATCGACGGAAATACCTGGTAGCCCTCATTGCCATCGACGAAGAGAATGTGATCAAGTATGCCCAGGATCATAAGATTCAGTTCAGCACTTACGCCAGTCTTACCCAGGCTCCGGAGATCAAACAACTGATCCAGAAGGAAGTGGATCGAGTCAATAAGACCCTTGCACAGGTTGAGCAGGTCAAGAAGTTTGCCATCATTCCCAAGAAGCTTTACGAAGAGGATGGAGAGGTAACCCCGACGATGAAGGTGAAACGAAAAGCGATCAACGAAGCTTACAGAGATGTGATTGAGAAGTTGTATCGGGGAGGAGAGTAGAACGTTTAAAAGTGCTTAAAGGAATAAAATCAACAATCCCAATGGATGGCTTAAAAGCCTTCAGCTCAATCTAAAGCTTTATCCATGGGTTACCGCCATCTCTTCTTTCTCTTCCACCTCTGATAACCTTTAGCCGATTCTTCAGATCGAATCCCAAGATAGAATTCTTTCACATCCTCATCCTGTAACAGGATACTGGGGACATTGGCGGAAACGATTCTTCCACTTTCCAGCACGAAGGCGTAATCCGAAATCTTCAAAGCCATTTTTGCGTTTTGTTCAACCAGGAGGATAGTGGTTCCTTCCTGATTGATTGTCTTGATGATTCCGAAAATCTCTTTGACAAGAAGAGGGGAAAGCCCGAGCGAGGGTTCATCGAGCATCAGGAGCTTGGGTCTCGCCATCAAAGCCCTTCCGATGGCAAGCATCTGTTGTTCTCCGCCACTTAAGGTGCCAGCCCATTGGTCTTTTCTCTGAAGCAGAATTGGAAAGTGGGTGATAACGCGCTCATAATCCTCCTTAACTCCCCTCTTGTCTCTCCGTGTATAAGCTCCCATCTTCAGATTTTCATCAACACTTAATTCGGGGAAGACCTCTCTCCCCTCCGGAACGTAGGAGATGCCCAGATGGACAATTTCCTCTGCATCCTTCCCATCGATCCGTTTCTCCATGAATTCGATTGTTCCTTTATCTGGCTGGTCTTCGAGAAGGCCCATGATCGTTTTCAAGATGGTTGTTTTGCCCGCCCCATTTGCTCCGAGGATGGAGACGATCTGTTTCTCCTGGACCTCCAGCGAGACGCCCCGGATGGCCATGATCAATCCATAGAGAGTTTCGATGTTTTTTACTTTAAGCAACTTTTTCTTCCTTTTTATTCTCCCTCTCCCTTGATGGAAGGGGGAAAGGGGAAGGATGCCCAAAAGTCTTTTCCCCTTCCACAGGGAGGGGGACGTTTTACTTCTCCTCCTCCCCGAGATAGGCTTTCAGGACTTCAGGGTGTTTCTGAATTTCTTCAGGCAGTCCCTCCGCAATCTTTTCTCCAAAATTGAGAGCCAGAATTCGGTCGGAGACTCCCATGATTAAATTCATATCATGTTCCACGAGTAAAACGGTAATCCCAAGATCATCTCGAATGTCCTGGATCGAAAAGATCATATCCATTTTCTCTTCAAGGTTCATCCCAGCGGAAGGTTCATCCAGAAGAATCAACTCCGGTTCCAAAGCCAAGGCGCGTCCCAGCTCGACCAGCTTCCGCGTTCCATAGGGAAGGTTGATCACAAACTGATTTCTCGAAGCCTGAAGGTCGAGAAAATCAATGATTTCTTCCACCTTTTGTCTATGCTCAATTTCCTCCCTTGCTGCTTTGGAATTTTTATTAATGAACGTGGCTCCTCTCCAGACGCCTGTTTTCATATGAATATGGCGACCCAGCATCAGATTATCCATCGTGGACATATGGGAGAAGAGTTCAATGTTCTGAAAGGTTCGAGCGATTCCCTTTTTAGCGACTTGATAAGGTTTGAGACGGGTGATCTCATCCCCTTTGAAATAAATCTTTCCTGAATCTGGGGAGTAAATCCCACTGATACAATTAAAGATCGTCGTTTTTCCAGCCCCATTCGGTCCGATGATCGAATAGATGGATCCCTTTTCGACTTCAAAACTTACATTATTGACAGCCTTGATGCCCCCAAAGGAAATGGTTAAATTTTCAATTTTTAGAATGGATCCCATTGCTCTTAAGTTTTGAGAAAGGGCAGGGGAAGCTTTAACCTCCCCTTGCCCGCAAATTTTATAATTCGTTTTAACGCGTTAGCCACTTTCTACTTTAGTCACTTTGAGCATTCTACTTTGTGATCTGGATCCAGTCGGTCAATCTTTCGATCGTTCCATCGGGTCGCACTTTGCCGTAAAAAACATGTTTACCGCCCTGTCGATCCATTGGAGTTTTTGGAGGACCGTAGGTGATGGGTGGACCGATGCCCTGCCAATTTTTGAGTGTTTCCATGGCACTGATCCATGTCTCAGGGGTTAAATTCCTTCCCGCTCTCCTCAGACCTTCGAAGAAAGGTTCGGCAAAAATGATTCCTGCATAATAAAAAACCCCCCAGCGCTCTTGCGGTGCATATTTCTTATGGGCTTCTCGATATTTCACCATCAAGGGATGGTTTGAATCGGGGAGCTCTCCGAAGAAGGAGTTGATCATGCCAGCCCATAATCCTTTGGTAATCCCCATCATCAGTGCCGAATCCGATAGCGTATTGCTTGTCGCCCATTGGGGTTTGAAACCGATCTTGGCGGTTTCAGCTAAAATGAGTGCGGCATGGGTGGGCATCGTCCACATGATCACGGCTTCGGCTCCAGAATTTTTTAGTTTTAAAGCATGAGTACTGAGGTCACGGTCCGTTACCTCTGCTGACACTTTTTCCACCAATTTAATCTTGTGTTTTAAGAGATACCTTTCGACTCCCATGACGCCTTGTTTGCCATAATCGTCATTCTGGTAGAACATGGCAATTTTCTTATAGCCCAGCTTTTCATAGAGGTAACCGGTAAGGTTAAATGCTTCATCGTCGTAGAGGGGGTAGATGGCAAAGAGATATTTTTGGATAGGGGTGATCCATTCGTAAACACCGGTGACTGGACCACACCAGGGAACCTTGTTTTCCATCAAATAGTCCCTGGCAGTCATTCCGGTGGCCACTCCTACTCCTCCTACCACAGCAAATACACCAATCTGCTCAACGAATTCCTTCGCAATGGCTTTGGTTTTAGCTGGCATATAGGAATCATCACGCAAATAGTATTTGATCTTCCTTCCATGAATTCCACCTTCATCATTAATCATTTTGACCAACAGATCCGTACCTCTTGCCACGGCTCCCCAGGGGGCGGCGGGTCCGGTCTGGGGACCCCATTGGCCAATGAGGATTTCAGTGTCCGTCACCCCTCGAACCGCAGCAGATGCTGGAGCTGAAATAAAAAATATAAAAGCCAAAAGTCCAACCCCAAACAGATTTTTCTTGACCATTTTCAACTCCTCCTTTCTTAGGATTTTCTTTCATTTCTCTCCATCCCTTTCTCCTCTGGAGGAGAGAGGGATGGAGAAGGGTTTACACCTTCTTCACATAATGTTTTGCCAGTAATCCGCTTGGTTTGATGCAGAGCATCAACACGATGATGGCAAACGCCACTACCGATTTAAAAGAGAGGGATACATATCCCCCAAAGAGATTTTCAATAATTCCAAGCAAGGCTCCTCCAAGTGCTGCCCCAGGAAGGCTGGTCATTCCTCCCAGCACTCCAGAAGCAAACCCTTTTAGAAGGGGGTCCATCATCATCGGGGGGTCGAGGACACCCAGAGCGGCAATGAGCATCCCAGCCACAGTTCCTACCATGGAACTGAGCGCCCAGGTGAAAGAGAAAATCCTCTTGGTTCGAATGCCCATGACCCTTGCTGCAAGTTGGTTCTGTTGGGTGGCCCGCATGGCGATTCCCATTTTTGTATAGCGAAAGAAGAGAAAGAGGATAAACATCAGGATGAGTGAGACAATAATCGTCCAGAAGTTAATTTTGCTGATGATCATCCCTGAAAAATTGTATGTCTCAATATTGGAAACAGGAAAGGGAAGAGATCTCTGATCCGGCCCCCATTTCCAACCGACAAATCCCATCAGCATCATTTCGAACCCAAGGGTGATGATAATCAATCCAAGCACGGTAGGGTCCTTTGCCTGTCTTAAAAAGACCATCTCAAAGAAGACTGCAAGGAGGATGGCAAAGAGAAAGGTGATGGCAAAGGCGTAGGGGAAAGGGACATGATAGGTATCGAGAAGGGTAAAAGCGATAAACGTGCTGATCATGGCCATCTCACCCTGAGCAAAGTTAAGCACCTCCGAAGTCTTGTAAATGATCACCATGGCCAGGGCAAGGAGGGCATAGCAAGCACCCACCGCCAATCCACTCACAATCAGTTGTCCAAACATTGCTCTCTCCCGAGTGAGTTGTGGGTTCGGAGTTGGGAGTTCGAAGTCCGAAAATCAGATTCTCCGAACGACCTACCCGTCCGGCAGGGGGGCAAATTCATTACTCCGAACTTTGTTTTAAAAGGGCCACGTCTTCCAATAGCGTTTCGTCCGAATCCAGAATCCGAAGATTCCCAGAGGTTCGAAGAGGACGATTAAAATCATAATCAAGCCATAAACAATCACCGCAATATTCGAAATCCCAGCCAGGCTCATATATTTCTGTGAGAAAGCCACGAGGGCTGGCCCAATCAAGCTGATATCCTGAATGGCTTGGAGTTTAATGTCGAGAAAAGTCATCAAAGCAGCTCCACAGATGGGACCCATGATCGACCCGAGGCCCCCGACGACGACCATGGCTAAGAAGGTAATAGACATGATGAGGTGAAAACTCTCAGGATTGATAAAGCCGAGGATAAAGGCATAGAGGCCTCCAGCGATCCCCGTATAGAAGGCGCTCACAGCAAACGCCAGGGTCTTGTAATAGGTGAGGTTGACGCCCATGGCTTCCGCTGCGATGTCACTGTCCCGGATGGCAATAAAGGCACGACCCACTCGGGTTTTCATCAATTTAACAGCTCCAATCACCATGACCACGGCGATGATCATAATCATATAGTAGAAATGGACGTCCTTCATCAGGGTTCCAAAGAGTTCAAGCTTCGGGGCTTGGAGTCCCATTCTCCCGCCAAAAAATTCCATATGTTTGATGACGGTTGTAATGGTCATCCCAAAACCAAGCGTTGCGATGGCCAGGTAAGGCCCCTTTAGTCGGAGTGCCGGAAGGCCCAAAATGAATCCGAAGGCAGACGAGACAAACCCTGCGATAGGGAGGGCGATAAAGAGGGGCATACTCCAGTTTAAAACAAGAATGACCGTTGAAAAGGCACCCAGGGCAAAGAACCCGGCGTGGCCCATAGAAATCTGACCTGTGAATCCAACGAGGATATTTAATCCAACCGCTACGATGGCGTGGACCGTAATAAGATTCACAATATAGATGGAAAGGCCCAACAGATGATATTTGACGATGAGCCAGGGCAAAACAGCGAGAAAGAGAAGAAAAAGAATTGACCAGACGAGGATCGTGTTGCTCTTAAAAAGTTCGATATCCTCATAATAGTTCCGTTTGATGTCCATAAAAAAATGGCCTTCGATGATTTATGAGAAAGGGAGATGGATGACCTTCATCGGGTTTAAGATGTTTTTCATCATGGCGATATGTATTATAGTCGGCGGAAACATCTTGTCAATCTTTTTTTTAAGTCTTTTAAATTTTTTGCCATCTCTGGTAACGTAAGGGATGACCATTGATAACCCACATTTGAAAAAGGTGTAAATTTTGATCACAAGGGTTGACAGCCCCCCACTGTCTGTTAGAATGGAGATAATGGTTTGGGTAGAGGGAAGGACTCCATCTGGTTTTCATCCTTCCTTCAAATAAATTGTGTTCCACTATAAAATAGTCTTATCGGGATTACAAGTTTTTTATGAAGGAGGGTTGTCATTTGAAAGCCTTTCATTTGATTCAGGGCGGGAGAAAAGACAAAGAGGGGCGAGAGCCCCCGGTTTCCAGGGAGGAGAGAACATATGATGAACAGATGGATGAAGTGATGGCATGGAATGTGGAACGGACTGATATCGTGGCCATCCTTCAGGATGAAATTGATGAGGAACGATTGTCGCGATGGTCTGAAGCGCTTGAGAAAGGGGTCAGAAAAAACCTTGATCCTAAATGTTCCGCTTGGGAAGAGAACCCTTGGGTGCCAACATATCGCGATCTTTTTCAATTCGTACGAGGCTTACGGACGAGACTATTAGGAAACCCAAGCTTGAAGCATATGAAACCCATGGAAAGATCGGATGCTCTCACGGTTTGTATTCTCTGTGGCATTCGGGCCTTACAAAAAAAGAGAGGAACGAAGCGACCGATCGACACCATTCAATGGATGATGCTGGAAAGATATTTGGGATAGTCCTGTACGACGGGATTTCTCCTTCCTTTCTTCGATATCGGTGGGTTGATCGTTTGTTGTTTAATCTTCATTGTTTTTTATGGGGGGTTGACATTTCTAAATAATCTAATAAAATAGGGTTCTATCGGGCGCTTAGTTCAGGGGGAGAACGCCTGCTTCACACGCAGGAAGTCAGAGGTTCAAATCCTCTAGCGCCCACCAATGCTAACGAGGCCATTGAGACAGTGGCCCTTCCATTGAGAGAGAACGATGTCTGGTCATTCAAAATGGAGTACCATTAAGCGAAAGAAGGGAGCAGCAGACGCAAAACGGGGAAAGATTTTTACAAAACTCATCCGAGAAATTATGGTCGCCGCCCGTTTTGGAGGAGGAGACCTCAATTCGAACCCAAGACTGCGGACCGCAGTCCTCGCCGCTAAAGCCGAGAATATGCCCAAGGACAATATCGAAAGGGCCATCAAAAAGGGAACAGGGGAACTCGAAGGCGTTAACTATGAAGAGCTGACGTATGAAGGATATGGCCCCGGGGGAGTTGCCATCATTTTAGAAGTGCTAACCGACAATAAGAATCGGACCGTTGCAGAAGTCAGACACATCTTCTCCAAGCATAACGGGAACCTCGGCGAAACCGGGTGTGTGGGTTGGATGTTTGAAAAAAAGGGGTTGATCCTTATTGACAAGAACGGGATCGATGAGGACCGTTTGATTGAAGTCGCACTGGATGCAGGCGCTCTTGATGTGAAAGATGCAGGGAAAGAATTTGAGGTGACTGTTCCACCCAACAGTTTTGAGGATGTGAAAAAGAAACTTGAAGAAGCAGGGTTTAAATTAACGACTGCTGAAGTCACCCTGGTCCCACAATCCACCGTCCGTTTAACCGGAAAAGAAGCTGAACAGATGCTGAAGCTCATGGAGGGGCTTGAGGATTTGGACGATGTCCAAAAAGTTTATGCAAATTTCGATATCGCCGATGAGGAGATGGAACGGCTCAGTGCTTAGAGGCGATTTATTTCTCTGTTGAGAAGGCCACCATATCATTGCCATCGAGATAGGTGGCTTTTTTTACATCTGGAGAAGGGTTTACGTGAAGGCCATTGGGGTGGATCCTGGATTAGCGATGACGGGTTTTGGCATTGTGGAAGCCCTTTCTCGCGGGGGAAGGGCCTGTGACTGGGGGACCATACGAACGGAATCCGATTGCCCTTTACCCCTTCGCCTGAAAACGATTTATGATGGCATCAAACGATTGGTGGAAACCTGGAAGCCAGGGCTTCTGGTGATTGAAGAGGTCTTTGTTTTACAGCAATTCCCCAAAGCTGCTATTCGCTTGGGAGAAGTGCGAGGAGTCATTTGCCTTGCCGCTCAAGAATTGGATCTTCCTGTTGTTGAGGTGAAACCCACCGAAGTAAAGAGCGCATTAACAGGAAGTGGTCGGGCAGATAAGAAACAGGTGGAGAGAACGATCCGGCAATTGCTGAACATTGAGGGGACGATTGGCTCGAGCCATGCTGGCGATGCCCTGGCGTTAGCCCTGACAGGACTTTCTCGGAGCAGAAACTTTCGATGGTAAACTCGACTTTGTGATTCCGTCAAAACGTGAGGTGTAAGTCGTTAGAGGTTTTACTCCTCACTCCTAACCCCATACCCCTTGCGAATCAAGATTTGGATTTAAGGGGTGACGTGATGATCCGTTACATTGAAGGGAAATTATTAAAGAAGGAAGAGGATCGGGTGGTCGTTCTGGCCAACGGGGTAGGTTATGAGATCCTCCTCCCTGCCATCGTAAGAAAGACCTTTAATACAAAAAGGGCAGGGGAGGATGGAGAGATCGTCAAACTCTTCATCCATTACCAGCAGACAGAAAGACAGCCCAAACCTGTCCTCATAGGGTTCAACTATGAGCCGGAGAAAGAGTTTTTTGAGAAGTTCATCACGGTGGAAGATATCGGTCCACTCACGGCTGTGAAAGCCCTTGTCCAACCGATTCCGAGGATTGCGAAAGCCATAGAGGAGAGGGACTCAAAAACCCTTGAAAGTTTAAAGGGGGTCGGAAAAAGAACGGCCGACAAAATTATAGCTACGCTTCAGGGAAAGGTCGGAAAATTTGCTCTCATGAGAGAAGACCAGGTCCCAGTAGAGGTTGAAGTCGTCGATATCAAAAAACAGGTGGAAGAGGTTCTGGTAAAAGATCTTGGCCACAAAGTGAGTGAGGCACAGAGATTGGTCCATGAAGCTATGTTAAGGAATCCGAATATTTCTACCCCGGAGGAGCTTTTTGAAGAGGTTTATAGAGGACAAAAGGGGGGTCCGTTTTAAAACGTTTTAAAAGGGCAGGTCCATGAAAAGATCCGAAGAGGAGAAAAAAACGAATCCATTAGACCAGGAAAGGGAGGATTTCCAGGATCTAAGACCGAGAAGGCTTTCAGAGTATATCGGACAGAGGCAGGTGGTTGAGACTCTGGAAATAGCAATTGAGGCGGCAAAGAGGCGAGGAGAACCCCTTGACCATATTCTCTTTCATGCGCCTCCAGGGTTGGGAAAGACGACACTTGCCCATATTATTGCTACAGAAATGGGGGTACAGATCGTCACCTCTTCAGGTCCTGCCATAGAAAAAGGGGGCGATTTGATCAGCATCCTCACCCATTTGGAGAAAGGAGATGTCCTCTTCATTGATGAGATTCATCGCCTTCCCAAGATCGTCGAGGAGTTTCTCTATCCGGCGATGGAAGATTTCTGCATCGATTTCATTTTTGATAAAGGGGCCCATGCCCGAAGCCATCGCTATCGCCTCGAGAGATTTACCCTTGTGGGAGCCACAACAAGGGCCGGCCTTCTTTCTGCTCCGCTACGAGAACGCTTTGGAATCCTGAGAAACCTTGACTTTTACGCGGTTGAGGAGTTGAGCCAGGTCGTGAAGCGGTCCGCTGCGTTGTTAGGGGTGCCCATTGACCAAGAAGGAACAGAAGAAATTGCCAAACGTTCAAGAGGCACACCGAGAATTTCGAATCGTCTCCTCAAGAGGGTAAGGGACTATGCAGAGATCCGCGGCCAGGGCAAGATTACCAAGGAAATAACCGATGAAGCACTTCGTCTCGAAGGCGTAGATGAGATGGGATTGACCCTCCTTGACCGAAGATTCCTGGAGACGATTATTCGTTATTATAAAGGAGGGCCAGTCGGCTTAGAAGCGATCGCTGCAACCCTCCAGGAAGAGACGGATACGCTAGTGGATATGGTGGAACCTTTTCTCCTAAAGATCGGCTTTTTGGCAAGGATGCAGAATGGGAGAAAAGCGACCGAACGGGCTTATGACCATTTCGGAATTCCCTATCATGAATCTGGGAAACAGCTCTCTTTCCCAACCCGTAAAAAACCTTAAACTAAAATTCCTGTCCGGGGTTCTTTATTCCGGAGGAGTTCCTCAAAATAGGCAATCGTTTTTTTCAAGCCCTCTTCGAATGGAACTTTTGGAGTCCAGCCCAATTTCTCTTTTGCAAGATCGAT
Organism: uncultured bacterium; assembly: GCA_938002255.1. GTDB lineage: Bacteria > Desulfobacterota > BSN033 > BSN033 > UBA1163 > RBG-16-49-23. The sequence goes on from CALLAL010000001.1 coordinate 75,949, forward strand.
CAGGGGTTGACGCTGTCTGGGATCGTCCGTCGGAAGGGGTTTAAATGAAATCTTCGATTTTGAGCCTGTCATCTGGATGATTCTTTGTGCCAGTTCGAGGATGGAGAGTTCGGTGGGATTTCCGAGGTTAACCGGACCGGTGAAATCATCGGGAGTCTCCATCAACCGGATTAACCCTTCCACCATATCGTCCACATAGCAGAAGGAGCGAGTCTGGGATCCGTTTCCGTAGACGGTGATGGGTTGATTTCGAAGGGCCTGAAGAATGAAGTTAGAAATGACACGGCCATCTTCGGGGTGCATGTGAGGTCCATAGGTATTGAAAATGCGTGCCACTTTAATCCTGATTTTGTGCTGCCGATGGTAATCGAAGAAGAGGGTTTCAGCACACCGTTTTCCTTCATCATAGCAGGAACGGGGCCCAATACAGTTGACATTGCCCCAGTAATCCTCAGGCTGAGGATGGACAGTTGGATCTCCATACACTTCTGAAGTGGAAGCTTGAAGAATCTTTGCCTTAAGACGTTTTGCCAACCCTAACATGTTGATCGAACCATGGACATTGACCTTGGTCGTCTGGACGGGATCGTTCTGGTAGTGAATCGGAGAAGCGGGGCAAGCCAGGTTGTAGATTTCATCTACCTCTACATAAAGGGGAAAGGTGATGTCATGCCGAAGAAGTTCAAAGTAAGGGTGATTGAGAAGATGGACAATATTTCGTTTCGTTCCAGTATAGAAGTTGTCCACGCAGAGGACATCCTTGCCTTCCTTGAGCAGGCGCTCACAGAGATGAGATCCAAGAAAACCAGCCCCCCCTGTCACCAGAACCCGAATTTGATCAGACCTTCTCAACATAACCTCCTTTTTTTCTTTTGCCAATCAACATTCTAGGAAGAGTCTATCACCCTCGTAGAATCAAAACGCCCGATTATGAAATGGTTAGAGCTATCAGGCCAGATTGATCGAGGGTCATTGGGTTAGGGTTCATGATTTAAAACGATCACCTTACCCCAAAAACAAGAGGCCTTTTACTTTCCCTTACCTCATAGAACCTCTTTGTTAATCTCAATGTTGGCTTTGGATCGGAGGTGCTGAAGCCAGTTTTTGAAAAACTCTTCTTGTTTCATGTAGGTTAACCGTTTCTCGAGGTTTTTCTTCACCGACTCAAACTTGGTTTGATCTGCTGGTTCTGAGCCAAGAAGTCTCACCACAAAATATCCTTCCTTGGTCTTTAAGGGTTCTCTGGGCAAGGGTTGCGTCTCGGTCAGGGAGGAAAGAGAGCCCATCCATTCTCCAGCAGGACCGATTTTAGGGATCACTCCTGCTGCACGATTGAAGAATCCTGTCTCCTCAATGGGATACCCCTTTCCTTTGAGAACTTCCAGAAGTGGTTTTCCCGACTTTAATTGTTGGAGTATCTCCTCCGAGGTTTGCCGGGCTTTCTCCTCCGTCTTTTTTGCGGCAAGTTTCTGATGGACCTGTTCTCGTACCTCTTCGAACGCAGGGATCCTGGATTCTTTCTTGTCGATCAGTTTGAGGATATAAAAATTGGGTGGAATGTGAACGACAGGAGAAATCTCTCCTAATTTCAAAGAAAAGGCGCTGTTGTAGAATGACGGGTCTCTCCCGATTTCAGGAATTTCATCGCCCTCTTTAAAGAAGGGGGTTTTTTTGATGGGGACTTCCCTCTCCTGAGCATATCTTTCAATGTCTCTGCTGCGGAAAAGGGAGTAAAACGCATCATCCGCCTTGCGGGAAGCCTCTGCCTTTGCTTTCTCTCGTTTCAGTGTTTGATGGATTTGGTCTTTGACCTCATCGAAAGATCGCCGCTTCTCTTCTTTGACCTCCTCCACTTTATAGATATGAAATCCATCAGGCCTTTTGACCAGTCCGCTCAGTTCTCCAGCCTTTAATGAGAAAAGGGTATGTCCTAAGTTTTCTTCAAGATTCCCCTGCTGAAGCCATCCCAGATCTCCCCCGGCTTGGGCGTTTTCCGACTCGGAAACCTGTTTGGCCAGTGAAGCAAAATCCTTCGCTTTTTTCGCTTTCTCAAGAATTTCTTCGGCTTTCTTTCTTTTTTCTTCTATTTTGTCTGGCGGGAGCTGGGGATCCACCCTGATGAGGATCTCTCTTGCCCTGACCTGCTTAGGAGTTGAAAACATCTCTTTTCTTTGATCGTAATAGCGTTGCAGTTCTTCCAAAGAGAGTTTCACTCTCGGTTCGTAGTCAGAGGGCCGGAACACCAGATATTGGATCTGAAGGAAGGTTGGAATCCTGAACTCCTCCTGATTCTGCTGGAAGTAGTCTTTCATCTCAACGTCGTTGACATTCACCTGGGCCTTGAAAGATTCAGGGGAGATCTTTACAAATTGGAGATTGATCTTCTCATTTTCGAAGAGATAGGCCTCGAGAATTTCTTCCTCTGAAACCCTGCCCCCATTCAGCCGGATGAGTTGAACCACCTTGGTGTAGAGCAAGTTTTCTCTCTGCAGTCGCTCAAAGTCCTCTGCCACCATCCGGTTGAGACGGAGGAATCTCTCATAAAGGCGAGGGTCAAACTGGCCATTGACCTGAAAGGAGGGAATGGATTCAATGGCCAGGGCTAATTCTCCATCCGAAACCTTTAAACCCAATCGGTTTCCTTCCTGGAGAATGAGTGCCCTGGAGATGAGTTCCTCCATGACAGTTTCCCGGATACGGAGTTGCTCCATCATCTTTTCATTAAAAGCAGGTCCCATGGCTTCTCGATAACGATTCACAACCCCCTGAAGCGTTTCATGGTAATCTTTCAGGTGGATGAGAGTCCCATTCACCTTGGCGGCATAATCGTATTTTTTGTCACGGAAAAAGGAGTAGCCTCCCCAGGAAATGAAGGTCACTGCCACAAGAAGCAGAAGGCCCTTAAGGATCCAAGATGAGGCATGTTTCCTTAAAAGGGTTAACATGATGAACCTCCTTTCAACGAAGGAATATTAATCAATCCACCCGAAAAAGACAAGGGGATAACAAAAGAGAACCCGTGCCCAGAAAGAGTTTTTAGGGGTCTTGAATTTTCTTGAATCGGGAAGAGGGATTTGTTAAGATAGACCAACGTTGAGCCACGGGAGCAAAAAATGGTCTTTAATACATTGTTGGGTCTGTTTTCAACGGATTTGGCCATTGATTTAGGAACCGCCAATACCGTTGTTTACGTTAAAGGGAAGGGGATTGTTTCTTCAGAACCTTCGGTGGTTGCGATTCAACGGGATTCAAGAGGAGATAAACGCGTCTTGGCAGTGGGCCGGGAAGCCAAAGAAATGCTGGGACGAACTCCTGGTAGTATCTTCGCCATTCGGCCCATGAAGGATGGCGTGATCGCCGATTTTGAGATCACGGGCGAGATGCTCAAATATTTTATTGCCAAGGTTCATAATCGGAAAGCCCTCCTCAGGCCGCGGGTGGTGATCTCTGTTCCGTCTGGTATCACTCCTGTTGAGAAGAGAGCAGTTCGTGAATCGGCTCAATCGGCCGGAGCAAGGGAGATCTACTTGATCGAGGAGCCTATGGCAGGGGCGATCGGGGCGGGTCTTCCGATCACTGAGGCATCAGGTAATATGATTGTGGACATCGGCGGAGGCACGACAGAGGTTGCTGTTATTTCCCTGTCGGGGATTGTGACCAGTCAATCCATCCGCGTGGCCGGCGATAAGATGGATGAAGCCATTGTGCAGTATGTGAAGAGAAAGTATAACCTCCTGATTGGAGAGCGAACTGCAGAATTGATCAAAATCAGTATCGGGACCGCCTATCCTGAAGAAAACCCAGAAACCATGGAGATCAAAGGACGAGACCTCGTGACCGGCATTCCTAAAACACTTGAGATCAATAGTGAAGAAGTCCGTGAAGCCTTGGCAGAGTCCATCAACATGATTATTGATACCGTAAGGATCACATTGGAAGAAACCCCTCCAGAGCTGGCTTCGGATATTGCAGACAAAGGGATTGTCTTGGTGGGTGGGGGAGCCCTTCTGAAGAATCTGGATGTTCTCCTCCGGGAGGTTACGGGGCTTCCGATCACCATTCCCGAAGACCCTCTTTCGGCCATTGTGTTAGGTGCAGGGAAAGTTCTTGATAACGAAAATCTACTTCGAAATGTCACGTTTCAATATTGACGTTAGAATAAAAGATTAATGAGGATCATCCATTTCCTCTTTCGTAAATATACCATCCCAACATTCATTATCCTCTTACTGTTATCCGCTTTGATTCTGATCTCCTTGAGAGCTCAAGAACGAAAGGGGATAACCTTTTTGGATGGACTTTTTATGGAGGTTTGCGCTCCTTTCCAAAAAGGTGCCACCTCTCTTACTAAGAAGATCCAAGGGATCTGGGAGGGATATCTCTTTTTAGTCCATCTTCGCAGAGAAAATGAATCTTTAAAGAAAAGAATCGCCGATCTTCAGAAGGAGAACGACCAGATGAGGGAAATGATGCTCGCCCAAGAGCGCCTTCGGAGGCTCCTTCAGTTTAAAGAGACCCTTCCCTCGACGGTCGTTGCAGCAGAGGTGATCGGCCGAGATCCTTCCTCTTGGTTCAAAAGCGTTACCATTAATAAGGGAGAAAGGGATGGCATCCAAAAAGGGATGGCGGTTATCTCTCCGGAAGGGGTGATTGGACAAATTTTTAAGACCGCCCCTTCCTATGCGGTGGTACTGCTTCTCACCGATTACAATTGTGCCATCGATGCGATCGTGCAGAGAACCCGTGCCAAGGCCATTGTGGAAGGCAGGGGAAATAATCGATGCCAACTCAAATATCTGTTACGGTCTGAGGATGTCGTGGAAGGAGATCGGGTGGTAACTTCAGGCTTGGCAGGAAATTTTCCAAAGGGGCTGATGATCGGGCAGATCAACAAGGTGGACAAACAGGGTCATGGGATTTTTCAGAGTGCAGAACTTGTGACGAGCGTTGATGTTACAAGACTTGAAGAAGTGTTGATCATCACAGCGTCTTCACCTTCCTCCCAACCGATCACCGAGGAGAAAGGCAAGAAGGTCAAAAAGAGAATGAATTAGTTTGGGCATCAAAAGAAAACCTGTCCAAGGGAAAAGATGGAATCAAGCGTGAGACGAACGGTTGTCCTTCTCTGCATCGGAATTCTTTTTTTAACCCTTCAAACCACTTGGCTTACTTTCCCTTACGTTCAAAACGTTCGGCCAGACCTCCTTCTCCTTCTTACCCTTTTCTTAGGTCTTTTTTCTTCCACACTCTCCGGTGGCCTATTGGCTTTTCTCCTGGGTTATCTGATGGATCTCTTTTCGGGAAACGGCGTCGGTTTCTTCGCATTGTCAAGACCCCTTCTCTTTTATGGTACCCAACTGTTTAAAGATCGTCTCTTTCTTGAAAGTTTCTCTTCACGCTCTCTTTTTGTTTTCCTCTTAGCTCTGGGAGAAGGGATATTTTTTCTTCTCCTTTCTAACCTCTTTCGTGCTGGTTCATCCTCAAACCCCGTTCCCCCTTTTTTTAAGGTCTTTATTCCTCAATGTCTGTCAACCGCTCTTCTCTCTTCTTTCTTTTTCTTCCTGTTAAGAAAAGGAATCACCCGGCTCGAGACTCAGCCCCGGACAGGTATGGGAAGGAAAAGGTAAGCCATGGTGGAGCTCAATACCCAGAAGATGGAAGATTTTAAAGAGCGATTTCGGTACCTGAAGATATTTGTAGGCGGAACCTTTCTCATGCTCTTGATTTATCTCTGGTACCTCCAGGTCATCAAGGGACCAGATTTCCGGAAATTATCTGAGAATAATCGAATCCGGATTCGTAGTATGGCAGCAGACCGGGGAATGCTGCTTGACCGAAAAGGTCGCATATTGGCTCATAATCGGCCTTCTTTTGATGTCTTTCTGGTGCCAGAAGATATCGGGAGAAACCCAGAAATTCTCGAAAGAATAGGGAACATCCTCGATCTTTCCCAGGAGGAAATCCAGGAAAAGATAAAGGACCTGAAACGGCGTCCTGCTTTTAGGCCAATCAAACTTAAATCAGATATCGACTGGGAGAGGCTTGCTCTGCTCGAAACGAATCGTATGTTTCTCCCTGGCATTTATGTGGATGTCAATCCCAGACGGGCTTACCATTACGGTCCTTTTGCCTCCCATCTCATCGGATATATTGGAGAGGTGGATGAGACTGAACTGAAACAGGTGAAGCATCAAACTTACCGCCAGGGGGCGATGATTGGAAAGTATGGAGTGGAATACGGTTGGGAGGCCTACCTCAAAGGCATGGACGGAGGTCGCCAAATTGAAGTGGATGCATTGGGAAGGGAGATTAAACCCCTTCAAAGTGTAGATCCCTTTCCTGGTCATAATGTCGTTCTCACGATTGACTCAGATCTCCAGAGGGCTGCTGAAGAGGCTTATCAGGATAAGAATGGGGCGTTGATTGCCATGAACCCTAAAAACGGTCATATTCTGGCAATGGTGAGTAAACCTTCCTTCGACCCTTCGGCCTTCGCAAGAACCCTGACTTCAGACGAGTGGAATGAATTGAACACCCATCCGTTTCATCCTTTGCAAAACAAGGGAATTCAGGGGCAATATCCTCCTGGGTCTGTCTTTAAGATTATTACAGCCATCGCTGGTCTGGAGACGGGGGCCATCACACCACAGACCCAGATTACCTGCACAGGAAGTTTTACCTATGGAAATAGAAATTTTCGATGCTGGAAAGAAAAAGGTCATGGAACCATCAATCTCCACAGAGCAATCGTCGAATCCTGTGATACTTATTTCTATCAGGTAGGGTTAAAGGTTGGAGTGGATGCGATAGCCCATTATGCACAAGAATTTGGCTTGGGCAGGAAAACAGGGATTTCGTTGCCTTACGAAAAGGCCGGGACCGTTCCCTCTTCTTCCTGGAAGAAGAAACGGTTTGGGACATCCTGGTATAGCGGTGAAACCCTTTCTTTTGCTGTGGGACAGGGCTACCTCAATACCACCCCCATACAGCTTTTGAGGCTCATTTCAGCCGTTGCAAATGAAGGCAGACTCTATCGTCCTATGGTTGTGGAACGGGTGGAAAATATTTATGGAGAAAAGTTGAAAGAGTATTTACCCGAAGAGATGGGTAGGGCGAATATCTCTGAAAAGACCCTCCGCATCATCCAGGAAGCCCTTCTGGGGGCAGTCAATGAACCGGGCTGTACGGGAGGGGCGTCTGCGTCAAAACTGGTCAAGATAGCCGGAAAAACTGGAACCGCTCAGGTGATTCGAATGGCAGCCGATTTTAAGAAAGGAGACATGAACCGGATGCCCCTCAAGTTTAGAGACCATGCCTGGTTTGCTGCTTACGCTCCTTTTGAAGACCCTCAAATTGCCGTGGTTGTTTTAGTCGAACATGGTGGCTACGGAGGAGCGGTGGCCGCACCCATCGCCAAAAAGGTGATCGAAAAATTTTTTAATCTCGAAGTCTCTACCCAGGCTAAATCTGAAGAGACTTCCTCTGAGGACATCTATGATTGATCGAAGGCTTCTCATCCATTTTGACTGGACCCTCATCGGGATGGTCCTGATCCTCGCCTCGATAGGGATTGTCAACCTTTATAGTGTGACCTCCAATGGAGAGTCTTCAGGAATGCCCCTTTATTTAAAACAGGTTCTATGGTTGTTCATCGGTCTAACGGTGATGATGGGGATCGCCTTCATCGACTACCGATATTATCTTGATGTCGCTTATTTCGCCTATAGCGCCGTGCTCCTCCTTTTGATTTTTGTATTAGCCTATGGATTCATTACTTCAGGCGCCCAGCGATGGGTCAGATTAGGTTCTCTTACGTTTCAGCCTTCAGAATTTGTCAAGATTGCCCTTATCCTGGCACTGGCAAGTTTTTTTAAGAAAGCACCAGGAAGGGAAGGCTATTCATTGAGACACCTTCCTTTTCCCTTTCTCCTTCTCTCTGTTCCCATGGTGCTGATTCTCAAACAACCTGATCTTGGAACAGCCATTATTCTCTTGCTGGTCTTCTTCTCCATTCTGGTTTTTGTCAAGATTCGTTGGACCACTTTCCTCACCTTTGGGGTTATTGGAGCCTCCATCCTTCCCCTCGTGTGGAGATTTCTGAAGGATTATCAAAAACGAAGAATCCTTACCTTCTTCAACCCCGATCTCGATCCTCTGGGAGCCAGTTATCACCTCATTCAATCCAAAATCGCTGTGGGATCAGGAGGGCTTCTGGGAAAAGGGTTTATGAAAGGGACACAGAGTCGGCTCGGTTTTTTACCTGAGCAACATACCGATTTTATTTTCTCCGCTCTCGGGGAAGAATGGGGGTTCATCGGATGTTTTGTGGTCATGGGTCTCTATTTTTTCTTAATTGTGTGGGGGTTACGCATCGCGGTGAGTTCAAAGGATCGTTACGGAGCCATTCTTTCCTTCGGAGTGGTGGCCATGCTCTTCTGGCATATTTGTATTAATATTGGAATGGTCTTGGGATTGATGCCTGTGGTGGGTATCCCCCTTCCTCTATTAAGCTACGGGGGGTCCTTTTTACTTTCCACGTTTATTGGAATTGGTTTTCTCCTCAATGTGAGTATGAGAAAATATCTTTTTTGAATGGGGATTTCAGAATATCCTTCCGACCTGCGCAATTCGCAATCCGAAATTAGAAGGGAACGTCATCATCAGAGGGAGGAACGATGTCCGTGTCGATCTCCATCTCTTTATCAGGAAAGGAGCCTTCCACGGGTGCCCCTGCTGCTCCCAGCATTTGCATCTGTGTGGCAACGATCTCTGTCGTGAATCTTCGATTTCCGTCTTTATCTTCCCAGGTTCTTGTTCTTAACCGACCCTCGATGTAAACCTGTTTCCCCTTGCTGAGGTACTGTCCGCAGATTTCAGCTAATCGACCGAAAGCCACAATCCGGTGCCATTCTGTAAGGGATACCTTTTCTCCAGAACGGTTTAACCGATTTTCTGTCGTGGCCATCCGAAAATTGGCAACCTGGGTGCCACTGCTTAAAAATTTAACCTCAGGATCTGCTCCTAAGTGCCCGATGAGAATTACCTTATTTACTCCAGCCATCCTTCCCTCCTTTTAGGAATGGATTCGGTTGATCATAATTTTAATAGACATCCACCAAGCAAAAATCCATTCACATGGCAGTACCATAAAGGTCCTGTTTGATTGACACCTTACCATTTCTATTTTTCTTTTTCAAGGAGATTTATCCAACCTTTGTACCTTCTCAACCATTGGGTATAATTGATTGAGAAGGGTCGGAAAGTTCCCCCTCCACAACCTTGGATAGGAGATAGGATTCCCCCACAGAGGACGATCATCCTTTTTCTTTTCCCCTCAGGGTCTGTACATGGGTGTTTAAAATATATTGACGTCCCTTCCATTATATATTAACTTTAATTTATGAAGTTAATGAGTGTATCGATCCGATGGGTCATTGCAGTCTTTTTCGTCACATTGACGTTTTCTATTACCCCCCCTCTCATTTCTCCGGCCAAAGAGAACGTTGAGGCGCCCCGAAAGTCTTCTGCTTGTGATACGTTTGGCGTCCAAAGATTTCAGACCAAAAAGGAAGCTCCTGCCTTCTCTCTTAAAAATCTGGAGGGAAAACAGGTGACCCTGAACGATTATTCTGGAAGGCCGCTCCTCCTTTTTTTCTGGGCTTCCTGGTGTCCTGCCTGCAAAGAGGATCTCCCTCTGCTTGAAAAATTTTTTGAAAAGAACCGGGGTCAATTTGAGATTCTGACAGTTGCCATCGACGGAGAAAAAGAAAAAAGGATCAAAAGTCTCGTGAAAGATCTTCAGACGAACCTTCCTGTGCTATTGGATAAAAAAGAGGCTGTGGCACGAACCTATGGGGTCAGGATGATTCCCACTGCTTTTTTCATCAATGGGCAAGGAGGAATCTTAGGGATGATTGTCGGTCAGAGGGATTGGTGTTCGTCGGAGGCTCACTGGGCTATCCAAGAGTTGCTGAACCTACGTTGACAGAGCATCCTTTTTTATATATGATTCACTCCATTATCTATTCCCTATTTCACATGACTCGATGTTCAAAAGATCAGGATAAAGGGACGTGATGTGAAGTTTCTCTCTAAATCAGAAACCATTTCTATTCCCCAACGCTTAACCTTCATCCCCTTAAAGGATGCGGTTATCTTTCCTCATGTCGTGGCCCCTCTCTTCTTCCAATCCGATGAAATTTTAGCGGTCCTGAACCGATCGGCGTTAGAGCATTCCCTGATTGGTTGTGCTTATCCCCGTGCAACCCTGTCCAAGGACATTCATTCCAAAAACTTTCTCCCCATTGGAACGGTCTGCAGAGTTCTGGAGCTCGTTCGATTGCCCAATCGGGGGATCAAAATCTTTTTTGAAGGTCTTTCGAGGGTTATGATTCAGAACCTTGTTCCGGATCCTCCTTACTTCCGAGCCGATGTGAGGGAGATTACAGACACCGAAGAAACCTCCCCTTTTTCAGACACTCTGGTCCAGAGTGTCGGAATGCTCTTTAAAATTTCTCTCTCTGCCGGAAGAATGATTTCCAACGATGTCTTTAAAACTCTGGATCAGATCGAATCTCCGGGGAGATTGGCTGATCTCATCACCCTTACTCTCCGTCTTGGATTACGGGAGCAGCAAGAAATTTTTGAAACCATCGATCCTCTTTCAAGGTTGAAGAAAGCCTTTGACCTCTTCCGCCAGGAATTTCCATCCTTTTCTTTTAGACCTTCGCCTTTTTTAACCTCTTCCAAAGAAACCGCGAAATCCCAAAGGGAACATCCGCTTAGGCCTCTGACCAGAGGATGGCGCGAACCCGCAGAGGAAGACCCTTACGTTACCGAGATTCAAGAACTTCGTGAGAAGGTTCTGGCGGCTGGGATGCCTTTTAACGTAGAGGAAATTGCCCTTAAAGAAATACAACGCCTCGAACGGATGAATCCGATTTCGGCAGAATATACCGTGTCAAGAACCTATCTCGACTATCTCATTCATATGCCATGGCATCAGAAGACCCAGGACAACCTCGACCTGGAAAGGGCACAGGCTGTTTTAAATGAAGACCATTATGATCTTGAAAAGGTAAAGGATCGAATTCTCGAATTTTTAGCCGTCAAGAAGATGAAAGATCCGATGAAGGGGCCCATCCTCTGTTTTGTAGGCCCGCCGGGTGTAGGAAAAACCTCCCTCGGGCGTTCCATTGCACGTGCCCTGGGACGTAAATTCATTCGCGTCTCGCTCGGAGGCATTCGAGATGAAGCAGAAATTCGTGGTCACCGGAGGACCTATGTTGGCGCTCTTCCTGGGAGGATTATTCAGGAAATGAAACGGGCTGGAACCTGTAATCCAGTCTTCATGCTCGACGAAATTGATAAGATAGGACAGGATGTCCGTGGGGATCCAGCCGCCGCCCTTCTGGAAGCTTTGGACCCAGAACAGAATTTTTCTTTTACGGACCATTATCTAGATGTTCCTTTTGATCTTTCCCACGTTCTTTTCATTACAACGGCCAACACGCTTGCCCCCATTCCCCCTGCACTCTTAGATCGGATGGAGGTAATTTCCCTGCCCGGATACACGGAAGAAGAAAAGGAGAAGATTGCCTTTCAGTTCCTCATTCCTCATCAAAAAGAAGAGAATGGCCTCAAAGATTATTCGGTGGCTTTCACTGAAGGAGCCATTTCTAAAATCATCTGTGAATATACCCGTGAGGCCGGCGTGAGGAATCTCGAACGAGAGATTGCGACGATTTTAAGGAAAATTGCAAAAGAAGTTGCGATGGGACATCCCCAAATAGAAAGGATTGACGAATCTGTCGTAGAAAACCTTCTTGGACCTAAAAAATTTTTACGCGAGGTCGCTCAAGAGCAAGACCGTGTCGGAGTAGCAACTGGACTTGCGTGGACAGAGAATGGAGGGGATATCCTTTTCATTGAGACTTCCAAGATGAAGGGAGATCATGGGTTAATTCTTACCGGCTCCCTCGGAGAGGTGATGAAAGAATCAGCACAGGCGGCTCTCTCCTACCTTCGGGCTAATGCAGACCTGCTGGACGTTTCACCGGATTTTTTTCAACAATGGGACATTCACATTCATATCCCGGCAGGAGCAACTCCAAAGGATGGACCATCCGCTGGAATTGCCATTGCCGTTGCTGTCCTCTCTCTGCTCAAGGAGCGATCTGTCCCCTGCCATGTGGCGATGACAGGGGAACTGACCCTCAGTGGAAGAGTGTTACCCGTGGGAGGGGTCAAGGAGAAGATCCTGGCGGGTCGAAGAGCTGGGGTCAAAACCATTATCCTTCCCAAGAAGAATGAAGAAAATCTCGAAGATATCCCTGATTATGTCAAGCAGGAGATGACCTTCCTTCTGACCGAACATATTCAGGAGGTTTTCGATTTTGTTCTCTCCTCTTAGGGAAGATTCGAACCTGACCTTTCGGTGAAATCCTCAAAACAGAGGATGAAACATCCATCGCTGCAAACATGGCTTCCTATAAAGCCGGTTTTATCTCCATCTTAGGGAGACCCAACGTCGGGAAATCCACCCTATTCAATCGGATGATTGGAGAGAAGCTTTCCATTATCACTCCGAAGCCACAGACAACACGTCATCGAATCCTTGGCATCAAACATATCGAGGGAGGCCAACTCATCTTTCTTGACACCCCGGGCATTCATGAAGGCCGATCTGAGTTAAACAAACGAATGGTTCAGACGGCCATCGCTTCCGGCTGGGATGCGGATGTCCTTCTCTATCTCATCGAAGCCGTCTCCCCTCGGGTTGAAGACGATGAAAAAATGCTCCGTACTCTTAAGGAAAGCAGGGGAGTTCCCTTTTTGGTGATCAATAAGATTGATTTGGTTCGGCGCGAAACCCTCCTCCCTTTGATCGATCAGTATCAGAGGCTTCATCCTTTTGAAAAGATCATTCCCATATCAGCGATGACAGGAGATGGAGTGGACCTCTTGGTGAATGAGATTCTCAACTATCTTCCGGAATCCCCGCCCTATTATCCGGAAGACATCTATACAGATCAGACCGAGAGATCGATTGCAAGTGAGATGATTCGGGAGAAAATCATTCAACAGACTTTTCAGGAGCTTCCTTATGCCACTGCCGTGAAGATAGAGTCCTTTAAGGAACATTCCGAAAAAAACTTGGTGGTTATTCAAGCAACACTCTACGTCGAAAAGGAGTCTCAAAAGAAGATCCTCATCGGTAAAGGGGGGCAGAAATTAAAGAGAATAGGGGAGGAGGCGCGGAGGGAGATTGAAACCTTTTTGGGTAAAAAAGTTTTTTTAGAGTTATGGGTGAAAGTTGAAAAGGATTGGACGAGAAACCCCCATATTCTTGATGAACTGGGTTATATCACTCATTAGACATCCCTCTTTTCCTTCTGAGGTAAAAAGATCGGCATCAGAGATAACATAGATAAAATGCACATCGGACCTTGCCTGTGTAACAGCCAAAGATAGACACATGGAGTGACCCCTTCCGGAGGTGATCGTTGGAGGATCGGGAGAGGGAAACCTTAGGTGGATTTCTGAAAAGAGAACGGGAGTTACGGAACCTCTCTTTGGAAGACATGGCGAGAATGACGAAAGTGAGGAGACACTTGCTTCTTGCCATTGAGGAGGACCGATATGAAACGCTCCCTTCTCCCATTTATGTGAAAGGGTTTCTTTCTGCCTATGCAAAAGCTGTCGGGATTGAACCAGAATCGGTTTTAAATCGTTATGAGCAGACCATAAAAGAAGGGTTCAAAAAAGAGCCGCTTGTCTATATGGCTCAACAGAAGGAAAAGAAATTTTTTAAAAAAGTTTTTAAGAGCAGACAGAGTTGGATCGTTTTAGGTGTTACGGCTATAAGCCTTCTTCTCTCCTTTTGCCTCCACCCTTATCTTTATGGCCCTTCGTGGGAAACACCCTATCAAAGACAGCAAGACCCAACGACTTTAAGTCTCCCAGTTACCGAGGAGACCGAAGTGGCTTCACGTCCAGAAGAACAGGGATCTATTTCGATTGCACTGAAGGCGGTAGAAAAGACCTGGGCCCAGATTCACACCGATGGCCGGTTGGAGGAAGAGGTCCTCTTCCAACCGGGAGAGGGGAAGTCTTATCAGGGGACACACGAGATTGAGGTGTGGATTGGAAATGCAGGCGGCCTCGAGATTGTCTTCGATGGAAAGAAGCTGGATAGATTTGGAAAGTCAGGAGAAGTGGTCCGATTGGTTTTCACCCGGGAGGGGGTGAAAAGGAAGGAAAGTTAAAAAGAGGGAATTCCATCAATCCATTTAAGGAGGGAAAAGGCACATGCCCCGTTATCACGACGAAGAAGAGAGAGAAAAAATTTCTTGGAGGGAGATCGATCGGAGGAAAGATCGAAGTCCACACGTACCAAAAGAACCACCTCTGGACCGAGAGAGAAGCCGTCGTTCGGAGTGGGTGATGAAGAAGTATCGAAAAGAGGCGGATAAACTCTTTATGGGAAAAAAAGGGACAAAAAAACACAAGAAAGCTCATGAAAACATTGATCGTCTTCACGGCACAGATCAATTTGACGAAGCAGTCAAAACCTATCTGGACCAGTATGGTCTGCCTGACGATTGGCACACCCTCTCTCTTCTTCTGGACTATTCAGATCCAGAAAAGGTTTTGGAAGCCATCCAGGCTATGAAACCTCTTTACGAGGGGAGATCGACGATGGAGAAACAAGGCTTTAAGGCGAAGTTGGATATTCTCGCAATGACCGCAAACCACAGTGACCTCCGGGATGCGGCCGAAGAGGTGTTGAAAACTTTGTAATGTTGCCTTTTAGGGGTTGCAACATCAGCCTTTAGGACGTTTACTCCGTGGACATTTGAAAGGGGTTTTCAAAGAAGGTCGGTCATACTTCTTCTGACGCAAGCGTTCAAATCTTTTCTGCTCACCATACTTTCCGAAGCGTCCGCTTTTTTTCATCTCATAATTTATAGTACATCATTTCACGGGCATAGGACTTCACCTTTTGAAGGATTATATTTTGGTCCACTTGCCCCATCGGCTGAAAGGTCTGAGCGATTTTGACATTCATCTCCAACTGTTCAACGTTGTCACAACCTACCACAGTCGCTGAAATGGGTTGAGTCATGGCATAGTGGAGAAACATTTCCACGGCCTCGTTTCCGAAAATCTTGATACAGACCCCTCGCGAGAGGGTTTTCATTCCAAGAATTCCCATTCCTTTGTTCAGGGCTTTAGGGAGGACCTCTTCGAGAAATGACCAGTAATGAGGCTCAGCCGGATTGACCGGCATCAGAACAACATCAAAAGGGAAAAGGTCAAGGGTGCGAGAGAGGATGGTCGGATTTCGGTGTCCAGAAATTCCAATAAATCGAACCAATTTATTTCGTTTCGCTGCCTCGAAGGATTTAATTGCTCCATTGTTGCTAAAAATCTGTTCGATATCCCTGGGCGATCTTACATCATGGACCATCCATAAATCGAGAAAATCCGTTTTCATGTTTTTAAGAGTCACTTCCAAGTGTTTGAGAGCCCCTTCTGCACTTCTTTCATGGGATTTGCTCGCCAGAAAGATCTCTCTTCGCCTCTCCCCTAAAGCAAGGCCATAATAGAGCTCGCTGCTGGCGTAGGCTCGGGCCGATTCGAAATAGGTTATTCCCAGATCGAGTGCACGGCGAATGAGAGAAATTGCTTTTTCCTCTTCGTCATGAGTTCTGAGAATTCCTTCCCCTCCCAGTCCGAGGATAGAAATCTCAGCACCTGTTTTTCCGAGAGGTCTTTTAGGGAGAACATATTGTCCTACACGCATAGAAGTCTCTCCTGTATTTCCTTAAATTTTTCCTTAACACGATTTTCTTCGACAATCAATCTTTCAAAAAACAGAAGGTGGTGTACAAAATAGGCAGTAAGAGTGATCGGGAGGAAATTCCGTGTGACAAGATGAACCAATAAATTGGTGGAGCTGAACGGGATCGAACCGTCGACCTGTCGATTCGATCGTTCTCCCTTCAGAGACTTTATAAGATTCCTTTGGCTTTCAGTTCTAACCTTCCCTGAATTGACTTAAAGTGATGTTCTCTGAGAATAGCTTCGGAGCGAGTTAGAAATTCTTCCTGATAGATGAGTCTCCAGGGTCTCTTTTTTCTCGTAGAGAGACTTTTCCCGTTATTATGTTCGAAGAGCCTTTTATCAAGGTTGGAAGTGTGGCCTACGTAAGAAGAACCGTCTGATTCACTCTTAAGAACATAAACAAAATAAGGCATGAAGAAATAGAAGAATTGGTGGAGCTGAACGGGATCGAACCGTCGACCTCTTGAATGCCATTCAAGCGCTCTCCCAGCTGAGCTACAGCCCCACCTAAGCTTAGAATAATTGAAAAAAATTTATGCTAATCTTCTTATGTTGAGCAAGAGGTCCTTATATTAATCCTAACATTTTGTTCTAAAGCGTTAAAAATAGTTACTACCTACGACCTGTCGATACGACCGCTCTCCCAGCTGAGCTACAGCCCCACCTGATTTTGAAAATAGATTAACATAGAAAAAGAAAAATTGTCAATTTTGATTTTAAATGATGGGTTTATTTAACTCAACCTTAGATTTGACTTCGATCATAATTTTTTTTATATTGATCTTTGTGCCGGAGTGGTGAAACTGGTAGACGCACGGGACTCAAAATCCCGCGGGGCTCACACCCCGTGTCGGTTCGACTCCGACCTCCGGCACCAATTTTTTCTTCCAGGATCCTTTACCCACTCAAAAATTTTTGGCTTTCTCAGTCGATTCGATTACTATTTCACCAATGCCCATCATATAAGAACGATCCTTGCCTGAAAGCCTGGCATATTCCATTTTGCGCAGCACTTTGTCCAGTGCCTCCTCCAGATGTCTCATCACATGAGACTTATCAAAGAGTCTCAATTGAGATTCAATCACCTTTTTGATCGACTGACCACCCCTTAATCCCCTTGTCAAGATCATCTTAAAAGATAAAAACATTACCTAATAAAAAATAATAATAGTCCGCTTTTCACCTAAGATCCAGCAGGTTGTAGAGAAATTCAATACTGAGGTGTTGAGTAATTTAACACTGTAACTTGTTGAAATATTGAACAAATAATGAAGTAATCCGGGTAGTGTTTAATAATTCAGCAGTTATGAATTAATATATTGAATTAGG
>CALLAL010000002.1 GCA_938002255.1 uncultured bacterium
GAGGGTTTTTGCCCACTGAGGGAATTTAAATCGAACCTCTTCAGAAAGCCATCTTTTGAGTGATTGATAGTAGATAGATTGTGGGTCCTTTTTCATTTTTGAAAGATATTCATCAATTGTCTCCATTAATTCCTTAGACCCTCTTTTTGGACCGGCGAAAAAGAAAGCAGTAGGAGGAAAAATCACGGCTGTATCCTCAAGGCCAAACGATTTAGCATATTTGAGCGCATGGAATTGATGGGAAACCGCCGCATCAGCTTCCCCTCGTGCAACTTTCTGGAAAAGATTTCGATAATCTGATATCGAAAGGAGGGTTACCGAAAATCCAAAATTCTCGATAAGCTTTTTGAAGGCTTCCTCTTGAATGGAATACTGAAGAACCGCAACTCGTTTCCCATCCAGATCCACGATGGATTTGATTCCACTCCCTTTAGGAGCATAAACCTGAAACCAGGAGGAAAGAACTGGGACTTTATGAAAGGCATATTTTTTCTCCCGTTCTGGACTGTAGGCCACATCAGGCATGAGGTCGATCTCTCCGTTTTCCAGACGTTTCAATCCTTCAGCCCATGTCCCGGGAACATATCGCACCTTCCATCCCTCACTTTCCGCAATATATTCAATAATATCGATAAAAATTCCTGAAGGCTTTCCAGTTTGAGAAAGGATGATCTTAGGGGGATTCTCATAAATCCCAACTATAAGATTTCTTCGATCAAAAGCTGATGAAAAGGCAGGAAGAACGAGTAAAACCAGGATCAAAAGAAGAAAAAGGGGGATAAAGTATGAAAGGTTTCTTGACTTAAGTAATATTCCCACCTTTTGATCCTTTTAAAGAAAAAGAGTTGATTATTTTACACTTTTCTTACCCCACTCAAAACCTTCAATATTTTTCAAAGGATATTATAAATTATTATTTTGATCAACAAAAATTTATTTGTCCGATCGGGGAATACATCGTCTACCCAGTTTAGAGTCAGGTAAAATTCTGTGAAAGCGAAAGAGAAGTGAGTGAGTGAGTGAGTGAATGGGTAGGTGGCACAAAATCTGGACCAAATCATTGATGCCCCCCCTCTTAATGTACCATTATACTCTTTTCTGAGGTAATGTCAATTGATGAGGGTGGTGCCGGATTGTCCCTGCACGGCTTTCAAGAGGTTTTCGGGAGAGGTGATGATGGCTTTGTTACCCCCTCCTTCCAAAAACTGAATGATGGCTTCAATCTTTGGTCTCATAGAACCGGGTTTAAAGTGGCCTTCTTTTAAATATTGCTTGATTTCAGGAAGGGTGGCTTGATGGATAGGTGTCTGATCTTTTTTCCCAAAGTTCAGATAGACGGCGTCGACAGCCGTCGAAATGATGAAAGTGTCGGCTCCGAGGTTTCTTGCAAGAAGGGAAGACCCAAAATCTTTATCAATGACAGCCTCCACTCCTTCTAAATCTCCATGTTCATTTCGGATGACAGGGATTCCCCCTCCACCGCCAGCGATCACAATCGTCCCGCTTTCCACCAGCAGTTTGATCGTATCCAATTCAATAATCTCTTTGGGAAGGGGAGAGGGAACCACACGTCTAAAACCTCTCCCCGCATCTTCCATCACGTGCCATCCGGATTCCTTTTGATGACTCAAAGCCTCTTGCTCGGTCATAAATGAGCCAATGGGTTTGGTTGGATTTTTGAAGGAAGGATCCTCCCGATCCACAATGGTCTTGGTTACCAGAGCAACGACTTTCTTTGTGATTCCCATTCTCCGAAAGTTGTTCAGTAGCGCCATCTGGATCATATAGCCGATGGCTCCCTGGGTATCTGCTCCGCAGATATCCAGGGGAATTAAAGGGAGTTCATGCCTGGCAAGTTCTCCCCTTCTGTAAATGAATCCCACCTGGGGACCATTACCATGAGTAATGACCAGGTTCATACCCTCAGCAATCAATTCGGAAATATATTTCGACGTCTCCTGAATGGCCGTATATTGTGAAGAAAGGGCAATTTGGTTTTTGTCTTTGATCAGAGAATTTCCGCCAATAGCAAGAACAGTAAAAGATTTCACCCTCACCCCCACCTCTCCCCCATTAGGGGAGATGAAAAATGATTCAATCCTTAATCATCGTTTCCCAAAAATCATAGCCAGTAGCGCCATACGCACGTAGACACCGTTTTTCACCTGTCGAAAGTAGGCAGCACCTGGATAGGAATCAATCTCAGGATGAATCTCATCCACCCTTGGGAGAGGATGAAGAATGGTAATCTTTTTCTTTACCTGATCAAGAAAAGTTTGATCAATGACAAAACTCCCTTTCACCTTCTCATATTCAGAGAGATCCGTAAATCTCTCTTTCTGAATTCGTGTCATATAGATCAGGTCGCTCATCCTGCCTGCCTCCAGCATATCTTCGGTTTCAATCACCTCGATTCCTTTTTCTCTCAGGGTAGAGGTGATCTCTCCAGGCATTCGAAGGGATTCGGGCGACACAAAATAGAGTTTGGCTTGGAAAAGGGATAAAACCTCCACCAGGGCATGAACCGTTCTTCCGTTTTTAAGATCACCCACCAGTGAAATGGTGAGATTTTTTAGAGTACCCAGTTCTTTCCTGATGGTGTAGATGTCGAGCAAGGCCTGTGTAGGATGCTGCCCTGCACCGTCTCCAGCATTGATGATCGGGATAGCTGTCGCATCGGCTGCCTCTCGAGCCGAGCCCGTCCGGGGGTGCCGAAGGACAATCACATCTGCATACTGCGAGACCGTCTGAATAGTATCAATAAGGGTCTCGCCCTTGGCAACCGAAGAACCTTCCACTGAACCCATTCCAATCACTCCCCCACCGAGACGCTGCATGGCCGTCTCAAAGGAGAGTCGAGTTCGGGTACTGGGTTCAAAAAAAAGTGTAGCCAAAATTCTACCTTTTAACAATGGGATAGAGCCTCTTTGTTTAAGTTCTTTCTCAAATTGAGAAGCCACTTTAAGAATGGCTTCAATCTCTTTCTTTGTAAATTGATTTCCATGGAGAATGTCTTTTCCTTTAAGTGTTGACATGATAACCTCCTGGCTTCATGGTGATCAGGATATCCGGGCATAAGGCTGAAGAATCTCTTTTTTCTATTTTGCCGTTATTCTGACATCCCGTATTTTGATTTCCTGTTAGCCCGATCTCTTGGGAATTTATAGTGTGACTTTTTTGATTTTCGTCGGTAAAAACTTTCCTTCTCCGGGTTTCCCTTTCATTTCTCCATCTTCGACCAAAATCTTTCCCCTCTGCATGACCAGAATGGGTTTTCCTTTACACTTTCGTCCTTCATAGAGGGTATAAGGTGCTCCCGAGTGCTGACTTTTTTGGTGAATCGCATGAACAACTTTGGGATCAAAGACGACCAGATCAGCATCTGCACCCTTCTGAATGGTCCCTTTCTTCGGATAAAGGCCAAAGATCTTAGCAGGATTCTCAGAAAATAGTTTAACCAAATGTTGAAGTTTAATCCTTCTTCGGTTTACTCCTTCATCATAAATCACTGTCAACATCGTTTCTGTCTGTGGAGATCCATAAGGGGCTTCAAAAAAAGGATCTTCCAGTTTCTTCGCTTTAGGTGCATGGTCGCTTGCTATCGTATCGATGGTCCCTTTCTGGATAGCCTTCCAGAGGGCCATCCTATCTTTCTCAGTCCTGAGGGGAGGACCTATTTTAGCCAGAGCCCCTAACTTCTGTAGTTTAGCATCGGTCATCGTCAGATATTGAGGACAGGTTTCCACATAAAGAGTCTGCCCATCAGCCTTTGCCTGTTGAATCGGTAAAATTCCTCTTGCAGTACTTAGGTGAACGATGTAGAGAGGGCAGCGCACCACTGCAGCAATCGATATCGCCCTGAAGACCGCTTCCGCTTCAAGGTAATCAGGTCTTGTTTTCAGGAACACCTTTTTTTGATCTTCGCCCCTCGCGAGAGATCGGTCTTCAAGATAATCGGTGACCATCCCGTTTTCAGCATGGACCATCGCCATCCCACCACACTCTGCAATGAGATCCATCGCTTTCACAAGATGATAATCGTCCGTCATCCACTTCAGTTTGGCATAGGCCATAAACATCTTAAAAGAAGAGACGCCAAGG
This sequence comes from uncultured bacterium, assembly GCA_938002255.1. Classification (GTDB taxonomy): domain Bacteria; phylum Desulfobacterota; class BSN033; order BSN033; family UBA1163; genus RBG-16-49-23. Next base: position 4,102 of record CALLAL010000002.1, read on the forward strand.
CCAAAGGCTTCAGGGATCTCTTGAATTTGGTTTTCTGGATCAAAAAGAGTCCCATGGATCCCGAAGTCAAGGTAAGATTTTCTCAGTCCCTCTTCCTGGTACTGTTTGATGGTTTCGATCAGTTTCATCCCGGGCTTTGCGTAGGCAAAATGGATGAGGGTCGTCACTCCACCATGAGCAGCAGTCAGGGATAGTCCACCCATATCATCCTCATACACCGGGTGGACATGGACATCGATCACCCCGGGCATCACATAATGACCGGAGGCATTGATGATTCGGTTTGCATCTTCCTTCAATCCAAGTTTAACCTGAACGATCTTATCTTTTTTGATTGCAACATCGGCTTTAAACATTCCAGACCCTGAAACGACCGACCCACCTCGAATCAAAACATCATATCGATTCCCCATGGCCTTCACTCCTCACGCCTTTCTTGTTAAGGAGACCTCTTTTATGGCTTGGACAATCTGGGTGTAGCCTGTACAGCGGCAGAGGTTTCCCCGGATATGCTCCCGGATTTCCTCCTCACTCGGATGAGGATTTTTATCAAGAAGATTCTTAGCCATCAAAATCATTCCTGGAGTGCAAAACCCGCACTGAACAGCTCCATGCTCTAAAAAAGATTCCTGAATGGGATGAAGACTTCCATCGGATCCTAAAAGGCCCTCAATGGTCGTGACCTCGCTTCCATTTACTGCAACTGCCAGGGTCATGCAAGATAAAATTGGTTCTCCATCCAGGAGCACGGTGCACGAACCGCATTCCCCTATCCCACATCCATATTTTGCCCCTGTCAACCCGAGTTGTTCCCTGAGGACATTGAGTAAGAGGTCCTGGGGGTTGACCAGAAGTTCCCTTTTTACACCATTGACGGTCAGAGCAATCTGTTTTTTCAATCTAAATCCTCCATGAGGATTTCAGGCCCATACGTTTATGCCCCTATTTTTAGATTTTCACTCGGGCCCTTGACCTCTTTTATCTTACATCACCAATGCCATTAGTGCTTTCTGTGTATGGAGGCGATTCTCTGCCTGATCGAAGATGACACTGTTCTTTGAATCAGCAATCTCATCTGTTACCTCTTCTCCTCGATGGGCAGGAAGACAGTGCATAAAAATAAAATCCTCTTTTGCCCCTTTCACCAATGCTGAATTCACCTGGTAAGGTTTTAGAATCTTTACCCTTTCGGCATGCTCTTTCTCCTTTCCCATGCTCGCCCAGACATCGGTATAAATGACATCTGCTCCCCTGACTGCTTCCTCCGGATCATGGGTAACGATGACTTCTGAACTGTTTCTCTTAGCCCTTTCCTTTCCATCAGCAACCACCTTTGGATCGGGTTCGTATCCCTTCGGACAGGCAAGGACGATATTCATCCCCACTTTTGAACATCCCTCGATCAGCGAATGGGCAACATTATTGCCGTCTCCTACGTAAGCCAATTTTAACCCCTCAAGCCTACCCTTCTTTTCATAAACGGTAAACAGGTCAGCCAGCCCCTGACAGGGATGAGAAAAATCAGAAAGACCGTTGATCACCGGCACAGAGGCATACTGGATGAGGTCGAGGATGGTCTGGTGAGCAAAGACCCTTGCCATGATTCCGTTCACATAGCGGGAAAGAGTCCGCGCCGTATCTCCGATTGTCTCGCCACGGCCTAATTGTAAATCATTTGCACTCAAATAGAGCGCATAGCCTCCGAGCTGCCACATCCCTACTTCAAAAGAGACCCGGGTCCGTGTGGAAGGTTTCTCAAAAATCATCGCCAGGGTCTTTCCCTTTAACAAAGGATGCTCCTGTCCACGTATGAGTTGAAGTTTTAATAACTCCGATGTCTTAAGAATTTGTTCAAACTCTTCTCGGGTCAGGTCATCCAGCGTGGCCAGCGATCTGCCTTTCATTTGAACTGCCATTTTTCAGTACTCCTTTCGTTTGTTTTGATCGTTCCACAATATTTGCCTTCGATGGCTTCAATCTGCGATTAAGAGGCGGCTCTTTCCCAAGCCAGTTGAATGGTCTCCCGTGCCATGGCTTTCACCACCTCTCTTCGATACCAAGCGGTCGAACGAATGTCATCGATTGGAGAAATCTCCTGGGAAACCTGATGGCTCACTTTTTCAATCAAACTCCTTTCGATCTTCTTTCCTATCAGAATCGATTCGCTCTTTCTGGCTCGCATGGGAACAGGAGCAACGGCTCCGACAGCAATTCGACACTCTTTGCAGAGATCATCTTTACGAACAATCGCCACAGCTATGCTCACTTTTGAAAGGTCTGCAGAAACCCGCCCCAATTTTTTAAAGGCACTTCCGGTTCTTTCATTTACTTCTTCCAGTTCAATTTCGGTCAACATCTCCCCTGCCTTGAGAGCGGTTTTACCAGGACCGATAAAAAACTCCTCAAGAGAAAGTATCCTCTCTTCCCTAGCATCCATCAGTTTAACCTTTCCCCGAAAAACAAGAAGCGGAGGAGCAGAATCGGCCGCAGGAGATCCATTACAAAGATTTCCTCCCAACGTTCCCATCGTTTGAATCTGAGCCGTGCTGACTGCTTTTGTCGCTTCAAAAAGGGCAGTATATCTCTTCGAGATAGAGGGAGTCATCTGGAGTTCCCGAAATGTGGTAAGGGGGCCCATTCGCAAACCGCTCTCTTCAATCACATATCGAAGAGCAGAAATCTTCGAAAGACTGAGCAGGCAAGGCGGCGAAACTTTACCGATCTTCATCTGCACCAAAAGGTCTGTCCCACCGGCGATGATCTTAACTTTCTCTTTGTGCTCGGAAAGATATTGAAGTGCCTCATCGATGGTTTGAGGTTCAACATACTCAAAGGGTTGGGGCAGGATATGGGTATTCATCCTTGATTCCTCTTTTCATTCAGAGCCTTAAGGACCATCTCAGGCGTAACCGGAATTTTGGTAAATCGAATCCCGATCGCATCATAGATGGCATTCACCACAGCAGCGGCCGTTGGATTGAGAGCCGCCTCCCCAATGCCTTTGGCTCCAAAAGGGCCTGTAGGTTCCCTCGTATGGGTAAAGTAAGTCTGGATATCTTCCAGCCTTGGAATCTCTTCGGCTGTCAGCATTTTAAAGTCCGTGAAGAGACCCCTGTTTTTGAGTTCCCCTGTTTCCTTATCATAATCCGTATCTTCCAAAAGTGCGTATCCCAATCCCCGATAAAGCCCCCCATAAAGCTGACCCTCTGCAAGGTCAGGGTTGATAACCTGACCAGCATCACTGCATAGGACAGCTCTCACTGGCCGAATCACTCCAGTTTCTGTATTCACTTCTACTTCGATGAACTGAGCATTGAAGGTGGGAGGACAGTTTACCTGACGAAGGCTATCCACGGCTGCAATGGTTCCCCAATTATTGATTTGAGCCGTCTTTGCCACCTCACCCACTGAAATTCTTTTCCCCGGGACTCCTTCCACATAGATCATTCCCTGACCTGCTTCTTCATCAATCTCTATCTTTAAAGCATGGGGAGGAGCCTGAAGAATTCTCGATGCAAATTCAAGAAGTTTAGATTTTGCCTGAGCCGTTACTTTATGGAGGGCCCCTCCACCACAATAAATCCCTCTGGTCGCATGAGTACAGACATCATAGACCGTCGTGCGGGTATCAACCGATGAGATTCCTACTTTTTCCAGCGGGACTTTCAGCTCCTCTGCCACAATCTTGGCAAGAGCATCGAGGGTGCCTCCTCCTAAATCCATTAAGGCTGTCATAAAGTCGACTGACCCATCTTCATTGATCTTGACAATGCTTCCCGAGTAATCAATTACCTCCCCTGGCATTGGTGCTCCTGCTCCTGAGGTATGAAACCCTCTCGCCATGCCCAGGCCTCTTCGTATCGTCCCTTCCAGGGTCTTTTTTCTCTCCTTCCAGCCGGACAGCTCTGCCCCCTTGAGGAGCATCTCTTCAACGCCACAGCTCTGGATGATTGATCGAACAGTGGGTCCCTGTCCCCAGAAGGTTTCTCCCAATCCGACATAATTTTTAAGGCGAAGATCAATGGAATCCATCCCCAATATCTCCGCTAAAATCTCCATCAAAGATTCCACCGCAAAAGTGACCTGAGGGTTTCCAAATCCTTGCATGGCACAAGCAGGAACTTTATTGGTATAGACCGCCTTCCCCTCAAATTTGAGATGAGGCAGGCGATAAAGAGAGACCCACCACCCTGCCATACACCCAAGCAGGGGGTATGCCTGGGTGTTATGGGCGCCGATATCCACGATGACTCTCATGTGCCCTGCCATTAATTTCCCGTCTTTCTTCGCTCCAAGTTTCAATCGAATATAAGAGGGGTATTTACAGTGGTCAACCATATCCTCTTCACGGGTCAAAACGATCTTGACAGGCCTTCTTGCTTTGAGAGCAAGTGCAACTCCAATGGGGACGACAGAATTCATCTGGATACTCGATCCAAAGGCCCCCCCAACCGAGATTTTTTTCACATTAACCTTATTGAGTGGAATCTTAAAGATCTCTCCAAGAAGCTGCCTCACGTTATGAATCGTTTGCGTGGTGGTCCAAACCGTTATTCCTCCGTCTGCTTCGGGTTGACACACCACGGATTTTGTCTCCATTTGAGCGTGATAGACCCTCCCTGTTCGAAATTCCTCCTCTACAATAATCTCTGACTCAAGAAATCCTTTTTCAATATCCCCCTCGATGATCTCCCGGGTGGCAGCCACATTGTTCGATACCCTCAGCTCCTCCTGCCCAAAAAAGATCGTTTCATAGAGGGCGATACTCTCTGGTTTCATTGCCTCAACGGCATCAAAAAGAGCAGGCAGTCTTTCATACTCGACTCTAATCAACCCAAGCGCCTTTTCTGCCAGTTCGGCAGTTTCAGCGGCAACAGCCGCTACGGCTTCACCGACGTGCCTTGGGTGATCCGTTAAAACATGTCGGTCTTTAAACGTTTTCTGAGGAATGGTCACAATCCTTTCAGCATACGTGATGTCGGGAACCTCCTTGAAAGTAATACAAACCGCACCCAGAGCTTCTGCTGATCGGGTATCGATCTTCTTCACACGGGCATGGGGGTAAGGGCTTCGAAGAACACGACCGTGTAGCATCCGAGGAAGAAAAAGATCACTTGTGTAGATCTCCTGTCCCGTCACTTTAGCAAGCCCATCCTTCCGGACCGTTTTCTTACCTATGGCGTGATAATGGGTTTTCGTCATTCTCTTCTTTCCTTAAAGCTTTTAAAATCCTCTCTGGAGTCAATGGCAACTCATTGATTCTGATTCCAACGGCATCATAGATTGCATTGGCAATCGCAGGAGCGACAGAACAGACCGAAGGCTCTCCAACCCCCTTAGATCCAAAAGGTCCCACTCCGTCGCCCGACTCAATCAGAAGGGTTTCTAATTCTGGCAGGTCCATAGAAGTTGGAAGGAGATATTCAGAAAAAGAAGGGGTCAGGGTGATCCCCTCCTTCAGGATGACTTCCTCAGTCAAAGCATACCCCATCCCATAGATGGCCCCGCCTTCGATTTGACCTTCGACACTCAGACGATTGATCGCTCTTCCCACATCAAAACAGGAAACGATCTTTAAGACCTGAACCTTTCCCGTCTCCTCGTCCACTGCCACGACCACACCATGGGTACCAAAAGTGAAATCAGGGAAGACATCCCCTTCAATCCTTTCGAACTGAGTTAATGTTCGAAAAGGAGCCTTAAAAAGGGCCACGTGGTAAAGAGGAAGCCCATCTGAAGCACAGGCTTTAATCACTTCCGTGAGAGGAAGATTCTTCCCGCTTCCTCCTTGATCAACAACCTCTCGATCCACCAGATTGAGCCTCTCAGGGTCGAGATCCATCATCCTTGCTGCTTTTTGAATTAAGGTTTTTCTCACTTCCTGGGCTGCGATAAGGGTTGCATTTCCGGACATATAAAGCTGTCGAGTTGCCGTTGTTGTTCCGGCAAAGGGAGTCAATGCTGTATCGGCAATATAAATCTTGATATGATCAAGGGGAACCCCAAGAACTTCTGATGCTATCTGGCAGAGAGAAGAGGCCTGCCCTCCCCCAATATCCTGAACCCCTGTGCGGATGGTTACGCTTCCGTCCATCTCGATGGACACATGGGATCGAGAGGTATCATGAAGAAAAATCATTCTCCCATAACTAGTCATCCCGGAGGCAATCCCCCTACCAATCCTTATTTTTCCCTTCGAAAGGGGTTTCTCTCCCAGGACTTGAAGGACCTGATCCGTGGTCTCTTTTAATGCTACAAGATGGTTTAGCACCTGTCCAGTCGCTAAAGCCTCACCTTTCTCTAAATAATTAATCTTTCGAATCTCTGCAGGATCCATCTGAAGCCGTCTGGCCAACTCATCCATTTGAGATTCATAGGCAAAACAGACTTGAGGGGCCCCAAACCCTCTATTCGCACTGGTAAAGGTGTTATTGGTCAGAACCGTATATCCGTCCACTCTCACGTGAGGGATTCGGTAGGGACCTGGTGCATCCACCATGGAATAAAGAAGAACCCATGGGCTTAAATAGACATAGGCGCCAGCATCCGAGACCAACCTGGCTTTTAAGGCTATTAATCGTCCATCCTTCTTAGCACCCGTCTTATACTCCATCACATAAGGATGGCGTTTGCTATGAGAAAGGATCGATTCCTCACGAGTGTAAGTGAGCTTTACCGGCCTCCCTGTTTTATAGGTCAACAGCGCCAGAAAGGCTTCAACCGTAATATCCTCTTTCCCGCCAAATCCTCCACCAACATAGGTGCCTATCACCCGAACCCGGTTATGAGGAAGATTGAGAACATCTGCGATTCCCCTAAAATGTTCGATGACCTGTGTGGAGACACGTATGGTGATCACACCATTTTCATCAATCCACGCCACACCGGACTCAGGCTCCATATAAGCGTGATCCACAAATTGAACCCGATAGGTATTTTCAACAACGACATCAGCTTCAGAAAAACCTTTCTCCACATCCCCCCGAACCACTTCATAATGGGTGATGATATTTGATCTTCCCTCCTGCACTTGGGGAGCGTTTGGATTCATTGCTTCGATAGGGTCAAAGACACCGGGTATGGGTTCATATTCTACCTTAATGAGATCCAGAGCCTTCAAGGCAATCTCTTCAGTGTCTGCGGCAACGAGGGCTACGGCTTCGCCCAAAAAGTGGACCTTGTTATCCGCTAAAACACGATAAAGTCCTTCAAAGCCTCCCCCAACAGTATGGGTCTGACCGAATCGAGTCACAGACTCGTTGCGTGGGACGTCTTTTGCTGTAAGGACGGCTTGAACCCCTTTCAGTCTCTTTGCTTTCGTGGTGTCGATGGATAAAATTTTTGCAGAAGGATATTTACTTCTCAGGACTTTTCCATGAAGCATATCGGGTAGAGAGAAATCGGCTGCATAGGTGGTCAAACCAAATGCCTTCTCCCAAGCATCATGTCGAGGAATCGGTTTGCCTATGATCTTGAAATCATCTTTTCCGTTCATCGTTTATCGTATATTGTTTGTCGTATTTTTTGCGCGGCTTCTTCTATAGCCTCAATGATTTTCTTATACCCTGTGCATCTGCAGAGGTTTCCCGAAATCGCTTTTTTGATCTCGTCTCTTGAGGGGTTGGGATTTTCGTCAAGCAGATTTTTGGCTGAGACCAACATGCCAGCCGTACAGAATCCGCATTGAATAGCTCCCCTCTTGACAAAACTTTCCTGAAGGGGGTGGGGTCTGTCCGGCGTTCCGATTCCTTTGACGGTTACGACCTTCTGTTGATCTGCCTGAAGGGCAAGAGTCAGACAAGCATTGACCGGTTTCCCGTTGAGAAGAACAGCACAGGCTCCGCAGTCGCCTTTTCCACAACCTTCCTTCACTTCGGTGTGCCCCAATTTCTCTCTCAAAACTTTTAGAAGAGACTCTTCTGGAGCAACCTTTGCCTTCTTCCATACCCCGTTGATGTTGATTTTCAATGGATATAATTTGGTTTTACTCATTCGTGCAATGCTCTATCCTCTATTCTCTTTGTTCAAATGTAACTCGTTCAATCAACCGTTTAAATAGCACGGAGGCCATCTCTCTCCGGTACTCAGCGCTTGCTCTAATATCAGTAATGGGCCTCACTTCCTTTTTAAGCTCAGAACCACAGGCTTCAATCAAATCAGGTGTAATTTCCTTTCCGGTCACCATCTCTTCAGTTTTAAGAGCTCGAATAGGCGTTGGAGCTACCGCTCCCAAACCAATTCTAATCTGTTTACAAAACATCTCCTCCACGTCTATCCATAGAGCCATACTGATTACAGAAATTGACATAGAATTCCGGAGACCCAATTTGATGTAAGCTGTTTTAATATGTGGACTGGTCCATTTAGGAACAATGATCTCTTTGATCATTTCATCCCTTTTCAAGACTGTCTGATTGGGGCCCTTGAAAAATTGATCAATTGGAATTGCTTTTTTGTTGTTCGTTGCATTTTCAGTAATTATTCTTGCATCGAGTGCAAGAAGAGGAGGTGCCGTATCGGCTGCGGGTGAGGCATCCGATAGATTTCCACCTATCGTCGCCCGATTTCTTACCAGAGGGTTCCCGAGTTGCTGGGCCGCTTCTGAGAGGATAGGAGCATAATTCTTGATCACTTTTGAAGAAGCCATCTGAGCAATGGTGGTTAAGGCTCCCAGACGAATGCTCTTATTGCCTTCTTTGATATAAGAAAGACTTTTTAAATGAGAGAGGTCGATTAAGGCGTCTGGTTGAATTGTCTTTCCCCGTAAATCTGGAATTACATTCGTTCCACCAGCAATCAATTTCGCTTTCCCTTTTCCTCCTCCTAATAACTGAAGAACCCGTTTTAAGTGTTGTGGCCGATAGTATTCCATAACCGTCGCTTTGTTTTTATGCCCCTCTAACCCCGGAGATAGGCGATCCGGATCAGGTCACTCTGGTAAAGTTCATTTCGGTTGCCTTCCACCACGACTTCACCTTTTTGCAGGACATATCCCTTGGAGGCAATGGACAGGGCTTTCTTGGCATTTTGTTCAATTAAAAGGATGGTCGTTCCTGCCTCGTTGATCTTCTGGATGGTTTTAATAAATTCCTCCACCAGGACAGGGGCAAGACCCAGGGAGGGCTCATCGAGGAGAAGAATTTTGGGATTTCCCATCATTCCTCTTCCAATAGCGACCATGCCCTGTTCCCCGCCGCTCAGGGTACCGGCGATTTGATACAGCCTCTCTTTGAGACGAGGAAAGAGTTGAAAAACGGTTTCTAACCTTTTGGAAATCATCTCTTCTCTCCTCTCTGAGAATGCTCCTACCTTTAGATTTTCGAGGACTGTCATTTTCGGGAAAAGTCTTCTTCCTTCTGGGACTACACTAATTCCCCCTTTCACCACATCATAGGTCTTCCAAGTTCGGATGGGGTTTTCCTCAAAAAAAATCTCTCCTTCCACCAGAGGAATCAATCTCAAAATGGACTTCATCGTGGTCGTCTTTCCAGCTCCGTTGCTTCCGAGGAGACAAACCAGTTCACCTTTATTGATTTCCATGCTTACTTTTCGAAGCATGGGAACGCCGCCGTACTGGGTTGAAATCTCATTAAGCTTGAGCATTTTTCTCTTCCCTTCCAAGATAGGCTTCGAGCACGAGCTCATTGCTCGATATCTCCTGAAATGTGCCTTCGGCAATTTTCCGGCCATAGTTCAGGACCACGACCCGATCAGCCACTTCGCGGATCACAGCCATATCGTGTTCGATGATGATGATTCCAATTCCCCTTACCTTCTGCCTGACCCTTCTTATGTCCTCCATGAGTTCTTCCGTCTCCGCGGGAGACATCCCTGCCGAGGGTTCATCCAAAAGAAGGAGTTTGGGGTTGGATGCTAAGGCCCTGCAAATTTCCACCTTTCTTCGATCTGCCTGAGGGAGATCTCCAGCCCGCTGGTAACAGTGAGAAGCCAATTCCTCACTAAATTGACTCAGAAGTTCCAGCCCTTTTTCCACTCCTTTCTCGATCTCTTTTTCGACATAACGCCGCCGGAAAATCGCATCAAACCAATTGGAATCCTGATGGGGATGCATTCCAATCAGAACATTATCCAGAACGCTCAGGTTAAGAAAGAGGCGATTGTTTTGGAAGGTTCTGGCAATTCCCTGTTTAGCAATTTTAAAAGTGGGGAGAGCAACCAAATTTTCCCCTGCATAACGGATGGAACCTTCGGTGGGTCTGTAAATCCCTGTGAGGAGATTGAAAAAGGTCGTTTTCCCCGAGCCGTTTGGCCCAATTAAACCCACGGTTTCTCCATGGTCAACGGTAAGATCCACTTCATTAACAGCCGCCAGGCCTCCAAACCGGATCGTTAATTTTTCAGTTTCCAATAAATGGACCATATGCCCCATGACTCCTTTTTGAGGTTCAGCCGTTTTTTTTGTAAATTCTCATTTTCTGAGGAAAGAGACCTTGGGGCCGAAACCTCAGCATGGTGATAATAATAATGCCATAGATTAAAATCCGAAAATCCTCAAAGGCTCGAAACTTTTCAGGTAAGATGGTCAAGAGAATGGCTCCCATAATGACCCCAAACACATTATCCATCCCCCCCAAGATGACCATGGTGACCACCACAACAGAAACGATGAATGCAAAATTTTCAGGAGAAATAAACCCAATATAGTGGGAATACACCGTTCCAGCAACCCCGCCAAAAAAGGCATCTATACAGAAAGCCAATATTTTATACCAGGTCACATCAATTCCATGGCACCGGGCTGCAATCTCATCCTCACGTATGGCATTCCAGGTCAGTCCAACACGAGAATGGTGAAGCCGGTGAGCCACCACAAGTGATCCTCCAACCAGGATGAAGATCAAATAATAATAATTGGACTGGAAGGGGAGTTGATACCCCAAAAGGTGGATGGGATCTTTGAAGGAATGGCCCAATAGAGAAGGAGGAGGGATATTGGGAATGCCGTTGGGTCCACCGGTCCATGTAAAGTTGATTAGAAGAATATAGATGATTAAGCCAAAGGCAATGGTGACAAGGGAGAGATAATAGTCTTTTGTTTTCATACAAGGAATGCCAAGAAGAAGACCAAACAGAGAAGCAAGACTCCCACCGATCAGAAGTCCCAGCCAGAAAGAGATATGGAAATGGACAGCCAAGAGTGCAGAAGCATAAGCTCCAATTCCGTAAGATGCAGCCGTTGCAAAATTGACAACGTTGGTACTCCCCAGCTGAAAATTGAGGCCAAGGGCTAAGATAGCAAAGAGCCCGGCCATCACACAGATATGAATCAAATAGGGGCTTGATTGAAAGACAAAAGGAACTGTAAGAAGTAAAACCACAAACCATAAGCTTGCAAAGATTTTTAATTCTTTAAAGAGGTTGGTTAACACATGCCGAGCCCGATCCCATTTTGTAAAGAGGAGGCCTATGCCGATAAAAAAGAGAATAAAAAGGACGATTTTCATCGTATCAAAGGTCATCATAAATGCTGCAAAGAGAATAAAAAATATTGTTTCTACCCCTATCAGCAGAATAGCACGTCCAAGGGTTCGGGAACGCATGAGTTTGAAACCTCCTTAAACCTTTTCGTAAACTTTTTCTCCTAAGATTCCTGAGGGTTTAAAAATTAAGAAAAAGATAACCACCAAAAAGGCAAAAACATCGGTATAAGGAGTTCCCCCCGGAATAAAGGCTGCCGCAAAGGTCTCCACCAGTCCTAAAATTAATCCCCCAATGATTGCACCATAAACATTACCTAACCCCCCAACCACTGCCGCTGAGAATCCTTTGACCCCTCCCATCAATCCCATGTCAAATCGGATGATGTTGTTATAAGCCCCGATAAGAATTCCCGCGATGGCGCCAAGGGCAGACCCAATGAGAAATGTCATCGCTACAGTTCGATCGATATTGATTCCCATCATGGCCGCTGCTTCGGTGTCCTGCGAAACAGCCCGGATAGCAGCCCCCATTCTCGTTTTTTGAATGAAAAGGAACATCAACGAAATGAGAAAGATCGTTGTTCCGAAAATGATGAGATTATCAAGTCGCAAGAGAACTCCGTGCCATTGAAAACTGGTTGCTGGTAAAATCCTTGGGAAAATTTGAGGATTGCTCCCGTGCGGAAAAGAGAGCCTTACCGTTTCTCGAATGACCATTCCCAAAGCGACCGTCGCCACCAATACCATCAACAAAGGGGCATAACGAAAGGGTTTAATGACGACCCGCTCAAAGAAAGTCCCGATGAGACCCGTAAGGAACATGGCTATAAGGATCATGAGGGGAACTAGAAGGAAAGGTGGGAAAACGGCTATAGCCCCGATCCATTTTGCTACCCCATAAAGGATGAGGATCATGAAGGCACCCAAAATACAAACATCCCCATGAGAAAAATGGACGACGTTCAGCGCCCCGAAAAAGAGATTAAAACCAATAGCAATGAGGGTGTAGGTACATCCGAGAAGTAATGCATTGATCAATTGTTGAGCAATCTCTGCCACTTCATCTCTCCTTGTTGAGGTGTCCTATCTTCCCTCTCATCCCTCTCCTTTTTGAAAGAGAAACAGAGGAAAGATTGCCCGAGGGGTAAGGCAAAGGATTCATAGTTTTATTTAGGAAGTTTCCGCACCCCCTTGGCATAATCCGAATCTTCCCAAGCCACCCATTTCCCACTCTGTCCAACAAATCGGCTGACCATGACATTTGTGGTTTGGCCGGTCGCATCAAAGCTGGTTTCACCCATCAACCCACGATATTTGATCCCTCGGATATATTTGGCAATGGCTCCTTTATCCTCCGGACCAACTTTGGAGACTGCCTCAAGGATGATCCCTGCGGAATCATAGGCATTGGGACCATAGGCTCCAAAAGGTTCTCTATATCCCGCCGCTTCATAAGCTTTTACAAATTTCGTTCCACCTTCAAGCTTATCAATGGGTCGTCCAGGTTTAATAGTGAGAACCCCTTCTCCAGATGGGCCTGCTACTTCTAAAAATTTATCATCCTTAATACCGGAAATAGCACAGAAAAGCTTTTTCAGTCCCACCTTTTCCATCTGATCACGAATGAGGGCTCCTTCCATCACCACCCCACCAAAGTAGATTGCCTCTGGATTATGGCCCTTAATCTTTGTCAGAATTGGGCGGAAATCGGTGGTTCCAACGGTGACGCTGTCCACGGAGAGAATCTTAGCCCCTTTTGCCTCTGCCATAGGTCGGAAGGCTTTGAGATTCATCTCTCCGTAACTGCTCGTATCTGAAATGATGGAAAAACTTTTATACCCTAATTCTCCGATGACCCAATCGCAGAGCGGACCATTCTCCTGGACCAGTGTGGGAGCAACCCGATTGACTCCTGGGTATTTATAGAATCCCGTTATGTCAGGATGGATGGCTCCCCAGACGATGAAGGGAATCTTGTAAGTGTGGAAGATATGGATCGTGGCAAGAGCAACAGGGCTATTCCAGTGTCCGCTGGCTGCCACCACAGCAGGATCAGACACGAGTTTAAGGGCAGCCGCAACCCCTGTAGCTGGATCCGACGCGTCATCCAGAGCAATCATTTCGAATTTATAAGGATATTTACCAGAGGCATTTGCTTCTCGAATAGCAAGGTCGAATGCGTTTCTCGCCCCAACGCCTTGAGCGGCATTGGGTCCTGTCAGGGGACCGATGAATCCAATCTTCACCACTTTTGACTGTGCCCATCCGTTTGAAGCGATCAAAAAGAACAAAATGGATAAGAGTAAAAATAGAAACGGTTTTCGATAGAATAACATCATCTTCATACCCTCCTTTTCTTTTGAGTCATTTTGCCACCCCCTCGAGCGGCCCACTTGAATTCATTCTTTAACAAAGAGGAAATCTGTTGAGCATAAAGGGAGACTAATTTACTCAATTCAACAGCTCTCCGTTTACTGATGCGATAAACAGGGCCGGCAATACTTAATCCGGCGATTAAGTCCCCGTTCAGATCTAAAATGGGAGCGGCCACGGCTCTCACATCTCGTTCGACCTCCTGGTCGCTGAAAGCCACACCTCTCTTTCGAATCTGTCTCAGGTGAGCCTTGAGCAACTCTGGCTCGACAATCGTGTTGAGGGTGTACCGGTTTAACCCTTCTTTGGTAATGATATAATCCCACTCCTCTTCCGGGAGAAAGGCCATCAAAATTTTGCTTGATGCTCCGCAATGCAGAGGAAAGGTCGCCCCAGGTTGAAAGACCGAGAATCGAACAGGCTCTTCACTCTCAACCCTTTCAAGAACGATCCCTCTTGTTCCTTGAACGGAGGTCAGAAGAACCGTCTCTCTCGTGCGGAGGGATAATTCCCGCATGTAGGGTTTGGCAAGTTTGGCGATATTGAACTGATTTTTGGCAAGCAGTCCCAATCTCAGGACATTCATCCCCAGTGAATATTGGGCTGTTCCATTTTCTTCTTTGAGGAGGTCATATTGGGTCAAGGTCCGAACTAAGCGGTAGGCTTTACTCTGGCTATAACCGAGTCGTTTTGAGATTTCAGCAACGGTTAGAAAAGGTGTGGAACCGTCATAGAGAAGAAGGATATTTAAACCATGGGCAAGAGACTGGTTGATGGACATTGTTATAATTTAACAACCGGTTTCCAAAATATGATAAGACAATACAAAACCCTATCGATTTTGTCAAGAAAAAAACGAACGGTCTGAAAACGATCGTTTACCCCCCCATTTCACAGATCTTTTAAAAAGAAATATAGTAGATTTTCTTGACTTTGTATGTCTGATTCGAGTTATTGCCCCCTCGCCGGTGCTCTCAGAAATTCCAGGATTCTTTTTCGGATGCGACTTCATCCGTTTTTTCAATGGAAGAGGTTTAAGCTATCTCAATTCAATCCTACCTTGACTTCTAAGGAGCTTTTTGCTAAGTTTCTTAAAAAATTAACCCAGACAGGAGGTGAGGATGATGTCGAATGTGCTCGGGATCATGATCGGTGTTGTGGTTGTCATCGTGGGGATCATTCTTTTGATCACCTGGTGGCCTATGTTCATTAAGGGATTGATGGCCACCCTGCCCATTTTGCTCATCCTGATTGGTGCCGGGGCCCTCCTCTATTTCATCAGTGAGTTGAAATCAAAGCTCGAGATGAAGAAAGAGGAAGCAAAAACATCGGAGAATCCTAAGAAAGAATAAAGGATGAATGGAGGGTGTTTATGAGGCGGGCTTTCTTTTGGGAATGGAAGCCCGCTTTTTTATTGATCACCCCTTTTCCACAGGTTCAATGTGAACAACGACGTCCGAGACCCCTTTGAATGCTCTCTTGATCTTATTTTCAATGGCATTGGAAAGATGGTGAGCCCGGTGGACATCCATCTGTCGATCTACAACAATATGGAGGTCGATATGGATATCATCCCCGCGTCCCCTGCTCCGAATCTGATGACAAGCCTTGACCCCTTTCATGGCGAGTACCACTTTTTCAATCTCTTCGATCGGAATGGCCACACCGTCGCTCAGGACCCTCGTGCTTTCTTTCAGTATTTGAACCGCAGCATAGCCAATGAAAAAAGCAATGACCAGAGAGACAATTGGATCTACAATAGGATATCCCCATCGAATTGCCAGGAGGGTGACGAGAACCGAAACCGAGGTGAGAAGATCCGCCCGGGTGTGCAAACTATCGGAAAGGAGAAGATCGCTCATCAACACTTTCCCTTTTCGACGTTCATAAACCATCACAAAATAATTGATCGCCATGGTCAGAATCATCACGATAAATGCTGAGCGATCGACATTTGGAAATACAGGATGAATAAACCTCTCTACTCCTTCGCGAATCACATTAAAACAGATTAAAAAGAGAAGAGCGGAAATGGCTACGGAGGCAAGAGTTTCGAACTTTTTATGACCATAGGGATGGCTTTGATCCATTGGACGGGAAGCAACCCAGATGCCAATCAGCCCGATGACGTTAGAAGAGCCATCTGAGAATGAATGAAACCCATCCGCTTTCATACTCACTGCATTGATGATCCACCCGTAAATCAGTTTGGTAATGGCCACCCCCCAGTTGAGGAAAAGAGTGAGGAGTAAGACGCGCCGAATTTTTTGAAACCGATTTTGAGAATCGATGCCCGACATCGTTTCTGACTCTTTCATCAGAGAGCTTAGCCTCTTGAAATCAAAAGGGTTGCCATGCTAATCATCATTTAGTTGAGAGTAAATCCTTTCCGTTTGGTCTTACTCGGACTTTTTCATGAAGAAACTTCAACCGGAAGATAAAGTCGTTAAAGTGGACAAAGATTTAGGAATTGCCTGGATTTTGCTTCCTCCAGATCCAAATTTAGGTGGGTTCCAGGGAATCTCCCCTCGAATCATGGATGAAAAAAAATATCTGGCAGCAAAACAAAAGGCCACAAAAGGAAAAGATTAGATCCCCTTCCCTGTGTTTTACCCATCTTACTCCTTTCGAACGGCTTCTCAATGGCGAAGTCTTTCCTCTCTCTTTTTGTCCTGGATGTTACGGTTTAAAAGCCCTCCATGGATGATCCGTCCCTGGGTATCGACACTAATCGCCTTCAAATAGTAATGTTCAGCCTTTGCTCCCTCTCCTATGCGTTCATAACAATCACCAATCAAGTTCAAGGCGTCTTTGAATGTGGGGAGAAACTCAATCACTTCTTCCAACGTATTGATGGCAGCATAATATCGTTCTAATTTCCAATAACAGACGGCCAGCCAGTAGTGTCCCTGATAATGCTTTGGATTCAATCGGATTACCTTCTCATAATAAGGAATCGCCTGTTCAAACAGATTTCTCCTAAAATAGAGCCCTCCGAGGTTTAAATAGGCAGGGATTGAGTGGGGATCTTTTCTCAGGATCTCTTCATAGAGGCGGATGGATCGGTTAATCAGGTCTGCTTGGTCATAGGCATTGGCTTTCCCAAAAAGATAGTGCAGATGATTCTCCTCTTTGGGCAGATTCCGAAATAAGGTATCACGGAGAAAGGCCGTAAGTACAGGAATGATATACAGGAGATAACGAATGAATTTCATCATCGAAACATCCTAAACCGAAACGGCATTACGCGTTGAATCGAAAGTGAATGATATCGCCATCCTGAACGAGATAGTCTCTGCCTTCCGAGCGGAGAAGCCCCCTCTCCTTTGCCAGATGTTCAGATCCGCAGGCGATAAAATCTTCGAAAGAGATCGTTTCTGCTCGAATGAATCCCCGTTCCATATCGCTATGAATCTTCCCTGCTGCCTTGGGAGCAGGTGTTCCTCTGGGAACGGTCCAGGCTCTGAGTTCAGAACTGACAGTCGTATAAAACGTTATCAACCCTAAAATCTCATAACCCACCCGAATCAATCTTTCCAGACTGGATCCCTCCAAACCCAGTTCTTTTCTAAATTCCACTCTTTCCTCTTCTTTCAATTCGGAGAGTTCGGCCTCCAGGTCTCCGCAGATGACCACCACCTTCCATCCCTGTGCCTCGGCCCAGGTGGTGAGAGTTGCTAAACAATTCCCCTCTCCCTTTAGCTCATTTTGGTCCACATTGGCCACAAAGAAAATCGGTTTAGAAGTTAAAAGGTGAAGGTCCGTAAAAATGGTCTTTTTCTCTCCAGAAAGGTTTAGTTTTCCTGCCATTTGACCCCGATTCAGGACGTGTTGAACCTCATGATAAACCTCTAACTCCAGAGCGGACTCTCTGACACCCACCCGATGGAGTTTTTCAATCTTAGCCATTCTCTTTTCCAGTGTCTGGAGGTCAGCCAGGATAAGTTCGGTATGGACGACCTCGATGTCTCTGACCGGATCGAGGGATCCAAAATCATGCGCCACATTCTTATTCTCAAAGCATCGGACCACATGGGCTATAGCATCCACGTTCCGGATATGGTCTAAAAATTGATTGCCTAACCCCTCTCCGTTGCTTGCCCCTTTCACTAACCCAGCAATATCAAAAAATTCAAGGGTGGTGGGAACGACTTTTTTCGGATGGATTCGCCTGGCCAATTCTTCAAGCCTCCTGTCCGGAACAGGAACGATCCCCAGATTGGGTTGGATGGTGCAGAACCGATAGCTTGCCACCTCTGCGCCTGCAGCCGTTAAGGCATTGAAGATGGTCGATTTTCCAACGTTAGGAAGTCCAACTATACCACATCGAAATCCCATCCGTCCCCCGAAGGTGTTCTTTATTTTTTAGATAATTATTTGTATAATAAAACGACAAGAAAATAAAGTCCGGAACAGAAGGTCTTCCCTCAGGTCCGGAGAAGAGGGGGGAAATTGTGAAGCAACAGAATCGCCTGTTGGTAGAAATGGCTTGTACTGCAGTCAAGAAGACAAAGTCCAAGGGAGTTCTTCTTTATGCAGATCTCATTGAAGACTACGAAGGTTTAGCTAAGATCGGACAGGAGAAGCAGGTTGATTTGATCCTCGCCATAAAAGATGAATCCTCCTTCCAAGAGGCTTCATCCATTTTTGAAAAGGTGCTTCGGCTACCTGATTTCCCATTGGGCCGCCTCAATCAGATCAAAATGGCCATTATCCAGGCTCTCTCAAAGGGGTTGGTCCAAAAAGGTGATAAATGGATCTGCCTCTCTGGCATGCCCCAATCCAAAGCCCTCGACAACCTACTCATTCTCGAGTTTGGAAAAGAGTTTGAAATCCTCTCCTCCTCTGATCTCCCTGTTATCTCTGAAATTGTAAGACCAGAGGTGTTCGAAGCCATACTGAACCTCGCCCTGGAGATTTCTGTTGAAGCCAAAGAAGGAAGAAAACCGGTAGGAACGATTTTCGTCCTCGGCAGGCATGAGGAAGTTCTTAAATTCTCACACCCGATGGTGATCAATCCTTTCCAGGGATATCCTGAAGAGGAAAGAAACATCCTTGATCAGCGTTTAAAAGAAACGGTGAAGGAATTCTCTTCCATTGATGGAGCCTTTATCTTCAGAGAAGATGGGGTGATTTTGGCCGCAGGCCGCCATCTGGATGCCTCGGGGGAGAATATTGAAATCCCTTTAGGTCTTGGAAGTCGTCATCGTGCCGCTGCTGGAATCACCCGATTGACCGATGCTCTGGCAATCGTCGTCTCAGAAGAGACTGGAGGCGTACGAATCTTCCACCATGGTAAAATCTTCATGGAGATTGAAAAGGAAGAGTAGATATCAAAATCATATCAAGACATTCCAGATGAGAATGAAGCTCCAATAACCGAATGGCCCAAACTCAATTTTTTGAGTTTGGGCCATAGGTATTTTCTTCAATCTAAACTCTGCGTTACGAAATCAGAAGAGCGAAATGATCCATTTATGAATGGCAAGGATCATCGGTCCGAAGACGAGAGAAACCACCGTCATCAACTTTAGAAGAATGTTCATAGAAGGCCCCGAGGTATCCTTAAAGGGATCGCCGACCGTATCTCCAACCACGGCAGCCTTGTGGGCATCTGATCCCTTTCCTCCCAAGTTTCCCTCTTCAATCCACTTCTTTGCATTATCCCAGGCTCCACCTGCATTGGCCATCTGTAAAGCAAGGGGAACGCCTGTGGCTAAGGACCCCAAAAGCATTCCAGCCAGTGCTTCGGGCCCCAGTAAGCTTCCCAAAACGATTGGAATGACCACAGCCATGACCCCAGGGGCGACCATCTCTTTTAAGGCACCAGCAGTCGTAATATCCACGCATCGGGCATATTCGGCTCTCGCTGTGCCTTCCATCAATCCTTTGATCTCCCGGAATTGGCGTCTAACCTCTTCAACAACATTAAAAGCAGCCCTTCCCACCGCCATCATCGTTGCCCCTCCAAAATAGTAGGGGATGATGGCACCAATAAAGACCCCTGCTACAATCTTATATCCTCCTACGGCACTCATGATGTCAATGGCAGTAAGTCCCATAACCTGGGTGTAGGAAAGAAAAAGGGCTAAAGCCGTCAGGGCAGCAGAACCAATGGCAAATCCCTTTCCAATAGCCGCTGTTGTATTTCCTGCAGCATCGAGGGAATCTGTGATCCTCCGAATCTCTTTTCCCATATGGGCCATTTCAGCAATCCCTCCGGAGTTGTCCGCAATAGGCCCATAGGCATCCACAGAGACCACCATTCCCGTAATAGCCAGCATTCCAATAGCTGAAAGGGCGATACCAAAGAAACCTCCCAGTTTAAAGGAGATCAGAATGGCAATGCCAATGACAACCAGAGGAATAACCGTGCTGCGACAACTCAAGGCAAATCCGTGTATAATCGTTGTTGCAGACCCTGTCACACTTGCCTTTGCAAGAGCCTGAACTGATTTCCCTGAAGTGTAGTAAAAAGCGGTATAGCCGATCACCATTCCAGACACAATGCCTGAAAAGGTGGCTAAAAAGTAGGAGAGATTCCCATCGAAGATCAACCAGACAAGGATCAAAGCCCCAATGGAATAGAAAATGGAACTCCAGAGAGTCCCTTTGTTGAGTGCCTTACGGGGATCCGATTTTTCATCAGTCCGGACGAAGAAAACTCCGATGATGGAGGCAATGATTCCGATAGCATAAAGGAGAAAGGAAAGCATCACTCCCTTGATTTTGAGCTCCGGAGTGGCAAGGGTGGTGACGGCAATAATCACACCTGATAAAAGCGAACCAATATAGGATTCGTATAGATCTGCTCCCATCCCAGCCACATCACCCACATTGTCCCCAACATTGTCGGCAATCACTGCTGGATTGCGAGGATCATCTTCTGGAATCCCGGCTTCAACCTTTCCCACCAAATCCGCTCCTACATCCGCGGCTTTGGTATAGATTCCACCTCCAACCCTTGCGAAAAGAGCTACAGAGCTTGCTCCCATGCTAAAACCAGCAATAATTCCAGCAGCTTCCGTAAACTTATCTACCAGTCCACCAGGAGCAAGACTCCCAAGGACGATAAATACTATTGAAAAGACTAATAACCCCAAACCCACCACCGTCAGTCCCATGACAGCCCCACCAGGAAAGGCAACTGATAGAGCTTGATTAAAACCCCGCGTCGCTGCCTGAGCGGTGCGGGTATTGGCTCTCGTGGCAATACTCAAACCAACATACCCTGCGATAAGAGAACAAGCTGCCCCCACCAGATAAGAAAGTGCGGTGAGGATCGAGAAATGCCATCCTTGACCCTTCAGGCCTATAGCCAGTAGAATTGCTACAATGATCGCAAAGGTGCTGATGGCTTTATATTCTCTTTTTAGGAAAGCCATTGCTCCTTCATGGACTGCCTCAGAGATAGCCACCATTTGAGGAGTTCCGGGATCCTGCCTCATGACCCTTTTGGCCGTAAAAAGAACGAAGATTAAAGCAATCAATCCTGTCAGTCCTGCCACTCCAATCCAGACCATATCTAACCCTCCTCTGTTTTAGATTTTTTCTGAAACCGGTTCATGGCGGTTTGCATCCCTTCGATAAGCATCACTTTCAAAGCTTCTGTGGCTTGATCAACTACCTCCATTATAAGGGGCTCTTCATCAGGAAAAAAAGGACTTAACACATAGGTCGCAGGATCCACTCCCTCAGGAGGCCTTCCAATACCGATTTTCAACCTTGCAAACTGATTCCCCCCCACCGATTCGATGATGGAGCGAACCCCCAGATGTCCCCCATCCCCTCCCCGGCTTTTGAACCGAAGCGTTCCAAGGGGAAGGTCGAGATCGTCATGAATCACGATGAGGTCTTCACAGTGAACTTTGAAATAATGAAGAACCTTTTGAACAGTTTCACCGCTTCGGTTCATAAAGGTCATTGGTTTGATTAGAACAATTTCTCTGGAATCGATTAGCCCTTTTCCGAGGAGTGACCTGAAACGTTTTGTGGAGATGAGAATATGATGAACGGCTGCAAACCGATCAACCACCTGAAAACCAACATTATGCCGGCTCCTTTCATAGAGAGGACCCGGATTCCCCAATCCCACAATGATTTTCACATTCGATTACTCTTTCTCCTCTTTCTCCTTGACCTCCGCTCCTGCGACAGCTTCCGGCGCCACCTCCTCTACTTTCTTCTCTTCTGCTAAGGGTGGAACCACTGTAGCGATCGTGAAATTGGTATCTGAAATGATTTTAACCTTTTCAATTTTGATGTCATTCACATGAATCGAATCGCCGATCTTCAGGGAACTGACATCAAGATCAATGCTTTTAGGAATATCTCCTGGGAAACACTGGATCTCCAGAACTCTCCGAACCTGTTCAAGAATACCTCCCATTTTTGTTCCTTCAGGCTTTCCCACAAGCTGGATGGGAACTTCAACCGTCACCATCACATCCATAGCGACTTCATAAAAGTCTGCATGTAAAGCCTTCCTTTGAAGCGGATCGATTTGAAGATCTTTCACCATCACCACTTTTCGTTCGGTATGGTCTCCTTTTTTGATTTCAAGATCAATCAGCACATTGCCCCCTGCTTCGGTCTGGAGGGTCCCCAGCAATTCTTTGGGATTGACCACCAGGGGAAGCGTCTGGGTATGAGGGCCATAGAAGACCGCCGGGAGCAAGCCTTGGGCTCTTAACTTTCTTGCGACCCCTTTACCCGTTCCTTCTCTAATTTCAGCTTTTAATACAGGTCGTTCCATTGTTTCTCTCTCCTTAAGGAAAATATAGATGTCAAGGAGTCCCTCTCACACAAATAGACAGCTAACGGACTCATCTTCATAGATCCTTCGAATGGCATCGGCAAGTAGATTCGATACCGAAAGGACTTTAATTTTTAAACAGGCTTTTGCTTCCTCCCTCAGCGGGATGGTATTGGTTACAATCATTTCCTGGATGGGAGATTCACTGATGAGATCTACGGCCTTCCCAGAGAGAACAGGATGGGTGCAGCAGGCATAGATCCTCTTTGCTCCCTTTTCCATGAGGGCATAGGCAGCACGGACGAGCGTCCCCCCTGTGTCTACCATATCGTCCACCAGAACGGCAGTTAAACCTGAAACGTCCCCGATAATATTCATCACCTGTGAAACATTAGGCCCTTCCCTCCGTTTATCAATAATCGCCAAACTGCAATTCAAACGTTTGGCATAGGCTCGAGCCCTCTCTACCCCTCCGGCATCCGGTGCCACAATAACCATTTCGTCTGTAAATTTCTTTAAATATTCCAAAAGGACAGGAGCGGCAAAAAGGTGATCCACGGGAATGTTGAAAAATCCTTGGATCTGCCCCGCATGAAGGTCCACCGTCAGGATTCTTGAGGCGCCTGCCGTGGTGATCAGGTCAGCAATCAATTTGGCTGAGATGGGAGCTCGGGGTGAGACTTTTCGATCCTGTCTTGCATATCCGTAATAGGGTAAAACCGCAGTAATTCTTTCCGCCGAAGCTCTTTTAAGGGCGTCAATCAAGATGAGCAGTTCCATCAAGTTATTATTCACAGGATGGCAGATCGATTGGATCACGAAGACATCCATCCCGCGAACACTTTCTTCGATTTCAACATTGATCTCTCCATCGCTGAAATTCTTTACCTTGGCTTTTCCGAGGACCGTTCCAAGATTTCCAACAACCTCTTGGGCGAGATCAATGTTTGAATTACCTGTGAAGACTCTTAACCATTCAAGATTCTTGTCATGCTCCAGAATAACCCTTCGCCTTACCATAAAGAAACCCTCACGGATGAAAGTCCCCAATATCTTTTACCCATATCATTCAACCAATTCCCCTCCTCTCGTCGGGGAAGGTTCTCATCCAATATCCCCCTTTTTACATAAAATTGGCTGGGGTGGGAGGATTCGAACCTCCGAATCCAGGTTCCAAAGACCTGTGTCTTACCGCTTGACGACACCCCAACCTAAAACAAAAATACGAAACTTAAATATTGAAACACAAAACAAATCCAAAAGTCACGTATTAAATTCGGATTTCCAAATCCTTCTCACGTGATGCTATGGGCTTGAAAGATCTCCCAGCCTCTCTTATAAACTCTTCTCCTTAAATTTTGGAAGGCCTCATCCGCTTTTTCTTTCGAGAAGAAAATACCGAAAACCGTTGGTCCACTTCCTGTCATGAGTGTTCCGTTCGCCCCACTCGCCAGGAGCATCTGTTTCATTAAGGGAATCTCCGTATGTTTCTTCGAAACGCCAGGCTCAAGATCGTTTCGAAGAAGCCTAACCACTCCTCTTCTGGATTGTAATAACTGATGAAGATTAATACGATATTTTATTTTTGTCAATACAGAATTTTCGTAAGCCCAGCGGGCTGAAACCTCAAAATTCGGATAAATCAAAATATACCAAAATAATGGTAGTTCAATTTTTCTCAATCTCTCCCCTTTTCCTCTACCTATGGCTGATCCATCCAAGAGGAAAAAAGGAACATCTGCACCGATGGTTGCGCCTATGGTCATTAACTCTTTACGAGTCAGATTTAACTGAAGAAGCTGGTTTAAGGCTCGAAGGGTGGTCGCTGCATTACTGCTCCCTCCCCCGAGACCCGCCCCAAGAGGGATTCTTTTATCAATCTTGACCCTGATACCTCCTTGGTAGGTTGACCGAGTTTTTAAAGAGAGAATGGCCTGATGAACAAGATTATCCTTACCGGTTGGAAGATTGGGGTTACTCGTCTCAATCCAAATCCTTTTCCCCGGCATTAAAGAAAAATGAAGAGTATCACGGAGGCTAATCTTCTGAAAAACCGTTCTGATTTCATGATATCCATCCTTCCTCTTTCCGAGGATTTCCAACCTTAGATTGACCTTGGCAGGAGATTCCAAAAGGAGCGTATCGGTCACGTCCCCCCCTTTTTGTCTCACTTAGAAGGAGGAAGAATTTTCATTTCAATCGGTCCAACCCTGATCTCTATCCTCTTGGTTTCATTTTCTTGAGGAAGAATATAAATGACACTGCTCCACCCCTCTTTGATAAAGGTGAGCATGACATTGTGAAGTTCAAAATTGCTGACCAATCGCCACTCATAATTAGGCATCTGTTGTTTAAAAAAGTTGGCTAACCGTTCCATCTCTCCCTTCCCTTCATAGACCAGCAGCCCTGTGCGAGTGGTCCTGGTTTCATAAACAAAGGATTCTTTCCGATTGAGTGTCATCCCTGCCGGCAAAGGAATATCATCAAATCGGTAAGTGGTTGCTACCGATGGCTGCCTCTCCGGCTCACGTTCCCGAACGGTCCGAATAGAGACCAACTCTCCACATCCATAGGTACCCATTAAAAGAGAAAAAACTACTACTGCAAAAATGACATGTGATCCTCGTTTCATTTCCTGTTCCTCCTTCAATTATTTTGGATTATCATAGGAGAGCCATCTTTTTTTTTCAAGAGGGTTGGAATGAGAGACCGTATCATCAATGAGTGGGAGGATCCATCAGAAGGAAAAATAAGATTTCCATATTTATTTAAAAAAAGGGAGCCGAAGCTCCCCTTTTCCCTTTATGCCGTTTCAACGCTCTTGATCTCTGGAACCTGTTGTTTCAAAACTCTTTCTACCCCCATCTTTAATGTCATCTGGGACATAGGGCATCCTCCACAAGCACCCGTCAAGCGAACCTTCACGACTCCATCGATCACATCGATTAATTCAACATCTCCACCATCTGCCTGTAACGCAGGTCGAATCTTTTCCAATGCTTTTTCAACACTTTCTCTCATCTCATCCTCACCTCCTCCCCTCTGAACTTCGTCCCCCTCTAATTCGTCTAATTCCATTATTATCATAACATATTTTATCGGATTGTCGACAAAAAAAGCCTTTTAGGAGAGAAGGCTCAACCCAAGAGACTTAGATCCGTCTCAAAATCTCACCCCGTCCAGATACGATCACGATTTTAATCTCCCTCTTCTAATTTATACCGGAGGTATCGCTTGAGGGCGTCGGTTCGATCACAGAACGACTTATCCCCTTCACAGGTCGTGCTTCCGTTATCGATGTCGCAGATACCGATTCCCTTACCCATGCCTAAACCTTCCGGTCGTCTGAAGAGAGGGCATTGCTCCTCTACCATTCAGTCTTTCCTCCCTTTCTCTTTTCCGAAACTAAATGTTTCCTCAAGAGACTTATTTTTTTACAAGATTGAAGATCACCCCTACATAGAATCCAGTCGTGATCGAGATCACAATATCCTCTAAAGGAACTCCTATCTGAATTTCCAACTGCCCGGTAAAAAGAACATCGTTTTGTCGATAACATCTTGATCATCCTTTCTGATTGAAATAAAAAAGCCCGTGGTAAAAAGCTGCACGGGCTTCCGATGATCTATTATTCTCCGACAGCGAACAGGGAGGGAACCGAAGGGAAAATAAACCTGTCCGTTCTTAGTCAGAGGTTTCGGCAACCCGGCTATCCCTTTGGAGTGGGACCCCTGCTTGCATGCCATAGTATCGGCCAATCTCTGTAATTGGAAGATTTGGACTGGACTACACTCTTGCATGCAAGCACTCCCGCGCTCGGAAGCGCAGGCGTGGCTTTCCGCCCCACGATTGCTCGTGGTTTGGCTTTATCGATCCTATCTGACTATCTTCTTGATGATATGAATCAGCAATTTCGGTGCCAGTGGTCTGTTCTTATTCTAACTACTTGAAATGATAAGAGTTTGAAAAAATAGAGGCCTTTGAATAGGAAAATGGATTGACTATTTGTGACCGGTTGAAGAAGAATTTAATCAGAAAAAGATCAACGAAGAACCCACTCTGGAATGAAATATCTCTCGTCAGGGGTTAATTTTCTTGAAAACTTGCCTGTGCCATCGGAGTCTAAAAGAAGGTAATCCATGGGAGGAATTTGATCACTATCTACAGCATAGGCAAAAATCTTTCCGTTTCCACTGAGCCTTGCAACATGACCTCCGTTTGGAGTGTAAAATTTCTCAATAATCACTTCTGCTCCATCCACTGTTCGAATTGAAATGGAATAAGGAGTGATGCCACTCAACTCAGGAACTGGCCATCCCTCTTTTCGGAATTCTTCGGCGATGGAAATCATCGGGAATGATACCATCCAGAGAAGTAGATATATAGGAAAAGGAAAAAATTTAATCATCGATCATTGACCATCGCCTGCTAATCATGAACCATCACAAAGGCACTACTTCTCTTCTTCCAGATATTTCTCGGCTGCAACAGCCGCTGTGGCTCCATCTCCTACAGAGGTTGAAATCTGGCGAAGCAATTTTTTCCTGCAATCTCCAGCAGCAAAGATTCCTTTGAGGGAGGTTTCGCAATTCTCATTTGTAAGAATATACCCTTCGCGATCCATTTGGACCAGGTCCTTTAAAAATTGGGTTCGGGGCATCAGGCCTATGAAAAGAAAAGCGCCCTCGACCTCCATCTCTGTCATTTCACCTGTCTTTACATTCTTCACAACAACCGAACGAACGACATCATCTCCTTTAATCTCCTCCACAACAGAGTTCCAGAGAAATTTGATCTTCGGGTGACTCATAGCTCGTTCCTGATAAATCTTTGTCGCCCGAAGTGCGTCCCTGCGATGAATAATGGTCAACTCTTTGACGAATTTCGTTAGAAAAAGCGCCTCGGTGAGTGCGGAGTCCCCCCCTCCAACAACGACAATGCGGCTATCTTTGAAAAAAGCCCCGTCACAGGTAGCACAGTAGGAAATTCCCTTCCCCTTAAACTCCTCTTCCCCCGGAACACCCAGTTTACGATATTCCGTGCCAGTGCAGATGATGAGTGCTCGGCAAAAATAATCACCCCCGTACGTTTTCACCTTTTTACGTTCGTTTTCTATGGAAACTTCCAAGACCTCATCATTAATGGTTTCCATGCCGAACCGTTTTGCCTGTTCTTCCATCAATCGGCTCAACGCCTCTCCACTCACTCCCTGCGGGAATCCCGGATAATTCTCTATCTGTTCGGTGGTCATCATCTGTCCCCCGAAAATGCCACTTTCGATCAGAAGCGTTTTCAACCTTGCCCTCGATGTATAAAGTCCAGCAGTCAGACCCGCTGGTCCTCCTCCGATAATAACCACGTCATAAAGTCCCTTCTCTTCGGTTCCCATCCAAATCTCTCCTGTTTCTGAATTGATCTATGTATAGTCGAAGGAAGGCGGCTTTGTCAACTTTTGCTGGCCGTTTCGGTAGACATGACAAGAGATTCTCACCCTCACCTTGACAAGAAAGATTACAGGAAGATAGATTATACAAAAATGATCTATATGGGAGGCGCATGTGGAAAGAACTTTATCAATTGTTAAACCAGATGGGGTGAGCAAGAAATTGATTGGAGAGGTGATTAAACGCTTTGAGAGCCATGGGCTTCGGGTCATTGGACTGAAGATGATCTGGATGAACAAAAAAGAAGCAGAGGGATTTTATGCCGTTCATCGGGGAAAATCTTTCTACGAGAGCCTGACCAACTTTATGTCCTCAGGTCCTTCTGTGGTAATGGTCCTGGAGGGGGAAAACGCCATTTCAAAAACGAGGGAATTGATGGGTGCCACAGACCCCAAAAAAGCTGAAGAAGGAACCCTCAGACGTCAGTACGCCTCGAACATTGAACAGAATATTGTCCATGGTTCAGACGCACCTGAAACGGCTGCCTCTGAAATCAGTTACTTTTTCAATGCCCTGGAGATCTTTCCTCTTTGAGCATCCCAAAAATTGATCTCAAGAATTTAAGTCCCTTGGAATTAGAGTATTTCATCTCTTCCCTTGGAAAGGAACGGTACCGGAGCCTTCAGATCCTGAGATGGCTCTATCTCAAAGGCGCTGAAACCTTTGAAGAGATGACCAATCTCTCTAAATCGTTCCGTCAGGCCCTGGAGCAGGTCAGTTTCATATCCATCCTCCATCCCACTTACGTCGAAGAGAGTCGGGATGGAACGAAAAAATTTCTCTTCCAGCTTGAGGATGGGCATCGAATCGAAAGCGTTCTCATCCCGGAGAAAAGGCGCCTCACCCTCTGTGTTTCCACTCAGGCTGGATGTGCCATGGGATGCCGTTTTTGCCTTACCGGTCAGATGGGATTTAAAAGGAATCTTAGCACCGCAGAGATCATCAATCAGATTCTCTCGGTAAGAAAGACCCTTCCCCCTCAAACCTCTATTACGAATATTGTATTGATGGGAATGGGAGAACCTCTCAATAATTATGAGAATACCTTAAGGGCAGTTATCCTGATGACACATCCTGAAGCTTTTAAATTCTCATCTCGAAGGGTCACCCTTTCAACGGTAGGCCTCTTGCCCCAACTTGAACAATTGATGAAAGAGACGGTCCGTTTCCGGCTGGCTATTTCTCTTAATGCCTCAAATGAAGAGACCCGTAGCCGTTTGATGCCGAGTAATCGCCACCACCCCATGAAGAAGGTCTTAGAACTCTGCCGAACATTTCCCCTTCCCCCTCGAGTCCGTATCACCTTCGAATATGTGATGATCGAAGGGGAAAACGACTCTCCTGAAGATGCTAAGAATCTCTTGAAACTTTTAAAAGGGATCCCATCTAAAGTGAATCTCATCCCTCTGAATGAAGCCCCTAACATTCCCTTCCGTAAACCTCCAGAAGAAAAAATTCTCACCTTTCAGGAAATCCTGATGAAAGGAGGGGTAACCGCCATTGTCCGAGCGAGCAAAGGCGCTGACATCTCTGCGGCCTGCGGCCAACTCCAGGGCAAACCAATGATCACACACCCATAAATGCCCCTCTCTTTCCCCCCCCCACCCCTTAGGATTTCTACGGACCCCGTTTCACACATGGTTGGTTTGACAGGTTAGAACAAATCGATTACCATAAGTTTCGATCAACACAGGGAGGATGAATATGACAGAAAAGATGGTTGGAGTGATCGGGGGATCAGGTCTTTATGAAATGGAAGGACTTGAAGGTATAGAAGAAATCTCTCTCACCACCCCTTTTGGAAATCCCTCGGACTCGATTGTGATCGGGCGTCTTGAGGGGGTAAAGATCGCCTTTTTACCCCGTCATGGCAAGGGACATCGCATCCAGCCTTCATCTCTTAATTTCAGGGCTAACATCTATGCCATGAAGAAATTGGGAGTGCAGTGGATTATCGGCGTGAGCGCTGTGGGATCCATGAAGGAGCACATCCATCCAGGGGATATGGTGATTCCCAACCAATTCATTGACCGGACCGTTGGTCGTCCAAACACCTTCTTTAGTGATGGCGTGGTCTGTCACATCAGCTTTGCCGATCCAGTCTGCCCTACCCTGAGCCAGATCCTTGGAAAAGCCGGTGAAGAGGTCGGGGCTACCGTCCACAAAGAGGGGACTTATATCTGTATTGAAGGACCACAGTTCTCCACGCGGGCAGAGTCCCGTTTATACCGTTCCTGGGGTGTTGATGTGATTGGGATGACCAATCTCCCCGAAGCACGGCTTGCTCGTGAGGCAGAAATCTGTTATGCCACCCTCGCATTTGCCACAGATTATGACTGCTGGCACCAGGAGGCAGGAGACGTTTCCATCGGCGATGTTCTTCGAATCCTTGCCCAGAGCGTACGCATAGCTAAGAGTACCATACGAAAAGCTATCCAATCCTTACCTGAAAAAAGGGAGTGCCTCTGTGCCACCGCATTGAAACACGCCCTGATTACGAGCAAGAAGTTGATTCCTGAAAAGACCAAAAAGGATTTAGAACCGATTATTGGTAAGTATTTGTAGAAAAAAACACATGGTCCCCCCTCTTCCCATCCCACTCCCCCGATGGGGAGAGGGGAAGGGTGAGGGGAGATGAAGTTCATTGCGGATCGGACACTCGGAAAACTCGTTAAACAATTGAGAATGCTTGGCTATGATACGCTTTATTTTCAGGGAGATGATTTTCATCGCCTCCTCCATCTGGCCCGTGAGGAAGAACGGATCATTCTGACTCGTAGCAGGAAACTGGCAGCAAGACGCCCCAGAGATCGTATCCTCACAATCATGGAAGATCTACCCTCACGGCAACTTGAAGAGATGATTCAAAAAGCTTCTCTTCAACTTGACGAGAACCTTCTCTTCAGCCGATGCCTTCTCTGCAATGATCCTCTCAAGGAAATCTCTCGACCTGAGGTAGAGGGCAAGGTGCCCGATTTCATCTTTTCCCAGCAGAAAGATTTCTATGGTTGCCCCACCTGTAAAAGGATCTACTGGCCAGGGACACACTTGAGGACCATGGTTCAAAAAGTCGAAGGTTTAAAGAAGATTGGACAGTAAGATGCGGATCATTAGCGGAACATCAAAGGGGCGGAAGTTGACAACCCTTAAAGGGCCTTTCTTACGTCCAACCTCAGATCGGGTTAAAGAATCCATCTTCAATATCCTGGGTGAAAACGTTGAAGGAAAGATCATTCTCGATCTTTTTGCCGGCACAGGCAATTTAGGAATCGAAGCCCTGAGTCGGGGTGCCAAAAAAGCTGTTTTCGTTGAAAGGGCAAGAGAGGCTCTGAGAACGATACAGAACAATCTCCTCCAGTGCGGGTTTTTCAACCAGGCGGAGATCCTTCCGAAAGACGTGAGCCGGGCCATTGGAATTCTTGAAGAACGAGGAGAATCGTTTGATCTCATTTTAATGGATCCTCCTTACGAACAAGGTTGGGTGGAAAGAACCATCCTAAAACTCAATAACGCTCCGATTTATCATGAAGATTCCTTACTGGTGATTGAGCATAGTCGACGCGAACCTTTGCCGGAAAAGATGGGAAGATGGGTCCTGTTGAAACAGAGAAAGATAGGAGATACCCTTATCTCCATATTAAAATGTTCGGGCAGGTCTCAGGAGGACCCATGACATGACGAAAGGAAGAAAGAAAGGAGATCAGACGCATATGGGAAAGGTAGCCATCTATCCTGGATCTTTTGACCCCCTCACCTACGGTCATATCGACATCGTAGAGAGGGCTTTAGCAATTTTTGACAAGGTGATTCTCGCCATTGCTCACGATGCAGAGAAGAAACCTCTGTTTACCGTTCAGGAACGGGTGGAGATGGCAAAATTGATCTTTAAGGACACCCCTGGCGTGGTTGTAGATAGCTTCAAAGGATTGCTCGTCAATTATGTTGAAAAATCGAATGCCAAAGTCATTTTGAGAGGATTACGAGCGACTTCTGATTTTGAATATGAATATCATATGGCCTCGATGAACCGGAGTCTCAACGTCCACCTCGATACCCTTTTCATGATGACCAGCAAGGATTATTTCTTTGTCTCTTCACGAACCATTAAAGAGGTGGCTAAACTGGGTGGCACTGTTGAAGGATTGGTTCCCGATTTGGTCGCTCGACGGTTAAAAGAAAAATTTAAACTGCCCGTTGGAGAAAGAAGACTGATCGGCTGGGATGATTGACGAATGAAAAAACTGATCCTCTGTGATTTTGACGGAACAATTAGCCTCCAGGACATGGGATATGTCTTGCTCAACCGATTCAGCTCCGGAGATTGGGAAGAAATTGATCGGGAGTTCTGTGCGGGCAAGATCGGATCCAGAGAGGCGTACACCCGCATCATCAAAATCCTGCGGGGAACAGAAGCTGAAGTCTTTCATTTCATCCGTGAGCAGGTCAAGATGGATCCTTCCTTTAAACCCTTCTATCGTTACTGCCAGGAGCATGAAATTGATGTAAAGATTGTAAGCGATGGCCTGGATGTTTATATCCGAACTGCTCTCGACCTTAACCACCTCTCTGAAATTCCATTTTACTCCAATAGAGCCTATCTGGAAAAGAATGGATCAATGGCTGTCTCCTTTCCCCATACCAACGAGGACTGCGGACGTTGTGGCACCTGTAAAAAGCAGATCGTAGAACATCACCGGAAGGATTACGATCGGATCTATTTCGTTGGTAATGGCCTTTCTGACCGATGCGCAGCCCGGGAGGCTGATTTTACCTTTGCCAAAGATATTCTCTATGCTTACTGCATTGACCAGAACATTTCTTGCCATTTCTTCCAAAACTTCGACGATATTACCGGAGATTTGAAGAAAAAGATTCGCGGGATGATTTTTGACCTGGATGGAACGCTCATCGAAGCTTATGAAGCGATTTACCTTGGATTAAAAGAGGTCTTTGAGCAGTCTGGAAGAGACATTTTTCCTTACGCTAAGTTGAAGACCTATCTCAAGGCTGATCTTGAATCGACGCTTTACCAGTTCTTTACGCCAGAGGAGACAGTCAAAAATATTCCTGTCATGCGGAAGAGATACGAGGAGGTCTATCTCGAACATACTCACTTACTAAATGGCGCAAGGGAAGTGCTTGAGGACCTTCATCGGAGAGGAACCTTCCTTGCGGTGGCCTCTAATAAATTTGGGAAGTTCTCACGTCTGGCACTTGAGCATTTAAAGGTTTCATCCTATTTCAAATCAGTGATTGGTGCTGGAGATGTTTCACGGAATAAACCCTCCCCCGATATGATCCATTTAGCCCTCATCGAGATGGGACTCCCCCCCAAAGATGTCATTTTTGTTGGCGATACACTGACCGATATTGAGACAGGAAAGGAAGCTGGGGTGGATGTCTATGCTATTCCCACTGGGTTTCACACCAAAAAGGAACTTTCTCAACAGAGACCAAAACGAATCTTAAGGAACCTCAAGGAGCTTGTCGATTTACTCGATCGCCCTCTATGATCCCGAGAGAAAGCCCGAGCCGTATCGAGAAGGTCCACTCCCATCTCCACAACCGCTCGAATAACGGACACCGCCTCTTCTCGACTAACCCGCTGTATGGGAATGCCTCCCTATCCTAATTGCGTTACCGTTAAACCAGTTTTCCAAGTTTAACTTTTCTGATTCGACTCAAGGGTTCCCTACCTCACTCGAGAGAGGGTGTTTTCGGTTAATCTTCTCTCTTCTCCTCGTCCTCCTGCCTTTTTAAAAAGGCCTGGATATAGACAACCTTGTCATCTTTGGGTTCCTCTTTCCTATGGAAAGAAAAAGGGCGATCGGATTTCTGATGAGCCTCTTCTAATCGTTTGATGATTTCTTGGAGTTTGGGATCCTGCTTAACAAGATCATTCACTTGCTGGTCAAAAAAATCGCTTGCACTTTCAAGCTTTGAAAGATCCATCTCCATCTTCATCAATTCATTTAACTTGTCCAGAACCCCATAGACCACTCTGATATTTCTCGCCTGCAAATACTGGGGAGCATGTCCCCAGAGGCTGATCGCTTTTATTCCCCTGTTTCGAGCGGCCTCAAGAAGGAATGTATGAATGCTGATGGGACCTGCGTATTCAGTTAGATTGAGCCCTGCCTCAAGAATCTCCTCTTTTAACTCTTCGTGGTTGTATAGGGCACTGACCACTGTGGGGTTGGTGTGGGGAACATAGTCATAGGTTCCTCCAAGCGTGAAGAGCTGCCTGACTCCGAACCTCTGGGCCAAGCCAAGGAACCGCTCGGCAAAGAGAGACCATCGAAAATGGGGCTCAATTCCAGAAAAGAGAATGAGGTCTCTTCCAATGGGGTCCTTTGCAAAGTAAAAATGGTTACCTGGAAGGTTTAATTCCAGCAGCCTTCCATGTTTGATGACGGCCACAGGACGGTTCAAAGAAATCTGGCAGAAAGGCTCGGTTGGGATGGAAGCAAATCGTTTCGCTTTCAATAGATCAATGAGATGCTGGAGAGAAAACGAAGAAACTTCCGCGGCATTCGGCCATCCCTCAAAACCGGCAATTAGATAGGGCTGATCCAGTTCTGGAACCTCTTCATAGGTGATTTCGTCCATATATATCCCTCCTTGGAAATCATATCTCTTCCATCACCTCTCTGTCAACCAACCCGTACATCCCTAAGTAACCCCTCAGTGATGGGGTGTTTTCAGTTTAAAAGGGTTGGAACGTTCCTCCTCCAAAACCTTCAATAGCGGTTATAAAAGGTTACCCCCAACGGGGCCCTCATGCCCTTTGAATCGGATTTTTTTGAATCAGATTGGGTCGTTTGACGAACAGAGGTTTCGCTTCAAGGTTTTTCCGAAGCAACCTCCCAACCCTTTTTTATTTCTTTAACTGAGAGGTTACACCCCTAATCTTTTTTTTTGTTTTGGGTTGAGGAGTTCCCCAGGAGGAAAATTTAAGATTGATTTTAAACCCTGGACACATTAGAATGGCAATGAACCTTATGGTCAATCCTTTTTCTATTGAGTCCTTCATCTTCTACCCAGAGAAAGATTTCTGGGCTCTCCCCATAGATCGGGGGATGGAATACGAAGATGTCTTTCTTCCCTGTCCGGATGGAGTGACCATCCATGGGTGGTTTCTTCCTGGCCGGGGAAAAACGACTCTGCTCTTTTTTCATGGAAACGGCGGAAACATCTCACATCGAGTTGAAAAGATCTACCTTCTCTGCCATCCCGAGATTTCAGCCCTATTAATCGATTATCACGGTTATGGGTTGAGCGGGGGAAGACCTTCTGAGGAATCCTGCTACCTGGATGCCCTGATTTCCTGGGAGTACCTTACCCAGAAACGCCAGATTTCTCCCAAGAACATCGTCCTCTTTGGAGAGTCTTTGGGAGGCGCTGTGGCGATCGATCTTGGAGTGAAGAAGGAGATCGGCGCTGTGATCCTTGAATCAACCTTCACTGACATAGGCTCGGTCATGAGTCGATTCGTTCCTGGGATAGGAACCTTTCTCAAAAAAAGATTCCACTCTCTGTCAAAGATTTCAAAGCTAAAGGCTCCCCTTCTCATTCTCCATGGAGATCAGGATGAGCTGGTTCCTTATGAATTGGGTCGAAAACTCTTTGAAGCGGCGAATGACCCAAAAGAATTTTTTACCATTCGAGGAGCCCATCACAATGATACTTATGAGGTGGGAGGAAAAGCTTACCGTGAAGCCATTCACCAATTTATCGAAAGATATGGATAACTCTCAAAGAGATTTCCCAATCAATCGTTCATAAGCCTCAAGATATTTCTCTCGCGTCTTCTGAATCACCTCTTCGGGAAGCGTTGGAGCAGGTGGTGTTTTGTTCCATTTGATAGAAAGGAGGTAATCCCTCAAATACTGTTTATCAAAACTCTTCTGAGATCCCCCTGGACGGTAGTCATCCTTGGGCCAGAACCGTGAGGAGTCCGGCGTCAGAAGTTCGTCAATCAAAATCAATTTCCCATCCTTGATCCCAAACTCCATCTTTGTATCGGCAATCAAAATCCCTCTTTGTTCGGCAAAATCACGCGCCTTCTGATAAACGGCAAGGGATGCCCACTTCATCTGTTCGGCTAACTCTCTTCCAACAATCTGTTTCATCCTCTCAAAAGTGATATTCTCATCATGAAGCCCCTGCTCTGCCTTTGTTGAAGGAGTAAAGATAGGCTCCTCCAGTTTGGAAGATTCCACCAGCCCCCTGGGCAGTGCAATACCACAGACCGCCCCTGTCTCTCGATACTCTTCCCATCCCGACCCAGAAAGATACCCTCTCACAATACACTCTACAGGAAGCACTTCGGTTTTGAAGACCAGCATGGACCTTTCCCTTAATTCTTCTTGATAGGGCTGACACGATTGGGGATATTCTTCCACTTCGGTTGAGATGAGATGGTTGGGAATGATCTCTCGGGTCAGGTTGAACCAAAACCGGGAAAGCTGAGTCAGGACTCTTCCTTTATCCGGAATCGGATTGGGCATGACCACATCAAAGGCAGAGATCCGGTCTGTAGCGACGATCAGAAGTTTATCGCCAAGATCGTAGATATCTCGTACCTTCCCTCTTCCTTTTAACCTCAAGGCTTTAAAGTCGGTTTGAGAAACGATTTGACATGGCATCGATCTTTTCTCCTAAAAGTCCTTTTTGTTGAAATTTGGTAGAAATAGTATATAATAAACAAGTTGATTTTTCCATAAAAAATGTTAATCTCATCTTCAATCTATGCTCAGTGACAGACTCGGACATCGTCTTGACTCCTATCTCTACCCCCTATTTAAAAAGATTTTTGGACAGCGGGGCAATCCCAATCTTCTGACTCTGCTGGGTCTCCTATCAACCCTTATCGCTTCAGGGCTTATTCTGAAAGGAATCTGGTGGATGGCAGGACTGGCCATTATTCTTTCGGGAATCTTCGACCTTCTGGATGGCGTGATTGCCCGAAACCTTGGCAAGGTCACTCCCTTCGGTGGTTTTTTTGACTCCGTTGTGGATCGATATTCGGACCTCATCCTCCTGTTAGCCCTCCTCCTCCATTATTCGAGAAAGGGGGAAGACGATCTGGTCATCCTCACTTCGGTGGTGGTTGTTGGAACGGCCCTGATCCCCTATGCTCGGGCAAGGGCAGAATCCCTACAAATATCCTGCCACATCGGATTGATGGAAAGGGCGGAGAGGATCATTCTTCTTTCTTCGGGCGCACTATTTGGCTGGATGGAACCTATGCTGTGGCTTCTTGCGATCCTCACCCATTTTACGGTTCTGCAAAGGATCTATGATGTGTGGAAAAAACTCAATGTTCCCAATAAACGATCAACATGAAACGATGAAAAACTCATCGTTGGTTTTGAATCATTTCTTCGATTTCTTTCAATAAGGCCCCAACAAATTCCTTCTCCTGAAGTTTCTTGACAATTTCACCCTTTCTAAAAAGAACTCCGCCTCCCTTTCCACCGGCAATCCCGAGATCGGCTTCCCTGGCTTCTCCAGGTCCGTTGACCACACAGCCCATGATCGCCACGGTCAACGGTGTCTGGATCCGTTCAACCTCTTTCTCAATCTTTTTGACAAGGTTGCTGAGATTCACCTCACATCGTCCACAGGTTGGACAGGAGATAATCTCAACGCCTCTCCGTCTGATCTTCAGTGACCTCAAGATCTCATACCCTACCCGAACTTCTTCCACAGGATCTCCAGTTAAAGAAACTCGAAGAGTATCCCCAATCCCCTCAAAGAGAAGAACTCCAATCCCAATGGCCGATTTGACTACCGCACGGTATCCCCTGCCTGCTTCTGTGACCCCAAGATGAAGTGGGTAGTTTGATTTTTCAGAAAAAAGGCGGTAAGCCTCTATGGTTCTTGGAACGTCCGATGCCTTCAAGGAAACCTTGATGAGGTTAAATCCAAGGTCTTCGACATATTTGATCGTCCTCAGTCCACTTAAAACCATGGCTTCAGGCGTGGGACCTCCAAACTGCCTTAAAAGATCTCTCTCAAGAGAACCAGCATTGACACCGATTCTGATTGGAATGCTTCGTCTCTTGGCTTCATTGACAACTGTCTTGAGTCGTTCCCGGCCACCTATGTTGCCCGGATTAATCCGAAGGCCATCGGCGCCATGCTCCATAGATATCAGAGCCAGTCGGTAGTTAAAGTGAATATCAGCAATCAAAGGAATGGTGATCCTTTTCTTGATTTGCGCAATGGCTCTTGCCGCCTCTTCATCCGGGACTGCCACCCGGACGATCTCACAGCCTGCTGCTTCAAGCCGCCGGATCTGTAAAACCGTTTTTTGGACATCTCGGGTGTCGGTCTTGGTCATTGATTGGATGGAAATGGGAGCACCTCCTCCAATCTTCACGGAACCAACCGTTATCTGGCAAGTCTTACGGCGTGGGATCATATCTTGAACAGGGTGAGAGGACTCAAGGATCCGGAAATCAATCATTTAAATTTGATAACCCTCAACCCCTTGACCCCTGGGTCCCTCGAATCCTTTCTTTCGTTCTCTCCTCTTCTCCACAATGTAATAGAGCGTAGGGATGAAGACGAGGGTTAAAAACATAGAAACCATCAACCCTCCAATCACAGCAATCGCCAGCGAGGCATTGGTTTCTGCGCCTTCCCCAAAACCAAGGGCCATAGGGGTTAAACCGAAAACGGTGGTCAACGAGGTCATGAGAATGGGTCGGAGTCTCACCCTTCCTCCCTGGATAACAGCCTCTTTCAATTCCAAACCTTCCTCTTTACGAAGCCTGTTAATATAATCAATGAGGATGATCGCATTGCTCACCACAATCCCAACCATCATAATGATTCCAATGAAGGAAATAACACTCAACGTATTCCCTGTGAGGAAAAGTGCCCAGATGACTCCGATGATTCCAAGGGGAACTGAAAACATGATTAAAAATGGATGAAGCAGGGAGGCAAATTGGGAAGCCAGAACCATATAGACCAAGAGGATGGCCAACCCCAGGGCAAAGAAGAGAGTTTGAAACGCCTCCTTTTGTTCCTCCCTTGTCCCTTTGAGCTGAATAGAAAAATCCTTAGGGATATTCATCTGGGAAATCCTCTCTTCAATTTCTGAAGCAACGGAACCAAGGTCTCTTCCGCTCGTATTCGCTGTGACATAGACGATTCTCTGCTGATATTTTCTTTCCAGCTGGGAAGGAGAGGTTGTTCGAACCACGTCGGCGATATGCGAGAGGGAGACGACCTTTCCTCCGGAAACTGGAATGGGAATCTTCTGGAGATCCTCTGGATGCCTCCTATCCTCTTCCCTAAGGCGTACTCTTACCTGACGCTCCCGACCCGTTTGGGGATCTACATAAATAGAGGCTTCAATCCCTTCGACAGCCCCTCTGACGATCTCCGCAACCCGGGAGGTGGTCAGCCCCAAACTTGCCAGGCGATCCTGTTGAAATCGGATCTGATACTCCGGCAAGCCTTCTTCCCGACTGATCTGAATGTCAGTCACTCCTCGAACTTCTCTTAGAATTCCTTCCACCTCCTTTGCCAGACGATTTCCAGTGGGAATGTCAAATCCTAAGATCTCTACACTGATGGGTTCGTCCGCCCCGAAAGTAATCACTCTCGAGATGAGACCACCCGGAAAGACAGCGATGATCGCACCGGGGATGTTTCTCACTTTCTCTCGAATCACCCGGGCGATCTCCTCTGAAGAACGTCTTCTCTCCGATTGTTCTTCAAGCATGATGGAAGCCGTGGCCGTGTGAGGACCAGCAAACCTTCCGCCAAAGATCACCGATCGTCCCCTGCCTGAACCTGCTCTTGCCCACAAAGCTTTTAACTCGGAAACACTGGAGAAGATGATCTCTTCGACCTCGTTCACCACCTTTTTGGTCTCATCAAGAGAGGAACCCACCGGAAGCCTCATGGACATCCTGACCTGACCTTCATCCGAAGTTGGAAAGAATTCGGTTCCGAGAAGTGGAATCATGAAGAGGGTTCCCGCAAACACCCCTGTCACTCCGAAGACAACCAGCTTGCGGTGTGAGAGAGCAAAAGAAAGGGTTCTCTGATAATGTTGATCCATCCACTGGAAGAAGGGCTGAGTCTTGTCCAGAAGTCGCTTGCTCCAGGAGTAACTTCCTTCTTCTCTTTTGGGCTTCAGGAACTTCGCTGTCAGAAGGGGAATCAATGTAAGCGAATCAAACAGAGAGGCGAGAAGTGAAAACGCCACGGTATACGCCATCTGAACGAACAGGAGAGCCGCAATGCCTTTGACAAAAGCTAAAGGAAGGAAAACGATGATACTGGTAAGGGTAGCAGCAATGACCGGCTTGCTTACCTCACGGGCGCCCTTATAAGAGGCTTCTTCGGGCGGCTCCCCTCGTTCGAGATGGCGATTAATATTTTCAAGAACCACGATGGCATCGTCCACCAATCTCCCCACGCCGAGGGCTAACCCTCCCAGGGTCATAATGTTGAGGGTGAACTTTCCAAAATGGAGCAAAACAAAGGTGGCAACGATCGAGAGCGGGATGGAATGGGCAATAATCACCGTGCTCGTAACGTTCCGTAAAAAGATGAGGATGATCACCACTGCCAGGAGGGCTCCCATCATCGCCTCTTTCTGGAGGTTATGAATCGATTTTCGAATAAAGGTCGATTGATCTGCTACCACCTCAAGAGAAACACCTGGAGGGAGTTCTCTTTGAATCTGGGGGAGGGCTTTCAGGACTTCATCCACAACCGAAACCGTATTGCCACCAATCTGTTTCTGTACCCCGAGGACCACCCCCTTCATTCCATTCACATTGACTTCTGCCTGAATATCCTCATACCCTTCTTGGACGCTGCCGACGTCTCTTACACGAATGGGAATTCCATTCTGTAGGGCAACAACAATCTCTTCAAAATCTTTTACGTTCGGGGTACGTCCAAGGGTTCGAACCGTGTATTCCCTGACACCCGTGTTCAGGCTTCCGCCCGGTCTGTCCATATAGCTTGCCCGAACCGCCTGAGCCACTCGATCGAGGGGAAGGTTAAATCTCTCTAACTTCGACCGATCCAGAAGAATCTGAACTTCTCTCGTTTGCCCACCGAATACATTCGCCGAAGCAACTCCCTTGAGGCTCTCCAGTCTCGGGGCAATGAAGTCTTCTCCTAATTCTCTGAGTTGGTAATCCTCAAGGGGGCCAGTGATCGCCAAAACAATGACCGAAATCTGGGAGGGATCAAACTTAATGATGATGGGTTGTTTCGCTTCGTCTGGGAAAAGGTCTAAAATTTCGCTGAGGCTTCGCTGGATATCCGTGGAGGCAATATCAAGGTCCGTTCCCCAATAAAATTCAAGGGTGACAACAGAGGTGCCCTCTCTGGATCGTGAAGAGACATGTCGAACGTTTTGAATACGGCTGACCCGCTTTTCAATGGGGCGCGTGATGGTAATCTCCACATCCTCTGGACTGGCTCCAGGATAGTCGGTCACCACCGAAACCACAGGATAAGAAATTTCAGGGAAGAGATCGATGGCGAGGTTGGAAAAGGCAATCAGTCCAAGAAGGATAATTCCAATGGCCACCATGAATCGGGCCACGGGATTCTTGAGAGAACCACGGATCAAATCCATGGAGATCTAACTCCCTTCCACCACGCGAACGGTGGAACGATCTCGGATGAGTTCCTGGCCTTTCACGATGACCCGATCTCCCTCCTTCACCCCCTCGACAATCTCAACATATTGATCTTGTTCATACCCGGTGACCACAGGTCTTTGAATCGCTTGGTTTCCCTCAAGAACAAAGACCGATTGGGATCCGTTCGACCTCAGGATGGCATACCGTGGCACGAGAAGGGCTCGAGGTTTCTCAAGCAAAACCAGTTCGATTCGCGCGAACATGCTGGGTTTGAGCATGCGATGGGGGTTGGGAATTTCGATCTCAGCCTGGAGGGTCCGTGTTGCAGGATCAAGGGCACTGTTGAGCCTGACAATTTTGCCTTCAAAGGTTTTTCCAGGAAAGGATTCTGTGGTAAGGGTTGCCTTCATCCCTGTTTTGATCAAAGGGATGTCTTTCTCTAAAACATGGGCAACCACTTTTAGGGTGGCTGTATGAATAAGATGGACGATCGGCGTGGAAGGGGAGACGAGGGCTCCGGCATCCACATACCTGCGGTGGATCTCACCTGAAAAAGGAGCAAGGATCTGGGTATGTTGGAGACGGATTCTCTCCTGACTTAAAAGGGCTTCGGCCTCCCTCAATCGGGCTCGACTGGCTTCTCTCGTTTCCTGCCTTGCTCCTTCTCTCAGTAATTGAAGGTGCTCGCGGCTCGAAGCCAGCTGGGCTCCCGCGACTGTATATTCCATCTCGGCAAGATCCCATTCCTTCTTGGAAATGACCTTCTTCTGATAGAGGACCTCCATACGCTCTCGATGAATCCTTGCATTCTCATAACGGGACTGAGCGCTTCGAACCGCTTCTTCAGCCTGTCGCAATTCTTCAGTCCGGGCTCCTGCTTCAATCTCCGCAAGTTGAGCCTTAGCCAGAGCAACCCTGGCTTCCATCTCCTTCACCTTTTGAAGGTAATCCGTCCGGTCGATCTGGGCGATGAGATACCCCTGCTTTACTGAATCTCCTATCTGAACAAAAATCCCCTCCAGATAGCCAGAGACTTTGGGAAAGAGATCGACCTGCATCAGAGGCGTAATGTCTCCCGTCATGGACACCAAGTAGACAAGGGGTTTCAAAAGAACTGGAGAAACCTGTACAGGGATATCGCCCCGTTTAACCCTCTGCGGCGCGGCTTTCTTCTGGGTCAAAGCCCAGCCTCGATAGATGACCAATCCTATAAAGAATAGGAGGATGGGAAGGAGGACCCATCTCCATCTTCTGACACCTTGATTCATGTCCCTTGTTCCCAAGAGGCTAAATAGTGTTCCTGTTCTTTGGTGAGTTGGTCGATTCTAATTCCCATGGACAGAAGTTTCATCCTGGCGATTTCCTGATCGATGACTTCTGGAACAGGATAGACTTTTCGTTGGAGGTCCTGATGATGCTTGATTAAATATTCAACGGAGAGAGCTTGGTTGGCAAAACTCATGTCCATCACACTGGATGGATGGCCTTCTGCAGATGCCAGATTGACGAGCCTTCCCTCGCCCAGCAAATAGATCCTTCTCCCACTCTGAAGGTGAAATTCTTCTACGAAGTCACGAATTCTCTTTTTAGAGACCGAAATGTCTTCAAGCCCGATGAGATCAAGTTCCACGTTAAAATGGCCGGAGTTCGCTACAATGGCTCCGTCCTTCATCCTTAAAAAATGTTCTCTCCGAATGACGTTCACGTTTCCAGAAACCGTGCAGAAGAAATCTCCAATCTCTGATGCCTCCTCCATGGTCATGACTCGATAACCGTCCATCACTGCTTCCAGAGCCCTTAAGGGATTCACCTCGGTGATCACCACATCCGCTCCCATTCCTTTGGCTCGCAGGGCTAATCCTCTACCACACCAGCCATACCCTGAAACCACAAAAATCGATCCTGCGAGAAGTCGGTTGGTCGCTCGCAAGATACCGTCGATCGTGGATTGCCCCGTTCCATATCGGTTGTCAAAGAAGTGTTTTGTCTCGGCATCGTTGACTGCAATCACAGGAAATTTCAAGACTCCGCTGCGCTCCATGCTTCGGAGACGAATCACTCCGGTTGTCGTTTCTTCCGTTCCTCCGAGGAGACCGTGGATCATTGTCTGGCGTTGAGAAGGAGAGAGCGCTTTGGCCCAATCCCTTAAGGATGGGATCAGATCTTCCCACTTCTCAAGGGCGATGAAATGGAAGGATGAAACCAGGTCTGCCCCATCATCCATCGTAATATGGGGAAAAAAACTCAACGCCGCCTGGATATGGTCATAGTAGGTTTTACTGTCTTCTCCTTTGATGGCAAAGACGGGCATCCCTAAGTCTTTCACCAAATAGGCTGCCACATCATCCTGCGTACTCAAGGGGTTTGAGGCACAGAGACAAAGATCCGCGCCTCCTGTCTTCAACGTCCTCATCAGGGCTGCTGTTTCTGTGGTGACGTGAAGACAGGCTGAGAGGCGAATCCCCTGAAGCGGTTTCTCCCTCTCAAAACGACTTCGAATGGCCTTTAACACCGGCATGGCCATCTCTGCCCATTCCATCCGAAGCCTGCCCCGTTCTGCTAATGAGATGTCTTTAATATCGTAATCCATGCTCTCTCCGTATTTCGGAATTCGGACTTAGGAATTTCTTCTAAAGGATTCCACATTGACCCTTACGCAACCCGCCCTCTAAAGTCCTGCTGCTTTTCTCAACTCCTTTGCCCGATGGGTCTTCTCCCAGGTAAAGCCGGGTTCATCTCGACCAAAATGTCCGTAACAGGCGGTCTGCTTATAAATGGGTTTGAGAAGATCGAGGTAGTCAATGATCGCTCTCGGCCTCAGATCGAAATGCTCTCGAATAAGCCTGGCAATCTCATCAGGAGGAATTTTTGAAGTTCTGGAGGTATCGATCATCAATGAAACAGGCTCGGCCCTTCCGATCGTATAAGCAATCTGTACCTCACACTTCTCTGCCAGCCCAGCAGCCACCACATTCTTTGCTATGTGCCTCGCCATATAGGAAGCACTCCGATCCATTTTGGAGGGATCCTTCCCAGAGAAGCAACCTCCCCCATGGCTCCCGACACCTCCATAGGTATCGACGATGATTTTTCTTCCGGTGAGACCGCAATCCGCCTTTGGGCCTCCATGGACAAACCGGCCAGTGGTATTGATATAATACTTGGTCTTTTTATCCCGGAGGTTTTC
Organism: uncultured bacterium; assembly: GCA_938002255.1. Classification (GTDB taxonomy): domain Bacteria; phylum Desulfobacterota; class BSN033; order BSN033; family UBA1163; genus RBG-16-49-23. The sequence continues at coordinate 48,933 of CALLAL010000002.1, forward strand.
AGGGAGGACTTTCATAATCACCTCTTCCCGAATCGCCTCTTGAAGTTTTTTGTAGGAGACCTTCTCAGAATGTTGAGCGGCAATGACGACGGAATCAATACGGACCGGTTTCCCATTGATATATTGAATCGTTACCTGGGATTTCCCATCGGGTCTCAGAAAATCGAGAATCCCTTTCTTTCGGACTTCTGCTAATCGTCGGGTCAAACGATGAGCATAGACAATGGGCATGGGCATCAATTCAGGCGTTTCATTACAGGCATAGCCAAACATGAGTCCTTGATCCCCAGCCCCTTGTTCGTGCCCTTCGTCCCGATCGACACCTCGCCGAATATCCGGGGATTGCTCGTCAATAGAGGTAATGACCGCACAGGTTTCCCAGTCAAAACCCATGGCAGAGTCATTATATCCAATCTCTTTGATCGTTTCCCTTACAATAGCAGGCATATGGACATAACAAGAAGTCGTAATTTCTCCAGCGATAATCGCCATTCCAGTCGTCACCATCGTCTCGCAGGCCACCCTTGCCTTAGGATCTTGAGCGATGATGGCATCCAGAATGGCATCCGAGATCTGATCGGCCACTTTATCCGGATGTCCCTCGGTAACGGATTCAGAAGTAAATAAAAAGTCGGTCATTGCCATATTCTGTTCCTCCTTTGAAGTTTACCATAACTATTAATCCTAAAAGGATTCTTAAGGATTAGTCAAATTCCCCGGGAAACCTTTCTGCCATCCACTTGCGGACATAGCGTTTAATCTCTGTGGCTGTGGTCAATTGAAACAACCTTTCCGTAAGGGCTTTGGCCTCAGTCACCGTTACCTTTCGAAGCATCTTCTTCACTTTGGGAATGGCGATCGGGTTCATGCTGAACTCTTCAAGGCCTAACCCTAATAAGACTAACACATAGGCAGGCTCGGCAGCCATCTCTCCGCAGATCGCTACTGGGATCCCTGCATGGTGTGCGGATTGGACCACATGGTGAATGATTCTTAAAATAGCAGGATGAAGAGGTTCATAAAGATAAGAGACATGCTCGTTGATTCGATCCACCGCCAAGGCATATTGAATGAGATCATTTGTCCCGATACTAAAGAAATCAACTTCCCGTGCCAAGAGGTCGGCAGTGATAGAGGCGGAGGGGATCTCGATCATGGCTCCCACAGGGATCTGTCGGTCAAAGGGAATTCTGGATCGAAGGAGGTCTTTTTTGACCTCTTCCAAAAAGGTTTTTGCCCTGCGGATCTCTTCAATGCTGGAGATCATGGGAAAGAGGATTCTCAACTTTCCATGGGCACTGGCTCGAAGAATACCGCTCAATTGGGTTCTGAAAATATCGGTTTCCTTCATGCTAAACCGAATGGCCCTGAGTCCCATAGCAGGATTCATCTCATTGCCCTGGGAATAGTGGGAAAGAAACTTATCCCCTCCAATGTCGAGAGTACGGATCGTGCTCACCCCTGGAGAGATGCTCTCTGCAAGGGCACGATAAGTTCGATAATGTTCTTCTTCACTGGGCAAGTCCTTTCGGTTCAGATACAGGATTTCGGTTCGATAAAGTCCGATTCCCTCTGCTCCATGACTCTTTGCAGAAGGAATCTCTCCGACCATTTCAATGTTTGCCTGAAGATGAATCCGGATCCCATCTCGAGTCACGGCGGGTAAGGCGGCGTATTTTAGAATTTCCCGTTCCAGTAATTTCACTCGCCGTTGACGCTCAAGATAGGTCTCCGCCATCTGTTCGGTGGGATTGATGACCACTTCGCCATTCTCTCCATCAAGGATCAGAAGATCTCCTCCATTGATCAGGGAGGTCGCGACCTCTGCCCCTACCACTGCAGGGATTCCCAGAGAGCGGGCGAGAATGGCTGTATGGGAAACTTTGCCACCAATGTCTGTGACAAATCCTGCCACCTGGTTCAATTGCATCTGGAGCGTATCCGCAGGGGAAAGATCATGGGCCACCACAATCACTTTCCCTTTGATTTTGGTGATATCATCGTGTTTTTTCCCCATGAGGTTTCTGAAAATTCGGGCGGCCACATAGTGAAGGTCATTTCGGCGTTCCCTCAGATATTCATCCTCAATGGTTTTGAAAGCGGCATCTAATTTTTCAAGGGTCAGATCAAGGGCCCACTCTGAATTGATTTTCCTCTTCCGGATATTCTCTACCGTATTCTCGATCAACATCTGATCATCCAGAATCATGAGGTGCACATCGAGGATGAAGGCATGCTGCCTCACCTGTGGATCCAGGATCTTCTCTTTGATCTCCCTTAACTGGCTCTTGGCCTCCTCAATAGCCCGAAGGAAACGTTTAATCTCCTCTTCCACTTGAAGCGCAGGAATTCGTTTCTGAGGAAGCCGAACCTTATAGCGTTCTACCAGAAAAGCTCTTCCCTGTATAATTCCTGGGGAGGCTCCGATCCCTCGAAGGGTTTTATTAACCTGTTGTTGAATCGCCATCCCTATTCCTCATTGAATTTATTCTCAATTAGCTTCCCAAGGGTCTGAATCGCCTGAACCGCATCTTTCCCCTCAGCTTTCAATGTAATCTTGGTTCCTTTGGTTGCCGCTAACATTAAAATTCCCATGATGGATTTTCCGTTCACCTCCATCCCATCCTTCTCAATGCTCACTTCGGATACAAACTGATTGGCTGTTTTAACGAGAAGGGCTGCTGCTCTGGCATGAAGTCCTAACTTGTTCTTAATCATGAATGTTCGGATTTCCATCCCTTTGAACCACCTTTCCTCCTTTTCCTCATGTCACTTTTTCTCGACCCGTTTTTTGAGCACTTCGCTTGCCAGATTGATGTTTTTCTGCCCATAGTCGGTAATAAAAGCCGCCAAGGATTCCAAATCCATATTGTTTGGATAGGTGGCCAATTTTAATAACATGGGGAGATTCACCCCTGTGATCACCTCGATCTTCTTCTCTTCCAAAAAGGAGAGACTAATGTTCGAGGGGGTTCCTCCGTACATATCGGTCAGGATCAAAATCCCTTCCCCTCCCTCCACTTTGCGGATGGCGGCGATGATCTTTTCTCGAATCTCCTCCGATCCCTCTTGAGGAAGGATGGAAACAGATTGAAACTGCTTTAACTCTTCACCGATCACCAGCTGTGCTGCTGCAATCAACTCTTCCCCTAATCGACAATGAGTGACAATGATGACTCCTACCATATCGTTCATCCTCTCTCTGCATCACGGTGTCTGACCGATAGAAAAACACCCTTTTTCGTCAATTCGGCCCGAAGCTTCTCAACCAGTTGGTTGACGATAACGATAGAGCGATGCCTCCCGCCGGTACACCCGACAGCAATGGTTAAATGGGTTCTCCGCTCACGGAGATAGAAGGGGAGGAGGAATCGAATGAAGTTCTGGGTCTGTTCTAAGAATGCCTGTGTCTCCTCCCATTGTAAAAGATACTTGGCCACTTTGGGATCATCCCCCCTGAGCGATTTCAGTTCCTCAACGAAGTAGGGGTTAGGTAAAAACCGGACATCGAACATCAGATCCGCTTCGTAGGGAACGCCGAAGCTATATCCAAAAGAGAGAAAGGTCACCGTCAGATGGACACCTGTTCCCTGCTCCTGAACATACTGTTGGATCTTCTCTTTCAATTGATGAACGTTGAACTGGGAGGTATCGATGACCAGATTCGCCGTATCTCGAATCCCTGCGAGGCGTTCTCTTTCGAGCCGGATCCCTTCGAGAACCGACCCCCCTACTGCCAACGGATGCTGACGTCTCGTTTCACTATACCGTCTCGTCAGAACAGGATCGGAAGCATCCAGGAAAAGGATTTCGATAGGATACCCTTCCTTTCGAAGTCCCTCGATCATCTTTCTTGCATCTTCAAAAACATCGATCGGTCCTCTTGCAGACATCGAACGGGATTCCGCTTCTCGGATATCCTCCACCACAGCCACTCTTGAAATCTTACCACCGGATTGTTCGCAGAGTTCAAGAAACTTAGGCAACAAAGGAAGAGGGAGGTTATCAACGCAGTAAAACCCAATATCCTCTAACGCCTTAATAGCTGTTGTTTTTCCTGACCCTGAAAGACCGCTGATGAGAATCACCCTGAGGCTCTTCACTCCACCTCGCCCTCTACATCCACCCCTTGTTTCCCTTTCTCCCCCATCCTGGAAAGAAGTTTCTTTTCAAACTCCAGGGCAGAATCGTACCCCATCCTCTTCAGGAGATAGTTACGAGCGGCCACTTCGATGATGGTCGTTAAATTTCGCGCTGGAGTGACAGGAATTCTTAACATTGGGAGGTCCACTCCAAGGATGGTATATTTCTCCTCCTCAAATCCGAGGCGATCGTACTCTTGTTGGGTATCCCACTCCACAAGTTCAAGGACTAATTCCACCTTCTTCTGTTCACGGATCGCCTCGACCCCGAAGAGACTCCGGATATTAATGATCCCCAGTCCTCGAACTTCCATATGGTGCTGAATGACTTCAAAGCCACTTCCAATCAACTCGGTGGGAGAACGCTTACGAATCGAGACCATATCATCTGCCACAAGACGGTGCCCCCGGAGGATGAGGTCGAGGGCGCACTCACTTTTGCCGATTCCGCTCTTTCCGAGAAGGAGTACGCCAACGCCGAATACATCAATGAGCACCCCATGGAGACTCTGGGTTGCGGCCAATCGTTCCTCTAAAAACTTACTGACCCTCTCAATAAAATCCGTTGAACTGAGGCTGGTTCGAAAGAGAGGGATTCCTTTATCGTCTGCATGGTGAAGAAGCATTTCAGGTATTTCGAGATTTCGGGTCACCACCAGACAAGAAAGCTCAAGATTACAAATCTGTCGGATGACCTCTTTTTGGAACTCAGGGGATAGGGTCTGAAAATAAGCCACTTCCGTATTCCCAAGAACTTGAAGCCTTTCGGGGTTGATGAATCGAGTATAGCCGGTCATGGCCAGTCCCATTTTTTGGACTTGGGGATGGGTGATCTTCTTTTTTAATCCCTTCCGGCCCGCCATCAGGGTCAACCCGAGATGAAAGTCTCTATCCTGATAAAGATCTTGAACCAAAAGGCCTTTCATGCTGGATATCCTGCTGAAGGAAGGATCTCCTCCTTCCCTGGCCCACAATGATTAATATCGTTCATCTTCTTCCTGAATGACTTCAAAGATCTCCCGTCGCGTTTGGGCCGTGATTAACTTTTTTTTAAAGGAGGAGTCTTTGACCAATTTAGCAATTCTTCCTAAAAGGTTCAGGTTTTCCACCGGTGAATTTTCTGGAGCCATGACCATAAAAAAGAGGTGGCAGGGCTTTTGATCGATGGCATCAAAATCAACACCGTGCGTCGAGCGGCCAAAAGAAAGCATGAAACGCTTCAATCCCCTTAAACGTCCATGAGGAATGGCCACGCCTTCCCCAATGCCCGTTGATCCCAATCTTTCCCTTTCCAAAAGAATCTGAAGGAGTTCTTCGGGTGAAGAGACGCCACTGGGTTTAACCAGGAGGTCCGCCAATTCTTTCAATACAGAAGGTTTATCGGTTCCTTTCAGTTCCGGAAGAATCCATTCCTCTTTAAAAAAATCAAGAAGTTTCATTGTCTTCTTCTATGAAGATTTCATTCCGCATAGGGAACCACCCATTCATAGCCCCCTTTTTTTCGATGTAGAGCATTCATCTCCCCAGAATTCGAATTGATAAAGAACAGGGTGGTGTCATCCCTAAGTTTCATTTGAGCGACGGCTTCCTCAAGGGACATCGGTTTGGCAGGAATCTGTCTTCTTTTAATCTGGGAGGAAAGGGCCTGTTCTGTGAGTTCTTCGTCAGAGGGCGCAGGTTTCTGAAGCATGTTTTCTGAGACCACACGTTTCCCTCTTTTTCGTCTTGTCTTCTCTCGCTTTTCTCTGATTTGACGGTCCATTTTATCAGCCATGAGATCAATGGCAGCGTAAAGATCCCGATCTCTTCCCTCGCTGTTCAGGGTGAGACCATCGCTGAGGATGGTTAACTCTGCCGAGTGGCGAAACTTCTCGACCGAGAGAACCACATGGGCCTCTCTGGGATTCTCAATAAATTTTTTTAACCTTATGACCTTCTTCTTTACATAATCTTTGATCCCTTCGTCAGGTTCCAGGTGTCGGAATGTCACGGCAATTTGCATGGGTCTTCTCCTTTGTCTCTATGAATCATGTGGCCTGGTTTCTCGTTTCACCGGTTCTACACCACTTTTCTTCGTTCGCTCGATGACAGGATCTTCATCATCTCACGGTATTTTGAAATCGTTCTCCTCGCAATCGTAATATTCCTCTCCCTCAACATCTGGACCAATTTTTCATCGCTGTAAGGTTTTCTGGGATCCTCTTTGCTGATAATCTCTCTCAGCAGACTCTTCACACTTTCCGAGGCCATGGATTCCCCTTCTTTTGAAGGGATCCCTGCATTGAAAAAGAATTTCAATTCATAAATCCCCTGCGGCGTATGCATGTATTTATTGTTGGTGACCCGGCTGATCGTTGACTCATGCATTTGGATATCCTCGGCCACATCCCGAAGGACAAGAGGTTTGAGGTATTGAATCCCATGATCTAAAAAATCCCGCTGAAATTTGACAATGCTTTTGGCCACCTTGTAGATGGTTCTTTGGCGTTGGTCGATGCTCCGGATGAGCCATTGCGCAGAACGTAACTTTTCCTGGATGTACTTGCGATCCTCCGATTGGCTGTTTCGGTTTTCGGTGAGGATGCGACGATAGTAAGGATTCACTTTCAATCGGGGAACGCCCTCGTCGTTTAGAGACACCACATACTCCCCCTCCACCTTGTACACATAAACGTCCGGGATGATCTCTTGAACCACTTCTCCTCCGTAGGCTCTACCTGGTTTAGGCTCCAGTTTGGAGATGAGGTTCGCCGCTCGATTGACCCGCTCCACCGTAACGCCTAACCGTTTGGCAAGGGCCGGATAGTTTCGGTTCTTCAACAAAGCGAGGTGTTCCTGTACAATCTTTTCTGCGATGGAATCCCGAGGAGAGATCTGGCTCAACTGAATCAAGAGGCATTCTTTCAAATCCCTTGACGCTACTCCAACAGGATCAAACTGTTGGATCTTCTTTAAAACCTCTTCCACGTTCTCTAAAGGCATTCCAGACTCATTGACGAATTCTTCAAGGGAGGCTTTGAGATAGCCATCGTCATCCAGATTTCCGATAATCCACAAACCCGCCTCCTTCTCCTCTTCGGTCAAATGGGAAAGCTGGAGTTGCCAAAGGAGGTGATCAAACAGAGTGGTGCTCTTCGTTAGAAAATTTTCGAACGAGGGTTTATCTTCGCCATCGGGTTCCCTCAGCCTGGAAACCGATGAAAGGTTATAATTTTCCAGATAATTTTCCCAATCAAATTCATCGGCCCCCTCTCCTTCGCCTTTCACTTCAGCTGTGTGTTCGGAGTTGGATACCGGTTCTCCTATGTTTTCACGATCCGTCTCGGACTCCCCATCCCCTTCTCTTTCTTCTTCAATCTCCTCGAGGAGAGGATTCTCTTTCATCTCCTGGCTGATCATCTCAACCAGTTCCAACCGGGTTAGCTGCAAGAGCTTGATCGCCTGCTGGAGCTGAGGAGTAATCACCAGTTGCTGAACAAGTTTGGGGGATTGTTTTAGTTCTAAAGCCATCTCATTCAAATAGAGGGCCAGGTCCTTTTTCCCTAACGCCTCGCTCCCTCTCTTCTTTCATTTCCATTTTTTTGTCTAACTGAAAACGGTCTCCTAAATAGATCTTCCTTGCTCTTGGACTTCGTGCAATCTCTTCGGGAGTTCCGGACTCTAACAAAACCCCTTCATTAAGGATATAGGCTCGATCACAGACGCCCAGGGTTTCCCTAACATTATGATCTGTTATTATAATTCCGATGTTTTTCGTTTTCAATTGACGGATAATCGCTTGAATATCTAAAACAGCAATCGGGTCAATACCGGCAAAAGGTTCATCCAGCAGGATAAAAGAGGGAGATAAGACCAAAGCCCTTGTGATCTCAACCCTCCTTCTCTCCCCTCCGGAGAGGCTATACGCTTTCTGTTTTCGAAGGGGGGCGAGACCCAATTCTTTTAAGAGGGCTTCCAAACGATCTCGTTTCTCCTCCTTAGACAGAGGGAGGGTCTCGAGAATCGCCATCAAGTTTTCTTCGACAGTTAGCTTCCTGAACACGGAAGGTTCCTGTGGAAGATACCCGATGCCTTTCCTCGCCCTTAAGTACATAGGAAGGTGAGTGATCTCCTCTCCGTTTAAAGTAAGAATTCCTGTATCCGGTCGAAGCAATCCGACAATCATGTAAAAGATGGTGGTTTTCCCGGCCCCATTAGGTCCTAACAGGCCCACGACTTCACCTCCTTCAATCTCGAGGCTGACATGATCCACCACCTTCCGTCGTCGAAAAGACTTTGTTAACTCTTCACATTTAAGATGGGACATCACTCTCCTTCATCAAAGGCCGAGGGTCATCGTTTAGAGTGCAGACCCTATGGCTTCGAACTCCGGCCTCCCTCCTCCAAACTATTTTTTCCTTTCCTCTCGCGAGGGAGGGATAATCGTCGTGCTCACCCGTCCTCCCTTTCCTCCCTCGACAATGCTTCGTTCTTCATCAACCAAGTAAATCACCCGTTCTCCCCGGACGACATTCTCTCCTTCTCGGAGAGTGGCCTCTCCTTCGAGGACAATCTTATTTTCATTCTGCAGGAAAATCGCTTTTTGACAGGTGGCGCGCCGATCCAGTTGAACGATTTTGACGTTGCCCGTTGCCACAATCTCCTTCATCTTTTTCATTTCTGCATCGTAATAAACGACGACCATATTTGCATACAGGGTGGCCTCCTCCTGCTTGGCCACGACATTCCCTTTGAAGGTAATTCGATTCTGTTTCTGGTCTCCCTCGACCGTATCGGAGGTAATTTCAATCGGAGACCGGGATGTGGTAAATCCTAACCCCTTGGCTATGCCCCCTTTCCTCTCCTGAGCCAGTGCATGGGGGAGAAAGAAAACAGACCAACAGATCAGGAGAAGAAGGGTCTTTCTTTGAAGTGATCTCATCCTTTTCTTCCTCCCTTCCACTGAGTTTTGACCTGACCGAGTACCTTAAACGTTTTGGAATCCAGATCAATGAGCATTCCGATTCCAGTCAGGTGTATCTGTTCCCCTTCCAATTGAATGGGGTCCGATGTTTGGACCTGCTTCTTGGAATGTTGATAAGAAACCGAATGGGTTGTCAATCGGTATCCCTCCGCCGAAGTAAACGTCACATTCCCTGCCAATTCCATATCTTTGGTTACTTGATGAATCTTCCCCTGATGACCGGTCAAAGTATAGATTCGCCCCTCTTTGGAATAATAGACGACTTTCACATCTTCTAACAAAAGCACGTTTTCTTCCTGATAATGAGAGAGGGTTTTGGCTTCAAGTTCCCAAATTTTTTGACCGTGTTTTTCCTCCACAAAATGAATCTTTTCCAGTCGCTGATCCGCTCCTTCAGTGGAGATGACTCCATGGGCTTCTGTCCGTTCCAACGTCTGGTTTCTCTCCCGGAGATTAACCCACAGGCTGACCCCAACAACGCCACCGAGGAGGAAAAGGGAGAGCAACATCGCTATCTTCAATCTTTTCATAGCCATACCAGAAGGCTTACACCACACCTGCTTTTAAAAGATCGTGGAGATGGATGATGCCAATGGGCACTTTGTCTCCTGCCTTTTCAAATACAAAAAGGGAAGTAATCGAATACTCTTCCATTTTTTGAACGGCTTGAGCAGCAAGAGCGTCCTTCTCAATCCATTTGGGATTTCTCGTCATCACCGCAGCGGCAGTTCTTTGAAGGAGGTCTTCATATTTCTCAAGGGCCCGCCTCAGATCTCCATCGGTAATGACGCCCACCAGATGACCCTCTTCATTACACACCGCTGTGACGCCCAGGCGTTTTGAAGTAATTTCAAAGATGACGTCTTTCATCAAGGCTCTCTCAAAGACCTTTGGAAAGGCCTCGCCGGAATGCATCAGTTCCACCACACGCAACAGAAGCCTCTTCCCTAAAGCACCTCCTGGATGAAGTAACGCAAAATCCTCTTTCTTGAATCCTCTCTTGACCATCAGGGCTACGGCCAGGGCATCGCCGATGGCAAGGGTGGCGGTTGTGCTCGCCGTGGGAGCCAGGTTCAAGGGACAGGCCTCCTCTTTGACCGCAATATCCAAATGTACATCTCCGGCAGTGGCAAGCGTTGATCTCTTGTTTCCAGTCAAAGCAATCAATCGATTCCCGTACCGCTTGAGAAGGGGAAGAACTTCTAGCAATTCTCGTGTCTCACCACTGTTTGAAATCCCGATCACCACATCTTCCTTCGCCAGCATCCCGAAATCTCCGTTTAACCCCTCTGCCGGATGGAGAAAGAAGGCAGGAGTCCCTGTGCTGGCAAAGGTAGAAGCAATCTTCCTTCCTACCAACCCCGATTTTCCCATTCCCATCAGCACGACCCTTCCCTTGCAATAGTAAAGAAGATCAACCGCTTTCGTAAATTGATCATCCAGCCTTTCCAACAGATCGAGAATAGATTGGGCTTCAATCCTCAAGACGCGTTTGGCCTCTTCAATTACATTCACATCCATGGTCTATCATCCCTTGCCTTTGGCTTCCCTTTTTTCCCTCTCATCCCTTCTTTTTTATTTTCCTTTTTCCTCTTGGCCTTGTCCCTTTCTCCAAGGAGGCGCGAATGAACTCCCGAAAAAGAGGATGGGGAGCCGTGGGCTTCGATTTGAACTCCGGATGAAATTGGCAGCCCAGGAACCAGGGGTGGTCGCTCAATTCCACGATTTCAACCAACTCTCCATCCGGAGATATCCCGCTAAAGACCATCCCCACCTGGTTGAGTCGCTCAAGATATCGGTTATTAAATTCGTAGCGGTGGCGATGTCTCTCATAAATCAATTTCTTCCCGTAGGCTTCGAAGGCCAGACTCTTCTCTTGAAGCCTGCAGGGGTAGGCCCCCAATCTCATGGTTCCCCCTTTGGGTACGTTCAAATCTCTCCTTTGGAGTGTCTGTTCACGATCTACCCACTGTTCGAGCAGATAGATGACCGGGTGGGGGGTCTGAAGATTGAATTCTGTACTATCAGCCCCTTTCAAGCCTGCACAATGCCTCGCCACCTCGATCACCGCACACTGCATCCCTAAACAGATGCCCAAAAATGGCACCTTCTTTTCTCTGGCAAATTGGATGGCTCTGATCTTTCCTTTAATCCCCCTGGTCCCGAATCCACCAGGTACCAGAATCCCATCTACACCCTCCAGGAGGTGATCGGGTCCTTCTTTTTCAACTCTTTCAGAATCGACATACTTCAGATTCACTCTGGCATCGTTAGCAATCCCCCCATGGATTAAGGCTTCGGTCAAACTTTTATAGGACTCGACCAGACTGACATACTTTCCCACTACGGCGATAGTGGTTTGAAATCGGGGGGATTTAATCCTTTTAACGATCTTCTCCCAAACAGCAAGATTGGGTCGGGCGGTCCAGATGTTCAATTTTTCGGCAATCTTCTCATCAAGTCCTTCTTGATGGAAAACGATGGGAACCTCATAGACGGTTTCCACATTCTTCGCGGTAATCACCGCATCCTTATCCACGTTGCAGAAGAGTGCAATCTTGGCTTTGACTTCAGAGGGAAGGAGGCGGTCGGTTCGGCAGAGCAAGATATCGGGCTGAATACCAATTTCGCGAAGCTCTTTGACGCTGTGCTGGGTCGGTTTTGTTTTCAGCTCGCCAGCTGTTTCAATGTAAGGGACAAGCGTAAGATGGATGTAAAGCGTATTCTCTCTCCCCACATCCCCCCGAATCTGACGGATCCCTTCGAGGAAAGGGAGGCTCTCGATATCGCCCACGGTGCCTCCCACTTCGACGATGACAATGTCCACGCCCTGGGCCAGGTCATAGACCTTTGATTTAATCTCGTTCGTAATATGGGGAATCACCTGGACTGTTGCTCCAAGGTAATCCCCTCGCCTCTCCTTGGAGATGACCGAATCATAGATCTGCCCAGTGGTAAAGTTGTTCTTTTTTGAAGTGACAACGCTCGTATACCGTTCATAATGGCCTAAATCTAAATCAGCCTCTGCTCCATCGTCCGTCACATAGACTTCGCCATGTTGAAAAGGATTCATGGTGCCAGGATCCACATTGATATAGGGATCAAATTTTAAAAAAGTCACTTTCAGCCCCCTCAATTCGAGGAGGGTACCGATGGAAGAAGAGGCAAGACCTTTTCCTAAAGAGGAAACCACACCGCCCGTCATGAAAATATATTTCGTTCTTGTATTGGCCACTTCTTTTCCCTCTATCCTTTCCATCAAGGAAGGCTTAAAAAATGTTCGATCAATTCATAGCCCTTCTCAAAAAAAACTCCACTCTGAGAAGCAGAGATTTCATCAAAAGACCTTTCACCGTGTTTGTTTTGATGGATTTGGGTCGAATAGATGACAAAAGGTACGGGGTCTGCGGTGTGGGTTCTGAGTGAAAGAGGTGTGGGATGGTCGGGGAGGACCATGATCTTTAAGTCCTTCAAAGAGTTTAATCCTTTAAGTAGGGTCCCCACCACTTTCTCATCAAAGGCTTCGATCGCTTCGATCTTCAATCGCAGGTCTCCCATGTGACTCGCTTCATCCGGGGCTTCTACATGAATATAAACGAAATCCTTACTCTCTAATGCCTTGAGTGCATATTCAGCCTTTCCTTTATAGTTGGTATCAAGGTAGCCCGTGATCCCTGGAACTGGAAGAACTTCCAGTCCTGCCAGCAGTCCAATCCCCTTAATGAGATGGACCGCTGACACCACATACCCATCAATCCCGAACCTCTCCTTTAAGGTCACCATTTGAGGAGATTTGCCCTGGCCCCAGAGCCAGATGGCGTTAGCTGGTCGAAGTCCTTTTCTTTTTCGAATCAGATTGACCCGATGTTTTTCAAGAAGATGTTGTGCTTTGCCCATCAATTCGAGAATTCGCTTTCCAGCCCCCCTCTTTTCAGGGAGAGAGGGGCTGATCTCTTGACCGATGATGTCATGAGGTGGAACTAGCTCAAGGGTCTCTAAATCTGGATAGGCTAAACTACCCTCCTTCATGACCATCAGATGCCGGTAACTCACCCCAGGGTAGAACCGTACTCCATCTCTTTCCATTGCCCGATCTAAATCTTCAATGATCTCTTTAGCCTCTTCATCTGAAATATGTCCGGCTGCGAAATCTTCCATTAAAACGTTCGTATCCTCTGTAGAAAGAGTCACAAGGTTGCACCGAAAAGCAAGATCATCTTTTCCTAATTTGATTCCCAGACTGGCAGCTTCGAGAGGGCCTCTTCCTTTGTAATATTGATGGGGATCGTAACCAAAGATGGAAAGGTTGGCAATCTCACTTCCTGGAGAAAAACCATGAGGAACTGTTTTTACAAGACCGAGTAAACCACGGCATGCCATCCAGTCCATATTCGGAGTTTTGGCAACCATGAGAGGAGTTTTACCCTGGAGGTGTTCAATGGGATAGTCGGCCATGCCATCTCCTACCACGACAACGTTTTTCATTCCTTAACCCAATTCAAGAACTTCGTAAGATTTATCACAAAGGATTGGAAGTCCAAATTTAACGAATGGTAACGTATAATTTTTCTTTTGCGTCATTCGTTATCATTTGTGTGATTTATTCTTTTCTAAATATACCATAAACTTACAAATGTCAAATGAAAAAGGGAAACTGAAAGCAAAAGATATGCCAATTCAAGGAGGGCTTTAAGCCATCAGAAGGGCTAGGAAAGGTCCACAATGCCTTTACCGGCGTATCTTTGGAAAGACGGTCCATCTCAAATAATGGACGATCCTCTCCATTTCCATTCTTATCTCTCGCCGGATTCTTTCATCGGTATTAGGGGTAAAAGTGGACTTCCCTAATCGATCTTCAACGATCCCTTGTTTAGAGGCAAATTCAAGGTAGGCAGGAGGAAGTTTGTCCTCCAGTTCCACTCCATTCATGACCGCCCAGGCCAGAGCCCATGCCCTTGCTACATTGGACAGATCATATCCTCCCCCTCCTAAAGCAACCCAACGCGGGGCTAAGGTTTTGATCCGCCTTATCACTTTTTCAAAACCGTAGAGGGAGAGATGAAGGTGCGTTAACGGATCGCTTTCAAACGTATCCACTCCTAATTGGGTCACCACAATATCGGGAGAAAAATATTCGATCAATTCAGGAACAACCTCCTCAAATGCCCAGAGATAATTTTCGTCATCCGTGTACGCCGGAAATGGAAGATTCACAGAAAACCCTTCTCCTTTGCCCCTGCCTATTTCATATTCAAACCCTGTGCCCGGAAAAAGTGAATCTCCCGATTCATGAAGGGAGATGGTAAGGACCTGATCGGTCTCGTAGAAGGCCTGCTGGACACCATCGCCATGATGGGCATCCAAATCGAGATACACCACCCTCATCCCTCTTTGGACCAGCCTTGAGATTCCGATGACCGGATCATTAATGTAACAGAATCCAGACGCCCTTGCTCGCAGGGCGTGGTGCAGCCCACCGGCCATGTTGAAGGCAATGGCTCCTTTCCCATCAGCGACAAAATCAACGGCCTGGAGTGTGGCACCGGTGATCAAAAGCGACCAATCGAAAAGACCTGGAAAGATCGGATTGTCCCCTGGACCAAGCCCGTACAGGTAAGCTTCTCCGATCCCCTGGCCACGATTTGCATACTTCAGAATCTCTATATACTCTTTGCTGTGGAAAAGGGCTAAATCTTTTTCTGTTGCTTTTTGGGTAGGAATAAGTTCAGCAGTAGGAATGTCCAAAAGCCCATAGGCCTTGATCAATTCGAAGGCCAGTTTAAGTCGAATCACCCGAAGGGGATGCATGGGCCCATAATCATAATCAAGATACGCATCGGTATAGATCAACGCATTCTTCAACATAAAAGAGGCCTTAAAGGTTAAGGTATTCCAGTACAGCCTCTTTCTTTGGAGGCAGAGAAGTGGGTTTTTCTAAGACTCGAATAGCAATATCTGGGTCTTTTAGGCCATGACCGGTAATCGTCAGGACAATGACGTCGTCTTTCTTGAAAAATCCCTTTCGATTTAATTTCAGGATCCCTGCCAGGGAAGCTGCAGAAGCCGGTTCGCAGAATATTCCCTCCAAACCAGCCAGCATCTGATAGGCCTTTAAAATCTCCTCATCACTTACCGTATCAATTAGGCCACCTGATTCATCCCTGGCTGCCACGGCCTGTTTCCAACTTGCCGGATTGCCAATTCGGATAGCGGTGGCAATCGTTTCTGGGTTCTCCACGACCTTTCCTCTTACAATGGGAGCCGCACCCTCAGCCTGAAACCCTAACATTTTGGGGAGTGTTTCTACCCTTCCCTTCTCCCAATATTCTTTATATCCTTTCCAGTAGGCGGTGATGTTACCGGCATTTCCCACCGGAAGACAATGATAGGAAGGAACAAATCCAAGATGGTCAATCACTTCGAAAGCTGCGGTCTTTTGACCTTCGATCCGATTGGGATTGAGCGAGTTGACGAGTGTTACGGGCTCGGTTTCAGCGATCTCCCTGACGATGTTTAGAGCCTCATCAAAATTACCTTCAATCTGAATCACACGGGCTCCATGAGCCATCGCCTGAGATAACTTCCCGAGGGCGATCTTCCCCTCTGGAATGAGAACATACGATTTCATGCCTGCTCGCGACGCATAGGCAGCGGCTGAGGCAGAGGTGTTGCCGGTCGAAGCACAGAGGATGGCTTTGGAACCCTGTTCCTTTGCCATAGAGACGGCAACCGTCATTCCTCTGTCCTTAAATGAACCTGTCGGATTCAACCCTTCATATTTGAAGTAGAGCTGGATTCCTGAGAGAATTTCTTGACTGATCCTTGAAGATGAAATGAGAGGCGTATCCCCTTCGAGAAGGGTAATCACACTGGTTTCTTTCATTGCAGGTAAATGATTTCGATACTCCCTGATTACGCCACGCCACATGCCTTTCTCCATTGCGGATTTGAGATTGGGGGATTTAATTTACTGTCCCGCAATCTTCATCAACCCCCGATCATTCTAACTCATTCTCCACACGGATGAAGACCGTTTTCCCTAAGATGACCCCTAAGCGTTCGATCTCTCTAAGGGCTTGATGGACACTCTTTTCCCTGGCTTCATGGGTCATCATCACCACAGGCACGGCGCCATGGACCTGTCTTCCTTTTTGGATGACTGCAGAGATGCTAATCCCATTCTTCCCGAGAATTCCAGAAATTTTAGAGAGAACGCCCGGCCGATCCAGTGCAGAAAATCGCATATAAAATGGCATCACCACGTCATCCATCTTCTTCAGGGAAACCTTCTCAATGGCTGAGTCCTGATAGGAAAGCGAGGGGACCCTTCGGCCTTCTACACCGGCGAGAAGATTCCGCCCCAATTCGACCAGATCCCCCACCACAGCGCTTCCCGTGGGCATCTGGCCTGCGCCCTGCCCATAAAAGAGGGTGGGCCCAACAGCGTCCCCTTTGATGTAGATGGCGTTAAACACCCCTCCAACCGTCGAAAGAAGGTGTTCTTCCGGGATCATTGTAGGATGGACCCTCGCCTCGATCTTTCCGTTATCGATTTTTGCAATGGCCAGAAGTTTGATTCGATAGCCAAACTCTTTCCCAAATTGAATATCGAGGGGCGTAATTTCTGAAATGCCACCGATGAAAACATCTTTGAAGCGGATAGGGGTTCCAAAGGCAAGGCGGATGAGAATGGAAAGTTTGTGGGCCGCATCAATGCCTTCGATATCATAGGTTGGATCTGCTTCTGCATATCCTTTCTCCTGGGCTTCTCTCAAAACGTCTTTAAAAGCTTTGCCTTCATCCGTCATCTTGGTGAGGATGTAATTAGAAGTCCCGTTGAGTATTCCAAAGATCGATTGGATCCGGTTGGCGACTAACCCCTCTTTGATGGAACGAATCAAAGGAATTCCACCACCTACAGAGGCTTCGAAATTGACATCCACTCCGTAGCGTTGAGCCATTTTAAAGATCTCATCTCCATGAAGGGCAAGAAGGGCCTTGTTAGCGGTGACCACATGCTTTCGATTCTGAATCGCCCTGAGGATAAAGGTTTTAGCCGGCTCTATGCCACCGATGAGCTCCATAACGATGGCGATCTCTGGATCATGAATCACCTCGTCGGCACTTTGTGTAAGAAGGCCTGGCTTGACCTTCACCCCCCGATCCGTTTTTAAATCGATGTCAGCGATCCGTTTGAGAACGACTTTAGCCCCCATCCTGGCCTCAATCAATTTCGAATTCTTCTGGAGGATTTTCACCACGCCAGCTCCTACCGTCCCGAATCCAATCAATCCAACCTTTATTTCTTTCATGTCCTTCACCTTGTTTGTGTTCCGAATTCCAAACCCATTATTCTGAAATTTTCTTCACTTCAGCGCTTTCTTGATCCCCTGGACCGCCTGTTTAATTCGAGGTTCATTTTCAACCAGTGCAAATCTCACATACCCTTCCCCATATTCTCCAAAACCGATTCCGGGTGAGACGGCCACCTTTCCCTCTCTCAGGAGATATTTTGTAAAATCGAGAGATCCCATCTTCTGAAAAGGTTTTGGGATTTCAGCCCAAACGAACATCGTTCCCTTAGGCTTTTCTATCTCCCATCCAACCCGTTTCAATCCATGAACAAGGGTATCCCTCCGTTTTTGATAGATCTCGGCAATCTCTCGAACACAGGTCTGATCCTCATTAAGGGCAATAATGGCCGCAATCTGGATCGGTTGAAAAGTTCCATAATCAAAATAACTCTTCAGGCGTGCCAGCGCTGTGATCATTTCCGCATTGCCCACAGCAAATCCAACCCTCCACCCAGCCATATTGTAACTTTTCGAAAGGGAAAAAAACTCTACTCCAAGATCTTTAGCTCCTTTCACCTGCAACAGGCTTGGGGCCTGGTAGCCATCAAAAACGATATCCGCGTAGGCAAGATCGTGTACAATCATCAATCGATGTTCTCTGGCGAATTCCACCAATCTTTCAAAAAAATCGAGTTCAACCACTTTGGTCGTCGGATTGTGAGGAAAACTAACGATCAGCATCTTCGGATGAGGCCAGGTCTGTTTGGTTGCAGTCTCTAATTTTTCAAAAAAGTCTCCTTCTCCCACGAGAGGGACAGACCGGAGATCTCCCCCTGCAATCACGACGGAATAGGCATGGATGGGATAGGTTGGATCGGGAACCAGAACGACATCGCCTGGACCCAGGGTAGCAAGGACCAGATGACCAATGCCTTCTTTAGCGCCAATCGTCACCACAGCCTCGGTCTCTGGATCGAGATCCACATCATAACGTCTTCTGTACCAATCGGTGATGGCCAAGCGAAGCTTATAAATTCCTTTTGAGGCTGAGTATCTATGGTTTTTGGGATTTTTAACGGCTTCAATGAGTTTGTTGACAATATGTTTGGGTGTCTCCAGATCCGGATTTCCCATTCCCAGGTCGATGATATCCTCCCCTCTTCGTCTTGCCTCCATCTTCAACTGGTTAACAATACCGAAAATATAGGGCGGAAGTCTCATCATCCGGTGAAACCCGGATCCCTCTGGATGAAATAGTCCCATCACTCTTTCCTTTGCGTATTGTAAAATTATCAAATGGTTAACACACTTTATCCCCCTTTGCAATTATAAAGGGGGAATCAACCAATTGTTGCCAACTCCAGCCTCCCTTTCCAGCGTTGCCGTAAAGCTTCCTTCAACCCAGCATGATAAGGCTTTTCTAAATGCGGGTCTTCTTGGACTAATCGAAAAGCCTCCTTCCTCGCTTCAATGAGGATGGACGTGTCCCGGAGAATATGAGCCACCCTGAAATCCGGCAGTCCGGATTGTCGAATCCCAAAAAAATCTCCTGGCCCCCTTAACTCCAGATCCTGTTCGGCAATTTTAAACCCATCGTGAGTACGTTCCATGGCTTGAAGCCGGATCCGGGCTTCCTCTGAAGACCTATAGTGTGCAAGCAGGATGCATTGGGAGGGATAGTTACCTCTTCCAATCCTTCCCCTCAATTGATGGAGTTGAGAAAGGCCAAACCGTTCGGCATGCTCAACCACCATCACTGAAGCATTGGGAATATCGATTCCAACTTCGATAACAGTGGTCGCCACCAAGAGGTCGATCTTCCTCTCTTTGAATTCCATCATGATTGCCTCTTTTTCTTCGCTCTTCATCCGGCCATGAAGAAGTCCCACTCGAAAAGAAGGGAAAACCTCCTTCTGTAAATGTTCGGCCATCTGAGTTGCATTTTTGAGATCCAGTTTTTCGGATTCCTCCACTAGAGGATAGACAAGAAAGGCTTGCCTCCCTTTTTTCACCTCTTCCTCTACAATTCTGTAAACCCTGTTTCTCGCAGATTCAGGAAAGATCTTTGTTGTTACAGGCATGCGGCCAGGAGGGAGTTCATCAATCAGTGAGATGTCCAGATCACCATAAAGGGTCATGGCCAGCGTTCTCGGTATAGGAGTGGCGGTCATGACCAGCACATCGGGATTCTCTCCTTTTTTCTTCAGGAGTCCCCTTTGAACCACGCCGAACTTATGCTGTTCATCGATGATCGCCAAACCCAAACGATGAAATTCAACCTGTTCCTGAATCACGGCATGTGTTCCAATGACGATTTGAACTTCTCCGCTGCGGATGTGTCTGTAGATCTCTTCTCTCTCCAGTCCTTTTACATTACTGGTTAACAAAGCAACCTTCACGCCCAATGGTTCAACCCACCGATGAACGGTCAGGTAATGCTGCTCGGCAAGCACCTCGGTGGGTGTCATGATAGCCGCCTGATAACCACATTCCACCACACGCAGGGCAGCCATCAAGGCTACCACAGTCTTTCCACTGCCAACATCTCCCTGAATCAAACGATTCATGGGATGGGGCTTTTCCATATCGGTCACAATCTCAGACAAAGTCCGCTCCTGACTGTGAGTCAATTGGAACGAGAGTCTATGGAGGAATTGCTTAGCAAGGTGGCCTTCTGTTTTAAAGGAGATGCCTTTCTCAAGAGCAACCCCTCTCTTCTTCAATGCAAGCCCTAACTCTAAGAAAAAAAATTCGTCGAAAATGATCCGGCGATGGCCGTCGGAACGGTGGAGATTGAGCCGTTCAATCGATTCTCCATCAGGTGGAAAATGAACCCTCCGGAAAGCTTCTGAGAAATCGATTAAATCCTGGCGCTCCAGGATCTCTTTAGGGATGGGACTCTTCAGTTCATCCGAATATTCATCCACAATGGTCTTCATTAAACGGCGCAAGGTTCTCTGATAAAGCCCCTCTGTTTCGGAATAGATAGGAACGATCCTTTTAAAGTTGAGGTAATCTTTCTCAATATCTCCCTCCACAATCTCCACATCCGGATGGTGGATCTCTTTCTGATAATTGAACCATCTCACCTCTCCCGAAAAGATCAACCTTCTCCCTTTTTGAAACCGATCCTTTAGGTATCGCTCATGTCCATGAAACCATTTCAGCTTAATCATTCCGCTACCGTCACTCACCAGGACTTCAAAAACCTTCCTCTTCCGGTTCTGGTAAAAAGCCATCCCTGATAGCAGGATCTCCCCGAAACCTGTCTCCTTTCGACCCGCCTGCAGTTCGGAGATCTGCTTCAAATGCCTCCGGTCTTCATAAGATCTCGGGAGAAAATAGAGACCATCTTCCACTGTCCGGATGCCCTTTCTTTCAAGGAGCTTCGCAAGTTTGGGACCAACGCCTTTGACAAACTGAACGGGGGTCTGGAGGCGGTCTCTAAAGGAAATGGGGTTAGAAGAAAACGGAGTGGATAACTTTGCCATTTATTTTCGATACCGTCGAAGATGGCCTTCGGTAGATGAAGGATCTACGATTTTTATATAACTTCTTTTACACGAGGGGCAAACGATCTCATTCTCACCCAATTTTAAATCCATCTCTTCATAAGAAACAACCTCATCACAATACGGACACCTATAAGGGAATTTCTGGATAATCTGTTCGTCTGATTTATTCTTGATCATATCCTTCAAACCTCTTTATTGTGATTAACCTCCTTCATCGTTTTGATCCCTCAGTGACTGCTCCTGACCTGTTATCCACTATACAAAAAAACGTTCGAATAATCAAAACCTTTTTGACATCCTTTGCAAAATTTGACATAATTTCCGACATGTTATGGATTCGAAAGTTGGGTAGCATCACTCTCTCGACGCTGCGTGACATGGGAAGGATGGGTCTTTTTTTCGGTCAAACCCTTTTCTGTATGGCCACCCCTCCGATCAAATTTTCCTGGATCATCAAACAGATCTGGTTTATTGGCTATCAATCCATGCTGGTCATCTTTTTAACCGGTGCCTTTTCAGGTATGGTTCTTGGTCTTCAAGGTTTTTATACACTCAATCGCTTTGGGTCCACCGCACTGCTTGGCCCAATGGTCGCCCTTTCCTTGATCAAGGAACTGGGGCCGGTGCTCTCTGGCTTGATGGTGACGGGAAGGGCGGGCTCAGCCATGACAGCCGAAATCGGAATCATGCGGATCAGCGAACAGATTGATGCCATGGAATTAATGGGACTCAATCCATTTCGCTATCTTATCGTTCCAAAATTGATTGGAGCCATCATCGCACTTCCCCTTCTTACCGCCATCTTCGATGTGGTTGGTATCTTTGGGGGGTACTTGGTGGGGGGAAAGTTGTTAGGGGTTGGTGAAGGAACCTATTTTGGAGAAATGACAAATTATGTCCGGATGGATGATGTCTTAGAGGGAATTTTTAAATCTCTTTGCTTCGGCGTCATTATCTCCTGGATCTGCAGTTATAAAGGATTTTCAGCAGGTTTCGGGGCCGAGGGAGTAAGCAAGGCGACCACTCAGGCGGTCGTACTCTCTTCGGTCTTAATCCTCTTCTGGGATTATGTGATGACTTCTCTTCTATTTTAAGATAGCTTAAGATGGATAGAATGATAAAGATTGATGATATTCACAAATCGTTCAATGGGTTTCTGGTGCTGAAGGGAGTCTCTCTTGAGGTAGAAAAGGGTGAAATCCTTGCCCTTATTGGAGGAAGTGGCAATGGAAAAAGCGTCATCCTGAAGCATGTCGTCGGCCTGATCATCCCTGACCAGGGCCATGTCTATATTGATGGCAAAGACATCTGCCATCTAAAGGGTAAAGAACTTGAAGCCTTAAGAAGTCGGTTTGGCTTTCTTTTCCAGGGAGGAGCCCTCTTCTCCTCATTAACCGTTTTCGACAATGTGGCGTTTCCATTAAGGGAAAAGATCCATCTGAGCGAAGAGGAGATCCGCAAAAAGGTCCTTCATCAACTGGATCAGGTCGGCTTGTCCGGTGCGGAGCACAAATTTCCTGCAGAACTCAGCGGGGGAATGGTCAAACGGACCGCTTTTGCACGAGCCTTAGTGACCCAACCCGAGATCATTCTTTTTGATGAACCCACCACCGGTCTCGATCCAGTCATCGCCCATACGATTCTTGATCTCATCAAATCGATCCATCGGCAACTTGGGTTTACGGCTATCATTGTCAGCCATGAACTTTCAAGGGTCTTCAAGATCGCTCACAAAGTGGCCATGCTCCACGAAGGAAAGATCCTTTTCAGCGGTACTCCAGAGGAGATCCTTGCTTCACAGAATCCCGTCGTCAAGCAGTTTATAAGCGGCAGCCTGGAGGGGCCCATCAAACTCTATTAAGCGAAGAGGCCAGGAAGGTCGAAAGTCATCTGGGAGGTTGAAGATGAAAAAGTTGGATACCGAATTGGCTGTAGGATTATTCGTTCTTGCAGGAATTCTCTGCCTGGGGTATCTTACAATTAAGTTAGGAAAGATGGAAATTGTTGGCCCGAAAGGATATGAACTTCATGCGATCTTCTCGAACAGCGGGGGAGTAAAAGAAGGATCCAGCGTTGTTATCGCCGGCGTGGAAGTGGGACGGGTGAAAAACATCACCCTTGAAAACTATCAGGCAAAAATCATTCTGACTTTGCCACGGGGCATTCAAATTCAGGAAGATGCGATTGCCTCCATCAAAACCAAAGGACTGGTAGGAGAAAAATATATTGAGATCATCCCAGGGGGATCGGAGAAATATCTCTCTCCCGGAGAAAGAATCCGAGAGACCCAGCCTTCGGTTGATCTCGAAGAATTGATCTCTAAACTTGTCTTTGAAAAAATCTAAAGGAATTTTGGAGAATTCCATGGTTCGAATCCTCAGGCTATTCTTTTCGACCCTTCTTCTTTTCTGCGGAATCGTTTCCCCTGCCTTTTCAGGGGAACCCCAGGATCAACTCCGTCAGACCACGGATAAAGTCTTAGCGATCTTATCGGACCCTGCCTTCAAATCACCGGATAAGGCAAAGGTGAGGCGGGAGTTGATTTTAAGAACAGTCGATGAACGGTTCGACTGGGAGGAGATGGCACGGCGATCTCTCGGCAGGCATTGGTTACAAAGGAGTCCTGAAGAAAAACAGGAATTCATCCGTCTCTTTAAGGACCTCTTGGAACGCGTCTATATGGATAAGGTCGAAGGGTATTCCTGGAATAAAATCATTTATGAGGGGGAACAGATCGATGGCAATTACGCCACGGTTCGAGTGAAGGTTTTTACGTCGAAAGACCAGACCATTCAGGTTGAATACAGGACTCGAAAAAGAGAAAACCAGTGGTTGATCTACGACTTTTTAGTGGAAGGCGTTGGTGTGGTTAGCAATTACCGGACCCAGTTTAATGACATTATCGTCAAATCCTCTTACCAGGAGTTGATCAAAAGGTTAAAAACCAAAGCTACACAGGATGGGATGGATGAAAAGAAAAAATAATTCAATGACGGGTCTCCTTTTAATACCTTGTTATTTATTAACCCTGTGGTTATGGGTCCTTCCCGGACTGGGTTTTGCCAATTCCGATCCGGAATCTTCCCGGGAGGGTTCTTATTCTCCATCGATTTATCATTTCGTCTTTCTATCGGCCCAAAATTCAATGCCCGCCGTTCAACAGGAAGATGAAGACAGGGAGGACAAACCGGATCGAATCCCCGATCCCCTTGAACCCGCCAACCGAATCTTTTTTCATTTTAACGATAAACTCTATTTCTGGGCGTTAAAACCCCTTGCTTCAGGTTATAAGTGGGTCGTTCCCGAAGATCTAAGACTGGGAGTAAGAAACTTCTTCACCAACCTGACCACGCCGATTCGCCTGGTGAATTGCCTCCTTCAGGCAAATTTCAAAGGCGTAGGTAACGAGACCGTCCGCTTCCTTTTAAATTCGACTCTTGGGCTCGCCGGCTTCCTCGATCCTGCCAGGACTGAATTGAAGATCGAAAAGACAGATGAAGACTTTGGTCAAACCCTCGGCGTCTGGGGGATAGGCCCTTTTTTCTATATCGAATGGCCAATTCTTGGCTCTTCCAGTCTCCGTGACACCTTTGGTTATGCCGGAGACCTCCTGCTCGACCCCAAAACCTATCTCCTCCAATCCGTACCCTTAAGTCTTGCGGTCAGAGCTTATGATCAGATCAATGAAACCTCCTTGCGGATCGGAGAATATGAAGATTTTAAAAGAAATACCATTGATCCCTATGTTGCAAAAAGGGAGGCTTATTATCAAAATCGTCAGTACAAAATAAAAAAGAGGTAAAAATGAATTTTCAAAAAAGGATACGTCAATTCCTCTTGCCTTCTTTGACGCCTTCTTTTTTTATTCGGTTGGGGTCCATCGCCCTTTGCTCCTACCTTATTTTTGGGTATCTTCTGATTCCTTTACGTATTCAAGGGAAAAGCATGGCCCCTACCTATGAAGACGGAGCGTTCAACTTCTGCTGGCGACTTCGTTATCTCTTTTCAGAACCTAAACGGGGGGATGTCGTTGTGATTCGGTTTGCCGGACAGAAGGTCATGCTTCTCAAGAGAGTGGTAGCTCTCGAAAATGAAGGAGTTGAATTCCGAAACGGAACGCTCCTGATTGATGGAAAGGCGATTGAAGAGCCCTATGTTCGTTCACCCTACGACTGGACCCTTCCTCCTCGCCGGGTGGAACCTCGTTCTGTCTATGTGGTGGGGGATAACCGGAGTGGACCGATGCAAAACCATGCCTTCGGACAAGTTTCGATCACCCGAATTTTAGGAAGTCCTCTGTGGTAAAGATAAAATATGTTTTGATTCCACTGATGTTGATCGCCGCTGGGATAGGAGCCTGGTTTACCCTCTCCCAAAATGAAGAGAAGAAAATCAAAAAACAGTTCCGTCTTCTTTCCGAAGGGATTTCAAAAAAGGAAGGAGAAAACATCTTTACCATGGACCAGAAAATCAAAAAGATGGGAGCCCTCTTTGATGACATTTGTGAAATCCATCTCCCCGCCTATTCGGTCTCCGGTCACCTCACCCGTGAAGAAATCATCGGCTATGCCGCTCGCGGACGACTTCATGCTAAAGAACTCCATATGAAGACTCACGACCTTAAGATCCACATTCCCGAAGAAGGAAATGCCCAAGCCCATCTGACCGTCCGCTTGATAGGACGATTGACCACCGGTGAAACCATCCAGGAGGCCCATGAAATGGTGTGTTTTCTTAAAAAGAAAGAAAAACAGTGGTTGTTGACGAGAGTGGAGGTGGTAGAGGTTTTGAAGCGATAGTCCATCCTGTGGAATAGAGCGGAGAACATCTCTTTTTGATAATCCCAGTATTGTTCATTCATGATTTCGTCACCGAGGAGGAGTAGAGATGGATGCTAAAACGTTTATTGACGAACAAATCGCTGACCTTAAACAATCGGTAGGTGAGGGCCTTGCCATCAATGCCCTGAGCGGAGGAGTGGACAGTTCTGTCGTTACAGTTCTTGGCCATCGGGCTCTTGGAGAACGGCTGAAAACGGTCTTTATTGAAAATGGTCTGATGCGACAGGGGGAACCTCAAAGGGTGGTCAAGACCTTTGCTGAAATGGGAATTCCTGTCCAGCTGATTGATGCTAAAAAAGAATTCCTCGGAGCTTTAAGAGGGTTGACCGATCCAGAAGAGAAGCGTAACGCCATCACCCGAACCTTCTATGCCACGGTCTTTGGCAAACTGGTGCGGGAAACCGGTGCGAAGCATCTCCTTCATGGAACCATTCTTACGGATATTGAAGAAACGGTGGCTGGGATTAAACGTCAACATAACATTTTGAGTCAAATTGGTATCGATCCTGAGAAGGAATTCGGTTATCAGGTACTTGAACCGCTGAAAACCCTTCGCAAAGACGGCGTACGGGAGGTTGCAAAAGCCTTAGGACTACCTCCTGAGATTACTCAGAGGATTCCTTTTCCCGGTCCTGCTCTGGCAACCCGGATTGTAGGAGAGGTGACTGAAGAGCGACTTGCCACCGTCCGTGCAGCAACTGCGATCGTCGAAGAAGAGCTTGGAAATACGGGCGCTTTTCAGTATCTGGCGGTTCTGTTAAATGACCGGGCAACTGGCATCGTGAACGGAAAAAGGGAATTTGGCCAGATCATTGTGGTCAGATGCATCCAAAGCCTGGATGCGAGAACGGCAACCCCTGTCGAACTTCCCTGGGAGGTGCTGAAACGGATATGTGAAAGGGTAACAGCCATTCCAGACGTAAATCGTTGCCTCTATGATCTTACACCCAAACCCCCCGCAACCATTGAATATATCTGATTGAAATGAGAGGAATTGAAAAATGGATGATAAAAAGAAGCTGTCTGTCGTCATCGATCACTGGATCGAACACAACGAAAGCCATATGTTGGAATATCTCAAATGGGCTCAAAAGTCAGGAGAACTTGGATTGGATCAAGTAAAGTCGGAAATCGAGAACGCTGTTGAAATGCTCCGCCGATGCAATCAATCCCTTCAGAAAGCGATGAAGCATATTTAACAATCAGGTGGGTACGGAATCTGGAGGCTGGTTTACCTCTGACTTCCTGTAAATTTGATTTCCTGTTTTTCGAGTGGCCTGGTCTCTTGAGAACCTGATAGTCTGGTCTCCTGCCCCCCTGATAGACTCACGGTGTTGCGATCTTCTTCCCTAAGTCAAAGGCTTCTTTTTTAGCTTTAGGGTTCCGATCGACCTCGCCTTTTTGTCCGGCAGAAACCTGTACCACAGGGTAGAGAGTCATCCCGGAAAATTGGCAGGTCTCTCTGAAGCTATGGACGATGGGATCGGCTGTATGAGGATTTGGATCCCCACATACCGTGATCAGACCCATCCGTTTCCCTTTCATTCTCTCCACATAAGCGCGATGCCAATTCCAGTTGGCGTCAAAAAAGGCACACCACCGATCCAGGTAGGCTTTCATGTGGGACGTCATTGCCCAGAAGTAGAGGGGAACACTGTGAAGCAGGGCATCGGCTTTTAGAATCTTCTCGTAGATCTGGGACATATCATCCTTGATCACACATTTTCCGGTGGCATTGCATTTTTTACAGTCGATGCACCCTGAGATTTTTTTCCTGCTCAAGATGATTTTTTCCACTGTCGCTCCCATCTCTTTTGCGCCTAAGAGGGCCTGATTCAGTAGGAGATCACTGTTCCCACCGATCCTCGGACTCCCAAGAATTCCCAAAACCTTCATAAACCACCTCCCGATAGGCTTTTGTTTTCTGTATATATGATTCCTTCTTTGAAGTCAATCCATCCACAGTAAAGAGCTGTCACAGGGCGGGTTTATGTGATGTCTTGACAGATTGTTTCTAATTTAGTACGTTTAGATCCATCCATATCCTTGCCCGGCGAAACCTAAAAGGAGGGCCCAGACATGAAACTGACCCGATCCAGACAAAAAAATAAATCTGGGAGACCCAAGAGCCCGGCTTTAGACATCGTCGATTTAAGAGAGTTAAAAAAGAAGGTCAGGGAAATCAAAAAGAGAAAAAGGGGCCTCTACCTCAGGGATACTTCAAGGGCACGGGATCAAGAATCGGTAGACCATCACAAAAAACAAGCATGAGAAAATCGAGCAAAAAAGGAGACCTTTCAGAGAAAAGTGGGGCACGGAATGAGGAAGGATGTTCCTTCAGCTGGGAGAAATTAATCGAGATGAAGGAGCAGAATACCGAATTTTTTGCCGGGGATGGATTCAAACGGTTAAGGATTCTTGACCTTGATGAAAAGACAAAAAACATCCATATGATTTGTGAGTTAGGAAGGAAGACTTGGCCACTCAATTTTAGTAAATTAGAGGAGATCCATCAGATGATCCACCAGGGAAAGATTAAACCCATCCCCTATGAGATCGACCGCCTTCTGCCCACATGGGGGAATTTCATCACAGGTCTCTTCAATTATTTGGGCTGCCGTCACCCTCAATGAGTTAAGACCTTTCTCTCATAGAATCCATTCTTGCCGGATTCTTTTTTCTTTGGCCCCCTTATTTTGAACCCCTTCACTTTATGGAGAGGCCTGCCGGGAAGATATGTCTTGTTCTTCTTTGATCAGCTGATCGCGATAGGCATTGATCCACGAGCAAGCAGGTCCCTGGCATAGGTTGATCTTTTGTTTTGTGGTCCGGTCAGGTTTTATGCCCTTTTGCCCCTCAGAAACCGGAGCTTTGTATTGCTTGTACCAGGTGCATTGCGATGACCAATCATTCTTCACCATAATGGAAACATAATCCTGGATGGCATCGCATTTGATGGTACTGACACAGGCTTGCCATTTGGCTGAAGGAAGGCTTGGGCTGACAGCATTCATAGGTGACTACCTCCTTTCAAAAAATAAAATCCTCATGGATAGCTCTCGACGATCACCCCAGTGGCTCCATAGAGGGAGAGGATAGAGCCTCCTTTTCTTTAAACTTCTGAAATAATCTTATTAGATGTGTTCGTGGTGACCGATAATATTGCTCAGGTTCAATATCAATCCAATCAAAGGTTAAGGGTTTTTCTTTTCGGTTTAAGGTTAGTCGGTTCAATAAGGACATAAAGGTCTTCGGAGACCGATCCTCCCGGAAGAGTCCAAAATAGCGCTCATGCTTTTTCTCATCCAAAGGTGGAACGGCCCACAGAGATTTCGCGTAATCTCCATAACACCAGAAGAAAAGTCCTAAAAAGGGAGAGGGGTTGAGTTTCAGCAAGAGACGCTCATAAAATTCAGAAGCCTGCTCTTCTGAAACGATCTGTCCCTCGGCAGCGTTCTTCCAGCTCGGAATTCCTACCTCTTCGATGCAGACCTCTTTGGAGCCTAACCACTCCGTCAAGAGTCCCAAGAAAGCAATCACATCCACATCAAACGGATCATTCGTCCAATTCACATAAATGGGATAGGTATGCATACATAGAAAATCACAAAAGAGACTGACCTCCCTGGGGCCCATCTTTCTATCTTCCTCTAAATCTTCCTGATGAAGGCCTATCGTTACGGGAACTGAATCGTCTGTTCGTTTCAATTCGGACACCATCTCCTCCAACCATCGAAGCGCCTCCTGGGGCCCAGGAGGAAAGAGAAGATTCGATGGCTCATTGCCGAGATCCCAGGCCCAGAGAGCCGGATGCCCCTGGAGAGCCCTTGAAACTTCCCGTAACAGAAGTTTCTGTGATTTCATGACTTCTCGGTCCACATAGAAATTCCGGATGGCATTCTTCCTCTTTTTCCCATCTGAGAAGACTGGAAAGCGGTTCTCCTCCTCTCGGGATTCAAGCATCCAGAGGGGAAGGAAATTTATTCCACTCATATGCCCAGTAAAGAAGGTGGGGATGAATCGTAATCCTCTGAGATGGCCTATGTTTAAAACGGTCACCAGTTGATCCAACACCTTCGTCGAAATCTTCTGGGGATGGGGTTGGAAATCTTCCCAAATCAGAAAGATCCTGACCCCCTTGAAACCAACTTCTTGAATTCGGGATAAATCCTCTTCGACCACCTTTTTATCAAAACGATGCCACCAAGCCATCGCCGTGTCGATGGGCCAGTAGTTGATTCCGAGGATTGATTCATCCTTCATCGAAGTTCCTTCTTTAACCATGACTCACTCTTCCGAAATCGTCTTCCAGTCGAATCACATCTTCCTCCGACAGATCCATCCCCCTCTGGATCTCGATAAAGGTCAGAGGGGTGTCTCCAGGGTTTCCAATGCGATGAAGAGATCCTTTGGGAATATCGATCGAATCTCCCGGAAGAAGCCATCTCTCTTCCCCATTCAAAAGGACCTTGCCCTCTCCTTCAATCATCAACCAGTGTTCGTCCCGACTTTTATGTTTCTGATAACTTAACCGTTGATGAGGGTCGATCCATATTTTCTTCACTTTGAAAGAAGGATCGGATCCAAGCACCCGGTATCCTCCCCAGGGTCTTCGTTCTTCCCGTCTCTCTTGTTCCAAAATGCGTTGATAAACCCGAAGATAATTTTCAACCATCTGATCCTGATGGAATGTCTTCTCCACGGAGCTTCGACATTCCGATCGATCCATCTCTGAAATCCTTTTTAAGGCCTCTACAGCTTCCTCCACCGTATCCACAATCCATCCATTGATCCCTGGTTTCACAATTTCAGGGATCGCTCCAAGGCCTCGAGCCACCACTGGGGTTCCACAGGCCATGGCTTCAATCAGGCTGAGCCCAAAAGGTTCACAGAAATGGATCAGATGGAGCAGTGCAAAGGCTCTGCCGAGAAGATCACTTTTTCGTTCCTGAGAGACGGGACCGATATATTGAATCGTTGAGCTTAAATGAGGTTCGATCTTCTGTTTGAAATATTCTTCGTCCTGAATGATCCCTGCAAGGATCAATTTCATCCCGGTTCGTTTGGCCACCTCAATCGCGTCATGGGCTCCCTTATCAGGATGAATACGCCCGAAAAAGAGGAGATACTCTCCAGGCTCAGGATGAAAGGCGTAGGCCTCTACTGGAATGCCATGATAGATGGTGTCAATATAATCAAGCTCAGGAGCTCGATCGGCATTGCTGATGGACACATAATAGACTTTGCCATTATACCGACGATAAGCCGGCAGAATTTTTGGACTTGAAAATCCATGAATCGTTGTCAGGATGGGTGTTTTAACCAAACCACTCCAGTTGAGAGGGAGAAAGTCGTAATGGTTGTGGATGAGGTCGTAGGATTCTGCTTTTTCGAAGAGATGAGCAATATGAAGAGCCTCCCATACCTTTGGATCGAGACTGGAATCCTCCTCATAGGGTGACGGACAAACCGCCTCCAATCGGGCTGAAGTGATCGAGTCTCGTGTCGCAAAAAGGGTAACATCCATCCCTCGTTTGACCAATCCCTCGGTTAAAAGGGATACGATCCATTCCCATGGACCGTAGTGTCTGGGAGGCGTTCTCCAGGCAATCGGACTCAGCATGGCAATCTTCATCGCTTCACCCACTCCTCAGAGGAAACAATGAAGAGGTTGAGATTCCGGTTTAGGACAGCTCAGGACATAATCAAGAATTTGATCCAATTCACCTATGGCAAGGGCGATGGACGTATCGGCAGCACCATAATAAAGCCGTATTTTCCCTTTTCGATCAAGAATCCATCCACAGGGAAAGACGACATCTGCCACATCCCCTGCCCTTTCATAAGCCATTTCAGGACCAAATACCCATTCGTCACTTCTCCTTAATACCCGTGAGGGGACTTCTAAATCGAGCAGGGCAAGTCCCAGCCGATAAAGGCAACCTGCAGCCGTTTGACGAACTCCATGATAGAGGATAAGCCACCCTTCTGAAGTACGGAGTGGAGGAGGACCAAGGCCGATCTTGTTTGCATCCCACCACCCCCCTCTCCGGGCTTCTATGAGAATACCGTGATCCCCCCAGTGTTTCAGATCAGGAGAATAAGAAAGCCAGATATGAGCTCCCAATTGAGAGACCGGAACCGGACGGTGAAGCATGAGCCAACGTTCGCCAAACCTCTTAGGAAAAAGAGCTGCATCCTTATCTTCAGGGGGCATCACTGGACCCAATCGCTTAAAGGTCTTAAAATCTTTTGTCGTTGCTAACGACACCAAAGGACCTCCGCTTGAAAAGGCGGTGTAGGTAATGGCCCACTCCTCTGCCTCATCCAGATAGACAATCCGGGGGTCTTCTATCCCCCAGACCTCTTCCGGATGATCTTTGGGTTCAGGACTCAGAGCTGGCTCTCGTTCAATCTCCCAGTGATCGATGCCATTTCGACTTCTGGCAACTGTAAAATGGGAAAACCCTCGCCGATCCTCGACGCGAACCAACAGAAGGGTCTCGTCATCAAGATCAGCTACTCCAGGATTAAAGACCGAATTCGTCGGATAAGGCCACATCGATGCCTTGAGGATTGGATTGGCTGGATGCCTTTTAAAAAGATCAGGATAATGCTTACGTTTTCGATTGATCATCGATTTTACCTTTCTTGCCAAGATACCGTTGATCCTCAAAGATCGGTTTATGCCTCAGTCTCTCGAACGTCAAGTCCTCGATCAAAATGCTTCCGTCTTCTCATGGAAGAAATCTTAAAGGATTGATTCAAAGAAGCCACCCCCGCTTCTTTATCGAATGGCACTTCAACCCCCTCGTTCCATCGCGTGTTCAACAGAATAAGGAGGGATCACAGGGGGAGTCCATTCCAACGTCTCCTGAGGCCGGACAAGGGTTTTAAACATGCTGATCTGTGAAAGAGCTAGATTGGCAAGCAAAAAACAGATGATCGACTCTGCACCCTGATTTTGATTAACTCCTTGAGGATCAAGGCCATCAAAACAGCTTCCCCTCGAAAAGTCGTATAAGGATACGCCAAGGCGATTCCTTCCAAGGAACCACTCAAAGGCAGCCCGAGCCAATTCGAGATAACGGGGGTCCCGACTGGTCTGATAAGCAAATGTATAGGCCTCCGTCAGATACCCCGCATCAATCGGTTGCTGGCTGAAAACCGCTTTCTCATGTCCCCGTTCATACCAGTGGGAGTTTCCAATCAGATCAAAATAATCCCCGTTGTAGATTTCCTGGGTGAGAAAGTCGAGACTTTCAAGTCCAATCTCCCGATATTTTTTAAAACCGGTCAGTTGATGAGCGGCTAACAGCGCATGAGGGATTTTGGCATTTCCATAGGTGAGAGCCCCATGAAACCACCGCCAATCCTTCTCGCAATGTTTTTCGTACTCTGTCACGAGGTGATCCGCGTAGGTGTATAAGAGACGACGGATCGTGATGGCTCCTTCATAACGTTGCAAAAAATACCAAAACCCCATGATGGCATAAGCCATCGCCCTTGGGTGTTGGATCTCGAGGCTTTGAACAGATCTTTCGAAAACTTCCCTGGCCAGTGCCCGAAACTGTTCATGAGGGCCTCTTGCCACTGCACATCCTAATCCCCATAGGGCACGGCCAACCGTGTCCTCGCTCCCCGTATCTTTCCTAAAGGTTCGATCATAATTCATGAATTCATGAAATCCCCCATTCTCTTTCTGTGCATAGGCTAAAAATGAAAGATAATGTTCAGCCAGCTTGAGAGCACGAGGTTCCTGGTACTGATTATAAAATTCAAGAGCAACGACAAGGGCCCGTCCAGCATCATCTGTGGAGTAACCGTGACGTCGATCTGGAATTCCATAAGTAGCATGTTGAAAGATGCTGGTATCGTCCGTCAATCGACAGAGATGATCCAAGGTCATTTCAGGAAGGACATCCTGTTGAGGAAAGGTCTGTTCAGTAATTTTCAGCATGGGGACTTTATGAAGAGTGGAAAGGACGGTCCTAAACACCTTGAGATACTCTCGGCCAACTTCTTTCCAGATCATTTTTCTTCCAAATTCATAGGCTTTTTTTCTCATGTGATGGCGTTTGGGTTCGTCTTCAATCAGTTCCATGATGGTTTGAGCCAGCCCTTCAATATCCCCGAACTCCACCAGTCTCCCTCGATCCTCCGCCAGCATCTCTTGGGCATACCAATAGGGGGTTGAAATCACAGCTTTTCCCATCCCCAACGCATAGGCGAGGGTTCCACTCGTAATCTGTTCTTTTGAGCGATAGGGAGTGATGTAAAGATCGCAGGCCCCAATAAACTCACACAACTCCTCAAGTCCAACAAACCGATTGTAGAAAAAGACATGATCCTCCAGTTGAAGTTTAGTAACACGGCGCTGCAGTGAGAGACGATATTCCTCTCCTCTAACCCGCTTCACCTCGGGATGAGTGGCTCCTAAAATGAGATAGGCAACCTTAGGATACTTTTTGATAACCTTGGGAAGGGCCTCCAGAACCATCTCAATCCCTTTATTCGGATTCAGGAGGCCAAAGGTCAATATGACAAAACGACCCTCGACATGGAACTGGTCCTTGTAAAAATTGGGATCGACAAAAGGAACATCGGGAATGCCATGATGGATGAAGAAGATTTTTGATTGTGGCACCCGATAGACCTCTTTCAGGAGTTGTTCCGCCCGCCGGCTCATTACGACCAGACCATTGGAAAGTTCCGCCACCTCCTGGAGGGCATTTCGATAGTGAGGTTCTGGCTCCTTTAAGACCGTGTGAAGAGTGGTCACAATGGGTTTTTTCAAATTAGAAAGGAAGTGGTTGATATAACTGCCCGCTGACCCACCGAAAATTCCGAATTCGTGTTGAAGGGAAACGATATCGACCCCTGAAAAGTTCACATAGTCCGCTGCTAAACGATAATCGTGAATTCGATTCTGACTAATTGTAAAGGAAACCTGCTCAGGATAGTTATACCCCTCTGGTATATTGTTGATGGCAACCACCCGAAATGAACCTTTTCCCAAATTTTCTTCGAGGGCATGTGAAAGGTCATAGGTAAATGTAGCGATACCACAATTCCGTGGTAAATAATTCCCTACAAAAAAGATTTTTGAGTGGCTCTCTGGGTGTTGTAGCTGGTTCATCATCTGAACAACTCCTTAGGCCCAAAGATCCCTCTATCACTGTCCCCTCTTTTTTCGCTTCACAGGTTTCCTATTTTCTTCAACGACCTGATCCGATATCTCCCCGCAGAGGATGCATCTCCATCCAGAGAACACGCCTTCATAGCTATAAAAAGTTTCGTAACTCATAAGGCCATGGCAGCGGTGGCATCTCATTGCTTTCCCTCAAAAAATCTCGTAATTTCCAACTTCCAGTTGGTCAGATCCTCTTTCGAA
Source organism: uncultured bacterium (assembly GCA_938002255.1). Classification (GTDB taxonomy): domain Bacteria; phylum Desulfobacterota; class BSN033; order BSN033; family UBA1163; genus RBG-16-49-23. The sequence continues at coordinate 84,082 of CALLAL010000002.1, forward strand.
AAGGGAAAAGATGACCCCTCAGAGCGATTCGCTAAAGATAGATATACGGATCCCCCTCAAAAAAACATAAAAAACTAAAAAGAAGGAAAAAAAGGAAGAAAAGACGGAATGCAGACACTTGCCAGAGCAAGTGCCTGCAAGAAAACTTATTCAACTTTGACTTTAATCTCTTTCTTCTTGGCCTCTTCCGATTTAGGAAGAATAACTTTTAACACCCCATTTTTATAGGTCGCTTGAATCTTATCACTCTGGACCCCTTTGGGCAGCTGAATAGACCGAGCAAAGGAGCCATAACTTCTTTCAATCAAATGATAATCCTCTTCTTTCTCTTCCCTTTCTTGTTTCTTCTCGCCTTTGATGGTTAGCACACCATCTGAAAGGGAAATGTCAATGTCTTTAGGCTCCATCCCGGGCACCTCAGCCTTAATGACTAAGTCATTTTTGGTCTCTGAAACATCGAGGGAGGGGAACCAATCACTTACCTCCTCAGGTTTCCTTCGAATCCCCCTCTCAAAAAAGGAGTCCCAGAGCCGATCCATCTCCCTCCTCATCTGTTCAAAATCAAAAGGAACCCAATCTCGAAAAGGTTTCCATACAGTTAACTCACGTGCCATAGGTCATACCCCCTTTCTTTATATAAATCTTGCATCCAAAAAACCCATAGAACAAAGTTTTCTAATGCAAAAAACAAACAAAAAGGAGAACGAACCTAAAACCCGCTTTTTCAATTTTCGCCCAAAAAATAGTCACACCTTTTCGATTTGTCAAGTAGGGATGTTGCTTGACTGGTAGCCATTGGTAAAAAAAGACTAAACGAATATCTAATTATATCAATGAGTTACATATTTTTCTTTTAATACACCCTATGAAGAGGGTTGGAGTATGGTTCTAATCCATTCCGTAATTCCAGTACGGATCATCATCGTGCCAAAAGAGGCTAAAAGAAGGGCGAAAATTTTACCGATGCCCTTCGTTCCTCCTTCTTTCAAAACGCCCATCACCTTCCCTGAATAATTAAAAACGACCCAGACCAAGAGAAGGTTTAGAATGAAGCAAAAAATGGTTGCTCCATAACCATAAGCTGGGGCACTAATCAAGAGAAGGGTAAGAACACCCGGTCCTACAATCAAAGGAATTCCAATGGGAACGACCCCCAGTGTTTCCTTTGGAAAAGTCCTCGTACGCTCTGGAAAGATAAGATCCACAATGGCAATGATAAAGAGCAAAATCCCTCCGGCGATTTTGAAGTCAGAAACGGTAATCCCTAAAAGATCAAAAACCGATCCTCCGGCAACAAGAAAACCGATCCCCACCAAAAAAGCGGTTAGAGTGGATTGGCGAACGACTTTTTTCCGCTCCAAATCGCTCATCCCTGAGGTGAGGGAAACAAACACAGGAAGAATCCCAAACGGATCAAAGGCAACGAAAAATGGGATGAAGGGGAGGAAGATTTTTAAAGAAACCCATTGAGGGATAATAGAAACCAACCATTCCATATAGTTTCCTTATTGGTTGAAAAGAATAAAAAAGGGCACCCCCTTCTGGTGCCCTGAAGGAGTAAACCGATCGACCAATTCAATTACTCGACCTTAATCTTAATCTCTTTCTTCTTTGCCTCTTCGGTCTTGGGAAGAGTGATCGTCAAGAGGCCGTTCTTAAAATTGGCATTGATCTTATCACTCTCAACGGGCCTTGAAAGTCGAACCGTTCGGTTGAAAGGACCAAAGCCACGCTCGGCAAAAAGAACCGTCTCCTCTTCTCCTTTCTCCTGTTTCTTCTCGCCTTTGATGGTGAGAAGATCATTGGTCAATGAAATTTCGATCTCCTTGGGGTCAATTCCAGGCAATTCAACTTTAATGAGATATTCACCCTTGGTCTCTGAAATATCGAGTATTGGGAGCCATTCAGAAACTCCTTCCCCTCGTGTTGGCCTCCTCTCAAAAAAGCTATCTAACAAACGATCCATCTCCCTCCTCATCTGTTCCAGATCCCTAAAGGGCATCCAAGGAGCAACTCCCCATACCATATACATCCCTCCTTTCGGTTTTCAATAAAATTTGCCCATAAGATAATCCTTTTCATCCATTTGTCAAGAGGTTCGCCTACCGAACAATTCAGATCGTACCCCCTCAGTTAAAGAAATGAAAAAGGGTTGGGAGGTTGCTTCGGAAAAACCTTGAAGCAAAACTTCTGTTCGTCAAACGACCCAATCTGATTTAAAAAAATCCGATTCAAAGGGCATGAGGGCTTCGATGAGGATAACCTTTTATAACCGCTCTTCAAGGTTTTGGAGGAGGAACGTTCCAACCCTTTTAAACCGAAAACACCCCATCACTGAGG
>CALLAL010000003.1 GCA_938002255.1 uncultured bacterium
AAAGAGAGAGAATTTTGAGTGGAACGAGCAGAGTTCTTCGGTGATAACTGGTATTTTTTACACCCCTCAAAGGATTTACAGAAACTCCCTCAAGAATATTGCCGACATTGGGGCTGAGATTCACTCTATGAATTGTTATAAGAAAGGAGAATCTTGTGTTTTTGACGTTTTCCGGAGGTCGGGCGCAAAGGTAAGCAGTTGATTTTCCGTGGAATCAGAAATGTATCTGAAAATTAATCATCTGGAATCCTCTCAAATCTTGAAACACCGGTGCTGGAGGTCGTAGTAGAGAAGTAATCCGGCAAAATAATCCAAGCCCATGTTCCCCATGGTAATGCCAGCCGTGGCAAGAAGAACGAAGAGATTTGGCTTCTTTAGCTTGATGTCTTCAACGATCAGGGCCAGCTCCACTCCGGCAGAGAAGAGGATCCCTCTTAAAACAGGATGTGGAAAAACTTGAAAAAGAAGGGGTTCGGAATCGCTCAAAAATAGTCCTATGAAAAAGACAATCTCCTTTAAAACCACCAAAAGCCCAACTATCCTGGCACCAAATCGGATATGGCCAACCATACCCTAGTGTTCGCGACACATCAGAACACTCTCAAGCAATCCACTGACCAGATTCATGAGGCCATAGTTATTTTCGGTCAGGAAAGTAGGTGTTATTCTCTGCAACCTTTCCAATAATGGCATCGCCGAGCGTGAGCGGAACCTTGGGAAGAACCTAATATGTTAAGGGGAAAAACCATTTGGAATAGACTGAGAGAAAACTTGATTTAAATCCTCTCTTTCGTTTAAGATGAAAGAGATGAACGGCTTTTTCAATCAACTTCTTCGAATCGATCTTTCAAACGAAAAGTGGACCGTTGAGCCCATTCCCGATCCTATTCTCCAATCCTATCTGGGGGGAAAAGGATTGGGTTCCTATCTTCTCCTCCAGGATAATCCTCCTCGGGTCGATCCTCTTTCTCCTCAGAACCACCTCATTTTTACATTGGGTCCCCTCGCTGATACTCCCTTTTATGGTTCCAGTCGCTTTGCGGTTTTTACAAAATCTCCTCAGACGGGCATCTACTCTGAATCGTACTCAGGAGGAAAGATTACTCCCTCCCTTAGCCGAACCGGATATGACGCCATCCTCGTCAAGGGAAAAGCAAAACATCCTATCTTCTTAGAAATCAGTGATGAAGAAGTACTTTTCCATTCAGCCGCTCACCTCTGGGGAAAGGATACTTTCGAAGCTGAACAGGCCATTCTCAAAACCGTAAGAAGAGAGGATGCTGGTGCCCTGGTCATTGGTCCGGCTGGAGAGAATCTGGTAAAGTTTGCAGTCATTGAAATCGAACGCTGGCGCTCCCTTGGAAGAGCAGGCATTGGTGCTGTGATGGGCGCAAAAAAATTAAAGGGGATGGTCTTCCATGGAAAACGTCGGAGGGAGGTTGCGGACCTCATCACCCTTAAACAATTATCTAAAGAATTTAAGGAACGAGTAAAAAATAGTGAGATTGTCCACATCTACAAGAAGTATGGGACCCCAATGCTCGTCTCCATCATGAATACGATTGGGGCTTTCCCCACCCAGTATTGGTCCAAGGGAACCCTTGAGGGATGGGAAGGGATCAGTGCAGAAAGCCTGATGGAACGTTGCGAGGTCACCTCTCTGGCCTGTCCTCACTGCTTTATGGCATGTGGAAAGGTTTCACGGGTAAAAGAAGGAAGACACCAAGGCCTTCAAATCATGGGGCCTGAATATGAAACGATCTATGCCTTTGGTGGCCTCTGTATGGTTAAATCCATCGAAGAGATTATTTATCTTAATGACCTCTGTGACCGTTTGGGAATGGATACCATTACCGCAGGGAATCTCGCTGCTTTTGCTATTGAGGCCTCTTTGAGAGGGAAGATCAAAGATAAACTCGAATATGGGGATGTGGATGCCATCGCCGGTCTTTTGAAAAAGATTGCTTATCGTAGAGGAGTAGGAAGAATCCTCTCTGAAGGGGTTCGTCATGCTGCATCGGTCTGGGGGATGGAAAAAGAAGCCATCCATGTCAAAGGACTGGAACCAGCAGGATTTGACCCGAGAGTACTAAAAGGGATGGGATTGGCTTATGCCACCTCAGACCGGGGCGCCTGTCATTTGAGAGCCACGTTTTACAAATCAGAACTTTCGGGGCAGATTGATCCCGAACAGATCAAAGGAAAAGCCCGTCTTTTCATCGATTACGAAGACAAGATGACTCTTTTTGATGCCTTGATCCTCTGCCGATTTTATCGGGATCTTATCACCTGGAACGATCTTGAAAAAATACTCCAAGCAGCTTGTGGATTCGTTTTCAAAAAACGAGACCTGAAAACCATTGCTTCTAAGATTATCCAATTAGCCAGGGACTTCAACCGGCAGGAAGGGGTGACTAAAAAAGATGATAGACTTCCCCGCCGTTTCTTCCGCGAAGTGCTCCAGGAAACAGGCAAAACGATTCAACCCGAAGAGATGGATCTGATGCTGAAAGAATATTACCAACTGAGGGAGTGGGTATGATTCTGTTCCGCAGTCTAAAAACGAAGATCATCTTCAGTGTCATCATGTTAGTGGTTGTGATCGAAGGAGTTTTCCTCTATCTCAACATCAAATCCCTCTCTCAACAGATGATCGAAAAGACCGAAGAAGAGGCCTTCAATCTGAGCGAAACCATTCGTCTCAGCATCCGTTATGCCATGATCAAAGACCGACGAGACGAGTATCAGCGGATTATCGATGACGTCGCTCAGCGAAAGGGAATCGTGGAGGTTCGAATCTTCAACAAGGCCGGAGAGATTACTGTCTCTTCGGATCGCTCCAAAGTTGGAACCATTGTAGATATGAAGGCAGAGGCTTGTTATGGTTGTCACAGTGAAAGCGAAGCCAAAGTGCTTCTTCCCTCAGACAGCAAAACCCGTGTCTATCAAACAGAAAAACAGAGACTTCTGGGTCTGATCAATCCCATCTATAATGAACCGGCGTGCTTCTCCTGTCATCCCCAAAACATCAATGTCTTGGGGGTGCTGGATACGATGGTCACCCTTGAAGAATTCGATCAAGAAAAGGCCGGTCTATATAACCGGATGATCTTTTCGGGAATCATCAGTGTTGTCGTGCTCAGTCTGCTGATGAGTCTGCTCTTTACCCGGTTTGTGAACCGACCCATTGACAAACTTTTAGCGGCGACCAAGAAAGCGGCTCAGGGAGATCTTAACCAAGCCGTTAACATTCCATCTCATGATGAATTGAGGGAACTTGCTGACTCCTTCAACCATATGATCACGGAATTAAAACGATCCCGTGATGCCATAGAGGAATGGACTCAAACACTTGAACAGCGGGTGCAGGACAGAACTCGTGAGCTCCAGCAGGTTCAGGATCAACTGGTCCAAGCTGGAAAGATGGCTGCCCTGGGGGAGCTGGCAGCAGGCGTCGCCCATGAAATCAACAACCCTTTAACCGGAATTCTCACCTTTAGCTCCTTGATGCTTAAAAAAGTGGATGAAAACCACCCTTGGAAAAAGGATTTGGATAACATAGTTCAACAGACGACTCGTTGTCGAAACATTGTGAAAGGATTACTCGATTTTGCCCGGCAGAGGAAACCGGATAGAAAAGAATGGGACATCCATGCGCTCATTGATCGAACGGTGACGCTAGTGGCAAATCAAGCCCGCTTCCAGAACATCAAAATCGTTAAAGAATTCGACCCTCATCTTCCCCATCTTTTGGTTGATGGAGACCAAATCCAACAGGTCTTTATGAACATCATCATCAATGCGGCGGATGCAATGAGCGGTCAGGAAGGAACCCTCACCATCAAGACATCTTCCCAGAATGGAATCGCTGAAATCTTATTCAGAGATACGGGATGCGGAATGAGTAAAGAACACCTTTCCAAAGTTTTCACACCTTTTTTTACAACCAAAGAAACCGGTAAGGGTACGGGATTAGGGTTAGCAATCAGTTATGGGATCATTCAGAGCCACGGAGGAGAGATTGAGGTAGAAAGCGAAATCGGAAAGGGATCAACGTTTCGGATTAAACTTCCTGTGGAACCATCCCATGACGAGATGATCACGAAGGTAGAAGAAGGGAAAGAGAAATCACCGGTTTCTTTCAGGGAGGGGAGTGTTTAAGATCAAAATTCTTTAAAAATTGATTCAAAAGCCGATTTCCTTCTTCTTCATCGAAGCCAACGGCACCGAAAAGAAACGTCTTCCGCGGAACGACAAAGACCTTTCCCTGATAACCATCCTCGCCCTTCAACATCTCTGAAGTGAATTGATGGACCTTTCCTTTTTTAAGAAGGTCATCCCGATATAAGGTTAAGGCGCCTTGTGCACCCGAAGCGTTTTTAAAAAGGGCGATGAAAAGTTTCGCCTCCTTAACCTCTGTCCTCCCTTCCCCTCCAACAGGAGGTCGGCTGAGATAGATTCCCTGAAACCCTCTCCCTAAAAAAGTCCTGCCTAAAAGCCCTTCCGGTAGATATTGAATTGAACCAGCCTTTAACTTTTCTTTGGGGAAGAGAGCGATCTCCCTGGGCGGGGGAGAAGTATCCTCAATCTTGGAGGCCACCAAGGAGGCCAACGGTTTTAAAAAAGGTGAATTGGGCTGAGTACTGAAGATCATAACGAAATAACGACCTTTATAAAAGAGAGCCGTTTGGTCATCAAGGAAAGAGTCCAGTCCAACTCCGATCGGTCGTTCCTCACTTTTGAACCGGGAAAAAATACCAAAAGCCTGAACGACCAGACCCATGTCGTAGATGTCTAATTCAATCTGCTGGTCTGGATTTTCCTTATGTTGATAGATTGCAAAAATGGATTTCTGATACCCGTATTTGAAGAAGAGTTCGGCCTGTCCATTAATCCGATGAAATAGAGTCTTCCTCGTAAAGGTTTCTGGCTTTCCAACAAGGGCCCAACCCTCAGGTAGCCCCTTTTGTGGAATGAAGGAGTATAGGTTCAATGACTCCGCATCGCTGTTGGATGCGGTCCAAAGGATGAGAAGTGTAAAAATAAGGAAGCGAATGATTCTCATGCAAATCGAGTGAGATCGGTTTTTGAAAGGCCTTGCTCTCAGCCCATCAGGGTATGAACCCATGTGATCTGTTTTTTGATGTCCACCCCATTTCGGCATGAAACAGAACAGGCTGAACAATCCAAGCAGGGTTGAATCTGTTGTGCCAGCCTCTCATTTTCCAAGACCTCCTGAATGAGTTGGGCTCTCTCATAGCCTTTGTGATAGAGCGCCAGTCTCATGAGGTCCTGATGAAAAACTCCCTGTGGACATTCACCGACACATCCTCCACACATTGTACAGACCTGCCCTTTTAGAAAAGCCTGATAGGTGGCTAACTGATGCAGGTTTATTTGAGTGAAAGCACTGCCCATCACAGCGGCACATTCCTCGATCTGTTCAATCGTCGTCACTCCGGGAACGGTTGTAGAAACATTCTGATCCCTCAATACATATTTCAACGCAGCCTGATGAGGATTGAACCCTCCCATCCTCTCTTTTTGATATCCCCCTGACTGAGTCTTCATCGCCACAACACCTATTCCTGCCCGAGCCGCAAGGGCAATGGCCTCTTTTAAATCTTTAGAATGGGTGAAATTGTAAGAAACCAGGGCTACGTCGTGGAGATTTGACTTGACTGCTTCTCTTAATAGAGCTGCCATTCGGGTGTGAGAGGAAAACCCTGTGAAACGGGCTTTTCCTTCTTTCTTCATTTTCTCCATAAAATGGAAGAGGTTTGGATCCGAAACTTCCTCCGCGGTATGGTGATTATGCCAGACAAGAACATCAATGTAATCCGTCCGTAATCTGCGGAGACTGGTTTCCACAGAGGCCCTCATCTTCTTTTCATCCCCTGGATGAACTTTTGTTTGAATGAAAATCTTTGTCCTTTTCCCTTCAAAGGTTCTTCCCACTAACTCCTCATTCCTTCCCCCCATATAGCAATCGGCGGTATCGTAAAAGTTAATCCCAAGATCAAAGGCACGAAGAAGCACAGCCGGATCACTGCAGTTCATTACCCCCATCCCTACAGCGGTTACCTTGAGTCCAGTTCTACCGAGAGTCCGATATTCTAACGGAGGTTTTTTCTCTGCATGAACCACTGGAAGTTGTTTGAATAAGTGGCTGGAAGCTATCCCCATAAACGTTGTGGATAGATTTTTCATGAATTGGCGGCGGTTGATTGACTGTTTTGGCATATTCCCTCCAAAACTCCTTTTGAATTTAATTATAGCCCACTCTGCTCAATTATCAACATCAACTTCCACGAGATCCCTTTTCCGGGATGGTGTAAATCTTTATGGTGTAACAGGTATGAACAATCTGTTCGGAAAGGCTTCGAGGCGAACCTTTTTCTATATCAGCACTTCTTTTTCGCTTCCCTGCCGGAATTCAGTTGAAATAAAGTTTTCCGCCTTCCATAAAAATTATAAAAATCGGCCATTCGAAGCCTTTTAGGGCAGCTTGCCCATGCCTGTTTTGCGACAAACAGGTTCTGACCCCTCCTAAAGCGCTTCTTGTTTGTGGTGAATATTGATTCTTTATCATTTTTCAATTATGATGTAATTTAAAGGAGATGGGATGGCAGAATATACAGACCAACACGCTCGAGCAGGAATTGATACACGACTTCCAAAAATCGAGTGTTTCAAAAATCAATTTAAGGATTACGAAATCACCATCAGCATCCCGGAATATACCTCCATCTGCCCTCGGTCAGGACTTCCCGATTTTGGAACCATTACGATCCGATATGTTCCGGATCAATGGTGTGTGGAATTGAAATCTCTCAAGATGTATATCCTCGCCTATCGGAATCTTGGGATTTTTTACGAAAATGCTGTCAACCGCATTTTAAGGGATCTGGTGAAAGCCTCCAAACCTATCCGGGCTGTGGTCACGGGTGAATTTAATGTGAGAGGCGGGATGAAAAGCATCATCGAAGCCTGTTACCCTCCCAAAGGGTCTGTGAAGCGGAGGAAATAAGATATCATCAATGAAAAAGTCCAGAAATCGTTCACCAGAGAACAAGTGATCGTTTTGAGGGAAACGCGAAATGGAACCAGAGGGCAAGAAAATCCTTTTTCTCTGCACAGGTAACTCCGCACGAAGCCAGATGGCAGAGGGATGGATGAAGTTCCTCGGGCCAAAGGATTGGCAGATCCAGAGCGCAGGCATCTTTCCCTCCTATGTCCATCCCCTGGCAATCCGTGCCATGGAGGAAGTCGGAGTTGATATCTCCGGACAGGTCTCCAAGTCAACAGATCAATTCCTTGACCAGCAATTTGATTATCTCATCACACTCTGCGACCATGCGGCAGCCACCTGCCCTAACTTTCCTGGCTCAGGCAAGCGAATTGCCTGGTCCTTTGAAGACCCAGCCGCCGCGATTGGAACGTTGGAAGAACGATTGGCCGTGTTTCGAAAAGTGAGAGATGAGATGAAGGCAAGAATTGAAGAATTCTTAAAAACCGAATTATCTTAATCGCTAAAAATCTACCCCACTTCTTTCCTCTTTTAGCGTTTTTAAGTGGCAGGTGTCATTCATCAAAGCAAGAATATATTTTCCTCCCTTGAACTGAATCAGGTTGATGGCCGTCGTATCCTGGACAATCTGCCAGAAATGGGAGTTGTCAAGACCTAAGATTCCGCAAAGAAGTACTTTGTTGACCACACGATGGGAAACAAGAATGATCGTCTCTCCCGGATGTTTTTGAATGACTTCCTCGAGCGAGACCATGGCCCTTGACCGAACATCATCCAGCGTCTCGCCTCCAGGAAGCCTGGCAAGAAGGGGCTTCTCTTTCCATAACCGGTAGGTTTCTGGATCGGCCATCTGTATCTCCTGATGGGCATGCCCTTCCCATGTTCCAAAGCTCATATCGATGATTCCTTCAAGGGGTTGAACTTTCAATTGATGAACCCTGGCAATCAGCGCCGCTGTCTGCCATGCCCGCGAAAGAGGGCTGGAGTAGATTCTATGAATCTGGATATCTCTAAAATAATCACTTGCTAACTCCGCTTGTTTAAGCCCTGTCTCGTCAAGAGGAACATCGGTCCTTCCTCGAAAGATTTCTTCCTTATTCCAGGCTGTTTGCCCATGCCGTATGAGATAAATTGAGGTCACCATGTGTTCTCTCCTTTAATTTGAATCGGAGATTTTTAATACCCCCGACCCTTGAATCTTTCCCTGTTTCAGAAGAAGGAGGGCGTGGTTTGCCTCTGGCAAATCAAATTCTTGAACTTCTGGAATAATGGGAATTTGAGCAGCCAGTAAAAGAAAATCTTCGGCATCTTTCCGGGTCAGATTTGCAACGCTTTTAATCTCTTTTTCGTCCCAGAGATGTTGTGAATAATCAAGAGGAGGAATCGGGTTTCTTTTCCGAATCACTGCAAGGATCAATTTTCCTCCTTTCTCTAAAACGTTTAGGGCCTTCGGAACGGTCTCTCCTACGGGAGTGAAATCAATGGCACAGTGGAGTTTCCTGGGAGGTGGGTCTTCCGGCCTCCCTGCCCAGGCTGCTCCCAGCTTTATTGCGAGGGCCCGATGGGCTTCACTTCTTGTAAAGACAAACACCTCACATCCCCGATAAATTGCCATCTGGATAACAAGGTGAGCAGAGGCACCGAATCCATACAGCCCAAGGGTTTGCCCCCTTTTAATACCCGAGAGCATCAAATCCCGGTACCCGATGGCTCCTGCACAGAGAAGAGGTGCAGCTTGAGAATCAGAAAACCTATCGGGAATTAAATAGGCAAAGCGCTCTCCAACCACGGTGTAGGGAGCATAACCTCCAGGGGCGTCACATCCTGTCCCCTTAAAAGCCGGGCAAAGATTTTCATGGCCTTCTTTACAGAAATCGCATGTCCCACAGGCTGAATGAATCCAGGCAATTCCAACCCGATCTCCCAGTTTGAACCGTTTTGCTCCTTGTCCCAAACCTACGATCCTCCCAACCACCTGATGGCCCAAGACAATCGGAAGATTTGGCAGTAGCCTTCCTTCAATTTCGTCCAGTTCGGTGTGACAGATACCACAGACCGAGACTTTTACCAAAATTTCTCCGGGCCCTGGAGTTGGATCCGGCAGATCCTTGAGTTCCAAAGGTTGTTCTTCAATGGTTGAGATCTCTTTAAGGACCATTCCTTTCATATCCCGGTGTCTCCTTTCAGTGTAAAAATCATATAACAAAATACTTGAACTTACAAAATATAAAATGGGTCCATTGATAGACGATTCGAATTGACAAATAGAATAGTTTTGGGGTTCCCCTTCATGCCGATCCCCTTTCCCCTGGAAATCCACTTATGATCACAAACGGACCTCTCACAGGCCAACACTGCCAGGGACGTCCAGATTTGTGGCTTGCGGAAAAATTCCGTTAACAAAGATATGGGGAGAATCGGCCTGTGGCGGAAATTTTGGAGCCGAGCTGAAGAAAGCGGGTTGGGATGGAATCCTCTTGAAAGGGATTTCTGAAAAACCCTGCTACCTGTGGATTGAAAATTCTCGATGCGAATTGAGGGACACTACTGATCTCTGGGGCAGAGATATCGATGAGGGAGGAGACGAAAAAGATTCCTGTCATCCACGACGCAGGTGACCTCGGCCTCGCCACTATGCTAATGGATCTGATCAGGCAGACCCTTGAGCAAGACCCAAGGAAAAGAGAGGTAGTGAAGACCTTAGATGAAAGAATCCTTCTTGAGGTCCTCGACATTCAAACCAGGGTGGTATTGGAATTCAGAAGAGGAACCATCGTGATCACTCTCAACTTCATCCCGTCTCCTGATCTTCACATCGTGACCAATTCAGCCATCCTACTCGACCTCTGCCAGATCAAATTTAGATTTGGCCTGCCGATCCTTTTGGATGCTTTTGGTTGGAAGATGATGAAAAAACTTCTCAACGGAAAACTTGTTATGAAAGGCCTGTGGGGTCGATGGGGCACCGTGATCAAAGTGATGAAATTATTCTCGGTCGTCCACGAATACTAAAAGGGGCAGAGCACAAGCAAACCCTTGTCTTTATAAAGAACAACGGCTTCCCATGATTGGTGTAAACTTTCCTTTTTCCAGAAAAGAATCGAACACCTTTTTTGAAGTCCCCTCAATAAAATAGGAGACATGTTGGTCACCAATTCTTCTTAGCCCATAGAATGTCCTCTCTCCAAGTATTTTCTGAAGGAGATCCCCCCATAGAGTTTTTTCCGGTCGTCCCTTCAGGGTCTCGCACAATTGATTGAAAGAAAGGCCTTCCTCAATCTCTCCCTGGTCCATCTTACCTTTGATAAAATTGATAACTCTCACGAGACGCAGGAGGGTGATGAGATCCAGACGTTTAAATGCCCCGGTTTCGATTGGCAGTGCACTAGACCGCCATTGGGTCGAATGAGGGGGCAACATTCCACCCTTCTGGCACATCACAAAAAGAGAAGTCCCTGGAGTTGGGTAATAGATGCTCGGTCCGATGAGAACCCTCTTTCCCATCAAATAGATTAGGGTATCCGTCATTTCCTCAACGGTCTGGCTAGGTATCCCCAGGATAGCATACGCCACCACATTGAGTCCGACCTCTTCTGTTGCTTTCAGGACATGATCAAAATCGGTGATCGGTTGAGGTCTTTTTATCCTCTTCTTCATCGAAGGGTCTGAGCTCACGAAAGAGAGATTGAGTGTATGAAAGCCAGCCTTTTTCATCAATTGAATGAGTTCCCCATCCAGAGAAGCAAAAGAGAGACCATTCATCGCAAAGAGTTCAAGCCTGCCCTGCCCGAATGCCTCAATGATCAAAGCCATCAATCTCTTTGCCCGTTTCAGGTCAAAGGTGAAGTTATCATCCTCAATATCAAAGACCTCGATCCCAAATGTTTGATGGCAGTCCATCATCTCTTGAAGGATATGTTCAGGGCTTCGCGCCCTGAAAGAAGATCCCATGACAAGAGGGGCTGAACAATAGGCACATCGATGGGGGCAGCCCCGGCTCGTGATGATCATGGTGGATTTCTTTCGATTGATCCGATATCGACCCAGGTCGAGGAGGTCTCTGGCGGGAGGTGGGAGGGAGTCGAGGTCAGGAATAAATCCACGGAGAGGGTTGATGTGAATTTCTCCGTTTCGTTTGAATCCGATTCCATCAATCACACCCACCTCATCCCGTTTGCCCCTCCTGAGACAATCTACAAAAAAGGATAGGCGATACTCCCCTTCTCCCGAAATGATATAATCCACAAAGGGATTCTTTAAAACCCCATCTGGATCACAACTCACATGGGAACCTCCCATCACCACCACTTTGTTGGAATCCCATTCTTTGATGAGTTGGGCGACCTTAAGGGCCTCTCCATGATAAGGGGTGAAGGAAGATGAGATTCCAAAGACGTCGGCATTGGATTCCAATATTTTCCTTTGGATTTCCTCCCAATCCAATCCAAAATGATAAAAACCTGTATAAAGCTTGAAAGGACTCCGATCATCAAAAGGGTAGAAATCTTTAAGGTACGAAAGTGCAGAAGGAGTCGATATGGATTTTTTCCGATCCGTCTGGCAATCGAGGATTTCAACTTCATCACCACGGGATTGAAGGGACGAAGCAAGATAAGCCAGACCGATTGGCTGGGTCCGAATGGATGTCCGATAGAAATCCTCTATAGGAGGTTGAATGAGAAGGATTTTCATGGTGGACCATCCCTGTTTGGATGAAAAGTGACCCCGTTTGACTGGTCTCCCTAAAGTGATTTATCCCAGATCTCCCAGTTCATATTGTAGAATACCGACCAGAGAGATGGCGGCCGTTTCGGTTCGCAAGAGACGCTGACCTAATTTCACAGCGATGAATCCATTTCTCTTCGCCTCTTCGACCTCCCCTTTCGTAAATCCTCCTTCGGGTCCGACCATCAGGTAGATTTTGCCAAAGGGGGAAAATAATGGGGAGAACCTTTTTAAGACTTCTTTTAGATTCTCTCCTCCTTTTTCATAGAGGAGGATCTTGAGCCCATCTTCTTGGCAATACGCTAGTGCCTCTGCGAAAGATCGATATCTCTCGATCTTGGGCACCTTTGCCCGTCTCGATTGATGAACGGCTTTTACCGCAATTGCTTGCCATCGATGTGATTTTTTCTGTTTTGAATCTCTCTCTTCTAAAGAGATGGATTTCTCTGATTTAAAAGGAAGGATCGCAGATACCCCTAATTCGGTCGCTTTCTGGATGATCCACTCCATCCGTTCTTTCGCCGGGAGGGCCTGAAGCAGAAAGATCTCCAGAGGGGACTCCGTCGAAGTAGGAAATGTCTCAAAGAGGTGGACTGTGGCTTCGCGATCAGAAAGTCGAAGTACCTTCCCCCGGAACTCTCTCTTTTGAGAGTCGGTCAGCGTAAGGATGCTCCCAAGACGGGGTCCCTGAACTCGAAGGGCCTCCAGAGGAGGCCCTTCGAGAATCACTTCGTCGCCGATTTCACATGATTGATCTAGTAAAATTCTATCCTTCACAGGAAGGTTTACCTTTCTTCTTCTTTTTTTCTCCGGCTTCCTCGCCACCGCTTTCATACTCTTTGATCTTTTTCCCCAACTCATGTAGTTTGCGGTCCACCAGGGCATTGACCGTACCCTCCTTAAATTTTCCATCCGCCATCCGTTCTCCTGCCTCCACGCCTGTTAAAATCTCAATCCCTTCATCAATTGTCTTCACGGGATAGATATGGAACTTCCCTTCCCTCACCGCTTCCACCACATCTTTTCTAAGCATGAGATCATCAACATTCAGGTGAGGGATCATGACTCCCTGTTTCCCTGTTAAGCCTTTCGCTTTGCACACATCGAAGAACCCTTCGATCTTTTCATTTACTCCACCGATGGGCTGGATCTCACCCTTCTGGTTGACAGAGCCCGTGACAGCAATGTCCTGCCGGAGAGGCAACCCTGAAAGACTGGAAAGAAGGCCATAGAGTTCGGTAGAAGAAGCACTATCTCCTTCCACACCGCTATAGGACTGCTCAAAACAGATGCTGGCGCTCATGGTAATGGGTTTGTCCTGGGCAAACCGATCCCGGAGGTATCCTGCCAGGATATAGACTCCTTTATTATGGATTGGACCACTCATCTCCGCTTCTCTTTCGATATTGATAATCCCTGCCTTGCCCAGAGAGGTTTTAACCGTAATTCGTGAGGGTTTTCCAAAGGCATAATCTCCCAGATCATAGACGGAGAGACCATTAACCTGGCCCACAACCTTTCCATCTGAGTCGATCATGATGGTCCCCTCTTCGATCAACTCCTGTAGCTTTTCTTCAATGAGATTGACTCGGCGGATCTTCTTCTCTACGGCAAGATCCACATGTTTCCCTTTGACGACATCACTCCCGTCTTTGAGAGCCCAATAGTTGGCTTCCCTCAGAATATCAGCAATCAAGTGAAAACGAGCAGAGAGTTTCTTCTGCCTGCCTGCGATCTCCACTCCGTACTCCACCACAGCGGCTATTCCTGTCCGATCAAATGGCAACAATTTCTCCTCATCGCAGATCTTTCGGATGAAGCTTGCATATTGGTGTACCCTCCTATCATCTTTGTCCATAACCGAATCGAAGTCCGCTTTAACCTTGAAGATCTTTTTAAAGTCATCATCCAGGTTAAACAAAAGGTGATAAAGATAATTATCTCCGATCATGATAACCTTTGTGTTACACTCGATGGGTTCCGGTTTGAGGGCCGTGGTGGCGAAGAAATAGAAGGGATCATAGGTCTGAACTTCCATGACCTGATTTTTTAAGGTTCGCTTCAGGGCAGGCCAGACCCCGGGTTCGACCAGGGCATCCAGTGCATTGAAGATGAGATAGCCTCCGTTGGCTCTTAAAAAGGATCCTGCCTTGATGTGGGTAAAATCCGTTCTCCAGACCCCAGAACGTTCGACCACCCTTTCGATGGTGCCGAAGAGGTTCCGATAATTCGGGGTCATTTCAACAATGATGGGGGATCCTTTAGTCTCAGAATTATCCACCACCACATTCACCTGGTATTCGGTGAAGGTATCTACCGTAGGTGGGAGAACCAATCCAGGAAGGACAGGAGTTGGAGACTCCTCTCTTTCTCGAAATCGGGGCAGATTGTTGAGGATGTCCTCCTGGACTTCATCAAGATATAAATGAATCTTTTCGTCATTAAATCTCTCTTTAATATCGGCAATGGAGTCTTTGACCACAGGAGAAATGACTTCCATATCCAGAGCCGATAGTTCGTCTTTAATCTCCTTTTCCGACTTTCGGGTCTCTTTGAAAATCTCTTCGAGGTTATTGATCAATTCAATCTGCTTCTCCTTAATGCGTTGAAGCTCCTCTTTAGAAAATTTGTCTTCTTCTGCCATAGTTTCCAACTGCTCAATATTGACTGGATTTCCCTCAACTACAGGGAAAATGCCAGGACGAGAGTAAGGCCCCATCTGGATCTGAACAAGTGCAAACCCTTCTTTATTCACTTTCTTTTCAAACTCCCGAAACATCTCCGCCTGCCTGTTTCGAAATCCTTCAATGAGTTCCTTCTTCTTGTTGAGATAGGTCTCGTTTTCAAAGATGAGGGGAATCTTTTTCTTCAGGGACTCAATCAGGGTTTCCATCTCCTTCTTGAAACGAATCCCCTGTCCTGCAGGAAGGCTGAGCATATGGGGCATATCCGGATTTTTGAAATTGTTGACATAGCAGATATCATTGGGAATTTTGCCGGCGATATCCAGCCCTTTGAGAACGGATTTGATGGTAGTAAATCGACCCGTGCCAGCCAGACCGGTGACGAAGATGTTATAACCAATGCTGTGGATCCCGAGCCCCACGCGGATGGCCTCCAGCGCCCTGTCCTGACCGATGATCTCCTCACACGGCTGGACCGATTCAGTAGTTTCAAAGGGAAGGGAATCTGGATCGCACCGCCAACGTAGTTTTTCTACTGGCACCTCTCGATAGGTCCTCTCTTCCATCTTCACATTCCTCCTGGTTGGGTGAACAGATGTTATGGGGGTTTTTTATAACAGAACGCTGGAAAAGTCAATGTGGGTAAAGTTTAAATACTCTCTTTGGCAAGTTCTTGGATGAGATGTTTTGCTCTTTCTGATATTCTTTTGGGAATTCGGACGATCACTTTGACATACTCATCCCCCCGGCTATCGCCCTGGAAATGAGGGAGTCCAAGCCCTTTTAATCGCAATTTTGTATGGCTTTGGGTTCCTGGAGGAACCTTGATTTTCTTGGTTCCTTCGAGGGTGGGCACCTCGATCGAAGTGCCAAGGACAGCTTCTGAAAAACTAATCTCCTTTTCAACGATCAGGTCATCCCCTTCCCGACTGAAGATGGGATGTTCCCGGATCGAAATGTGAAGGTAAAGATCTCCCGGAGGGCCCCCCCTTTTTCCCTCCATCCCTTTGCCGGCAAGTCTCAGCTTTTTCCCCTCCTGGATTCCTTTCGGGATTTTTACAGAAACTTCCTCCACCTTCCCATTTTTCCGATAAGAGATCCTCTTCTCCCCTCCTTGAGCCACTTCTTCGAGAGAGAGCGAAAGTTCGTAGACGATATCCTCGCCCTTTTGGGGCATTCGACCCAGATCTTGATAACCATAGGAGCCTCCAAAAAGATCTCCGAAATCAAAACTGCCCCGTCCTCCACCGAATTTAAATTCCCTTCGACCTCTCCCACCAAAAAGACCTGAGAGAATCTCATCAAAATCAAACCCCCGAAAAATGTCTTCTTGGGTAAAGCGCTGACGGAAGCCATCCGCCCCGAAGGTGTCATACTGTTTTCTTTTTTCCGAATCGCTTAATACAGCGTAGGCTTCGTTGATCTCCTTGAAGCGTTCCTCAGCCTCCTTCTTATTAGGATTCCGGTCAGGATGGTACTTCATCGCTAATTTTCGGTAGGCCCGTTTGATCTCCTCATCACTGGCGTTTTTAGGAACACCTAAAATTTCATAATAATCTTTGTTTGACATCATCGCTTCCCCTCTGATTCGAAATCAAATCGTCGACTATAGGCCTCTTGAATCACCCGATTCAGATAACCCTCTGGATCATCAATGGCTTCTCGGGTAATCACAAACTCTTTATGGCCGATTCGATCTCGGATTAACTTCATTCCATGTTCATAATCTTTCAACAGCCGGGAGCAAATTAATTGCCCCCGGGTGTTCTCTTCGAGAGCCATCTCAATGATCCGATCAAGGGCTTCTGTCTCAAATTGAAGCTGAATCCCATTTCTTACCTGAAAATTTCTTTCAAACTCTTCGACCTGTCGCTCGACCTCTACCACCTCTTCAAAGACCGTGTTCACATCAAATCCTTTATCCACCATCCGGCGGGCAATGAG
The DNA here is from genome assembly GCA_938002255.1 of uncultured bacterium. GTDB lineage: Bacteria > Desulfobacterota > BSN033 > BSN033 > UBA1163 > RBG-16-49-23. Next base: position 16,384 of record CALLAL010000003.1, read on the forward strand.
ATCGATCCGACTTTCGGGAAAGGCCGTCCCGTACCGTTTCCGGAATTCACCCTCCCTTCTCAAGATGGACGCTTTGAGTTCATTTCTTTCCCGTTCGAGAAGCCTCTCAAACCGAGCCACTCTCTCTGGGTGGAGAGGATCCTGAAGCAAGTTCTGGAGTTCTTGTTCAGGATTTCTGACCACCTCCCGGGTCACCACAAATTGACGAATGCCTGTTGAAGGAAGCCGCTTCTCAAATTTGAGCAACACCTTCTCCACAGCACTCACTAATCCCCGAGCTCCGGTCTTCTCCTCATAGGCCTTTACCGCCAATTCATATAGGGCTTCATCTTCAAACTGGATGTCGATTCCATAGGATTTAAAATCCTTCTTCTTCCCTAAGATGATGGGATTGTTGGGGTTTTTAAGAATGCCATAAAGATCTTCGACCTCCAATTTCTCAAAGATGGCAGTCACGGGAAGACGACCGATGAACTCTGATTCAAACCCAAAAGCGATGAGATCTTCGGCCTTCACTTGTTTAAGATATTCTGCCCTTTCATCTTTCGAACGAATCTCTGCCCCGAACCCAATCCCCTCTCGATTCAGTCTCCTCTTGATGATTTCCTCAAGGCCATTGAAGGCGCCACTCATAATGAAAAGGATATGTTTGGTATTGATCGTTCGCTTCTCCTTCTTTCCGGTTCTTCGATATTGTTCAATGGCTTCTAACTGAGAGATAGGGTCATGGGGAACTTTTAAATCTACCTCAGTCTCTTCCATCGGCTTGAGCAAGGCCCGCTGAACCCCTGTTCGTGACACATCAGGTCCGATGGTATGATTCGAGGATGCGATCTTATCAATCTCATCGATATAGATGATGCCATATTGAGCCATCTCAATATCGCCATTCGCCTCGTAGACTAGATCGCGGACTAAATCCTCAACATCCCCTCCGACATAACCGGTCTCGCTGAATTTGGTCGCATCTCCCTTCACGAAAGGAACCCCAATTTTTTTGGCGATCAATTTGATTAAATAAGTCTTGCCCACTCCGGTAGGCCCAACCATGAGGATATTGTTTTTGATATGTCCGACACCCTCATAACGAGTCTTTCCCTGTCTCATTTCGGTAAACTTAATCCGGTTAAAGTGGGTACAAATCTTAGTGGCCAAGATTTCCTTTGCTTCATCCTGTCGGATGATATAATCGTTGAGAAAAGCCTCTAATTCTTCCGGCTTCAAATCAAACTGGATCTTCCTCTTCTTCTCACCGCTTTCCTTCTCATCCTTTGACCCCTCTTCCGCCTGGGGTTTTGGAAAAAGCATTGGAACAACCAACCGAATACGATCCCCATACTTCTTCCCCAGGTATTCATTCAGTTCTTTTTCAAGTTCCTTTTGATCCGGGATCTTTGAATTTGAATCTTTCATCGTCATCAAACTCCTTATTTTTTCAGAAGTTACAAATATAATATAACCACTCCCCCCCCATTTTCAACCCCCTTTTTTGTAGCAAGGGTCCAAAGGGATAAGAGGCCAAAATCGCATGGATTGTGAGATTCCGATTTTCTTTCTCTTTAATTTTCTAACCCTAAGAGGAATAAGGAGTTTTTAAAAAGGAAATTGGAGATTTAAAAAAGTTTAGATGAATCGGATGGCTTTGAGACGGTCTCCTTCCCAGATGCATTGACGTCTCTTTCTCTTTTGGCAGGTATCTCCTCCCTGAAGAAGGGCTCCAACCACCAGAGGAAGGGCAATGGTGGCATCCATATAGACTGCAGCATAAGCCGATTCTTTCTCAATCTTTCCCCAAGATTTTGCCTCCTCAAAGGTACAACCCGAAAGTCCACCCCATTTGGGATCATCCGTAGTTATCTGGAAAGCAAATCGGTGGCCGCTCTCTTTCTGAAAAAGAAGTTCACTCACAGGACCCAATTGTTGGATATAATTTTTGGGAACCCCTCCTCCAATGTAAATCGCACCGGTTGTTTTAGCCATGCGTTTGAGTTGGGCAATTTCGAAGTTATCCCGAATCTGATCGATGATCAATCCATCAGCGGGGATTTTCTTCCGAGCATGAAGAAAGGTCAGCCCGATGCCAATCGAACTGTCGCAAAGGGCAGGGACAAAGACGGGAACCCCCAAACGAGAGGCGGTCTTTAAAATGGACCCCTCATCGTCGAGCCTTTTTCCAAGAGCCTCGAGGTATTGCCTTGAAGAGACCACCCTCTCGCCTAATCCTTCAGGAACCTCAGAAAGGAGTTCGATGACCCGATTGATTTCATGATCATCCATCAGGGCATCATAGACCCGGACGATGCGGTGTTTTCTCAGGGCATCATCATCTCCTTCTACCGCTCCAATATAATGCCGATAGCCGAAGCTTTCGAAGAGATCATGAAAGATATTGGCTCCTGTGGAGACAAGGACATCCACCATTTTAAATTCCATCATATCCCGAATCACTCGCCTCATCCCACCGGGAACCATTGCCCCTGACAATCCCAGAAAGATGACGCAGGTGGGATCGCTGACCATCTTTTGAAACACCTCAAAGCATTTGTAGAGATTCCTGCTCTGAAAGGAGGTGTGTTGAAAGGATTGGAGGAGGTCGTAAACCGTTTGGATTTTTGTCAAATCGAGGGGTTCAACAGGTTGCCGCAGAAACGATGATTTAGCTCTCTGTCGCATCAGTCCCATGCTCCGTCGGATCGATCAATCGGTTTGGAAGGTAACAAATTAGGACTCATAAGTCAAGCAAATTGTTGGAAGAAAGACCCTTCTCAAACAGCAAATTTCTTGACAATCGAATGGAAATGAGATAGTTAATTGAAGTTGTAAAAGAGGACGCGTGAGGAAAGGTTAAGGGTATGAAAAAGAATTCGATCCGCATCGCCATCGTAGGGGTTGGAAATTGTGCCAGTGCTCTCATCCAGGGGATTGAATTCTATCGGGATCTTAGTCGAAAGAATCCGAAATTCGAGCCCTTGGGTTTGATGCATCTCGATCTTGGAGGGTATCGGCCCTGGGATATCGAGGTAGGGGCAGCATTTGATATTGATCGTCGGAAAGTAGGAAAACCTCTCCGCGAAGCCATCTTTGCCAAGCCCAATTGCACGAAGACCATCTTCACCCAATTTAACGATTCAGGGGTGGTGGTTTCGATGGGGGAAGTGCTCGATGGGATTTCTGATCATATGAAAGACTATCCCGAAGAACGCTCCTTTGTCATCGCTGACGAGAAACCCTGTAATGTGGAGAAAGTCCTCAAAGAATCTGGAGTAGAAATTCTTCTAAACTATCTTCCGGTAGGCTCGGACCAAGCCACCCAATTCTATGCGGAAGCCTGTCTCAATACCGGGGTGAGTTTCATCAACTGTATGCCCAGCTTTATCGTTTCGGATCCAATATGGTCGAAACGGTTTGAAGACAAGGGTATCCCCGCTATTGGAGACGACGTGAAATCTCAGATGGGAGCAACCATCATCCATCGTGCCCTGGCAAAACTCTTCGAGGACCGGGGGGTTAAACTGGATCGAACCTACCAGATTAACACGGGTGGGAATACGGACTTTCTCAATATGCTCAATCGGAATCGCTTGAAGAATAAACGAATCTCCAAGACCGAAGCCATCCAGTCCCAGTTAGGTGTTCCCCTGGAGCCAGAAAATATTCATATCGGCCCATCGGATTATGTCCCGTGGCAGAACGACAACAAAGTCTGTTTTCTCCGAATGGAGGGAAGAGGATTCGGAGAGGTTCCACTGAACCTCGAATTAAGACTGTCCGTGGAAGATTCTCCCAACAGTGGTGGCATCACCATTGATGCCATTCGATGTTGTAAGATCGCTCGCAACCGTGGAATCGGAGGGCCTCTGCTTTCCATCTCGGCTTATGCAATGAAGCATCCTCTGGTTCAGTTTCCTGATAATGAAGCCAAACGGATGGTTGAAGAATTTATCGAAGGAAAGAGGGAAAGGTAATCGTATGTTTAGATGGCGAAATTATTCCTTAAAAGCAGTAAGCACGTTTTTATCTTTTGACGACTTAAGTTCTTTGAAGAATTCCACGACTTTTCTCAAATCCTTCCCCAGCTTTAGATAGAAATCTTCAAAGCGATCCATTCGGCCCAGGTATGTCCGGTGAGCCAATAAAACCGCATTGTTAAGTTTTATTCGCTCAAACCCTTTATAGCAACTTGTTTTAAAATTGCCTTGCATCTCTATGAACCGCTCCTGAATGGATTTAAAAACCTCTTGTCGTCTTCTCAATTTTTCTTCTCGCGAAATCGGGCGATCATAAAAATCCGACAAGGTTTTGTAAGCCTCCTCAATCCACCGCGCAAAGAGAAATTCATCCTCTTGATAAGCGGTTGCAAGGGCGACCTCTTTCGAAGCAGAACCGTATTTTTCCGTCAAAAAAAGAAGGGCTCCTTGATTCCCAATAAAGGTTGCCAGTTGTTCATTCAATGCTGTCTCTCCCTTAAAATAGATCGTGGCATGGACCATTTCATGGAGGATGACATTGACAAGAGTGGGTTCGTCCCATACAAGCATGGATGAGAAAATGGGATCTTTTAGCCAACCGAGGGTGCTATAGGCGGCAGCCTGCTGAAGATAGGTGTCTAACCCTTTTCGCTCGAGATCTGCCTTCTCCTTTTCCGCCTCCTTTAGAGTAAAAATACTTTTGTAAGTCACTCTTCCGATGATAGGAAAATCCCACTGATAGAGACGTAGGCGATCTTTTTCAGAGGCGGTCAGCAGATAGAGCACCGGTCGGTCTGTATCAAAATACTTCGTATAATTTTCTGTCCTTTTTAATCCCAATCGCTCCTCGCCAAAACGTTTGACCGCCTGGACCAGTTCGATCTTTTTTCTGGACTCCTCCTCAAGGAACCCATCCTCCAGGACTTCCTGAACCGGAACACTCCGAAACGTGACAAAGGACTGGTGCCAACCCAATCTCGAGAGGTAGAGGAAGTGGCTACAGCCTAGTTGGGGCAAGAAAAGAAAAAGGAGAAGGATTTTTAGGGTGCCACTCATCTCTTTCTGAATTTCTGTAAGAGGAAGACAACCACCATCAAGCCCAAACCGATGGCATCATAACGGGGAATCGAATAGACCAGCAACAGGCCAGCAATGATAAGCATCACTCGCTCATAAAGGGTAGTTTGTTTAAACCACCAATTCTCGACTCCACCGGCAAGAGCAGCAATCCCCAAAAATGCCGTGATGGTGGTCCAGATCACATCTCCCGCAGGTCCCTTGAGCAAAATCCCCACCCCTCTGGGATCGAGGGTAAACATGAAGGGCACAATAAAAGCCGGGAGGGTATATTTCCAGGCATACATCGTCGTCTTATAAGGGTTTCCTTTGGTAAGGGCAGCAGCCGCAAAACAGGAGAGAGCTGTGGGCGGAGAAACTTCTGAGAGAATCGCATAATAAAAGACGAACATATGAGCGGCGAAGTCCGGAACCCCAAGTTGAATCAAGGCTGGAGCAGCAATCACCGCAGAAATGATGTAAGAGGCGGTCACGGGAACCGCCAGGCCAATCACCCAGACAATGAGGGCAGTATAAACGGCAGTTAGCAAGAGACTTCCACCGGCATAGGCAATGATGATGGAACTAAATTTTAATCCCAGCCCCGTCAGGGTCACCACACCGACAATAATTCCTGCTGCGGCACAGGTGGAAGCAACGCTTAGAACACCGATGGAACCTCCTCTCAATGCCTTAACCAGTTTGCCGGGAGTTAGCGCTGTATCCTTACGGATGAAACTGACGGCGAAAGCCACGACGGTTGCCCAGAAGACCGCCATAATTGGGGTATAGCCAAGAATCATAATCCCCACAATAGCAATCAGAGAAATAAAGTGAAATCCATAAAGGTAGGTGAGCTGCCAGAGACTGTAGGTCTTATCGAGGGCAACATCTTTCACCCCGAACTTCTTCGCATCAATCTCCACCATCAGGAAGATAGACCAGTAGTAGAGGCAGGTGGGAATGCAGGCCATGATGATCACATCGAGATAGGAGATTTTCAAAAATTCAGCAATAAGGAAAGCAGCTGCACCGAGCACCGGAGGTGAAAGAATGGCTCCAATACCGCCGGCGGAAAGCAGTCCACCAGCAGCATCTCTGCTGTAGCCTGCTTTGGCTAACATGGGATAGGCAACCGATCCTAAGGTGACCGTGGTCGCCACACCGCTGCCGGAGGGGCCTCCAAGGAGGAAAGAAGCCAGCGTCACAGTCCGCCCTGCGCCGGTGGGTTTTCCGCCCATTGCCGCAAAAGAGAAATCAATGAAGAACTTCCCTGCCCCAGAGACTTCGAGAAAAGCGCCATAAATGGTAAATAGGATAATGAAGGTGGAGGAAACATCGATGGGAACACCGAAGATTCCCTCAAGGGTCATATACATATGGCCCACCAAACGGCCGAGGTCATACCCTCGGTGAGTCCAGGGTTTGGGGAGAACCGGTCCAACAAAGGCATAGATAATAAAAACAATGACCACAGCAGGCATGATCCAACCCGTGGTCCGCCGGGTCGCCTCCAAGACCAGAAAGATGAGGATGACTCCGAAGAAAATATCCCAGGAATTTGGAACAACGGATCGGTAGATAAAGTCATCAAAATCGAGAAACATATAGACAATGACCAAAACGCCAAGGAGGGCAAGGATGTAATCATACCAGATGATCCGGTTTTTAAACCGTTTGAAGGAAGGGAAAACCAAAAAGGAAAGGAAGAGAACAAACATGACATGGATGCCTCTCAAGACCTGGGTCATAATGACACCAATGGCTGCATAGAGGTGAATGAGGGACATCAATACGGCTATCCCCGTGATAAAGATATCCATTTTTCCTGAAAGCCTTCGGGAAGGGCCCTCTTCCTCCTCTATATACTTCTCAGCCTCTCGGAGGGCCTCTTCTGTGATCACAGCTTCTTCAACTCGTTTTTCTTTGATCTCCTCCATCGTGCACCCCGTTCTATCAAAATGGCTTTACCTTAAAAAAATGTTCTCTTAATGTCAATAGAAAAAAGAAAGGACCTGGTGTTATCCCAAGTTTAAAGGTCCCCTTGCAGGAGGCGATTCGGGTAGCCTTGGCTCGATCTGGCTAACCTTACCTAATCAGGCAAAGGGAGTGCACATTTAAAATACCCTCCTGTTGGATGAAGTTGAAATCTCTGAAGGTTACCTAAAAGATCGTTTCATGAAATCTGATTTGGAGCTTTTGGAAGGTTCCTACACAACGCACTTTAACTCCCAGGGAAATCTTGAGAATTTCGATGTCCGTGGATTGAGAAGGAAAGATATCGTGGATTGAAAGATGGACAACCCTCCCTCCTTTCTTTTCTGATAAGAGGGGGAGAGATGGAGAAAGAGGTAGGATCCGAGAGGCAGAGATTGAGCTCTCAACCGAATCCGATCCCCCCTCTGTCCAATTTCACTCATGTAGATCTTTTTATCTCTAATGATCAATCCTTGCCCCTCACCGGTTCCCCATCTCAAATAGATCGCGCCCAATTTCAATTGAATCGGATGAAATTCCCGGAAATCTTCGAACCCATAATACTCCATAATGGGTGCGCTCTTTGTCCTGACTCCTTCGAGGAGAATGGCTCCATTTTGAATCCGGAATTCTTCAAAAACAGGTTCAAGGTAGATGGAATGGATGTAAAACATGGAGAAAGGTTCCGAAGAGTCCACACGGATGTGAAGGACCTTTCCCCGATCAAGGTTCTCTAACTGAAGGAGGGTAACCTTTTTAAAAAAGAATACCCCTCCCAACGCCATGAGAAATGCAACGACCATGAGGAGGGGCCAGTAAGTTCGTTTCAATTATTTAAGTTTCAGTCCTTTCTCTGTATAAAATCGGATGGCACCCGGATGGAACGGGATTGGAGAACCGCCTGTCGCTTGAGGCTCAAGGGACAACCAACTTGCTTCTTTATGGACTGCGACAAGCTCAGGTTTATGGTCAAAGAGCGTTTTTACAATATCATAGGCAACGTCGCCTTTCATCTTTTCGTGGCAGATCACAATATTCCACACCACGGTAATTGGAACATCGGCATCCAATCCAGGATAAGCTTTAGCAGGAATCACGCCTTTCACATAGAGAGGACCGTATTTCTCCCTCATCTTGGGAAGCGCATCATCATGCCCGATCAGCTTGATCTTGATTCCAGGAGTTGCTGCGACATCGGTGACAGAGGCTGTTGGAACCCCTCCCACCCAGAAATAGGCATCAATCTTACGATCTTTTAAAGCTCCCGCCGATTCAGAGGCACCTAATTTATCTCTTTTAATATCCTTATCCGGGTCAATTCCAAAGGCTTCGAGAACTCTCAAAGCCATCACTTCTGTTCCACTTCCAGGAGCACCGGTGGACACTCTCTTTCCTTTTAGGTCGGTCACCTTTTCAATGCCTCGACCTTCAACGGTCACAATGTGCATATTATTCGGATAGAAGGCAAAGAGAGTTCGAAGAGGAATCTTTTCCTTGAACACTCCTCTCCCCTGATATGCATCCCATCCAGAATCTGCCATGATAAGAGCAAGATCAGCCTTCCCTGCGCCCACAAGACGGCAGTTGTCCACAGAAGCCGTCGTCACCTCAGCTGTTGCTTCTGCATAAGGAATGTATTTAGAAATAACGCTTGCCATCCCACCCCCCAACGGATAGTAAACGCCTCCGGTTCCCCCCGTAGCGATGGAAAGACGAACCGACTTTTGCGCCCATGCAGTGGAAACCCCAAACATAAGCAGAACGATCATTCCCAACATAACCAATCGCTTCATAAAAGACCTCCTTGAATGGGATATCACAAACAATTTATATTAGAAACAAAGCCGATGTCAAGAAGATTAAAAACGTTGAGGGAATCCCTCTGGGATTAAGGGTTGCTCATGTAGGATGGGACGATGGGTAATCCGAAGTTCTCCATCCTCCAAAAGATAGCAGGTATTCATCAGCCATTCCTGATCGTTCTGCTCTTGAAAATCCTGGCGAAAGAAAGAACCTCTGCTTTCTTTTCGAAGCAGACTCCCTTTCAAAATGGCCTTTAAAGTCAATATCCCATTTTCCAGTTCTCTCTTCTTAAAGAGGTTCCTCAGGTTAGAAGGATAGATCTTTTCAACTCTTCTCTCGATTCCTGCTAAATGCTCTAACCCCTCCTTGAGGGCGCTTTCCTCCCGTATCGGTCCACCATACTTCCAGGCTAGACGTTTTAGGTCTTTAAGCAGGGTTGCCGGAGGATCAAATCCCCCTCTGCCTTTTCTCAGGTATCTCTCAGCTTTTCTCTCCCACCTTCTTTTAAAGAGGTCTGAAAAAAGATCTGGTTTCTTGTCTCTTGCATAGGTGGAGGCAGAGAGACCCGCCAGAAGGCCAAAAACCACACACTCTGTTAGTGCATTTCCTCCAAGACGATTGGCACCGTGGACGCCCCAGACCACCTCTCCTGCTGAAAAGAGTCCATGGATCGCCGTCCTCGCATGGCCATCAACTTCAACCCCTCCCATGCAGAAATGAACTGCTGGTAAGACCAGAAATGGACGGTCTCGAAAAGGAAATTTAGAACGTCTTAAAAAATTAAGCGGATAATGATCCCATTTCTCTTCAGGAACTTGAGTTAGATCAAAATAGATGTCACCCTTTCGTGAAATGTCAAAGAGAGTAAACGAGAGGGTATCTCTCTGGGTAATAATCGCTCGATTCAAATCATCTCCAAGATTCAATCGCTCTAAGAGATTTTCTCCCTTTTCGTTCAGTAGCCTTGTCTCTTTCGGATAGGGAGGATAGAGAATGAAAGTGTGAAGTCTTGGCTCTGCCATCACAAAAGGGTAGAACTGAACAAATTCGAGGTCTAACAGGGTAAGCCCTGCTCGAAGTGCCAGACCATAACCATCTCCGAGAATCGTCCGCTGGTTATCACTTCGCTGATAGATCCCTCCTGCCCCGCCTGCGGCTAATACGATGGCCTTGGATTGAATCAGACAGGATTTCCCGTCATGTAAGAAACCAAAGGCACCTCTGACTTCACCATCTTCGATGATCAGATCGAAAATGGTTAGTCCAGGAAGAAGCCCGACAGAGCTATTTTGCAATCGTTCCTTCAGGGGATACGTCAGGAGCACTCCTGGTAGCATCGCGGAGCCCCTCTGCCTTCCGACGAAATAACCCATCTGGTTTTCAACCAACGGCACACCATAGCCTCTCAACGCTTCTATGGCAGCGGGGCCCTGTTCGATGAGGATCTTCACCATTACAGGATGGTTTAACCCTTTTCCGGAAAGAAGGGTCTCTTTGAGATGGTTTTCTCTGGGAAAAAAGGAGTTGGCTACTGAAAAAGCACCGTTTGAAAGGTAGGTGTTCGTTCCAGAACCAATTGAAAATTTACCGGTGATCAGCACTTGAAGACCTGCTTTTTGGGCCTCCAAACATGCCAGGAGACCGGCCAGTCCACTTCCGATGACAAGAACGTCCGTAGAAAGGAATTCCATAGCGTTACTCAACTTTAAATCGGCGGATTTCGTAAATCACTGGGTTTTTAAAATCAGGACAGGGATGGGTTGCTATATTTGGATCACTGAGCCAGGGATAGGAGGCTCCATAGAGCATCCCGTGAACTTTATACATCATACTGCAGAGGGAATGCCAGCAGATTCTTCCTTCGAGGCCTTCTCCGTCAAACCTTGCTTTATCTCCTACCCGATGTCCAAACTGGCATATTCCTTTCTGCTCAAGCACGGTTACCTCAACGCGAAAAGGTGCTTTCATATCCCCTCTCGATTTGGTATGGATCTGTGAAACCCCACACCTCTCCTTCCGATGGCAAGGATCATCTCTTTCCTGCCATTAACCACAGATTTAGTCTGTCAACAAAGAATGAATAAAATAATTCTAAGACAAAAATCGAGGGGCGTGGTTGTCCTTTAAACCCATGTGTTTTTTACTTCTTGGGTTTCATCTGTTTTTCACAGCAGATGATATCACAGGTATCCACACACCCGCAGACTTCATCAACAGAAACCACTAGCCCACATACCGTACATTGGTAGGAGGTGCCCTTTTTGACACCCTTCTTTGAAACTTTTTTTGCTACTTTCTTTTCTGCCATCTCGTTCTCCTCCTTTTTTTATATTGAACCCTCCTGAATTCCTTCCAATTCAAATTTCACCACACCTGTTGGAAGATCCAGCTCCATAGAGATCGGAATCCTATCTCGGTTTGCAGAATACCAGATGCGAATCGTCCCCTCTTTGTCTCCAAAACTGGAAAAAACGGTTTTTGATTCAAGACAGACCGCCTCAAGGGTCCCCAAAAATGGTGAAGCCACCTTAACACGATGTGATTGGAAAACCATCTGCCGAAACTTCACCCCATCAAAAATGGACATATGAATCTCTTGTTCTACTGGGAGGCTTTCTTTCAAATGATATCTGGCGAATAGAGCGAGCGGGTCAAGGGCCAGGGCTGGGAAAACAAATTCTTTCTTCCCACCCTCTCCGTCCTTTTCCACCATCGCTTTAGGAGATCTGGAATCAAAGGTGATGGTCTGGATATATTTTTTTTTCTTGATGAAAAGACCTTCCTGGTCAATCCGTTTGACATACTGGAGCGGACCGAAGGGGTCTTTCTCAATCACCGAGGTAAACCGATTATTCATCCGAAACATAAATTCTGGAAGTTGATGAGAAACCACTTGAGCATCAACTCGATAGAGTTTATTCTCTCCATTCACTGCTCCGTTTCCAATTCGAATGGTCGCTTTGAGAATGGGAATACCTAACTTTTTGGCTGTGTAATAAAAAGTTTTCGTTGGGGGATGATCCAGATTATAAAACTCTTCTGGGTTGGCTTCATTGACTTTCAATCCAAAGCTCAGAAGAAGCCCTATCACTACCCCGATATTTCTGATCGCTTTTTGATGTCGATGCTTCATTGTCAAACGTCTAAAATTATAATTAACCATCAAATGGCCAATTTGTCCAGAAAATTTTTCCTGAGCCAGTAACCCCTCAGTTAAAGAAATAAAAAAGGGTTGGGAGGTTGCTTCGGAAAAACCTTGAAGCGAAACCTCTGTTCGTCAAACGACCCAATCTGATTTAAAAAAATCCGATTCAAAGGGCATGAGGGCCCCGATGGGGGTAACCTTTTATAACCGCTATTCAAGGTTTTGGAGGAGGAACGTTCCAACCCTTTTAAACCGAAAACACCCCATCACTGACGGGTTACCTGAGCCAGTCATCCCTTAGTTAAAGTGAAAAGGTTTGGGAGAGGAAACTGCCCAACCCTTTTAAAATCCATAATACCCCATACCCCATCCCTGAGGCATAACCTAAAGCACTTATAGGGTTCCCCTGTTTCGATTACAGGGAAAATCGTAAAAGATAGAATCAGGAATGAACAAAAGAGGGAAGGAGGAGCAGAAACATCTTGGGAGGTTTATCCACAATCTGAGTATCCACAAAAACACTTCATACAGCCCTCTTCGAAGAGAAGAGGCCCTCCACACTCCGGGCAAGCCCCTCTGAAAAAAACACCACTCATCGTTTGTTTGGGCTCTTTTTTCTCTTGTTCTGGAGTTATCCCAACGATCGGACGATCGGGAGAAATAGGTTTCTCAAAAAGATTCCCCTGTCGAACTTTTTTCCTCTGAAGATGCCACTCGATGGCTTTGGCTACCGCATCCGCACACGACAAGACTTTTCCATTCTGATACCAAACCGGCATATGACAACTGATCCCCTTTAGCTGTCTGATGACATCTTCTGGTTCGATGTTCGATCGAAATGCAAGGGAGACAAGCCGACCAAGGGCTTCTGATTGGGAAGCCGCACATCCTCCCGCTTTTCCTATTTGATTGAAGATTTCGAAGAGTTGTCCGTCTTCATCTTCATTGATCGTCACATAGAGATTGCCGCAACCCGTACGGATCTTCCAAGTAGATCCATGGATCACATCCCGGCGAGCCCTTGGCTTTCGATCGAGGGTCGGAAATTCCTGTCGAACCCCTGCTTGATCATTCTCCGTCCCAGCTAACCCTTTATAAAGAACCTGTTTTTCTCTACTCCTGTCTCGGTAGATCGTCACGCCTTTACATCCCAGGCGATAGGCAAGCTCATAGACTTTTGCAACATCTTCAACCGTGGCCTCGTGCGGGAAGTTGACTGTCTTGGATACCGCATTGTCCGTAAATTTCTGAAAGGCAGCTTGCATCCGGATATGGTCCTCAGGCGAAATATCATGGGCTGTTACAAAAAGCCGTTTGATGTTCTCAGAGATTCCCGGAAGATCATTAAGGTGGCCAATTTGAGCAATCTTTCTCATGAGCTCTTCGGAATAAAACCCCTCTCTCTTGGCAATGGCTTCAAAGAAAGGATTCATCTCAAGGAGTTCCTTTCCATCCAGGACATGACGCACAAAAGCAAGGGCAAAGAGAGGTTCAATCCCAGACGAGGTGCCTGCAATGATGGAGAGTGTTCCGGTGGGAGCAATTGTTGTAACCGTTGCATTCCTCATTGTATCCCATCTGGCTTTGAGGATACTCTTCTCGAAATTGGGGAAGGACCCTCTCTTTAACGCTAGTGCTCGAGAGGCTTTTCTCCCTCGCTCCTGGATGAAGGCCATCACCTTCTCCCCGGTTTCAAAGGCTTTCGGATGATCATAGGGAATCCCCAACTGGATTAAAAGGTCGGCAAATCCCATCACGCCAAGGCCGATCTTCCGGTTGGCTTTAGTCAAGGCTTCAATCTGAGGAAGGGTGTAACGATTCATATCAATCACATTATCTAAAAAATGGACAGCCCTCTCCGTCACCAGACCTAACTTCTCCCAATCGATCTCGTCATGCTTGACCATGTGGGAAAGATTGATCGATCCGAGATTGCAGGATTCATAGGGAAGCAATGGCTGCTCACCACAGGGATTGGTGCTTTCGATCTCGCCCACCTGGGGAGTGGGATTATCTTTGTTAATCCGATCGATGAAGATGATCCCTGGATCACCATTTTTCCAGGCGTAATAGACCATCTTCTCAAAGACCTCTTTTGCATTGAGATAACGAACGATCTCTTTCGTCCGAGGGTTTCGGAGGGGATATTTCTCTCCCTTTTCAACAGCCTCCATAAATTCGTTCGTAGCCGCTACGGAGATATTGAAATTGTTAAAACGATGATCCTCATCCTTGCAGGTAATAAAATCAAGGATATCTGGGTGATCCACCCTCAGGATCCCCATATTGGCTCCTCTTCGTGTCCCGCCTTGTTTAATGGCTTCTGTGGCATTATCGAAGACACTCATGAAGGAGACCGGACCGCTTGAAACTCCTTTGGTCGAACCTACGACATCATTCTTCGGTCTAAGTCTGGAAAAAGAAAAACCCGTTCCCCCACCGCTCTTCTGAATCAGGGCCATCTGTTTCACTGCATCGAAGATCTCTTCCATGGAATCTCCGACTGGAAGGACAAAACAGGCTGAGAGTTGCTGAAGTTCTCTCCCAGCATTCATCAGGGTGGGTGAGTTGGGAAGGAAATCGAGGGAGGCCATCAGTTCGTAGAACTCCGCCTCCACAGCAGAAAGATCAACGGAAGGATTATAGAATTGTTCTGCCTGAGCAATATTACGGGCAACCCTTTTAAAAAGATCTTCAGGTGTTTCAATCACATTCCCCTGAAGATCCTTCTGGAGATATCGTTTCTCAAGCACAGCCATGGCATTGGGTGTTAGATGAATCACTTTAGGATCTCCCCTCTTGGCCTCATGGGTAAAGCTAAAAAACACAAGATCTATGGACCAGATAAAAAGTTAACACAATATTTTGTACTGTCAAGCAAAATTTATAGGATTCTGTAACCCTTTGGAAGTTGTGGAAAAAACTGGTTTAAGAATCAACTTGTGTCTTGCTTTTGAAAAAGCGATTCTTGACAAAATAGGCTTTCTCATATAATCTCAGCTCCGTATCATAAGCCAATCCTCGCAATGATGAACCCTGTTTGACTTCTCCACAATGGGGCCATAAAGAGAGATGATTTCAACATTTTTTAATAAAATTTACAAAATCGAACTCCCTATCCCGTTTCCGTTAAAAACCACCAATGTCTTTCTAATCGATGAGCCGCCAAGAACCCTCATCGATACAGGGATTAAGACTGATGCCTCTTTCGAAACGCTGGAAAAGAATCTCAAAAGCTTGGGACGATCTTTTGCATCGATTGAACGAATCCTGATTACCCATGGCCATATTGATCATTACGGATTGGCAAAAAAAATTTCTACCCTTTCTGGAGCTTCCCTCTATATTCATCCCAAAGAGTATGGAAGAATTCGCTCTTTGATTCACTCCTTCGGTCCTCTAAAGACAATTCTTCTGAGAAATGGGGTCCCAGAAAATTTAGTCCACCAGGCCATCCGGTTTATCGAATCCGCTCAAAAGATGGCCGACCCCCTGGACGAAGCCTTCTTCTTAGAAGACGGAGATTTCATCCCTTTTGATTCAATGACCTTGAAAACCATTCACTGCCCTGGCCACAGTTCTGGATTGATCTGCTTCTTCTGGCAGGAACAGAAAACCCTCTTCACAGGCGATCATCTCTTAAAAGAGATTTCCCCAAATCCAGTATTAAATGTTCCTGAAAGTCGGTCTCCGCTTCGCTATCCGGGCCTGAAGGAATATCTCTCCTCTTTAAAAAAGGTTGCAGATCTGGAGGTAAGCCTCCTCCTTCCTGGTCATGGAGAAGTGATAGACGATCCCAAAGGATTGATCCAACAAATGATCCAACATCATCAACAACGAATGGATCAAATTCTGTCCCTACTTGGCCTGGAAGGAAAGACACCTTATGAAATCGCCTTGGATCTCTTTCCGGGGGTCCCTCCTTTCGAGATCTTCCTCGGCATCTCTGAAGTCTTAGCCCATTTGGAGATTTTAAAGGAAGAGGGAAAGGTTCACGTCAAGGAAAAGGATGAAAAAAATTATTACGTATTGAACCATTAAGCGTCAATGATTCGATTTCCTCACATGCTCCCCCATACCCTTCCCCATTACAGTGTTGGGCCTTTTGTGGGTTTGATTGCTAATATGATTATGGCCATCCTCTGCCTAGTCGTCATGGCTCTCTACTCACATTACCGACCTTTGAGGAGTCTCTTCCTCTTCTACTTCCTTTCGGCTTCCCTGTTTCTCGGTTGGACGATCTATGGGTTTCAGAACTCTCCCGAATCCATCCTGTTAGGGTACCGAATCGATCTGGCGGCTTTGGCGCTTCTGCCAGCAAGCTGGGCCGGGTTTACCTCCTCTCTCGCTGACATGAAGTTGAACCGATTCTCCAGAGTCTTGATGGGAGTAAGCCTCATCCTATGTTTACTGGCATTGTTCGGGAAAGGAACGCTCTTTCTAAGTCTTCCATTACAACCTCATGAAGTGACCCACGAGATCCTGAGGCCCCAATCCAGGCTACTCAGACCGCTGATTCATTTTTTTGCTCTAACCATGGGGCTCTATTATGTGGTAACCACATCGAAGGCATTGCTAAAGAAAGAGGGGCCCCCTTATCTTCTTCCATTTCTGGTGGGAATGATCCTCTGGTTGTTAGGAGGGGGGCATGACGCCTTACGCTCTTATGGCATCTCCATGGTATTCCAAGGGCAGATCCTCTGGTTTACCTCGATCTGGCTCTCTATCTTTCTCACCCTTGCCGTTGCACTCCACTTTCGTTCTCTGGGCCTGGCCATCCGGGAGGCCCGGGATGTGTTTGAGAAGTTCGTTCCTCCGGCTTATCTTCGCCGGATTGCGTCTCGCGGTCTAGGATCGATTCGTTTAGGAGAGGCAGATCAACAGTGGGTTTCCATTCTCTGTTGTGACATCCGTGGCTTTACAACCCTTTCGGAACGGTTACCTCCGGTCCAATTAATCGCTCTTGTCAATCAGCTCTACGATGAAATGGTTCATCGAATCAATGCTAAACAGGGAGTCATTGACAAATTCCTTGGGGATGCGGTCCTATGTATCTTCGAAGGGGATCATTCCACCCTTCGAGCTGTAGATTGCGGGGTGGAGATCTTGACAGCGGTCAACCATTTCAATCAAAGAAACCTCTTTATAAGGGATCAGTCCATTCAGATCAGTATCGGTGTACACTTCGGCCAAGTTATTTTAGGCACGATCGGATCCCCTGAGCGAATGGACTCCACGGTTCTGGGACTCACCGTCAACCTGGCAAAGCGCCTGGAAGAATTAACAAGGACTCTGAATGTTTCCATGCTCATTTCCAAGGAAGTGGCCGTCCAGTTACCCGAGGAGTACCTCCATCGATTGCGTCCTATGGGAAAGGTAACTGTAAAGGGCCATTCCACTCCCCTTACCGTTTACGAGGTGATAGGGAGTCAATAGGTTTATACCCGCCAGTACAAACGGGGAAGGACAACCGCTCTATAAGACTTCTAATCAATGGGGTTATCCTCAAAGAAGGGCGCCTCGAAGTATTTCTAAACGATTCATCCCTCCCCGTTTGCCTGAAAGGGATGGTAACATTCCAGTTGAGACAATCAGAACAAACTGAATTTTAAATATTTTTTGGGTCTGGTCTTGACATCTTGAAGCAATTCTTTGAATTCACTCGCCGCCCCTCTAAATTCAACCAGGGCCTCTTCTAATTCTTTCATCAACTTCTGATCTTTTAACAGGGCCCCGGCTACCCCTTCCCCCTGGTCAATTTTTTTAAGAACGGAAGAGAGGGAGAGAACAGACTGATTCAGGTTGTCATAAAGAGAGGGATCCTCAATGATCCGTTTCAGTGTTCCTGTTTTTTCATTCAATCCTCTGCTGAAGGCTTCGATATCCTGAGTAATCCTCTCGATGCTCTGGGTCAAGTGTTCGATCTTTGAAACAGCGGCTAACGTTTTATCATAGAGCGAAGGATCTTCCACCAGTTTTTTAAGCGTTCCCTGGCTTTCCCTTACCTTTCGGGTAATCTCTTCCACCGATTCATTCGTCTTTTTCGATAACTCATCAATCGAGGTCACTGCTGAGGCCATTCTCTGGTAAAGAGTGGGATCCTCGATCAGCATGCGGAAGGTTCCCCGGGACTCCTGGATATCTTTTAAGGTGTGAGATAAGGTTTGAACGCTTCGATTCAGGTGATCGTAGATCGAGGGGTCGGTAAGAAATTTGGCAAGCGTCCCCTCTCCCTCTTCAATCTTCAAAATGAGATTGTCCAATCGATTGATCACCTCGCCGACCTTGGCGATAGAGATCCCCGCTGTTTCCATAATCTCTGAGATCTCGACGGCCACCGATCCCTTGATCACCTCGCCCTTTTCAATAGGCTCTCCTTTGGGGGAGCCCGTACTCAATTCAATATATTTGTCTCCCAACAACCCCATGGTCATAATACTGGCCTGGGCATCTTTGCGGATAAAGCCCTGAACATTTTTCTTAACAGAAATGGTCACGATGGTCCCGTAGATCCGATCCAGCTGAATGTCTTTCACAGACCCAATTTCTGTCCCGTAGATCCAGACAGGCGCACCTTTTCTCAATCCCCTCACATCCTGAAACTGGA
This sequence comes from uncultured bacterium, assembly GCA_938002255.1. Taxonomy (GTDB): domain Bacteria; phylum Desulfobacterota; class BSN033; order BSN033; family UBA1163; genus RBG-16-49-23. The sequence goes on from CALLAL010000003.1 coordinate 34,940, forward strand.
TCTTCAAATCGATCTTGGGGGAGAAGACTTTTTCAATCCCTCCGGCAAAAAAGACGGCAACCAATAGCACAAGAAGGGCAAGAGAGACCACCAGCCCCACCTTAAGTTTCGACCACCTTAATTGCTTTTTCATATCAAACATCTCTCTCCTCCTTGTTCAGCCATTCCCTTGTATGCTGAGTTCTCTTAGAAACGTCCTGATTTCAGGAATGGTCGATCGCTGCAGCTCTTCTCGATTCCCGTCAAAGAGGATTTTTCCCCCTTTTAAAAACATAAACCGACGAGCCAGTCGGAAGGCATCAAACATTTTATGGGTAACGATGATAAATCCGCTTCCCTTCTGGGAAAGGTCCAAGATCAGCCTGCAGATGACATCCGCACTCACAGGATCAAGACCGGTGGTGGGTTCGTCATAGAGAAACATCCTGGGCTCAAAGGCTGCTACGGACCGCATGATGGCCACCCTCCGATGCATTCCACCGCTGAGCTCTTCCGGCATTTGATGAATCGCCTCTTCCAATCCCACCCTTCTTAGGAGCTCCCTCACCTTCTGATCAATCTCTTCTTCTGTCATGTGGGTATATTCCCTCAGGGGGAAAGCGACATTCTCCTTCACGCTTAAAGAGTCAAAAAGAGCACCTTCCTGAAAGACCATACTGAATTTGATTCGAACCTCCCGAAGCTCTTCTTCAGTTTTTTTGTTGATCTCTTCTCCATCAATCCGAATTCGCCCAGAGTCTGGCCTCAGGAGTCCGACAATCAGTTTAAGGATGGTGGTCTTCCCATCTCCGCTTCCTCCTAAGATGGCCACCCTCTCGTTTTCTTGGACAGAGAAACTCAGATCATTAAGGATCGGCCGCTGGCCATAAGAAAAAGAGACCTTTTCAAATTCAATCATACCGTGAATCCCAAGAGATAGAGTAACACTCTCGTTAAGATGAAATCAGCCACAATGATGACGATAAAGGAAAGGACCACCGCCCGTGTTGTTGTTCGCCTTAAACCGATGGCGCCGCCTTTGGTAGAAAGTCCCATATAGCAACTGATGCAGGCAATTAAAAAACCAAAGATAAAAGGTTTGATCGATCCTGCAAGGACATTCTCATAAATCAGAATATCTCGAATCGAACTCCAGAAAAAGGTTCCACTCTGGTGACTTACAAAAACGGCGATATAGTAAGCCCCGAAGAGAGAAACGGTATCACCGATGATCGTCAGAACCGGAAGCATGAGGATAGCACTCCAGACTCTCGGGGTCACCAATTTCTTAATGGGGTCAACCCCAAAGACTCGGAGCGTATCTACCTGGTGTCCGAGTACCATCGACCCTAATTCAGAAGCAATGCCAGAACCCACTCTTCCCGCAAAGATCAGAGCGGTTAACACAGGACCAATCTCCCGGATGATGGAAATTCCCACCACCTTTCCTGTGTACATCTTCAATCCGAGTCTTGAGAGTTCTGCAGAGAGCTGGAGGGAGAGGGCCATTCCGATGAAGAGCGAGATGAGGACGACGATGAACAGGGAACCAGACCCAGCGTAATCCATCTGTTCAATCCAATCTTTAAAATAAAAGGGCTGCCGCACTCCTCCCATCAGCCCTTGAAAGGAGAGACGATAAAAATCCTGTAGATGTTGGAGACCCTCTTTGACTCTATATTTCATAGGGATGAATTAAGGAGTAGTCTATCAGATTTCGCTGGAGGGATGCAATGAATATTTAAAAGTCGTAACCCCTCAGTGGAAGGAATAGAAAAAGGGGGGAGGTTCAGTCGTAAAAACCCTGTAGCGAAATCTTGATCGTTTAAACTTCTCCCGTTAGTTTTAAAAACATCCGATTGAAACAGGTTGAAGGCTCAGGGGAGTAACTTCAATGTCCGCAAGGTAAGGTTTTGGAGGGGGAACTTTCCAACCCTTTTCAATCAATAAGATTGCCTCATGGAGGAGTTAAAAATTCCTCCCCTCCCAGATAGAGAAAAGGGAGGGAAAAACCTGTCCGTTTGGGTCCATTACTGAATGGTCTCACCCACCTTCACCGCCAGAACCTTGGTCTGTGGGATAGCCTTCATCCACTTTTGAAAATCTTCCACCGTCCCTGTCAAAACAGGAAATGTTCCATAATGGATAGGAATGACGTACTTTGAACCAAGGAGCTTTGCAGCATAGGCTGCCTCTCTGGGATCCATGGTGAAGTGACTTCCAATAGGAAGGATCGAGACCTCTGGCTGATAAAGCTCTCCAATGATCTTCATGTCGCCGAAAAGACCGGTATCGCCTGCATGATAAAGGGTGAACCCATTCTCAAATCGGAGGACGAACCCGGCGGGTTCTCCGGTGTAAATCACCTGGTCTCCTTCGGTGACACTTGAACTATGAAGGGCATGAACCATGGTGATGGCTATTCCGTGAGACGTATAAGTCCCTCCTTTGTTCATTCCAATCACCTGCTTCGCCCCTTTCCGAGTGAGGTACCTTCCAAGTTCAGGCATGGCCACTATTTTCGCATTCGTCTTTTCTGCAATGGTAAGGGTATCCCCCAAATGGTCTCCGTGGCCATGGGTGACAAGGATGAGGTCTGCTTTCTCAACGGATTTCAGCTCGGGTGGCGTCTTGGGGTTTCCCATTAGAAACGGATCGATATAGAGCACAACCCCTTTAGGTGAAATGAAGCGAAAGGCCGCATGGCCTAAATAGGTGATCTTTACCTCCTTGCCGATTTCAGCGGCTTGAAGTGGGAAGGATAAAAGAAAAGAAAAAAACAAAATTAAAAACAGGATGAACAGGATGGGTTTTCTCATCATGACACCTCCTTCTTAAAATAAATTGATGGATGTTACCCCTTTTTTATGAGCAATTCTCTGGTTTTCCAATAAAGATTGGAAAGGCCACAGAGACGACGACCCCAGAAGGGGTTTGAGGATCGTCGCGCATTGGGATGGATAAAGCAGAAGTGGCGGCATTTTAGTTCTAACAGTCTTTTTTCAAAGGCCTTAGCATCCTTTACCCCTTCGAAATAATCCGGTATCCAATAGCCGAGAGAAGAAAAAGCATTCTCATCGCGGGAATGATATTGATAAAAATCCATAAAATTCCAGAGCGAGGACTTTACTCCGAAGGTCTCTGGATCAAGATGCCATGGGGACCCGGGTTCCATTTCAATCGTGAAGGTTCGAATCCCCCTCACATTGGGATAATGAGCGCGAATCGTTTTCTGTAAATGGATCGTCTCTTGGAGATCCGCCTCTCTCTCAAAAGGAACCCCCATGGTAAAAAAGAGGTCGCAGAATACCTGATGGCTTTTTAACTGATCGAGGCATGCCATCAGATCTCGATTCGTATAAGCATTTCCCTTATGAACCTTTCTCAAGCGATCCGATCCAACATCGGGGGAAATAGCAATCAGCGATTTGGCCCCCGGAAAGGTCTCTTTAAAGGATTTGATAAAAGCAGAGGTGGGTAATCCAAAAGATTCAAAGAAGCACTCCATTTGAATCTTTTCCTCACGAATCCGTTCGAACAACTCCAGAAAATAATCCGGCTTCCCTGGATAAGGATCAAAACAGATATGAAAGGTTTCATATCCGTAGGAAAGAGCTTCCCGGATCGACTCGAGAACCCCTTTCACCCCTCGGTAAGTCACCCCTCTACGACCCGTAATCGTTTTCTGGGAAGGAATATTCCCGCTGCACCAGGTACATTGGACCGGGCAACCTCTTCCAACCGTGAGATGATAGATGGGCGACTTCAGTGAATACATCCAGAAATTTTTCTCTTTGGACACCCCCTTAACATAGAAGGGTTGTCCAATAAAGCGGATATAGGTGGAATAATGGTTGAGGAGAGGAAAGTTCGTAAACGAAAGGTCGTTGAGATCTTTCTCAGAAGCCACATAAGAAAGGGGGTTGATCAAGATTCTCCCCTTTCTTCGCCAGGTGAGATTGGGGATGGAGAAAAGATCCTCTTGGCCTTGAAGCAGCGTTCTGGTGAGCTCTAGGATGGGCGCTTCCGCCTCTCCTCGAATCACGCCGTCCACCGCATCAAAATTTCTCAAAATCTCTTCGTGGTAGAGGCTTGCGGTGAATCCTCCAAGGAGAACATAAATCGAAGGGAAGGCCTGCTTGATCTTTCCGGCGACTTCAAGAACATCATAACTCTGATGGTGCCAGTGGAGGTCAAAAGCAACGATCTTGGGAGATTTTTTTCGGAGGTAATCAAGAATAGAAAAATCGGGGTTCTCAATCCATTCCACTCCTAAATGAACAATTTCCGTTGGAATGTTATTCCGGTGGAGCAGATCAGCAAGGCCTAAAAGCCCCATGGGAAGAAAGTTAATCCAGATGAAAGAACCAATCGGCCGATAATAATTCTGTAATTTGGGGACATGGAGGAAGAGGCAATCCAATCTTTCCATTAAACGAATTGTAAAATGTTAAATGAAAGGATTTCAACTCTCGTCGATCTTATTCGTGGATCAATCTCCGAGTGCATCTTCTACGTCAAAGGGTTCCTTCTTCAACGTTTATGGTTTTTTGATCTTCTGGAGAATCCCCCTCGCCGCAAAGAGGCCAGATAGGCTGGCCCCTACGATTCCATGGGAGGGGCGGGTGTAGTGGCCTACCTGGAAGAGCCCGGGAATCGGAGTTTGATGAGAAGGCCTTCGATTTACAATTTGTTCCGGAGTGGACGCAAGACCGTACATCGCCCCTTGTTCATTTCCAGTATATCGCTCAAGAGTCACCGGAGTGGCTGCTTCAGAGAAAAGGAGGTGCTCTTTCAACCCCGGAATCAATTTCGATTCCAGTTGCTGAAGAATCTTCTGGGAAAATTCTTCTTTGATTCGATGGTAAGTCTCGGAATCCCCTGCCCTCCACCTTTCCAGATAATGGTAGGGACAAACGATAAGGGTTTTAATGAGGTGTTGTCCCTCCGGAGCCAGAGAGGAATCCAGAAGCGTTGGAATCGACACGATCAGAGTGGGATTTTTCGGAATCTCACCCCTTTGCATCATCCGGAACTCCTCTTCAAGATCGGAAAGGGAACGTAGATAGGTAAAATAAGGAAGTCCACTCTCCCTCAACTTTAAATCCGTGGCGAGATAAAGAACGAAACAGGAGAGGGAATATTCAAATTGCCTCCCTTGCTTTTCGAGAGAGAGTCGGGACTCCTGGGGAAGCATTCGAACCAGATGATTTGGATTGATATTGGAGAGGATCAAAGGCGATTCAAACACGCGTCCGTCTTTGGTCAGAACACCCTTGGCTTTTCCGTCCTTAAGGAGGATCTGTTTCACCTCCGTTTGGAGAAAGATTTCTCCTCCAGCATGAAGAAGGGCCTTTGCCAGGGCTTCTGTTACCTTTCCCATTCCACCTTTGGGGTAGAACACTCCCTCCATCAAGGCCTTGCTGATGAGAGTGGCCACAAAAAGAAAGGAGAGACGCGAGGGTGGATCGGTGACCGGAAGGGTGTGAAGGGCCATCTTGATTTCCCCTGTCTTAAAGAGACGATCCAGAATCTTCTGATGAGTTGTCCGGTGAAAGCGGATCAGGTTTTTGAAGTAGAAAGGAAAGAGGACCTTTCGGATTGGAGTGATCTCCGAGTAGGATTTGACTTCATCGCCAATTCGCTTAACTAAAGAAAGATATTCCTTTAAGCCTCTCTCCTCCTCTGGAAAGAGGGTGAGTAATTGATCGACATAGGCAGAAAATCCTCCGGCCTCAATATGGACCTCAAATCCAGGGTAAAGGTTTTGGATCCTTCCAACCGGGATAAATTCGATCGCCTCTTGAAGGCCAATCTCTTTCAGGATTTGATGGAAGGTCCCTCCCTCCTCGCACCCTCCGATAAAGGACCCTGTGGCATCAAAGGTAAAGTCCCCCCTTTTAAACGAAACAACATAGCCTCCCACCTGTTTTTCTTTCTCAAGGAGTAGGATCTTCCATCCCATTCTGGCAAGAAGGGCTCCAGCGACGAGGCCCCCCATCCCTCCGCCCATCACAATCGCATCAGTCTGGTTTGGACGCTTCATGCCTTCCTCTGAGGAGTAATAAAAGCGCAGGCAGGAGAAAAAGTGAGGTCATTAAACAGAACCCCATCCCTAAGATGGTCACCCATCCCATCGTGGAGAGGGCTTGATAACGAGCGGTGATCAGGGATCCGAATCCAAGCATGGTCGTAGTGGAGCACATCGTCATCGCCCTTCCTGTGATGCTTAAGGCATGGATCGGATCTTTTCCTCCTCCTTCCAGGTAGCGGTGCATCAGATGGATGCTGTTGTCAATTCCCATACCGATGATCATGGGAAGGATGACCGCGTTAACGAAGTTGATCCTGATTCCTAAAAGGGCCATCGCTCCGACCAGCCAGATCAGTCCGGTTGCGAGGGGCGTCAAGGTTAAGAGGGTCATCTTCCCGCTTCGGAAATGGGAAAAAACCAGTAAGAAAGTCATGAGAAGCGAAATGGGAGTCAGCAAGGAAAGATCTTCCTTCACCAATTGGATGATTTCCGATTCCACCTTTTCTGCGCCCGTAATCGAAACACCCGGAAGATCTTTCTCCAGTTGATCAAGTGAAAGTTTTCCTTTTTGATAGTAGATCGGAGTGACAATCCTGTACCCTTCTTTCCGCCTTTGGAAAAGTGAATCCATCCCCCTCTTCAAAGGGCTCTGTTCAAGAAAAGCGATGAGCGTGTCGCGCTGAAAAATCCTCTCGTTGCCCAGTCTCAATGATTCGAGACTTTGAAGAAGGTCCTGAAATTCATTCACCTCAAATCCATTCGCCGTTAAAGCCCTGACAAATTTCTCTCTCGTCTTCCCCAAGTCCATCGAATCCCGAATCGTTTCAGCAATCCTTTTCTGCTTTTCAGGGGAAGGAAGGAGTGAAGAGAGAGAGACATAGGAATGAATCTTCCCTTCTGTCTGATATCTTTTCAAGATGTGGAGCGTCCTTTCCTCTTTTGAAAGCAGCATGGAAAGATCCTGCCCTTCCAGAATGATCATGGCTTCCAAATGGTTTCCTCCAAAGGCCTTGGCCATTCGCTCTAAACCTTCCAGAGCTTGGGTATCCTTTGGTCTCAGGTTTCTGAAATCCTTTTCCACCTCGACCTTAAATGCAAAGAAACCTAAAAGGAGGGTGATACCGAATAAGACAAACAGCCCAACCAAGGGATGCCTCTTCAGCAAGGAGGAGAGGGTTTTAAATCTTAAGGTCTGGATGGGGCAATAGGGATAAGTCTTCTTCCGCTTATCGACCCATATAAGAAATGAGGGGAGAACAAAGGTAATGCAGAGAAGTGCGCAGAGAAGTCCGACCGAAACGATAAAAGCCAGCTCCACGATTCCCCTTATCCTGGAAAAGTAGAGAATAGCAAAGGCAAAAATGGTTGTTAAAGCCCCCGTCCAGATGGCTGATCCTGTTTCGGTTAGAGTGATTTCCATGGCAGAGGCAATGTCTTTTCCTGAGGCCCGTTCCTGCTGGTATCGATCATAAAGGTGGACGGCAAAGTCAATTCCCAACCCCACGAGAATAGCTGCAAACGCACTGGTGAGAAGGTTTAAACTTCCGAGGGTGAGAGAAGCAAGGCCCATGGTCAGCTGAATTCCTCCAACAAGGGGAAGGCCCACAAAAAGAAGCGTCACCCATCTTCGATAAACTGAGAAGAAGAGGAAAAGAACCAGAAGAAGGGAAAGGATGAGAGAGGATTGCATATCGAACCTGAGTGTCCTTGCTTCGGCTGTAGCAATGGGATGGGCCCCCGTAAAAAAAACTCTGATGCCTCTGGCCTCTTGAGTTTTGATTTCTGATAAGGAAGTCTCCAACTGTTTCATGAGCAGATTCGAAAAGGAAAGATCACTGGCAGGTCGCTGGGGTTCAGCCATAATTAAAAAATGATCCCCTGCTTTCGATTGGAAGAAAGGACTTGATTCATCAAACTCCATGCCCTTCAGGCCCTGTTTCCACTTCGCCATAAAAAGCCAGCGCATCTCAAGGGGATCGATCTGAATCAGATCTTTCATGGCAAAAGAGGCCTGGCTCACAAGGGCTCTTCGATTCTTTCGGACCTGCTTGGTGATGGCGTCCTCGCTCCATCGTTCCTTTAATATTGAAAGATCTTCTTCTTCAAGGAAGAGATAAGGATGGGTAAGAAAAAGGGTTAGGAGGGGTTTAGCCTTCTCAAAATCTTCCGTCTCCATCTTCTGATAGCGAACACTTTTAAAAGCCTTCTTCCCAGAAACCTCCAGGTCTTTTAACGTCTCTGCTATGCTGATTCCCGAATCGATAAAGTTCTGAAGGCCTGTCCCCTCTTTCCTCTCCAGAAGAACAAAGAGAAGGTCAAATGTCCCTGTTCCTTTCAAATGCTCTAAGTAGAGTTTAATGGGTCCCTTCTCGGCAGGAAAGAGTTTCATATAATCTGGATCGAACCGGAGCCCTCCAGTAAGGACAAAGGCAACCACAAACAGGCTGAGAAAGAGGAGAAGAATCTTTCGAGGGTGTTCAAGACAGAGATGGGCTATCCCTTTGAGGATTTTCTTTCGCATGTCAGAAAAAGCGCCTTAAAGATGAACAGATTATAACAGAAGCCTACTGAATATAAAAAGGCTTAACGGACGAAGGCGTGACGGAAATCCGATTCGCAGAGAGTCTCAGGGAAGAAAGGTTTTGATCAAAGCGATGATGACGCTCCGGAAGAAGGCGATGAAGGGGTTGAGCAAGCCAAGAAAGAGCAACCCAACGATGATAAAGAATCCATAGGGTTCAAGGCGGGCAAGAAAATAACGAATTTCAGAAGGTGCAAACCCCATCAAAATCTTGGAGCCATCCAGAGGGGGGACGGGAATGAGGTTCAGTGCGGCCAGGGTAATATTAATATGGGCAAGGGTGTAAACCATGACAGCACCCATTCCAAAGGAAGGCAGACCGAGGAGACGATGGATCAGGAGCGCTCCAAAGGCCACTAGGATGTTGGCGAGAATGCCTGCCGATGAAACCAGGATCAGCCCTTTTCTCCGGTGCGGGATGTTGTTGAGATTGACCGGAACAGGTTTGGCCCAGCCAAAACCCGCAAGAAAAAGCATGAGTGTTCCTATAGGATCAAGATGTTTGAGCGGATTGAGACTCAATCTCCCCATCCATTTTGCCGTTGGATCCCCCATCCAGTTCGCGACCCAACCATGGGCTACCTCATGAAGCACCACCGAATAGAGGAGTGGAACAACGAGAAGTATAAACGCCACTGGATCATTCATCAATAATCTAAAAAGCCCCATGGATTTTCCTCACTTCTCTTGAATTCGTATGGTTTCGATTTTAGGTGTATAAGCCATTTTGATTCACACCACTATAACCGATGCCGTAAACTTAGGCAAAACCCATCGCCCATCGTTGCGCGCAGGACTGTCAAACTCACTTTATATATAAGTGAGAGTCTTGTAACAATGCAAATGGGTTTGAGTTTTCTCAAAGGCTGCTAACGATAAAGGGAAAGAAGTTTATCCTTACTCTCTTAGAACCTTGAAAAAAGGAACAAAACTTTTTAAAAAGAACCATGCGTTTTAACCTTTCCTATCCTGAAGATCAGTCGTTCGATGTGGTGGGAATGGGGCTCAACTCTGTGGACTTCCTCACAATCATTCCTCAATTTCCTGAACCCAATGCGAAGATGAGAATCCGTCAATTCTCCAAGCAGGGGGGAGGTCAGGTGGCCACGGCCATGGTGGCCCTTGCACGATGGGGCCTTAGAACAAAATATATTGGAAAAGTGGGGGGAGATGAGCTGGGATCTTTCTCTCTCGACTCCATCCGTCAGGAAGGAGTGGATGTTTCTTCGGTGATGATCGAACCCGACGCCACCAATCAGTTTGCTGTGATCCTCGTGGACGGTATCTCCGGTGAGCGGACCATCCTCTGGGATCGGGATGAAAAATTGATGTATCGCCCTGGAGAACTCAAAAGGGAAGAGGTCTGTTCTGGAAAGATCCTCCATCTGGATGGGCATGATATCCAGGCAGCCATCCAGTGCGCCCGATGGGCAAAGGCAGAAGGAATGCCTACGGTGATTGACATCGATAAGGTGGAACCCTTGACCCGAGAGTTGATCAAAGAGATCGACTTCGTCATTACCTCCTCACGATTTCCATCCCTCTTCACCGAAATCCATGATCCGGAAAAGGCTTTACTCAAACTACAACAATATACAGATGGATTCCTCTGCGCCACACTCGGGGCTGAAGGAGCAATGGCCCTAGTGAATGGCAAAATCATTTATTCCAAAGGGTTCTCTATCAAAGCGATTGACACCACCGGCGCAGGCGATGTTTTTCATGCCGGTTTCATCTATGGTTTGTTCCAGAATTGGGAGGTCGAAGAAATACTAAAATTTGCTAATGCCGTTGCCGCCTTAAAATGCCGGCACCTTGGCGGCCGGAAAGGAATTCCTACCCTCGATCAAGTCCAAACCTTTCTTTCCGAAGTTGGAGACCTTGACAACCCCTCTTCTGGTCTGTTACATCAGGGTTCAATCAAATAGGGAGTATCCGGAAAAAGGGAACCCCGTTAAAGACGGGGACGGACCCGCCGCTGTATTCGGGGACGAAACCTGCAAGAAGCCACTGGTCGTAAGGATTGGGAAGGCGCAGGGAGGCCAGAAGTACTCAGAAGACGTCAGGCCAAGTAGGATGATCCGAGAGTCAGAAAACCTTGTCCGGATACGCTTCACGAAGGAGTCTTCGAGGTAGAGACTGTGAAGGGTGCTTGCGGGTAAAAATCCCCGGTCTTTCAAGGCGAAGGCCGGGGATTTTTTTGCCCCTTCCTCCCCGCCTGCCCGAAGCTCGCCCTTCAGCAGGTACGCTTCTCCGCTCATGAGGGGGAGCATTTAAAATTTCTTCATTCACAGGAGGAGATGTATGATGAAACAAGCTGTCCAACTCATCGTTTTAGGGATGTTACTTATTTCAATCCCTCCCTCAATCCATGCTCAGGAAAAAGAAATCACCATGGAAACCATCGTCGTTACTGCCACCAGGGACCCCCAAGAGGTTCGAAAAGTCCCTTCCAATGTTACAGTCCTGACCCGGGAACAGATTGAACAATCGAATGCCAAAACCACCATCGATTTATTAAGGAATGAAGTTGGAGTCACTGTCCAGGATTTTACAGGCAGTGGAAAAACAGCTTCCATAGACCTCCGGGGGTTTGGCGAGACAGCGCCCCTCAACATCCTGGTTCTGGTGGATGGAAGAAGGGTGAACGAAATTGACCTGAGCGGTGTAGACTGGACCCAGATCCCTTTCAACCAAATTGAGCGGATCGAAATCCTTCGAGGTCCGGGAAGTGTCCTTTACGGAGACAATGCCGTGGGGGGAGTGGTGAATATCATCACTAAAAAACCGGATAAACCTTTTTCAGTAAAGGGCGAGGTGGTCCGGGGCAGTTACCTTTTCCATAAGGAGAGCGCTTCTGTCTCGGGACAATCAGGCCCTATCTCTGCGATGGTTTATGGAGACTACAGTTCAACCGAAGGGTATCGGGAGAATGGTTTTTTACGATACAAGGATGCAGGAGCACGCATTCTCTTTGATCTTAACCCCACCCTTCAGCTTTCTCTAAGTGGGAATTTCCATCGGGATGATTTTGGTATGCCTGGAGCGCTCCCTCAATCTCTCTACGAAAACGATCGAAGATCTACCCAAAAACCAAACGATAAGGGAGCCACCGACGATGGTTTCATGGCATTGGGTATGAAAGCAAACTGGAAGGAGTTGGGCCGCCTAGAGGCTCACCTCTCTTACAGACATCGAGAAGTATCCAACTTCTTTCTCTCCTCTCTTCCCGTCTCCTCGTTCAAAGATCGAAGAAATCTCTCTACCTGGGGATTAACCCCCCAATACATTCTTGAAAAACCTTTAGGAGAGCATTTGAATAAGATCATTCTTGGCATGGACTATTATCATTCAGATTCAAATGTCAATTCGGAGTCTTTCTTCTTCGGATTTACCACCCCAGATGGGATTGAGGTGATTAAAAAGTCTTACGGTCTCTATCTTCACGATGAATTTTCTATCCTTGAAAACCTGATTCTTTCACTTGGCGGAAGATGGGAATGGGTTACCTATAAGGTCTCTCAGGATCTTTCCGGAGTGCGTGATCGGCAAAGAGACGCTCAACCTGCCTGGAATGTAGGGCTCAACTACCTTTTCGGTAAAGCGTCCTCAGCCTTTTTAAGTGTGAAGCGGAGTTTTCGATTTCCCGTTTCTGACGAATTGATTCAATACGTCTTTCCGCCCCCGACATTTCAACCCACCATTCAGATCAACTCTTTTATGAAACCTCAGACCGGTTATCATTACGAAGCAGGAATCCGTCATGCTTTAAACGATTGGATAGAAGGGAACTTCACTTTTTTCTGGATGGATTTATATGATGAGATTTTCTACAATCCTCTGACTTTTAGTAACGAAAACTATTCTAAGACGAGACGTCAGGGAACCGAGGTCAGTCTTAAAACCAGACCTCTTTCCTGGCTCCATCTGGTGGGCAATTACAGTTACATGCGCCCCATTCTGAAGGGAGGGCCTTTTTCTGGAAAGGACATCCCTGGCGTGGCTCGACACAAAGGATCTTTTGGGTTGGATCTCTATCCGGCCAAGGGATTCCTCTTTAGCGCAAGAACGCATTGGGTGGGCCCCCGACGCTTCATCAGTGATTGGGGGAATCAGGTAGGAAGACTCGATGGATACTATAGCCTCGATGCAAAACTCTCCTATGAATGGAAGGGGCTGAAAGCTTTTGTAGGGGTTAACAACATCACCAACCAGAAATATGCGGAATATGGCGTCCTCAACTTTTTGGGTCTTCCCTTTTACTATCCTTCACCAGAGCGTAATGTCTTCGGAGGAATTTCTTACACGTTTTAAGAGATCCCCAAAGATTCCATGATCCCTCATCGATGAAATTGATTCCCAATCAGTGTCATCAGGGATTTCTGGATGATTCAGACATCTAAAAACTGACTCTTGACACATGGGAAAGGTTGTAATATAAATGGGTTAACTCAGGATGCCGGGTTAGCTCAGTCGGTAGAGCAGAGGACTGAAAATCCTCGTGTCCGTGGTTCGATTCCGCGACCCGGCACTTTGTCATTACAACAGGGCAATTTCGATTGCCCTATTTTTTCATTCACACATGCCCAAGGCATGGAGGTTGACCATTATGTTTGTTTCACTTATCCTAAAAGGCGGGCCGATGATGATTCCCATTTTCCTGGGATCCATCATCGCCCTTGCCATTGTCCTTGAAAGATTCTGGACCCTATGGAAGATCCGCCTCAACCTTTCGCGTTTTACCCGGGGGATTCTTGATCTCCTTGAAGAAGGAAAGATTCAGAAAGCCCTTGAGCGGTGTGCCAGAGTCCGACACCCGATTGGTGACCTCTTTAAATTAGCCATTCTTAATCGTCACCTTCCTCGCAATGAGGTTGAGGCAATGATGGAGCGAGAAGGAGATGAACAGATTCAATACCTGGAACGATATATGGGAGCCCTCATCATCATCATCGGAGTCGAACCGATGATGGGATTCCTCGGAACCATCATCGGTCTCATTCAGGCCTTTATGACCTGGGAACAGATGGGGGCTAACATCACGGTCAATGCCTTAGCAGGAGGAATTTACCAGGCTATGATCACCACTGCGGCTGGACTTTCAGTGGCCATTCCGGGTTTCATTTTTTACCACCTCATCATGGGAAAGATCAAGCATCATGCCCAGGAAATGACCTATTACGGAAATGAACTGCTCGATCTTCTCTTTCAGATCCAGGAAGGAGGTGCCCGATGAAGATTAAGGCTAGGCGAGAGTTCAGGGTCAGTCTTGAATCCCTTGCTTTCACCGATATCATCCTCAACATCTTTATCTTCTTCTTCACGGCGTTCAGTCTGGTCTATACGTTCAACCCCGTGAGAGAATCGAAAATGCTCATCAAATTACCACAAGCTGATATCAAAACGCCCCCTGATCAAAAGGAGCCGGTTATCGTTAATATCAATAACCGAAATGAACTCTTTTTAATGAATAAACCCACTAATCTCAAGGAGTTAAAAAAGGAACTGGAAACTCTCATCGCATTTAATAAGGAAAGACCTGTCATCGTCAGAGCTGATAAACATGTTATATTTGATAAGGTCGTCCAGGTTCTCGATGTGGCCAAAAACTCAGGCGTTGAAAAACTTGGAATTGCCGTTGAAGAAAAACCTCATTCTCCTCCAACACCATAAAAACGTAGTTAACAACATCTTACCTCCCTATTGATCAGTATACAGAGAAAAATCTATGATTTCTTTAGGATGATTTAAAAACTTACCGTTTTACTTTCCTTTAATAATATAACTTATTGAATTTATTAAATAAAAAATTTATAATTTTTTAAATTTTTCTCTTGACATTCCTATATTTTGTGTTCTAAAATAATGTCCATTCAATATGTAGAAAAAGAAACTATTTACCGGAAGGAGTTTACATGATATGAGTTATCTGATCTGTGATAAGAGAAAAGGTAGTCCTAAAATTCATATAGAGGTCTGTCGGAGAAAGTGTAAACTACTTTCAGAGTGTAAAACTTATAAAGAATTTGTAGACAATACGGAGAAAAAAGCGGCTTAAAATACCTCCCTGCCTGCCTCTGCCTGTTGGGGGTAGAAGGTGGGCAGGCCCTTCATACCCCTCCTTTCTGAAGGGGCAGTTCTGTTGTATTGGAATTGCCCCTTTTTTATCCTATATCTCCTAATTCATACTGAAGAATGCTGAGGAGGCAGAGGCTTGCAGTCTCAGCCCTTAATATCCTCTCCCCTAAATAAATAGGAATAAACCCTTTTTTCTTGGACTGCTCAATCTCTTCTTCGCTAAACCCTCCTTCCGGTCCAATCACAGAAAATATCTTTTTTCGATCTTTCAACTCTTTTAATACCTCTTTTAATCTGTTTCCTTCTCTTTCATAAAGGATTAAACGAACCGATTCATCATGGCCCAAAGAGAGCATCTCAGAAAAGTTACAAGGGGGCGCAATCCTGGGCAAATACCCTCTTCCACATTGCTTTGAGGCTTCAATGGCAATCTTTTCCCATCGATAATGTTTTTCTGATTTTTTCGATTTTTCCAGAAGAGGAATGGAACGGGATGAAAAGAAGGGGATGATCTCTCGAATCCCCAACTCTGTGGCTTTCTGTACGAGATAGTCCATCTTCTCCCCTTTTAGAAGGCTCTGGGCCAGAGTGATTTCAAGAGGAGAATCTGACTTTGAACAAGAGATGGCCTCGACTTTTACTACAAGAGAGGTGGGGCGGTCTTGAACGATCCTCCCCTGATAGGTTTGTCCAGAACCATCAAAAAGAGTAATCTCATCTCCTTCCCTTAGCCGTAAAACCCTTCGGATATGCCTCACCTCTTGGCCTTTAACTGTTAGGAATTGATCTTCAAGATGAGGATGTGGAATATAAAATCGGGGCATCGCCGTTTCCTACTCATAAGCTTTTTTCTTAAGGGTGAGGCAGACCCATTCCCTCTGTTGGGTTGTTTCCAACCATTTCAAAAGGCCAGGATGGAGGTAGTACTGGCGCAGTTTGTCTTCCTCGATCTTTAGCACACCCGAGAGGATAAGAATCCCTTGATTGTTAAGGTGGTGGATTAAAGCCTTTCTCATCCTCCTCAACGTTTTCGAGTCGAGGTTAGCCATCACCAAATCAAACTCCCCTCGGACATCTCCAATCCTTGCGCGTTTAATTCGAACGCTCTCCGAAACTCTATTACGAATCACATTCTCTTTGGCATTGTCCACCGCCACTTGATCGATATCGATGCCCAGAACCTCCCTGGCTCCCAATCGAGATGCCGCGATTGCCAGGATTCCTGATCCTGTTCCGATGTCCAGAACGGAGAGTCCCCTCTTCTTGAGCCTTTTTTCAAGAGCCTGAAGGCAGAGTTGAGTGGTGGGATGGGTCCCAGTACCAAAAGCCATGCCAGGATTGATCTCAACCAAGAGATCATCTTTTGTGAGGCGAACTTTTGCCCATGGCGGTTTAATGATCCACCGAGAACCCACACGAAGGGGTTTAAAAAACTTTTTCCAGTTCTCGCTCCAATCCCGCTCCAGGATTGATTCAGATTGAATGTCAATGGAGGGAAACTCGGGATTAAGTTTTCGGAGGGACATGAGATACCGATGAAGGGAGCGTTCGATTGGGTTCGCTTTTTCCTCATCAGGAAAATAAGCCTTAAGACCCACCTGTGGGAACTTGGTCTCTACCTCTTCGATACCCGTGGCTCCCATCTCCAGCAGAAAATTGGAGATGGGTTCGGTGAAGGTTTGAGGAACGATCATCCCGATCAAGAGCCAGCGTTTCATAAACTATTCCTATCACTGCCCGGGGAGGTTGTCAAATGGATCTGGTAAGGAGCAACTCCTCGGTGATAATGACAAAAAAGGGTTGGAAGGTTGTGAAGAGGGAACTTTCCAACCTTTTTTAATCAATCATACCCATCATTGAGAGGGTACAGGTGGGAAAGGGCTCTCCCTTGCAATAATCGGTTTGAAAAGATATGTTGGTAAGAAAAAGATCATCCAAATGCGTTCTCTTTTTTTCCGCTATCTCAAAAATCGAAACCTTCTCCTTTTGACCGCATTGCTTCTGGGATTGTTCTGGGGAGAGGTCGCCTCTCTTCTGAAAGGGATGATTCTTCCCGCTTTGGTCTTGATCATGTCTCTCTCCACAACCCATATTACGCTCAAGGAATTGCTTCAGATCCGAAGATACCTCCGGGATATCTTAATCATCACCCTCATCCATTATCCCTTTTTAAGTGGCCTCATTCTCTTAGCCAGCCATGTTAGCGTTAGGGATCCTGACCTTCGGGTGGGATATATCGTGATGGCAGCCGTCCCGTCCGCCGTGGCGGTTATTCCTTTCACCTTTCTCTTAAAGGGAGAGATGGTGGTCTCTCTGATCGGCTCCGCATGGATTTACCTCTTCGCCCTTGTGGCTGCCCCTTTCATCTCTCTCCAATTTCTAGAGGTAGGATCGATTGACTCCCTCAGGCTGTTATGGACTCTTTTTCAACTGATCCTTATCCCTTTTCTTCTCTCCAGGCTTCTTTTGAGATGGGGAAAATTTCATCAGTTTCAGCCTAAAGCAGGGATCCTGATCAATCTCGGCTTTGCCCTTATTCTCTACATCGTCATTGGAATCAACCGAAAGGTCTTCTTTAGCCATCCGGATCTTTTAATCCTAGTTTCGGCCATCGCTTTCTTGAGAACCTTTATTAGTGGGCATTTGATCGATCTTCTTTGTAAGAGGTTGGGGGTGGACCCTAAGCGCCGGATCAGCTACATCCTTTTCGGTTCATACAAGAATCTGGGTCTGGCAGCAGCCATCAGCATCGTCCTTTTCAATGAAAGGGCAGCCATCCCGGCTGCCATTACCACACTCTTCGAATTTCTCTTTCTGATCTGGCTTACCTACTGGCGGAAAAGATGGGGCTGAGGATGAACTCCCTGATCGTCTCGTTGAAGATCGATGGAGACTCCATCATCACCATATGGCCTGCCTCAGGAATGATTTCCAATCTCGAGCCTTTGATGCGATCATGGAGAAACTGAGCATATTTCACAGGGGTTAATTGATCATCATCACCACAGATAATGAGAGTGGGGAGAGTGATGTTTTCTACTTCCTTCATGACATCGAATCGGTTGCAGGCGGTAAAGTCGCCCTGAACAACCTCCGGCCGACAACTCATCATCCCAAGGACTCCCCTTTCAATCAATTCGGGTGAGGTTTTGCTGGAAAAAGCCAGCTCATTGATTTTCTTGACGACTTCTTCAAATCGCGTCAGGGTTTCATTCAGAATCATAGGAAGGACCCGTAATCGTGCCCCAGTTCCCACAAGGATAATCCCCTTGAGGATTTCAGAATACCTTAAAGCCAAGGTCTGAACAATGGCACCTCCCATGGAGTGGCCTACAAGAAACAATTTTGGCAGGTGCAAGGTGTTGATAAAACGATAGACCTGTTCGGCATATTTCCCGATGTCAGTTTCTCCTTCTCCTTCCGAGGCTCCATGTCCAGGAAGTTCAAGGATGATGGGGTTAAAGGCTTTCTTAAAAAAACCTTTCTGGTAGCTCCAGGTGTATTGCCCTCCTCCCGCACCATGGATGAAGAGGACATACTCCCTTCCTTCTACAAATGGCTCTAACCCTGTCCAGTAACTGATTGCCTTTCCATCGATTCTTGCAACGGCCATTCTTCCCTCCTCTGAATCGATTCAAAATAGTGATGGAACGCCCCGAAAAGGGCGTCTAACTCTTTGAGTCGTGATAAGATGGCATGGAAAGAGGTGCAGCACGGAAGCCCTTTGGTATACCAGTAGAGGTGCTTTCGAATCTGGTAGATCGAACCAACCTTCCCATAATAGTCCTGAATGATAATTAGATGACGTTGAATGACATTCCATCGTTCTTGAAGGGGTATCTCACTTGCACGTTTCCCAGAATGGGAATTTAATCTGCGGAAAATCCAGGGATTTCCCAGGGCCCCTCTTCCAATCATCACACCATCACATCCAGTTTCAACCAGCATCTTTTGGATTAAAGTAGGGTTTCTGGCATCTCCATTGCCAATGACAGGGATCTGGACCGCACTTTTTACCCCAGCAATGAGATTCCAGTTCGCCCTGCCGCGAAAGGCCTGCTCTCTCGTCCGGGGGTGGATGGTTATGGCATCGACGCCGCAATCCTCTGCAAGTTTTGAAATCTCGACGGCATTGATTTGTCTCTCATCCCAGCCCGAACGAATCTTGATGGTCAGGGGGCAGGTAATCTCTTGCCTCATCTGGGTCAGGATAGCTCTGACCCTTTCAGGAGAACACATTAAAGCAGCTCCTGCACCGGTTTTCACCACCTGTTTAGCCGGACATCCCATGTTGAGATCAATAGCCACCGCTCCCATGGCTTGAGCCTGACAGGCAGCCTCTGCAAGAGCCTCCGGTTTCGAACCGAATAGTTGAACCGAGACCGGATGTTCTCCCTCCTCCAGTTTTAAAAAGGGTTTTCCTTTTCGTAAAAGCCCTTCCGCGCTCACCATTTCAGTAAACGTAAGTCCGCCCCCTATCTCCCTTATCAATTGTCTGAAAGGGAAATCTGTAATGCCTGCCATCGGTGCCAGAAAAAGATTGTTGGGGAGCTGAAGGCTTCCGAGTCTCATCCTTATTGCTATCCTTATTGCTTTACGTTTAGCGCTCACTGCTTAGTGTCTTCATTTTTTGTTCCACCGCCTCTTAATGACTTCAATGGCTTCATTGACCCGTAAAGGTCTACCAAAATCAAGTCCTTCTTCTTTTAATCCCTTAAATAGCCTTGATAGTGTGGGTTCTTCAAGGTTGAACTGTTCAAGGTCTTTGAATTTCCCGAAAATTTCTTCGGGTGTTCCCCGCTCGCCCAGATGCCCATGACCATGCATCAGATAAAGAATATCTGTGATTTCAGGCACAAGGTCTACCTCATGGAGTGTCATGATGAAGGTCATCCCTTTTTCTCGGTTCAATCCATTTAAAACATCAATTAACTCCCTTCGGGTAAGGGGATCCAATCCTGAAAACGGTTCATCCAGAATCAAGAGGTCCGGCTCCGTGACCAATGCACCTGCCAGAGCGACTTTCTTCCGTTCTCCGCCTGACAGGTAGTGAACAATCTTACCTTTCACCGGTTCCAAATTCAATCTCTCGATCACCTGATCTGCAAGTTTCTTCGCCTCCTTCCTCTGAACCCCATAATTAAGAGGGGCGAAGAGAATGTCATCATAGACCGTAGGGCCAAGAATCTGTTCATCCACATCCTGCATCACAACACCGATTTTTTGACGGAGGGTTGAAAACTCTTTTGCTGGGTCTTTCCCAAAAACCCTCACACTCCCTTCCTTCGGAATGAGGATCCCAAGGAGGTGTTTGAGTAAGGTGGTCTTACCGCAACCGTTGGAACCAAGAATGGAAACCCTTTCGCCTTGATTGACCACAAAGTCAAGGCCGCAGATTTGAACTTTTGTCCTGTCTGCATAAACATGGGTGATGCAATCCACCTGGACGAGTGGTTCCTGATAGGCCATTGGGCTATTCTCCTCAATAACGAATCTTGTTCTTAAATCCCCTGAGGGTCATGGCTTCGTACATTTTCTCGCTTGAATCAATTCCCTTGATGATCAAGTGGCCAAAGGCATTCGATAGGTTGACGAGGCTTCTCTTCGGATGTCTCCATTGAAATCCCCCCCGTAAATAAAGGGCATGTTGGGTTTCTTCGAAAACCTTAAGAAGGATAAAAATTGATCGATAAGTTAGAAATAGAGCGGTGACCAACAGAGAGGGGAAAAACCTGTCAAGGACCCCAAAGATGGAAGGATAGGGAGTGGTCGCTAAGAGAAGGACAACTCCAGTTGAAGCAGAGAGAACTTTTAAAAAGACCCTTAGGACAAATTGAATCTGAAAATCAGAGATGAAGAGAAAGAGAATGGTAAAAACAAGGGGATAAAGAGTAAGTGGGAAAATTCTGAGGGGAAGACGGGTGGCAAAAAAGAAACCGAGAACGACAGCATACAGGAGGAAAAGCCCTGAGAGATTTTTCAGAAGGACGATGCCAGAGAGGACCAGAAGCATCCCCAAAATTTTCCACCCAGGGGAGAGGTGATGAAGAAAGCTTTTACCTTCTGTTGACAAGTAATCGAGATAAGAGAGGTGGACCATTAAGCCTCTTGCTCCAATTTTATTAGAGCCGGTCTTAACCGGTAGATGTACCTCAGGATCAGGGTGGTCATGATTCCTTCCAGTATCCATCCTAAAAATCCAAGGGAAAGGGTAACTCCTGCAAAGCGACCAAGATTGGCTTCGGCGCTCTCTTTGGATTGTCCGTGATGATCATCATGTTTTTTAAAAAGTTTAAATTCGAATACCCCGTGTCCCTCATCTTGATGCATTAAGTCTTCGTAATGGGATACCCCAAGACTGACCACACCAATCATTGAAAAGGTCGAGAGGCAAAGAGCAAGAAAGGTGGCGATAAAAGCCACTGGTATCAATCGCTTCCAAACCTTCCAGAATAAACGGAAGAAGAAATAACCGAATATACCTTCTATGGAGAGAAGGAGGGTATTTAGCCCAATGACAGTGATCCCCCCATGTCCAAAAAGGGCTAAGATGACATTGACCACAAAGGCCGCTAAAAAGGTAAGGGAGGGGCCTAAAAGGATGCCGGAGATCACCATCAGGTTGACATGGTAAGCAATCGGAACGATTTCAACAGAAGCACCAAGAACCATAGCTGCTGCCATCATGCCAAGCAGGGGGAGTTTTTTAGTTAAATCTTCCTTGTGAGTTAAGCGAAATAGAAGAGCTCCGGATACCATCGTGATGAGGTATCCCATCGCCCAGAGCCAGATGGGTAAGATGCCATCGGGTAAATGAATATGGGACATCTTTTTTCCTAGAATCTGATTGTTGTTGCCGACTTGTAGCTAAAAGATTAAGATCGTAACCCCTTACAGACTTTGCAAAAGCCATAAAAATGAAGTTGGTGGTCTGTCACTTCATAACCAGTTGACTCAATCACCCTTTGTGACCAATCTAAAATGTCACAAAAATGCACTTCTGCTACATGGCCACACCTCTTACAAACGATATGGTGGTGATGTTCTATGATATCGCAGAGTTTATACTTGACCCTCGATCCGTTGATAATTTTAAATGCGATCCCGAGTGATTCGAAGAGATCGAGGCAGCGATAGATTGAAGTCAGCCCAATCCTTCTCTCTTTCTCTGCAAGACATTGGTAAAGATCCTGTGGACTCATAGGATTTTTAGAATTTGAAAGCTCCCGAAATACAAGTAACCTGGGATGGCTCATTCGAAGACCTTTTTCTTTAAAAATCTTTTTTATCATAATAAGTTAGAACAATAATGAAAATGTTTTCATTTAGATTTTATTTGTTAAATAGATCACTGTCAAGCTTTAAACTTCAGATTAAAAAAAACGCCAGGTGACCTGGGGTGGGTTAAGCAGGAAATCCGGACCACTTTTGAAAATTTTGCAACTTATTTCTCATCCTTAACTAAACATTCCAGGGCGGTAATATACTCTTCAGTCATGCAGGTTGGAATTCGATGCTTCTTTAAACATTCAAAACACTTACTGGGTTCATAAAGAGGGGTACTCACATATTTTTCGCCTCCATCTGGGAAGAGGGTCACCAAGATCCCCTCCTTCATGTTCAAGGCTTTTTGTAAAGCCCCCCACATGGCTGCTCCAGAACTAATTCCACAGAAGATACCTTCTCGAAGGGTGAGAATCCTTGCCATCTCAAAAGCATCTTCATCTTTAACATTAATCTTTTCATCCAATCGATTTGGATCATAAATCTCAGGGACATATTGGGAATCAAGGTTCTTTAACCCTTGAATGGCAGAATTGGGATAAGGTTCAACCCCCACAATTCTGATGTCGGGATTATACTCCTTCAACCTCATGGAAACACCCATTAAGGTCCCTGTCGTCCCTAACCCTGCGACAAACATCTTAATTTTCCCCTCTGTGGCTCTCCAGATCTCTTCGCCCGTAGTCTCATAGTGGGCCAGAACGTTATACTTGTTTTCAAATTGATGAGGCATATAATATTTCGGATCTTTCGCCATCTCTTCTGCCAGATCGATTGCACCATCCATCCCCCTTGAGCCAGGGCTTAAAATAATCTTAGCCCCAAAGGCGGTCAGGATCTTTCTTCTCTCAATGCTCATGGTCTCCGGCATCACCAATTCCAAACGATACCCTTTCACGGCACAAACCATGGCTAGAGCAATGCCTGTATTGCCACTGGTGGGTTCGATCACGATTTTATCCTTAGTGAGGAGACCTTCTCTCTCTCCATACTCTATCATATACTTGGCAATACGATCTTTTACAGATCCTGCCGGATTATACCGCTCTAATTTTGCATAGATTTCGACCTTTTTGTTCGGAACGATTTTATTGATTCTCACCAAGGGGGTATATCCCACCAGATCGACCATGTCTTTAGCCACGCGATACATCGTCTTTACTGCCTCCTGCACAGTGTCTCTGTATGTCACTGCTGCTATATAGTTGTTTAAACTGGACTACCCAAAAACGCCATCACCGAACTCCAATGGTAACATTACAGGATACTTAAAATCTCTGCCTGTCCGTCGGTAATCACAATCGTATGTTCAAAATGAGCGGAGCGCTTTCCATCTGCCGTGACGACGGTCCACCCATCCGAAAGGATCTTCACTTCAAAGGTTCCTTCGTTAACCATGGGTTCTAAGGCAAAAACCATCCCTTTCTCAAGCCTCGGCCCCTGTCCTGGAGATCCAAAATTGGGAATCTGGGGCTCTTCATGGAGGTTTTTCCCTATGCCGTGACCCACAAATTCCCTCACCACGGAAAACCCTTTTCCCTCAACCCATTTCTGGATCGCATGAGAGATATCAAAAAGCCGGTTGCCGACCCTTGCCATCTCAATCCCGATATAGAGTGCCCTCTCCGTCACCTCAAGCAGTCGTTTGGCTCCCTGATCGACTTCACCAACTGGCACTGTAATGGCTGCATCTCCGAAATAGCCGTTGAGATTGACCCCTACATCAATGCTAACGATATCCCCTTCCCTTAACTTCCTTGGACCGGGAATCCCATGGACCACTTCTTCGTTAATGGAGACACAGATGGTGGCAGGATAGTTACGATATCCTTTGAAAGCCGGAACGCCGCCCTTTGAAAGAATGATAGCTTCAGCCACTCGATCCAGCTCCTGGGTTGTTCTGCCTGGGATAATCATGCCCTTCAGTTCTTGTAAAACCTCGGCTACAATGACATTGGACCGTTTTAACTGTTCGATCTCGCGTTGCGATTTAATGATGATCACGGGATTAATATGCATTTGAGCAAGCGGAATTGTCAACAGGAATGTCTTATCTCGTATTGACTTTGTTGTCCCAACCAGTAAAATGAGTTTATAATCTTTACCAAAAGGAGCGTAAATGATTCCCAGATATACCCGGCCAGAGATGGCTAAAATCTGGACCGAACAGAGGAAATTCGAAGCTTGGCTCGAGATTGAGCTTGCTGTGTGTGAAGTCCTTGCCGATTTAGGAGAAATTCCTGCAAAAGCCGTCAAGGAGATGAAAGAAAAGGCTTCGTTCAATGTGGATCGGATTAACGAGCTGGAGAAGGTGACCAAGCACGATGTCATTGCCTTTCTCACCAATGTGGGAGAATCGATTGGTTCTCTCTCTCGGTATCTCCATTATGGTCTGACTTCCTCCGATATCCTGGATACGTCCTTGGCTCTTCTGCTTAAAGAGGCCTCTGATCTCATTCTTAAGGATATCGAACGGTTGCTTGCCGTCTTAAAAGAAAAAGCCTTTTTACATAAGCAAACCCTGATGATCGGCCGGTCCCATGGGATCCATGCCGAGCCCATCACGTTTGGCCTTAAGATGGCGCTCTGGTATGATGAAATGAAAAGAAATCTCCTTCGAATGGAAAGAGCAAGAGAGGCGATCAGCGTGGGCAAGATCTCAGGGGCCGTGGGCACCTTCGCTCACATCCCTCCCATTGTGGAGGAGAAGGTCTGTAAACGATTGGGGCTCAAACCGGCGCCTATTTCCACGCAGATCGTCCAGAGGGATCACCATGCCGAATTCTTTACCACCCTTGCCCTCATCGCTACATCCATCGAAAAATTTTCTATAGAACTCCGGCACCTCCAGCGAACCGAAGTCCTCGAAGCCGAAGAATTCTTCTCAAAAGGGCAGAAAGGCTCGTCTGCCATGCCTCATAAGCGGAACCCTATCTCTGCCGAAAATCTCTCTGGGCTGGCAAGGCTCATTCGTTCATATAGCCTTGCTGCCATGGAGAACGTTCCCCTCTGGCACGAACGGGATATCAGCCATTCCTCTGTGGAAAGAGTGATCGGTCCCGACGCAACCATCCTCATCGATTATATGCTCAATCGTTTCACGAACCTTGTCGAAAACTTGATTGTCTATCCAGAAAATATGAAAGCGAATCTTGAAAAGATGGGGGGACTGATTCACTCCGAATCGGTTCTTCTCCTACTTACTAAAAAGGGCCTTTCACGTGAAGAAGCCTATGGGGTTGTTCAACGGAATGCCATGCAGGTCTGGGAAAAGGGAGCGGATTTCAGGACCCTTCTGTCTCAGGATGAAACCATAAGAAATCTTCTCACCCCGGAAGAACTGGATCATCACCTGGATGTCCGGAGTCATCTTAAACACGTGGACGACATCTTTCGAAGGGTATTTGGTGAGTTGAAATGAAAAAAGAACAGAAAGGCCCTCCCAATCTTCGAGAACTCCTTGGTTTTAAAGAACCCCCGGAGCGGGGAGGCAAAAAACCGATCTTCAAAAAGACGCATTTTACCATCTGGTATTTTGTGATCGCCTTTCTCATCATCCTCCTCGTCCAGAACTATTTTGTTTCGAAGGGAGCCGAGGATGTGATCCCTTACAGCGAATTTAAGAATGCCTTAAGGGAAGGCAAGATTAAGGAATTGACGATCACCCTTGAAACGATCTCCGGAGAGTGGGCTACAGAAAAGGGCGTTAGAAAATTTCAGACCGTCCGGGTAGAGGATCCTGATCTGGTCAAGGAACTGGAAACCCAAAAAGTGAAATATACAGGGAAGATCGACAGCAAATGGTTAACCAACATTTTATCCTGGATCATTCCTCTCATCTTCTTTATTCTCATTTGGCGGTTTCTCTTTTCGCGAATTGGCCCGGAGACCAGCGTGATGTCCTTTGGAAAGAGCCGGGCGAAAATCTTTGCAGAGAAAGACAAAAAAGTCACCTTTGCAGATGTGGCGGGGATCGACGAGGCAAAGGAGGAGTTAAAGGAAGTGGTTGAATTTCTTAAAAACCCGGGTAAGTTCCAACGCCTTGGAGCCAAGATCCCAAAAGGTGTACTTCTCGTTGGAACACCTGGAACGGGAAAGACCCTTCTGGCAAGGGCCGTCGCTGGAGAAGCCAATGTGCCTTTCTTCTCGATTAGCGGCTCCAACTTCGTGGAGATGTTTGTAGGGGTTGGAGCCGCCCGGGTAAGGGATCTCTTTGCCCAGGCCCAAAACCACGCCCCTTGCATCATCTTTATTGACGAACTCGATGCCCTTGGAAAAGCACGGGGAGTTAATCCAGTGGGCAGGCACGATGAACAGGAACAGACGCTCAACCAGCTCCTTGCGGAGATGGATGGTTTTGATCCCAATGCAGGGGTGATCATCATGGCTGCTACCAATCGGCCGGAGATCCTCGATCCTGCCCTGCTCCGGCCTGGAAGATTCGACCGCCATGTCCTGGTGGACCGGCCTGACATCGTTGGAAGAGAAGAGATACTTAAGATTCACACACGAAACATCAAGCTTTCTCCTGAAGTCGATCTCAAAGTCATTGCCTCCAGAACTCCTGGCTTTGTCGGTGCAGACCTTGCGAACATCGTGAATGAAGCTGCTCTGTTAGCAGCCCGTAAAAACAAAGAAGCCGTAGAGATGTCCGATATCGAAGAAGCGATCGATCGGGTCGTGGCAGGGCTGGAAAAGAAAAGGAGGGTGATGTCAAAAAAAGAAAAGGAGATCGTCGCCTTTCACGAATCTGGCCATGCTATTGTGGCCACCAGCCTACCCGGTGCAGATCCGGTCCGACGTATCTCCATCATTCCAAGAGGAATTTCAGCCCTCGGGTACACCCTCCAGCTTCCTACAGAAGACCGCTATCTCATGACCCGTTCTGAACTGCTTGATCGTCTGGCCGTTCTTCTTGGGGGTCGAGTGGCAGAAGAGATCGTCTTTGGAGAGATCTCTACGGGAGCCCATAACGACCTTCAGAGGGCTACGGACATCGCCACGAGTATGGTCAAAGAGTTTGGAATGAGTGAGACACTCGGGTATGTCACCTTTGAAAAGGAAAAGAAACCCCTTTTCCTTCCGTCTTCCTTTATTTCATCGAAAGAATACAGTGAGGAGACCGCCAAGAAGATCGATGAGGAGGTCAAAAGGATCATCGATCAGACTTACCAACGAACCAAAGATCTTCTCACTGCGAAGAGGGATAAATTGGAAGAACTGGCCCGTCTTCTCCTTGAAAAAGAGGTGGTCGAGGAGGCGGATCTTAAGAAAATCCTTCATCCCCCCGAACCGATTAAAGAATGAAAAAGATCTTCAGACATCTTCGGACAAAGATCATCACAGGCCTGCTGGTTATCCTTCCTTTGGGGATTACCATCTTTATCTTAAAGTTCATCTTCACCGCCCTGGACAATTTTGTTGGACCCTTAGGCCCCCAAGTGACCTACTTTCTTTTTCATCGAGAACTTCACATTCCAGGCCTGGGAATTATTATCTTCTTCTTGCTGCTCTATCTCCTGGGATTAATCGCCACCAATGTGATGGGCCGAAAATTGGTGAACTGGGCAGATCGCTTCTTCACCAATCTCCCGATCATTAAAAATATCTATCTCTCCTCCAAACAGCTGACGGATGCCTTTTCGGCAACGCGAAAAGGATCGTTTCGACAGGCTGTTTTTGTCGAGTTTCCACAGCCCGGCAACTTCATGCTGGGATTCATCACGAATGAGCTTTCTGATCTCACCCCCCAGATCAAAGTAGCGGTCTTTATCCCAACCGCCTTCATCCCTCCCCAGGGCTTCACGATCTTTTTACCTAAAGAAAAGATCATATCCTCCCATCTTTCCATTGAAGAAGCCATCAAAGCGATCATGTCCGTCGGTATTGTGACTCCCCAGAATCTCCCTGCTCCACTTAAGGAAAATCATTCCCGAAAGGATTCGATTGAAAATTTGGGAAAGATGGAGTATCCTAATTCAAACATCGAAGGAGGGCTGTAAAGATGTTACTGCTATTCATCCTGGTGGCTGGGATGGCACTCATTCTCTCCATCATTGTGGCGTTCGGTGCTGGAATGGGAGCACCCGTAGCTCTCATCATCTCCCTCATCTCCCTTGGCCTTTCCATTCTAGCCCTTCATCGGACAGGGATGACGCTCGATTTGAAAAAGAAAATCGAATCCTCAGAACCTCCAGAAGATTTAAAGAAACAGGTGGATGCCATGCTGGCCATGACCGATGCCCTAAGGGAAAAGACAGCAGATGCACTGGAGCGGCTGGAGAAAGTGATCCGAAAAACAGAAAAAATCGAATGATGCCCCCGTCTCCCAAAATATTCGATGACTGAATGATCCGTCTTCACTGATGAGGTTTCCCTATGAAGCAATCCCTAAAGATTCTCTTTGCCACTCCGGAAGCGGTTCCTTTTGCTAAGACAGGAGGATTGGCTGATGTCGCCGGGGCTTTGCCGAAATACCTTCAACCTCTTGGATGCGAGTTGATTCTGGTCATGCCTTACTATCGGATGGTCAAACAATCCGGTTTCCCCATCCAGTATCTGGGCGAAGGTCTGGAGATCCCTCTGGGAGACGAAATCCTTCGGGCTGACCTTTACTTAGGAGAATTGAAACAGGGGATTCCAGTCTATTTCATTGGAAGGGATGAATTTTTTGACCGGGAGTACCTTTATAGCACTCCAAGAGGGGATTACTTTGACAATGCAGAGCGTTTTATCTTTTTTACCCGGGCAGTGCTCCATCTCGCCCGGCACCTAAACTTTTCACCGGATGTTATCCACCACCATGAATGGCAAACCGGGTTGATCCCAGCCTATCTCAAATCGATTTATGTGAACGAGCCTCTTTTTGAACACACCGCGACCGTCTTTACAATTCACAATATCGCATATCAGGGTCTCTTCAAAAAAGAAAAACTTGCCCTGACTGGCTTACCCGTGGAGATGTACAATCCAGAAGGCATTGAATTTTGGGAAAGGATTAATTTGATGAAGGCGGGGATCGTCTATGCCGATGCAATCAATACTGTGAGTCAGAAATATAGCGAAGAAATTCAGACTCCTGAATATGGATATGGATTGGAAGGGATCCTGAGGAAAAGGAAGGAAGATCTTTACGGAATCCTCAACGGCGTTGATTATCAGGATTGGGATCCTGCGCGAGATCCCCATCTGATTGCTCGATACGATTTGAAAGATCTCTCAGGTAAGAGGGAATGCAAGAAAGATCTTTTAAAAGAATATGGTCTTCCTCCTTCGCTCGAAGGAGTCCCCCTCTTTGGAATGATCTCAAGGCTTGCCGATCAAAAAGGGTTTGACCTCCTCGCAGAGATCATCGATCAACTCTTTTCCCTTGATATCGGCTTTGTTCTTTTGGGGACAGGGGAGCAGAAATATCATGATCTCTTCGGTCAGATTGCAAGGAAATATCCTCAAAAAGCAGGAATTCGAATCACTTACGACGATCGACTGGCGCATAAGATAGAAGCCGGAGCCGATCTTTTTCTCATGCCATCCAAATATGAGCCCTGCGGTCTAAACCAGATTTACAGTCTGAAGTACGGAACCATTCCAATTGTCCGTGCCACCGGCGGTCTTGATGATACGATTACAGACTATGATCCATTAACCGGGATAGGAAATGGGTTCAAATTTAGTCGATATGATTCAAGAGAGTTTTTAAACCAGATCAAAAGGGCCATTGATTTCTACGCCCAGCCAGATCATTGGATGAAACTCATTCGAAATGCGATGAGCTCCGATTTCTCCTGGCAAAGATCGGCAGAAGCTTACCTTCAACTTTATCGGAAGGCTCTGGAGAAGAAAAAAGGAGGGCACCCTTTTGGAAATTAGTCCTTGGAGAAAAAAACATCAAACAAGTTTCCAGATAGGATTCCCTCTTCTGGTTGTTTTTATTTTCATTCTTACGCTTTTGAGTTCTCACGGTTCGGCGAAAACGCCACCCTTTAAAAATGCAAACTTTCCCAGGCTGATTGAGGCAGAGGAGCTGGTTCCTCTCCTGTATCATCCTTCTGTGCGAATTATAGATATGAGAAGCTCCTTGCTCGATTATCTCAAAGGTCATGTTCCCAATGCCCTCTATCTCCATTATGAAACGCTACGAGTACCGAACAATGGAATTCCGGCCCAGAGCCCGGATCGAATCTACCTTGAGAAATTGATTGGAGACTATTTAAGTGTTTCCAATCCGATGTGGGTTGTCCTTTACTCTGAAAAATCAAACCCGAATGCCACCTTACTCGCCTGGGTTCTTGACTATCTGGGGCATAAAAAGATAGGGATCCTTAATGGAGGATGGGAGAAATGGGTTATGGAAAAATTCCCTTCCACACAGACTTATCCCAAACTCACTCCCCAAAAATTTTTCGCAAAAATCAACCTGCAAACCATTGCAGAAAAAAAGTGGGTTCGGGACCATCTCTCGTCGAAAGGCACGATCATCGTCGATGCCCGTCCTCCCAGACAGTATAGCGGCGAGGAAGGAGAAGAGATTCGTAAAGGCCACATTCCCGGAGCAATCAACCTATTCTGGGAGACAACCCTTGATGGAGAAGAAGTCAGGGTGTGGAAGAAAGAAGGGGAGCTGAAAAGGCTCGTTTCAGATATAGGCATCACCAAGGAGAAAGAGGTCATCGTCCATTGCCGCACTGGAAGAGAAGCCAGCCACCTCTATGCCACCCTGAAATTTGTGCTGGGTTATCCTAATGTCCGCCTTTATAGAGGATCTTGGGTTGAATGGTCCGCTGACCCCAACCTCCCCATCAGAACAGGAACCGATCCTTAAACCTTCTTTTAATTTCTCACGTTACCCAGATGTTGCATTATTTCTGTTCGAATGGGCAAGGGGGATCTGTTCGGAAAGGCTTCGAGGCGAACCTTTTTCCAATAAGTGGCATAGAATTTGCTTCTTTTAGGAGTCTCTTAATGAATTTTGTTTAAATACTGATAAATCAACATTAATTAGATATTCTTATAAAGACAAATTTGCACTGCCTTTTACAAAATTGGTTTAAAGGGAGAGTTAGAAAAAATCCCTTTATATGATCTGCGGAGCCCTTTCACAAATTCTACTTTCAATTTCAATTTAAACTTGACAAAGATAGAAGGTCTATGACATTTTTTTATAAATTTTTTTCTCAAAACTTTGCTCGATCAGCCTGGAGGGATGGAGATGATCGTTAGGCTTCTATGCCTTGGAATGCTTCTCATACTTTCAAGCTCCTGTCTTCCAGGAATCTACTCCCTCTCTTCCAAAAATAATTTGAATCCTTCTTCTGAAAAAACAACGAATCTCTCCCTCTTCACCCAGGAAGAATTGGAAAAACTCTTTCCAGATCCCATTCCATCGAACTCATACCCTAATCCTCCCTTTGTCTTCGAGGAGGATAGAATTTTAGAAACCCCCTTGGTTGTCCGTAGCATCTCCTACCCCATCAGTGATGAATCAAGCGACGATTTCCAGCTGGAGTTAGTACCTGCAGATCTACCCCGAAAAAAGAACGAGTTTGACATTCCCATCGTCATCAATGAAAAAGTGGAATATTTCATTCGCTATTTCCAAACCACCATTCGTAATAATTTTGCGAGCTGGCTCGCCCGTTCTGAAAAATATATTCTTTTTATGAGAGAGCTTCTCAGGGAGAATGGCCTCCCTGAAGATCTGGTTTACCTGGCCATGATTGAGAGTGGTTTTAATCCTTACGCCTACTCAAGAAGTAAGGCGATGGGGCCCTGGCAGTTTATCTATCCGACGGGTAAAAAGTATGGTTTAAAGGTGAACTGGTGGGTGGATGAACGAAGAGATCCAGAGAAATCGACGATTGCGGCTGCAAGATACCTCAAAGACCTCTACGATATGTTTGAATGCTGGTACCTGGCTGCCGCAGGCTATAACGCCGGGGAGAACAAGATCGCCAACGGCATGAAGCGCTATCGAACAGAAGACTTCTGGGAGTTGACCAAATACCGTTATCTCAAACAGGAGACAAAACACTACGTGCCCCAGATGATCGCAGCGGCCCTAATTGCCAAGGATCCTGAGAAATATGGCTTTACCCATATCGAATACCAGGAACCTCTTCGGTATGATAAGGTGTTGGTCCCCCCTGCGATCGACCTCCGAATCATTGCCAAGGCATCCGAGATTTCACTCGATGAATTAAAGGAATTGAATCCTGAGTTACGCCGATGGTGTACGCCTCCCGATGTTTCAGCCTATGAGATTAAAATTCCTTTTGGAAAGGCTGATCGCTTCCAGAAAAATTTTGAATCGCTTCGCCCTGAAGGAACGACCTCTTTTAGGACTCACATCGTGAAAAAGGGAGAAACCCTTACACAGATTGCAAAGAATTATCGAGTGGAATTGGAGCCGATCTTAGAGATCAACCGGTTGGGAAAAGCCAGCCGGCTCTCGGCTGGAACTCACCTGCTCATCCCTCTCCCAAGAGAAGACAGAACCAAACAGAGCGTATCTGACTCCTCTTCTAAGCCTTCCCCCAAAAAGGTTAGAACCTCTGAAGCCCGGGAAATCATTTATACCATCAAAAAGGGAGATTCCCTCTGGAGCATTGCTAACCAATTTAATGTAAGCGTTGAAGAAATTAAATCCTGGAACAATCTGAATGGAGATAACCGAATCTACCCATCAGACCAGCTCAAATTGATGATCGGAAAAACCAACTCGTAACCCCCTCGGGTTAGAGTGAGTCTTCCTCCATTTTTTGATCCTTTCCTCAATCTCTACCCATCCACTTTCTGTTCGATGTACCCTCCAATCATAAGTCTCATAGAATTCATGCAAAGGGTTGACAAAGCAAGGGTTCTTCCTTTATATGGGATAAGATTCCATTGCTGATCAACCCGAGACGTTCGGTACCAAGGTGATGGAAAGAATTATCAAACGGGAGGAAAAAATATGTTTCTACCCAGGTTTGAATTGATCCAGCCGCAATCCATGCAGGAAGTGTGTAATCTCCTTCAGGAAGACCGTGATCAGGCCATCCTCCTGGCAGGAGGAACCGCTCTTGTGGTTTACCTGCGTTATCGACTCCGACAACCCACTCGGGTGATTGGCTTGAAATCATTGCCCACTCTCAAAGAGATATCCCTGAACGGAGATGGAACACTGGTCATCGGAGCGATGGTATCTTTGAAAACGATCGAGACCTCACCCCTTATTAAAAACCATTGGCCTGCTCTGGCTGAAGCCGCTCAGATGGTAGCAGTTCCTCCTATCCGACAACAGGCAACTCTTGGAGGAAACCTTTGTCTTGATACGCGATGCATCTTTTATAACCAGTCCGAAACCTTCAGAAGTAGCCAGAAGAATTGCTTCAAGTTAGGAGGCGAGGTCTGTCATGCAGTGAAAAAGGGAACTCGCTGCCAGTCGGTATGCCAGAGTGATCTTGCCCCTGTTTTGATGGCACTGGGAGCGGAGCTAAAAATTGCTTCAGCGGCTGGCGAAAGGATCGTTCCTTTATCCACCTTTTTCACTGGAAAGGGAGAGAAACCGAATATTCTTAAACCGGATGAGATTTTGGTTGAAGTGATCGTCCCTCCTTCGCCTCCGGCTGTTTCTGTGGCTTACGAAAAATTAAGAGTCCGGGAAGGAATGGACTTTCCCATGGCAGGAGTCGCCGTTTCGGTAAAGAAGAATCCGGAGGGTTACATCGAACAGGTCAAGCCCATCCTGGGAGCGGTGGGAACTTCACCCATTGAAGTATCTTTTGAAGGAAAACTCCTTGGAGGACAAACCTTAACAGATGATTTCCTTCAAACCCTGGCTCAAGAGGCGATGAGTCGAGCCCATCCCGTCGGGAATCTCGCCATGGATGCAACCTATCGTAGGAAAATGGTTGGCGTCCTTTTGAAACGGGCTCTGCGGCGAGCGCTATCCATGCCATCGTAGTCCACTGGAAATTTGATGTTTTGATCAAGCGTCGGGTTCAAACATTGATGAATCGGATTTTTTAAAAATCTTAATCCAAACCTTCCATGAAACGAACGAAGGTGAGAAGAGAAAGCCGAGGGAGCTATGGAACAGATTTCAATCGCACTAAAGATCAACGGCAGAATGGAACATCTTGAAATCCCTCCTCAGCGAACCCTTCTGGAGGTCATCCGAGAAGACCTGCAGCTCACAGGAACCAAATCTGGGTGTGAAGATGGAACCTGTGGCGCCTGTACAGTCTTGCTCGATGGTATTCCGGTCCGTTCCTGTCTGATCCTTGCTGCAGAAGTCCAGGGACGGGAAATCACCACAATCGAGGGATTGTCAGATGGCGAAAAACTCCATCCCGTGCAAGAAGCCTTTGTAAAAATGGGAGGAACACAATGTGGATTTTGCACCCCGGGAATGATCTTAACGACCAAAGCGTTACTGGATCAGAATCCTACCCCTACAGAACAGGAGATTCGCAAGGCAATCTCTGGAAACCTCTGCCGGTGTACAGGTTATACGAAAATCATTGAATCCGTGCAATCCATTTCAGGTCAGGAATCAT
Source organism: uncultured bacterium (assembly GCA_938002255.1). Lineage (GTDB taxonomy): Bacteria > Desulfobacterota > BSN033 > BSN033 > UBA1163 > RBG-16-49-23. The sequence goes on from CALLAL010000003.1 coordinate 69,435, forward strand.
CCTTAAAGGGAAAGGAAAACGTTTTTACCGACTATTCGGTCGTTGGGAAAAGGGTTCCTCGAATTGATTCTGTTCCCAAAGTGAAGGGAGATGCAAAATACTCTGCAGATCTTTTTCTACCAGGCATGCTTTATGCCAAAGCACTTCGAAGCCCTTATGCCCATGCGAAGATACTCCACATTGATACCAGTAGAGCTGAGAAGCTTCCTGGAGTAAGGGCGGTCATCACCGGTCACCATGCCATTCCCTACCGATGGGGAGTTTTTGCTTACACCCGGGATATGCAGTTTCTTCCTACAGATAAAGCCCGATTCGTCGGCCAAGAAATTGCTGCGGTGGCAGCGATTGATGAAGATATTGCGCGGGAAGCGATTGAACTGATCAAAGTAGATTGGGAACCCCTCCCCTATGTGCTTGATCCCGAAAAGGCATTGCTTGAAGGGGCTCCACTCATTCATGAGGATAAACCCGGAAATATAAGTGTCAGAATCTATGTGAACGAAGGAGAAGTCGAGCGGGCCCTTTCGGAATCCTTTCTCGTGGAAGAAGGTCGTTTCTCCTCTCCAGAGGAGAATTACTGCCAATTAGAGAGCTATGCTGTGTTAGCCAATTTCGATAGTACGGGCTTGGACATCTGGTGTCCCAATGCAGGACCTCATATGAAAGCCCGACCTCTCAGCAATGCTTTAGGCATTCCAACCTCAGACGTACGCGTCCGAAAGGTGACCGTAGGAGGTCATTTTGGAGGCAGGTCTGAAATTTCTCCCGCCGATTTTATGGCAGCCCTCCTTTCGAAAAAGGCTCGTCGTCCTGTCAAATTGGTCTATACGCGAGAAGAAAATTTCAACTGCGTGCGACAGGTCCATGGAAGCATCACAGAGTGTAAGGTTGGGGTGAACGCTGAGGGTCAATTAACCGCCATCGATATGAAGGTCATTATGGATGGTGGGGCCTATGCGAGTACCGGACCGATTGCTGCGTCTGTGGCTTATATCATGATCGAAGAAACCTATAAATTTTCCCATTTTCGTTATGAAGCCATACGAGCTTATACGAATAAACCACCCCGGGGCATGTATCCACACCACCCTCGAACAACCTATGCAGCACTGGAGTTACTCCTTGACCGGATCTCTGAAAAAATGGGAATGGACCCTCTTGAATTTAGAATCAAGAATGCTGTCCATGAAGGCTATGTGACTCCAACAAGGTCGATCATCACCTCTTGTGGAGAAGTGGAAACCATGAAATTGGCTGCCGAAAGGGCAGGCTGGAAAGAGAAACGAGGCCATCTTCCCCCTTATCGCGGCATCGGTATGGGTTGTGGGGCTATGATTAGTGGGTTTCCCATGGGCATCCGAGGTGGATCAGCCGCCTTTGTCCGCTTCAACGAAGATGGAGATGTTGTTGTCATCTCCGGAGTGATGGACAATGGCCAGGGGAATGACAGCATGGTGGCTCAAATTGCTGCAGAGGAACTTGGCATCTCAATCGATCGAGTCAAAGTGATCACAGGCGATACAAGCGTCACGCCCTCTGATCAGGGAGCTTACTCTCAAGCCTCCACCCTCATCTCAGGGGGTGCCGTCAAAGCTGCAGCTGCCGATGCTAAAGAACAACTTTTAGAAGTAGCCGCTCAGATGTTGGAAGTCAGCAAAGCAGACTTGATCGCACGTGAGGGTCGTATCTTTGTGAAGGGAGAACCGGATCGCTCGGTCGATATTTCAAAGGTCGCTAGAACCGCCTTATCCCGGAATCGAGCCATTTTGGGCCGTGGAGATCGATGGCCTGAGGCCGATCCTAAAAGGGAATGGATCAAAAACCCCAGGGGACAGGTGGCTTCAGCCTACTCTTTCGGAACGGCTGTCGCTGAAGTAGAGGTTGATCCTGAAACAGGGAAGATTAAACTCCTGAACATGGTGGGAGCCCATGACTGTGGGTACCCGATCAACCCGCTCGCCGTGGAACAGCAGATCCAGCGCTCAGCCATGGAGGCAGGTCCTCAGGGAGTCCTCATGGAAAGGCATCTCTGGACAGAAAAAGGGCAGAACCTCAATGCCAATTTTTCTGATTATTGGTTTCCGCTGGCTACCGATGTGCCCAACATCGAGCCAATCATCGTCAGCTCCAACGATCCTTTTGGGCCTTTCGGCGCTAAAGAAGGGGGGCTTTCTATATCTGTGGCAATGATTGGAGCCGTGGCGAATGCAATTCAAAACGCGATTGGCATCACGCCTAAAGATTTTCCCGTAACGCCAGAGGTGGTCCTGAAGTTATTGGAGGAAAAGAAATCCCGTTAAATCAGAAATGATAAAGGAGGAAGGAGAGCATGAAGGTACTTGTACTGGGTGGAACAGGAAGTATGGGTCAGGGTGTGGCCCGGGACCTGATCAAACAAGAACCGATTCAGAAAGTGATCCTCGGAGATATCAATACCGATCCCAATCGTGTCCAAGAGAAGTTACGGTCCAGCCCAAAGGTGTCCCTAACAAAAATAGATGTCAATGATCACTCGGGTTTGGTCAAAACCATTCGGGAGGCCGATGTGGTGATCAACTGCGCAGGGCCATTTTACAAGACCGCAGTAGCCGTGGCCCGGGCAGCCGTAGAAGCCAAAGTCAATTATATCGATATCTGCGACGACTATGAGGCAACGGAGATTCTCTTTGCGTCCGATATCGATGCTGCGGCACGAGCCGCAGGGATTACGGTCCTGACAGGAATGGGATCCGATCCCGGAACAAATAATGTCATCGTTCGATGGTATGCCGACCAACTCGATCGGGTGGATGAAATCGCTCTGTTCTGGGTCGTCAGTATTGCCGAACTTTCAGGGGCAGCCTGGGATCATGGGCTTCATATGACGATTGGAAAAATTCCACAGTATCTCGATGGTAAATTAGAATACGTCGAAGGGGGAACGGGTGAGGAGATCACAGAGTTCCTCGAACCCCTTGGAGTCTGTAAGGTTCGCTATGTGGGCCATCCCCAACCCCTCACCATCCCGAAATATATCAAAGGAGTGAAAAAGGTCGTGGTCAAGGGAGTGCTGATCCCCGCATGGGTGGATGAACTGATTCAACAGCAGAGAGAAACAGGTTTTCTCGGAGAGGAACCGATTGAAGTGAGGGGAGTGAAGGTTAAGCCCTATGATCTCACCCTTCGGCTCTGGGAGACCATTCCCCAAAATAGAGACAAAGGACCTCAGTCTTCCGGCCTAAAAGTGATTGTAAAAGGAGAAAAAGACGGGAAACAGATCACCTACACTGCTGACATGGCAGGTCGGATGGCACCCGGTACAGGACTTCCGGCTTCCATTGCGGCTCTCATGCTCCAGGCGGGTGAAGTAACGGCAAAAGGAGTCGTTGCTCCAGAAGGCTGCATCCATCCTAAAAAATTTCTTTCAGAGCTAATTAAAAGGGGAGCCAAAATACACCAGACCGAAACGGTCAAGTCAATCCTTTCGCTTTAGTCTGAATCTCAAATACTCAAAGGAGAAGGGTTATGAAACAGGTTGAAAAATTGAATATCCGCCGAAGCCTCGAACTCTTTGAAGAGGCAAAAACACTGGTTCCGGGTGGTGTTCTTGGTGCCAGAAAACCGAGCGACTTTATTGAAGGAGAGTATCCCATCTTTCTCCAATCGGGGAAGGGCTGTCGGTTGATCGATGTGGATGGCAATGAATTTATCGACTTTCTCTGCGGTTATGGTCCCATCATTCTCGGCTATCGAGAGGAAGAGGTGGACGAAGCAGTGATCCGCCAGATCCGTGATAAGGGATTTTGCTTTACCTTGACCCAGCCCTATCAAAATCAGCTTGCCAAGAAGATTAAAGAACATGTCCCCTGCTCTGAAATGAGCATCTTTCTGAAGACAGGCTCTGATGCCACCACTGCGAGCATTCGCATTGCAAGAGCCTATACCAATCGGCTCAAGGTGATGCGCTGCGGTTACCACGGTTGGCATGACTGGTGTGTTGAGATGAAGGGAGGCATCCCTCCCAAGCTTTATGAGGATGTTTATGAATTCCATTACAACCACTTAGATCAACTTGAGGAATTGATGAAACAACATGGTGATCAAACCGCTGCCATCATCATGACCCCTTTTGGCCATCCGCTTCATCAAAAAATGGAAGAACCCAAACCAGGCTTCCTCGAAGGAGTGAGAGAGATCGCCAATCGATATGGGGCAGTATTGATTTTTGATGAAGTGCGTACCTGTTTCCGACTGGCCATGGGTGGAGCTCAACAGCGTTATGGGGTGACGCCGGATCTTGCCGTACTCGGAAAAGGAATGGCCAATGGGTATGCAATCAGTGTGGTGACGGGTAAAAAAGAAGTCATGATGGCCGCTGCCCAGAAGCTCTTTATCTCTTCGACCTTCTTTCCGAACAGTGACAGTTATGTCGCCGCCCTCAAGACCATCGAGATATTGGAGCGAGACAACGTTTTAAATAGCATCTGGGAAAAGGGGAACCGGTTTCTGAAAAAGATTGAGGCCATTATCAAAAAATATGATGTGGGAGCAGAGCTGAGCGGTGTGGCACCTATGTTCTTCATTACCTTCAAGAGAGACGAGTCAGGAAGCCATAAAGCCAAACGGGACGATCTCTACACCCAGCTCATTCGAAGGAAAATTTTCTTTACCCCGCATCATCACGGATATATCTGTTACCGACACACCGATCAGGATCTCGATATTGCAGCCAATGCCATTGATGAAGCCCTAGCCTATGTGAACGAAAAACAGAAAGGGGGCTCTTAACCGATCCGATATAGATCACCCCTCTTCGGTCAAGGGGAAGGGAGGGCGATAAGATTGAACGAAGAGGGAATGACAGGAGGCTCTTGATGAAAGTGAATAAGATCGATCATATCTGCATTGCCGTTAAAAATCTTGAAGAGGCCCGAAAAGTCTGGGAACCCATTCTTGGAAAATCTCAACCGGATGACCCCTATGTGGATGAAACTGAAAAGATAAGAGTGGCCAGATATTGGTTGGGCGAAGTGGGGTTTGAACTAATGGAATCCACAACCCCGGATGGCGAGGTGGCTAAATTCATTGAAAAAAGGGGGGAAGGGGTTATGGTGGTTAGCCTTCATGTGGATCACACGGAAGAAGCCATGAAGGAACTGAAGGCTAAGGGATATCATTTTATCGGCGGAGCCAGGACCTTCCGAAACTGTAAATATGCGTTCATCCATCCCAAACAGGTCAACGGCATCTTGCTCGAACTGATCGATTACCCCTGGGACGAATTAAAGAAAAAGTGATAAAAACCTCTTGACAACTTCTTTAATTATTGATATTTGAAAACCTATTTTAAGGGTGGGTAAATCAACAAATTAGCAAGCATGTTCAAAAGGAGGTGATGCAGAAAGAAAGCCGCCACCCCGTCCATGATCTCTTCTAAAAAGTGAAGGAGGCAACTTATGAAGGAATTTAAAGTGTTTTTAAGAGAAGATGAAATTCCGAAGCAATGGTATAATATTCAGGCCGATTTACCAACACCTCTTCAACCTCCTCTTCATCCTGGAACTGGACAACCGATTGGACCTCAAGACCTCGCCCCTGTTTTTCCGATGAATCTGATCGAGCAGGAGGTAAGCACTCAGCGCTGGATCGACATTCCCCAAGAAGTGATGGAGAAACTGCTTATCTGGAGACCTACCCCGCTTCATCGAGCTTATGCCCTTGAAAAGGCGCTGGGAACCCCTGCCAGAATCTATTACAAGAATGAAGGGGTCAGCCCTCCCGGAAGTCATAAACCGAATACCGCTATTGCCCAGGCATATTACAACAAAGTCTTTGGAATTAAAAGAATCACTACAGAGACGGGTGCCGGTCAGTGGGGAAGTGCGCTGAGTTTCGCCTGCTGTCTCTTTGGTTTGGAGTGTAAGGTCTATATGGTGAGAATCAGCTATGACCAGAAACCCTACCGTCGTCTCATGATGAATACCTGGGGAGCCAACTGTGTCCCCAGCCCGAGTAAAGATACGAATGCTGGAAGAAAGATTCTCGAAGAAAATCCTGATTCTCCTGGAAGCCTTGGGATTGCCATCAGCGAAGCCATCGAGGATGCCGTCACGTCAAAAGACACCCGTTACTCCCTCGGAAGTGTTTTGAACCATGTGCTCATGCACCAGACCATTATCGGTTTGGAAGCCAAGAAACAGCTTGAGAAATTTGGAGAAAAGAAGGTTGACATTGTCACCGGTTGCGTGGGTGGAGGAAGTAACTTCGCAGGACTCGCCTTTCCTTTTGTTCTTGATAAGATCAATGGAGCTGATATTACCATTATTCCGGCAGAGCCCACTTCCTGTCCCACGATGACAAGGGCTCCCTTCATCTACGATTTTGGTGATACAGCAGCCACCACCCCTCTTCTTCCCATGCACAGTCTTGGACATGCCTTCATCCCTGCACCCATTCATGCAGGAGGGTTAAGATATCATGGAGTGGCCCCCCTGATCAGTCAGTTGATTATTGAAGGACTGCTTCAACCCAGAGCCTACAACCAGTTAGAATGCTATGCCAATGCGGTCCTCTGGGCAAGGACAGAGGGAGCCATCCCGGCTCCTGAAACCAGCCACGCCATCTCAGTCGTTGTTGAAGAGGCGAAAAAGGCGAAGGAAGAGGGAAAAGAGAAGGTTATCCTCCTCAATTGGAGCGGCCATGGGATTATGGATTTGGGAGGATACGAATCCTACTTCAGTGGTAAATTGGTTGATTACCCGTTGCCTGAACCAGAAATGCAAAAATCTTTAAAATCGATCGAAGGCCTTCCCAAACCTCAAATGTTGCGAAAAGGAAAACCCATTTAAAAATAAAAACCCTGTGGGTCGCAAACCCTCAGGGTTTTTATTTATTCTTTTTAGTGATAAAAGATACAAATGATCGAAGTTTATGATTCCCTGATGATCTACTGTCCTCAGTTAGGCGGAGAGGTTCCTTTCAAATATTGCCGCACCCTTCTTCATGATCACCTCCCCTGCAGAAAAATCATCATCTGCTGGGAATTTAAACTTGAAATTGGAAAATTTCTAAATGAACATTATTCACTGGAGCAAATTCAAAAAGCCCTGGCACCTCCTACCAAGACACGAATGGAAACCATCCTCGAACTGATCGAGAAGGCAAAAAAGGTGAAAGAGGAGGGGTGATCGAATGCTCATCTCAGATCGTTTGGCCAATATCAAACCCTCTGGTGTAAGACGGATCTTTGATCTTGCCCGTCAGATGAAAGATCCGATTAACCTCAGCATTGGAGAACCCGATTTCGATATTCCGGAACCCCTCAAAGAGGAGGGAATCGAATGGATTCGTAAGGGATTTAACAAATACACTCCGACCCAGGGAATTCCAGAGTTGCGCGAAAAAATCGCCTTCCATTTGAAAAAGAAAGGAATCTTTTTTGAAGAGGTGATGGTGACTGCAGGGGTGACCGGCGGATTACTCCTGGCCAGCCTCGCTCTCCTTAATCCAGGAGACGAGGTAATCATTCCAGATCCCTTCTTTGTGATGTACGAATATCAGGTTCTTCTGATGGGAGGAATTCCTGTCTTCGTGGACACCTATCCGGATTTTCGTTTGAGGGAAGAAGAGCTTGTTAAAAAAATTTCGAAAAAGACAAAGTTCATCATCATCAATAGCCCTAATAATCCCACCGGTGCGATTTACCCGGAGGAAGATTTAAGGATGGTGGCCAGGGTTGCACAGGAGAGGGATTTACTCATTCTCTCGGATGACATCTATGACAACTTTGTCTTTGATGCGCCTTCCTGCCCTTCCATGGGTCAGCTTTATCAAAAGACAATCACTTTCGGCGGTTTTTCAAAAGGATGGGCTATGACTGGGTGGCGGTTGGGCTATGTCGCAGGTCCAAAAGAAATCCTCCAGCAGATGATGACCCTTCAGCAATACACTTTCTCCAGCGTTAATTCATTTGCCCAAAAAGCAGCGATCAAAGCGTTGGACTTTAATGTGGAGGGGTATATCCGGGAATATCGAAAAAAGAGAGACCTGATCTATGAAGGGTTAAGAGAAAAGTTTCGTGTCCAGAAACCCCAAGGAGCGTTTTACATCTTCCCAGAGGTTCCAGGTGGAAATGGAGAGGCTTTTGTAGAAAAGGCGATTCAACATAATCTCTTCATTGTACCCGGAAGCGTCTTTTCAAAACGGAACACCCACGTTCGGATCTCTTTTGCTGCTTCAGAAGAAACACTTCTAAAAGGCATTGAGGTCCTGAACCGAATTGGTTAAGATTTTTAGCATAGAATATACACCCCCTCCCTTACCCTTTCCCTTGGGTGACTGTTCCACAATGGGGAGCGGGAGGGATGGGGGGGAGGGTTATCATGTCGCATAAAGAAGAAAAAGTTCTCCTTGGAAATGAAGCGATCGCAAGAGGCATTATAGAAAGCGGATGCCATTTTTTTGCAGCCTATCCAGGTACACCCAGTTCGGAAATCCTTCCGGCGATTGTTCGTTTCAAAAAGGAAAATCATCTCGATACGTATGTGGAGTGGTCCATCAATGAGAAGGTCGCCTTTGAAAATGCCCTGGTAGCCACTTATACCGGAAAAAGAGCTGCCGTAGCCATGAAACAGGTAGGACTCAATGTCGCAATGGACCCCCTGATGAGTTCTGCCTACATCGGGACCGTTGGAGGTTTCTTAATCGTCAGTTGTGACGATCCTGGTCCCTTCTCCTCTCAGACAGAGCAAGACTCCCGCTTTATGGCGATGTTTGCAAAGGTCCCAGTCTTCGATCCTGCCAATCCAAAAGAAGCCCAGATGATGATCCCTCTTGCCTTCGATCTTTCCGAAAAGTATCAGATTCCAGTCATTCTCCGACCCGTGTTAAGAGTCTCTCATGCTCAGCAGACCATCACGTTCAATCCCATTGCTAAAGTGGAACGAAAAGCTCACTTTGAACATAACCCTCAGCGCTGGAGTGCAACTCCGCGGTTTAGATATTTCCTCCACAAACAGCTCAATCAAAAAATTAAAAACATTGCGGAATCTTTCAATTCGATGACCGCTCTCAATTTTATTGAAAACGATAAGGGAAAAGCTAACCTGGGAATCATCGCCAGTGGAATTGGATATTCCATGGCTCGAGATGTCCTTCTTGAACTTGGCCTTCAGGGAGATATTCCGATTCTCAAGATAGGAACGCCTTATCCCCTTCCCGTTGAGATCGTGGAGGCATTCATCGAGAAATGCGATCACATCCTGATCCTTGAAGAGACTGAGCCGGTCATTGAACTTCAGATTCGGGATAAATCAAAACTCATTGGGAGACTTGATGGAACGCTTCCGAACGAGGGAGAGATGTTACCTGAAACGGTGACCCGGGTGATCTCGGATCTCTGCACAAAGTTCTCAATTCCTGTGCCCCCGATGATCTCCACAGCTCCCCTTGAGAAGATGGTAGCTGATTTGGGCCTTTCTGTTCGTCGACCAACCCTCTGCTCGGGTTGCCCTCATCGAGCCTCTTTCTATGCCCTGAAAAAGGCTTTTCCAAATGGCATCTTCCCGAGTGATATCGGATGTTACACCCTCGGGATGAATCTTGAATCGGTGGATACCTGTCATGACATGGGAGCTGCCGTCACCTTTGCCAGTGGCCTTTACCAGGCCTATCATCAGGACGGTAAAGACATTCCCATCATTGCGACCATCGGGGATTCCACCTTCTATCATTCAGGGACACCAGGACTATTAAACGCCGTTTACAATGGGTCTAAATTTATCCTCTGTATCCTGGACAACTCCATCGTGGCGATGACCGGAATGCAACCCACTCCGGAAACAGGCATCACGGCAGATGGCCATCCTGGTAAATCGCTGTCCATTGAAGAATTGGTCAAGGGATGTGGGGTCAAATACCTTAAAGTGGTCAATCCCTATGATATAAAAGGAATGATAAGAGAGACAGAAAAGGCTTACCAGTACACCCTCAAACCGGATGGAGGCATGGCGGTCCTCATTGCCCGCTATCCTTGTATTATCAATCAAAAGGATCAACTGAAAATCAAGCCCATCAGGGTCGATATTCGTCATACCCCTCCGCCTGAGAAAGGACTTCCCCCGCTCAAGAGCAAAGAAATGCCCTCATCCCTTCTTCCGGTGTATCATGAAGACACGTGTTGTCAATGCGATACTTGCGTCATCCAGTGTCCTGAGGAAGCCATTACCCGGGAGGGAGATCGTTATATCATTGACTATAGTAAATGCACCGGGTGTCGGGTCTGTGCTCAGGAATGCCCCACGGGAGCCATCGAGATGCCTGTGATAGGAGCCTGTATTGGCTGTGGTTACTGTCTTAAACGATTTGAGTGTCCTTCCCTGGTAAAGGGAGAGGAGGGTCGAGTGGTTATTGATCGATTGACCTGTGTCAACTGTGGCCTCTGCCTCGAAGTCTGCGCGCAAGAAGCCATTTACCAAATAGAGTAAGATAACTGAATCTTCCTCTCCCCTGGGGGACTGGGTCCCAATCGGGAGGGGGAGGGGTGGAGGAGCATAGAATGAACATTCAGATGATTATCTCCGGTGTAGGTGGACAAGGGGTTTTGCTTGTCACTCGGATCATCTCAGACTATGTGCTTCGTGAAGGGCACTCCTTGATAGGCTCCGAAGACCACGGGATGAGCCAGAGGGGAGGGTCTGTCATTACCTATCTGAAGATTGGCGATTTCAATAGCCCTCTTGTCAAACGAGGAGGCGCTGATATCCTTTTATCCCTCGAAAGGAATGAAGCCTTAAAAACCCTTCATTATCTCCGTCCCTCTAAGAATGGACAAAACGGAGGACTCGGGTTCATCAATGCCCCTGACCCGAACTACATGAACGAACCGATCAGACATTACCTCAGAGACAATGGAATTGAAATCCATATCTTTTCTGCAGATCGGATTGCAATGGAGATGGGATCGGTCCAATCGACCAACATCGCCCTGATTGGTTTTGCCTCCGCTCATCCCCGATTTCCCTTTTCACACGAGAAACTAAGAGGATCCATCGATCGGGTCACCCCTCCCAAATTCAAAGAATTGAGTTTAAAGATCTTTGACAGGAGCCTCTCCGAAGGTCAGAAACTGATGAACTTGTAAGTTCATTCGCTTGCGTTTCTGAAACAGATTGATTGGTCCCTCTCGTTTCCCTGCTATGAGGTCACACCCCATGTTACCATGATGGACACTTTAATAGAGATTGGGTCGATCCCAATCAAAATAAACAAAGGGGGGAAGATTCTATGACAACGAAAGAGATTTTTGAAGAGATGCAGAAGCGGATCGATGCGAACCCTGGAAAGCTCAGTGGGATCAAGGCGGTCTTCCAGTTTGAGATCACCGGAGCGGACCCCGGAAACTTCTCAGTGGCTGTAGGCGATGGCACAGCAAAGGTGAGTCCGGGGATGGCCACTTCACCCAATGTGACAATCACCATGGCATCCAATGATTTTGTGGATATGATCGAGGGCAGGCTCGATAGCATGGCCGCCTTTATGGGGGGCAAGCTTAAGGTTTCGGGCGATATGATGCTGGCCATGCAACTTCAGAATCTGCTTAAGTAAGACCCCCCGATTCAAGGGGATGATCCGATTGATCCAAGGATCAATCCGACCGGTGGGGCCATCGCTTTAGGACATCCTATTGGCGCAACCGGTGCCATCTACTTTGGAGAGATGGTCCATCCTCTTAAGCGCACACGCGGAAAAACCGGTATTCAGATGCTCTTCGGCAGAGGAGATGTGGGGATAGCAAGGGGGATCGAAACCATTTGATAAGATGGCTTCAGGCAGAATCTTTTTTCCAACTCGCCCTCGCCTTCTTCTTTTCCAGAATCTCTTTTTCGATCTCAGCAGGATTGCCGAAGTAGATACAGTGAGCGAGACAAACATTATCAGCACACGCTGGATACAGCCCCTTGTCCACACGATGATAGCAGAGGTTGCACTTAGCAGCGGTCTTCTTTTCCTCATCAAAGAAGATAGCACCAAAAGGACACCGTTCCATGCACAATTGACACCCCGTACATCTCTTGTCATCAAGAATAACAATCCCGTCTTCTCTTTTTTGGATGGCCTGGTCCGGACAGACGGGCACACAGGGTGGGTCCTCGCAGTGTTTACAAACCCTCACGCGCCAGATCACATCGAGTCTTTCATCGATGAATCTGGGACCATCCTGCCAGACAGATAGGTACTTTATTCCATTGGGCTCCTCAATCGGGTTAAATTCCTGCTGACAGGCCACTTCGCACGTTTTGCATCCCCAGCAGGCAAACTCTTCGATGATCAAAGCATATTTATTCATGGTTCTTTCCTTCTTTCAGTGCAGGATAGATTCTGCAAAGCAGGGTTCTGATGTTTGAAGCACCCATGGCAGGATCACAGGTCTCCAGCCTATTGTCTGTGAGGATATTGATGTTGGATTCATCCCAACCATGTCCTGGATCCTTTTTCTCCGGAAACCACCAGGCATGCTGGGCTGCCACGACCCGTGGATCTAAGCTGAGGTTGAATTGGGCACGCTGCTTCACCTTTCCCCGCGGAGATTCAATGATCACCCAATCCCCCTCTCGGATCCTTTCCTTTGCCGCTGTCTCAGGATGGATCTCAACGATTGGATCTCGGTGGAGGTCTCGAAGTCTTCTGATCTGCCGGTTTTCCGTGTGGAAGAATCCGGGCATTCGCGCTCCGGTGATCAGGAGGTAGGGGTATTCTTTATAAAGATCGGGAGCACTCACCGGGCTTTCCGGAGGTTCCCTGTATTGTGGAAGCGGGTCATATCCCATTTTTTCAAGAACCGTTGAATATAATTCAAACTTCCTTGTGGGTGTGGAGAATCCAGCTTCTTTATACTTATAGTACTTCACCTCTCCTCTGAGGTAATTCATCTTCTTAAACTCCTTCCAGGTGATGTTCATGGGATGAAGAATGTAATCGAGGGCCTGTTCGAAGTTCTCCCACCAGTACTCCCCCTGACCGATACGGCCGGCAAGATCATTGAGCATCTCATGATCGGACCGGCACTCGCCTACCTGAATGACTTTACGACGCGGAAGGAGATAGCCATGACGTTTCCAGTAGTCGCCAATATAGTCCATTTCAAGCCAGGTCGCTGCAGGAAGGACGATGTCGGCAAGCTCTGCCGTGGGAGTAAGGAAGAAATCGCTCACCGCCATGAATTCCACTTTTTCAAGGGCCTGATAGACCTCTCTGGCATTGGCGCGGGTGGCGACTGGATTGGAACTGATCAGAAAGAGCATTTTTACAGGATACGGCTTCTCTTCAAGAATGGCATCCCAGACACATTTCGGCTGAAGGATGGCAAAGCGAGAGGCCAGACGGAAACGCTCCCCGCCCAATCGTTTGGCAAACTGTTCTCTTGAAAGCATTCCATGAGCACCAAATTGCCCCACATTGACCACGTTGGGAGGCCGGTTGAGGACCTGTCCTCCGGGAGCATCGATATTTCCGGTAATGCCCATGAGAGCCATAAGCAACCGATCATTATCCGCACAGTTGATCTGCTGCTCAATGGCCACTCCCCATTGAATGGCTGCAGGTTTGGTGGTGGCAAAAAGACGGGCTGCCGTTATAATCTTTTCTTTAGGAATCCACGTCATCTCTTCCACCCTGTCCAAAGGATATTCCTTCACCCTTTGAACAAACGGTTCCCAACCATGGGTATATGTTTCGACAAATTCTTTATCGTAAAGTTCTTCCTGGATAATGACATGGAGCATTCCAAGGGCAAGGGCGGCATCCGTTCCAGGTCTCAGCCGAAGCCAAACATCAGCCCGTGCCGCCGGTCGGGTGAGTCTGGGGTCAACGACAATGAGTTTTGCTCCTTTGTCGAGAGCAACGGAGAAAGGCTCTCCTTTATACTCATCAGGGTTGCTGATGGTGATATTATTTCCCCATACCATGATACATCTGGGAAAATTTTCATAGTTCACGATGGGATTGGTACCACAAGTGATGATGCTGGTGCAGATACGGGGACCGTAACAGAAATGGCCTGCAGTCAGAACATTTGGCGAGCCAAGGAGGTTGGCAATCCGGTAAATCACCGCTTCATTTTCTCTTCCCGTTCCATAGCCGAAGACAATCGATTCAGGACCATACTTTTCTTTATAATCGAGAATGCGTTGGGCGAGGGTGTCGAGAGCTTCATCCCATGAAATTCGTTCCCATTTTCCGCTTGCCTTTGGACCAACCCGTTTTACAGGATAGGTGAGCCTGTCTTTATGGTAGGCAAGCTGCGCTGAGGCAAGCCCTTTTGCACACAGTGTCCCATGGGCAATCGGACATTCCGGGTCTCCCGCAATCTTAGCCACTTTCCCGTTTTTCATATAGACAATGACTCCACAACCTCCGTGACACATACGGCAGTGGCTCTTGACATACGAATCATAACCATAGACCTCCATCTCCCGCTCAATATTCGAATAGCGAAACTCCACGATGTTCTCCTCCTGAGAGTTCGAATAGGAAAAATATTAACCCATAAACCGGATTTCGTGAAGTGTCTGAAGTCTCTAAAGGTAACCCCTCAGTGATGGGGTGTTTTTGGTTTAAAAGGGTTGGAACGTTCCTCCTCCAAAACCTTGAAGAGCGGTTATAAAAGGTTACCCCCATCGGGGCCCTCATGCCCTTTGAATCGGATTTTTTTGAATCAGATTGGGTCGTTTTGACGAACAGAGGTTTCGCTTAAAGGTTTTTCCGAAAGAACCTCCCAACCCTTTTTTATTTCTTTAACTGAGGGGTTACCTCTAAAGGGCAGGTAATCTTGACAGGATGTTTGAACTCTGATAAGTTGCCATCATTGTCCACACCTTTGAAAATCATCGTCAAGTCATTTTTATTAAAGGAGAAGCCCAACCATGGCCAATAAAGACGAATTAAAGAACAAGACCAAGGAAGCAGCCGCTCAACTATTCGGTAAAGGGATCAAGATGAACCCTCCCTATCTCCTGTGGAAAGAATTTGACAGAGAATTGGCAAACGATTTCTCCATGTTTATTACTGGCAACCTCTATTCCAGGCAGGTGTTAACTCTTCCTGAGAGACAGATGGTTGCATGTGCCATGTTGGCAGCTCTTCGCGCCACCGAAGAATTAAAACTCCACTTAAACGCTGCCTTAAATGTTGGCTGTGACCGAAGAAAAATGGCTGAGATCTTATTCCAGTTAGCCCCCTATGCCGGCATGCCGGCTGTAAACGAGGCGCTTGAAGTCTACCGGGATGTCCTGAAGGAAAGAGGGGAATGGCCCATCCATTCATGATTCCTTATCACCATTCCTTGTCCTCTATGGATATAGCCATCATTTGAACACAAAGGGTATTTTCTTTTATAAAGATAAACCATGTCAAAGGAAAAGAAAATCCATTATAAACTTGCTATTTTTGATCTCGACGGGACCCTAACTCGTGAGAAGTCCATCTGGGAATACATCCATATTCAGTTGGGGAAGTGGTATGGATTGGCAGAGGAGTATCAGAAACAGTTTTTAGCAGGAAAGATCTCCTATCAGGAATTCTGTGAGCGGGACGCTGAAGTGTGGAAGGGAATGAAGGTCGAAGAGATGATGGAAATAGTAAAAACCGTTCCTTTCCATGCAGGAGTAGATGAGTTGATCTCTTATCTGAAGCGAAAAGGTCTGAAACTCACGGTGGTCTCCTCCGGTCTCTCTCTTCTATCCGATTGGGTCCATCAGAAGTTCGGTTTTGACTATTCTGTAGCAAACGATCTCCTTCATGAAAATGGTGTTTTAAATGGAAAGGTCCAGATCCGGGTCCATTACGACAAAAAAGCGGAGTGGGTAGAAAAGATCTTAAGGGAGTTTAATGTGAATCCTGAAGAAACGATTGCGATTGGCGACAGCCGTGGCGATCTGGACATGTTTCAGATGGTAGGTTTCTCAGTTGCCTTTAATTCATTTTGCTCTGACCTGAATCAAATCGCCAGTGTCTGCGTGCGGAGTCAGAATTTAACGGATATGATCCCTGCACTGCCAATTTAAAGGAAAGACGGGGAGAACGGAAAACTGATGCAATGGGAACTCCATTTCATGAGATGGGCGAATGGATGGTGGGGTTGCCCTCTCCTTGATCATACCCTTCCCTGGCTCACCTATCTCGGAAGCCATTTTGCTGTCATCCTCTTTATTCTAATCAGCTTAATCCTGACAAGACAGAGGCGGATATTTCGACAGCTTCTTCTGCTTTATGGAACCCAGTCAGCGATTATTTATAGTCTTAAATTTCTTATCCACCGTCAAAGGCCTTTTCATTTCGCTCAAGAATTGGCTTCGAAACTCTCCAGTGGGCCGGGAGAAATTCTTGACCCCAGTTTCCCAAGTGCCCACGCCGCCTTGAGTTTTATGATGGCAACCGTCTTGGCTCACTGGCTTCCTCGATATCGAATGTTATTCTATATCCTTGCAGGATTCATCGCATGGACCCGCATCTATCTGGGGCTTCACTACCCTACCGATATGATTGTAGGAGCTGTATTGGGTTATGGGGCTTCAAAAGGATTTTTTTATTATCTCCGAAAGAGAGGATTTGAAGTTCTCCCAATAAGGAGTCATGTCTAAAGAGAGAGAAGAGCTTTTTTCTGCCGGTAGGTTTTTTCCATCTCGATCAATTTTTCTCCAAATTCAAGCGTGTGATTCTTCATCGCCTCATAGGCTTCCTCTGGATTTCCTGAAAAGACAGCTTCAGCAACCTTTCGATGCATTCCGGCGGGATGGATAAAACGGGGACCAACATCGACCGCAAGGACAAGGTTTCTGGTTAATTTTAAAAGAGATCTCACAATGGCTTCGAGAAATCGATTGCCAGACATCTCGGCTAAGATAAAATGAAAGTTTTGTTTAGCTTCAACATCTTTTAATAAAGTCGTTGGAGGAAGTTCCTCAATCTCCAAAGCCTCTTTTAACCTTTGGACAGCCACGGGATTGATATTTTGAGTTGCAAGCCGGGCAACTTCTGGCTCAATTAAAAGTCTGACCTGTAACATTTCAGGGATAGAGACTTTATCAGCCAAGAAGAGATCAAGAAAGGCGTCTCCTAAGTGTTCAAAAGTGAGGTCAGTCACAAAAGCCCCACCATTGATTCCCTGTCGTGTTTCAATAAAACCTGAGAGTTCTAAAGCGCGTAGAGCTTCACGTATCGCCATCCGACTGACCCGGAATTCTTCTGCGAGATCTCGCTCTGAGGGTAATTTTTCGCCCGCCTTAAAATGGCCAAGAAGTATAGATTGTTTAATCTGGTTGATCACCCCCTCAGAAACTCTGGCTTGTTTTATGGGATTAAATCTGGTAGCCATTTGCTCCAATATTACTATAAAACTTATAATTTTGCAAAATATTATTGACAAATATTTAAAAATAATATAAATATTAGACCATTCTTTTGAGATGAGGTTTTTTATAAAATATTACTAATAAATCAATATGTTATAAGATTTTAACATAAAAAAATAAAAATGAATCTTGCATCCAATCTTGAAAAATCCGCCTTTTTCTTCCCTGAAAAACCTGCTGTTTGTGAAAACGACCAAACAACAACCTACCGACAGCTCAATGAAAAGTCAAACAGGATTGCAACAGCATTGATTAAGATGGGGGTTAAGCCAGGAGATTTCATAGGCCTTCTTGCCCCGAATTCAATGGATTGGATCGCTTTCTATTTTGGTGTTTTAAAGGCTGGTGCTGTGGCAATTACTTATTCCAGCATGTTGAGAGGTGAAGAACTTCCTCTCCTTGTTGGTCATTCAAAACCCAAAATCATATTCACTTATGACGAGAAACTGGACGACCTTCTTCGGTTAAAAGATTCGATTGGTCTGGAGAAGATCATCTCTCCCCGCGGCGATCTATCGTTAACCCGATTAATCGAAATGGGCTCTCCTTACTTTAAACCGATAGAATGTGACCGAGGGGACACAGCAGCTATCCTTTATACCGGCGGGACAACAGGGACCCCCAAAGGGGCTATGCTCACCCATGAAGGGATCAATTTCTCCAGTCTTAGCATCGCCTACTTTGAACGAAACACAGAAAACGATCGGGCCTTATGCTTCATGCCATTTAACCACGTCTTCGGCCAGATCCACATTATGAATGCCACCATCATGACCGGGGGGTGTCTGGAAATCCTTCCCTCTTTTGATCCTGAAAAAACCCTTGAGCTGATGGCCGCTGGTCGGATAACAAAATTCTTCGCCGTGCCCACCGTCTATGTTCGTCTGCTTGGAGTCAATGGCCTGAGTGAAAAATTGGGCAAACTCCGTTACTGTTTTTCCGCTGCTGCCTCCCTTCCCAGAGAGATTGTTAAACAATGGAAAGAGCGGACGGGGATTAAAATCTGCGAGTCCTATGGAATGACAGAAGGAATGCCGGTCACGTACAACCATTATTATCCGGATTGGCATGTTGTAGGATCAGTTGGACAGCCTATCCACGCCGTAGAGGTCCAGATCCGAGATACCGCAGGGAATTTACTGGAGCAAGGACAGGAGGGAGAGATCTGTTTTCGTGGACCGATTGTGATGAAAGGATACCTGAACAATTCTGAAGGGAATCGCACCGCCTTCTGGGAAGGTGGATGGCTTCGATCAGGAGACATTGGCCTCTTTGACGAGGATGGATATCTCTATATCGTTGATCGCCTCAAAGATATGGTGATCACCGGAGGCGAGAATGTCTATCCTCGAGAGGTGGAAGAGGTGCTCTATGTCAGGTCTGAAATTCAGGAATGTGCCGTCGTAGGCCTACCGGATAAGGAATGGGGTGAACGGGTGACCGCTTTTATCATTCCAAAACCCGGGCAGACTGTGGTTGCAGAGGAGTTAAAACAATTTCTGAAGTCTCGGCTCTCTCCTTTCAAGGTCCCAAAGGAATATATCCTCGTCGAGGAGATGCCAAAGAGCCCCGCAGGAAAGATTTTAAAAAGGGAGTTAAGAAAACAGTATCTTGAAAAGAAACCGGATTAACATTTGACCAAAACCTTGCTCAAAAAGACACCGTACCTCTTCATCGTTAGGAGGGAGGTCACCCTACTTTCCCTGAAGGAGGTGATGTGGGTAGAAGGATAAACAAGTCTTGTTTAATGGTTGTCAATGGATCAAATTCTCTTGATGGAGGTGATGGAAATGAAAAAACATATGGTTTTCATCCTCGCGGCATTATTCATCCTCGGTTACGTTTCAACAATCTACTTAAACCCTGTGGAAGCCACAGAACTCAGAATCAGCCATATGGCGCCTGCTGGTTCGATCTATGACAAGCAGATTACGGCCTGGGCTAAGAAAATTGAAGCGGACAGCAAAGGAAAGTTAACTTTCCGGATCTTTCCTGGTGGCACTCTGATTGGCCCGTTTGTCACTTATGATGGAATTGAAAAGGGAGTGGCGGATATTGGCGCCAGTTATCGGTATGCCCGGGCAGGTGCTGAATTAACAGGAATGATCTCCATGTTTCTGGCAGGTCAGCCGGATGCAACAACAGCTTCCCGGATTACTTTAGAAGTATGGAAAAGGTTCCCAGAGTTCGGTAAAGAATGGGAGAGCGTTAAAGTATTATGGACCCATGCTTCAGGGCCCGCAGTCGTTGCCACCACAAAACCCGTTCGTGTCATGGCCGATTTAAAGGGACTTTCTTTAAGATCGCCTGTTCCTGAGGCCTCTGATGCCTTAAGAGAATTGGGGGGCACTCCGGTTAGTATGACCAGCGCCGATATGGTGATTGGTATCCAAAAAGGAACGGTCCATGGGGGGCTGGTCTTTAAAGAAGCCATTGAATCTTTTAAAATCCCTATCAAATATGTCACAGAATTCGGTATGTACTGCTCCAGTAACTGGTTTATGGTCATGAACTTGGACAGCTGGAAGAAATTACCTCCAGACTTACAGAAGATTATTGATGCCAGCCTCGAATGGGGCAGGAACGAATCGATCAAGGCTTTCGATGCAGCAGATGCCTCTGCTGTGGCTTACGCCAAAAGCCAGGGTGTAGAGTTTATCAAACTGTCACCGGCTGAGGAAGCGGCCTGGTTTGCAAAAGTGGATGCCAGTAACAGAAAACATGCCGCAGCCCTTGATGCCAAGGGATACCCTGCCACCAAGGTGCTTGAGTTTATCAACAGTATAAGAAAATAGGAGCCTTACCCTCCACACGGGTTCGCCTTCCTCTTGATCTGACAGAGGGGGCGAACCAGATGACATACAGAAAAGAGGTGAAAACGTTTGGCTTCTGAACCTCCCTTCTCCTTTAAAAAGATCCCTCTGTTTATTGCATCTGTTTCATTAATCGTGATGATGCTCGTCACGGTCATCCATGTGATAGGCCGCCTCTTCTTCGCCTCCCCTTTATATGGAGGAATCGAGATTATCAGTTTGGCAGGGGTTTTTCTGATCTCTTTTGCCCTGGGATATACTCAAGCGGAGCACTCCCATATCATCATCGAAATTTTAACCCATAGGCTTCCCAAGCCATTCCAGTCATCCTTAAAGATTTTCTCCCTCTTGATCAGCTCTTGTGCAGTTATTTTGTTAGGATGGGGGGCTCTTCTTTATACCTATGATGCCATCATCAAACGTGGCTCAAAAACCCCCATTCTTCACCTTCCGGCTGCTCCTTTCAGGGTGATTTTGGTTTTAGGATGTCTTCTTCTACTGGGCTACTTTCTCTATCATATCCTTGAGGCCGTGAAACAGATGAAAAGAAAGGAGATTTAGAACAGATCATGAGTCCATTTCTTTGTGGGATTCTCGGTATTATTGTCATCCTTACTCTCCTTCTGTTGGGAGTTCCCATAGGAGCGGCGATGATCTTAGTGGGGTTTTTGGGGTTTGCTCATATCACAACCGTTAAAGCCGCTTTTAATGTTCTTGGAAATGTTTCTTACGGACTGATTTCCAATTATGACTGGTTGGTGCTTCCACTCTTTCTGCTCATGGGCACCGTCTTATTTCGTGCGGGTTTAGGCCAGAGCCTTTTTAAACTGGCTTATAGCGTTTTTGGAAGGTTACCAGGAGGTCTGGCTATCGCTGCCCTGGGAGCTTGCAGTATTTTCTCTGCGGTGAGTGCTTCAAGCATTGCTACGGCTGCCACCATCGGAACCACGGCCATTCCTGAAATGAGGAGATATCAATACGATACCGGGTTGGCCACAGGTTGCATCGCCGCTGGTGGAACCTTGGGGTTTCTGATTCCGCCCAGTACGATCTTAATTATCTACGGTATCCTCACGGAGACGTCCATCGTAAAGCTCTTTATCGCGGGGATCCTCCCAGGAATCATTCTGACCATCATGTTTATGGGTATGGTCTTTAGCCGGGTGCGTCTTAACCCATCCATCGCTCCTCGGGGAGAAAGCACCACCCTCAGGGAAAAATTGAATGCGGTCGCTGAATGTGGAGAGATGCTTGTACTGATCGCATTGGTCCTCGGAGGCTTGATCGTCGGATGGTTTACCCCTACGGAAGCAGGGGCTGTAGCGGCATTCGGCGCAATCGTCTTATCTCTCATTCGAAAGAGAATCGGTTGGCAGGGGATCAAGGAAAGCGTGAAAGATGCGGTCAAAACGACGGGAATGATTTTCTTTTGCGCAATTGGCGCCTTTATCCTCATTCCCTTTTTCGCCGTGAGTACGATTCCAATGGAACTGGCGAATTACATCGTTGGACTGGGTATTCATCCTGTTCTGGTCATGGGCTGTATCATAGTGCTCTACATCATTCTTGGTTGCTTTATCGATACGATGGCCATGGTCCTTCTCACCGTTCCTATTTTCTTTCCGGTCATCAAAAACCTTGGCTTTGAACCCATCTGGTTTGGCATCCTGATTGTTCTGTTGGTAGAGATGGCCATGATCACCCCTCCCATCGGAATGAATGTCTATGTCATTGCCGGAGTGGCCAAGGATGTGCCTATGGAAACCATCTTCAAGGGGATTTTCCCATTCTGTCTCACCATCTTGGCCTTTATCATTCTCTTGGTCGCCTTCCCGCAGATCGCCCTGTTTCTACCCATTGTCATTAAATAACACTCATGCCTTGTAGATCGATACCATAAGAACGACGCATCGAGAATATAACGTGTTTCAAAAAAGAAAAATCTTATGGCAAGGAACCTAACATGAAAATACAAGGGGGAACCACAAACCATTCCATCTTTAGATCGCTTCGTGAGCTGCACCATATTCCAGAAATCATGTCGGACCGGCTGGACGGCATGCATACAATGAGGTGCTTCTTGTAATATGTCAAAGATGTAATTTGGAGAAGGAAAGGAGTGGTTGTCAAATCCATACCACTGCGGATATAATTTGCATAGCAAGACGCTTCACACTGCATCTCCAGGGGGAGGCTTGAAGAAAACCAGACAGAGTAAGATCAGGCTTCATGTGAATGGCAAGCTTCATGATCTTGAAGTGGGAGACAAACCCCACCAGATCAAACCCTCTCATACGCTTGCTCACACGCTCAGAGAAACCCTTGGTTTGACGGGTACAAAACTATCGTGCGATGAGGGAGCCTGCGGCGCTTGTACAGTACTCATGGATGGGAAGGCCGTTCTCTCATGTATGCTTCTCACAGTCGAGTGTCACGGCAAAACCATTCTCACCATTGAAGGACTTCGAAACCCTGAAACCGGAGAGCTTGATCCTATTCAAAAATCTTTCATTGAACATACCGCCTTTCAGTGCGGCTTCTGTACACCTGGAATGATTATGAGCACAAAAGCGTTATTATTGAAACATCCTCATCCGTCAGAAGAACAGGTGAAGGAGGGACTCTCTGGAAATTTTTGCAGGTGTATCAGCCATTACCATGTATTAGAAGCTATCCGTGCCTTGACGGGTGAAAAAGGACACTCCTGATGGACGAAACGTTTCGACACATCGGAAAGAAAAAAGCAAGAGTGGATGCCCTGGACATTGTCACGGGCAAGGCGAAATTTCTTAACGATCTGAAGTTTCCTGAGATGCTTCATGGTGCTGTCCTCCGAAGTCCTCATCCCCATGCCTTGATCAAAGACATGGATAAGACAGAGGCTGAGAGCTTACCCGGAGTCAGAGCTGTTCTCACTTGGAAGGACGTACCAGATTGGAGAGGAGGAACGCCAAGATATACCCGCATTCTTGACCAGAAGGTGAGATATGTGGGAGATGCGGTTGCTCTCATCGCAGCAGAAGATGAGGAGATTGCCCGAGAGGCAACAAAACGGATCCGGGTCGAATACGAAATCCTTCCTGGGGTATTTGACATGGATGAGGCGCAGAAACCCGATGCCCCTCAACTTTACGAGCAATTCCCTGGTAATGTGGTCACCCCCGGAATGCCTTTCTTCGGGCCGAAGAGCTTGAGAGAAGTGGTGATGGGCAATGTGGAGAAAGGGTTTCAGGATGCTGAGGTGATCAGCGAAGGCATCTTTGGCTATGAGAACATCCCCAACCCCATTCCACTGGAATCCCCTGGAGCAATCGCCCTCTGGGAAGAACCGAACCATCTCACCCTCTGGGTATCCAATCAAGCCTCTTATATGGATAAGATTACCCTGTTCCATGTGACCAACAGAACCGTCAATGTGCGCATCATTGGCGGTCCCTGTGGGGGAAGCTTTGGTTCGAAATTTATGTCTTGGCAGATTCAATGCTATGCTGCTCTTCTGAGCAGAGCCACAGGAAAGCCCTTGAAACTCGTCCTCACCAAAGAGGAGCATCTGGCCACCTTTACGTTGAGACCTGCCTCTCGAATTCACGCAAAGGTAGGGATGAAAAAAGATGGCACCTTGACCGCTATCCAAGGAGAATGGTGGATTGACACAGGTTATTATTCGATGACCACTCAGGCGCAGGTGGCGGTAGGCTGTGGAGAACTCCAGATCATGGCCCAGTGCTCAAATTGGGATTTGCGAACAAAGATCATCTGCACCAACAGAAATGCCTCCGGGATTGTGAGAGGCTTTGGAGGCCAAGAATTGAAATGTGCGTTTATCCCTCTGTTAAGCCTTGCCATGGAGAAGGCAGAGATCGATCCCCTCGAATTTTTAAAAAAGAATTTCGTCCAACCTGGAGGAGGGTACTTTTGGAGGGATGGTATCTGGTATGACTACAGAGGGATTGATTACCGAAAAGTCATGGAAGAGGGTGCAGAACGATTCGGGTGGAGAGAGAAGTGGAAAGGTTGGTTGAAACCTACTGCTGTGAATGGACCCAAGCGTAGAGGTGTGGGGGTAGGTATCCACGGGAATGCCGATATTGGTGAAGATGCATCCGAAGCCTACGTAAGACTCTATCCCGACGCTACAGCCACCATCCACTCCTGTGTGACAGAACATGGAACAGGGCAGATTACCAACTACATCCGGATGGTTGCAGAGGTATTGAAAATTCCCATGGAATGGGTCTCATTGACGCCTGCGGACTCCATGATGACCCCCTATGAATTTGGTCCTGCAGGTTCAAGGGGAACCTATGCGATTGGGGCTGCAGTGATTGCAGCTGCGGAGGATGCAAAGAAAACGCTTCTCGAACTGTTCGCAAAGAAGATGAGCCTTCAACCTCAGGATCTGGATACAGAGGATGGGTTCGTCTTTGTAAAGGCCAGGCCTGACAAAAGGCTTTCTTGGAAGGCTATGTCCGTTGACCGCACCATCACCGGCTATGGTCGATTTGAACCCGACTATTCCCTCACGAACTGTATGATCTCTTTCGTCGAGGTAGAAGTGGACACAGAAACAGGAAAGTTGATACTCCTGCGAGTGGTGAATGCAACGGATGTGGGTCGAATCATTGACCCTCCGGGTCTTGAAAATCAGCTCAATGGATGCCTCGGTTCAGGGGGAATCGACTCTGCGATTTTCGAAGAGATGGTACTCGATCGGAAGAGAGGCTATCTCTTGAATGCCAACTTGATTGACTACAAATGGCGGTCCTTCTTAGAGCTTCCGGTGATAAAGAATGTCGTCCTGGAAACGCCTATGCCGACTCACCGTTTTCAGGCAGTAGGCGTAGGAGAAATCGCCACCTCTCCTGGACCATCGGCTATCTTGATGGCTGTCTCAAATGCCATTGGAAGGTGGGTTCATCACTATCCCCTCACGCCTGAGCGGATCCTGATGGCATTGAGAGGTGAGGAAGCACAGGGATGAAGCTCTTTGAGCATCATCAGGTCAGATCGGTGACCCAAGCCATCCGTCTTCTTGAACGTTACGGAGGCCGAGCCAAGTTAAATGCGGGCGGCACTGACCTTTTAGGTCTTCTCAAGGCTGATGTCCTGCCGGAATATCCTGAGGCAGTTATCGACATTAAACCGATAAGGAATCTAAAAAAGATCAAATTAGAAAAAGGGTTGCTCAAAATCGGTGCATTGGTTAAACTCGCGGACCTTGCGGAGTCGTCTTTGATGAGAAGTCAGTATCCAATCCTTGCAGAAGCAGCACTTCGTATCGGAAGCCCGCAACTCCGCAATGTGGCGACGATTGGAGGCAACCTCTGTCAGGATGTTCGGTGTTGGTACTACCGGTATCCGTGCCATATCGGAGGTCCTATCCTATGTCTTCGGAAAGGGGGAAATACTTGCCCTGCAGTGAGAGGCGATCATCGATATCACGCCATTATGGGAGGAAAGGGATGTATGGCTGTCTGCCCCTCTGATCTGGCGACTGCCTTATCCGTTTATGATGCTCAGGTAGTCATCTCTGGGCCTGATGGGGAAAGGAATGTATTGATAATGGACTTCTACTATCCTCTGGGCTATGCTCTTCAGAAGAACGAGATGGTAAAGGAAGTATTCCTCCCCCCTATCCCGCAGTCTTCGAAGCAGAAATTTATAAAATTCACTTTGAGAAAACCCATCGATTTTGCGCTGGTCAGCGTCGCATGTCTGCTTGGGTTCAAAGGGGATGAGGTTGCCGACGCAAGAATTGCGCTGGGTGCCATTTCACCTTCGCCCATCAGGGCTTATGGGGCAGAAAAGAGGTTGATAGGATCTCCCATCAACGAAACTATTGTCCATGAAGTTGCAGAAATCGCCTTACGCGATACTAAACCGTTGAGCGGCAATGGTTACAAAGTGAACATTGCTAAAACCCTGATTAAAAGGGTTTTGGCAGATTTACGGTTCAATCAGAAAGTAGATAGATGACCATTTCTACAACAAAATGTTAATCTGTTGACATCAATTTCGAAATTTGTAATAGTTAGAACATTTTTCTAAATCCGTTTAAAGGAGGATGGGGCTATGAAAAGAAGAAGGTTTTTAATCTTTGTGGTATTGGCTTTCCTGATCTGTGTTCCCTTTGTCTCTCAGGCTCAGCTGAAACCCGGCGACCCAGTCATCATCGGCGTTCCTACGTTTTTAGGTTCGATTGAGGGAGGGGAAAGTTTAAAAGCCGTCCAAATGGCAGCCGATGAGATCAATGCCAGAGGCGGCGTCACACTCAAAGGTGCAAAACACCCTATCAAAATTGAAGCAAGCGAGATTCGGGATGGTGCTCCAGGGGTCCCTGTACCTGAAGCCCTTCTCGGAATTGAGAAAATTATTCTGGACAAAAAGGTCCATGCGATTGTCGTTGGCCCTTTCCGATCCGAAGCCTTAATGGCAACGATGGATCTTCTTTCCAAGTATAAAGTGCCTATGCTCGGCACAATCGCCATGACACCAGCCTCAGAGGCAAAAATCATCGAAAACCCCGAGAAGTATAAATATGTTTTCAGGACCTGTTTAAATTCGAAATACTTTGCAGCGTTGTTGACCGGTGTCATGGCAGATTTAAACAAAGAATTTGGATTTAAAAAGGCCCATCTGATGAATCAGGACGTGTTGTGGGCAAGAGGGACAACAGCGGCGCTCAAAGGCTGGTATGAGAAAAACGGATGGGACATTACAGGCCACGACGAATTTCCCACAGGGGCATCTGATTTTTCATCTGCCTTGATGAAAGCTAAAGCTAAAGGGGCCCAGATTCTGTTCACATGTTTTGATATGCCGCAAAGCGGTATTCTGGTCAAACAATATAAGAGCATTCGAGTTCCTGCCTTGATGGCTGGATTTATCTCACCCATGGCTGGAGAGGTAGCTTGGAAGACCTTTGACAGGCAGATTGGTGGATTGTTGAATGCAATCTTTGAGTTAGGGAATATACCTTCAGTGAAGTACCCCCCTGCCATGGCATTCTATGAAGCCTATAAGAAAAAATATAAAGATCCTATTCAATCTGGCCATGGGCCTGCTCCCGCTTACGAGTCTGTCTATGTCTTGAAAGAAGCCATGGAGAGGGCAAATACGATTGAACCCGATGCACTCGTTGCAGCCATCAAGCAAACCGACCGTGCGGGGGTAATAGGTAGAGTGAAATTTGATGCGGGCAATCAGGTCGTCTATGGTACAGACCCGTCGAAGGAAGCGGTTGCAGTCATGTTCCAGTGGAGTGAAGCTGGAGAACGAAGGATTGTTTATCCAGCGGCTTTGACAGAGAAAAAAGTCTGGGCTCCAGAATGGGTGTTAAAACCGGGAAAATAATTATTTCATTTATAAGTATGTTAATGGGAGGCTCGTAGGAGCCTCCCTCATTTTTACCCACGAACAGATTAGGATCAACAAGGAAATATGCTTCAGGGAACGCTGATTTATGGATTCGTCAACAGTGTCATTCTGGCTCTGATCGCCCTCGGGTTCAATCTCACCTTTGGGATCAGTGGCGTTGCCAATTTCGCCTATGGCGCCCTCTACATTTTTTCTGCCTATACGGCCTGGATGCTCTTGACCTGGTTAAAAATCAACTATTTGATCTCCATCGTGATTGCTGTTCTCCTGACCTCTTTGCTCGGTGGACTTATCTATAAATTTATTCTCCTTCGGGTGAGAGGAATGCCCATCTCAGAAGTCATCGCCTCTTTTGGTATCGGGCTTTCCATTCTCGAATTCTTTCGATTCTTAGGGTTTGTTGGATCGGAATACACCCTGCCTGTCTTTATCGATGGAAGTGTCTCCATCGGAGAGACCTATATTGATATCCAACGGCTTTTAATCGTGGTCATTGGGATCGCACTGGTCTCTATCCTTTATCTTTTTACCCATTATACGAAGACAGGCCTTGCCTTCAGGGGAATGGCTCAGGAAGAACGAACCGCTCTGATCCTCGGAATCAATTCAGACAAGATGGCCACGTTCAGTTTAGCCATTGGCTCTGGCTTGGCGGGCGTGGCAGCCATTACCATCCTTCCTCTGGGGCAAGTCGCAATCGAAGGAGGATATAGTGCTCTTTTGAATGCCCTGGCGGTCTGCATTGTTGGAGGGCTGGGAAGTACGGGAGGAATTCTCGTGGCCAGTGTTTTAATCGGATATGCTCAAACCTTTACAGCCACCTATATTGGTTCTCATTGGATGATGATCGTGAGCCTGATCGCCATTCTCGTCATCCTGATCATCAAGCCATCAGGACTGTTCGGAAAACAGAAAGAGCTGGAGGAAAGGATTTAAGCAGAAAGAACAAAAGAAAAGGTCAACGGTAAAAGGAAGAAATACACAATAGATCCTTATGGAATATCGCAAAGAACGAATTGATCGAGGGATTAAAGCGAGGACAGAAGATATTTACGCTTTATTCTCTTATCGGGAGATGCTCTATCTCCTCCTGCCCCGTGTTGTTCCGATTCTCATTCTGCTGCTTCTGACACTGATGGTTAGCGTTTACTGGCAAAAGGTATTGATTTCCACGGCTGTCTTTGCCTTGCTTGCTTTAAGCTGGGATCTTTTAACAGCCGTCGGGATGGTCTCCTTGGGACAGGCTCTCTTCTTTGGAGTGGGGGCTTATATGAGCGGGATTTTAAATCACGATTTCCACCTCACGCCTCTCCTCAGCATTCCTGTCGCAACCATAGGTGGAGGAGTGCTTTGCACGATTTTGCTTCTACCGGTTCTGAGATTGCGCGGAATCTATTTTGCAATGGTCACGCTCGCCCTTCCTTTAATGCTGGTCAGGATTATCGAGGCTACAAAGATCTTCGGAGGAACGGAGGGATTGAGTGGGTTGAGTGGCCTTCCGAGCATCCGATTTGAATTGTATTTGAGCCTTCTTGCAGTCCTTGTCGTACTCTTCTTTTTTAGAAGATTGATCAATACCGATTATGGCTTGGTACTCAGGGGCATTCGAGATAACGATCGCTCTGTGATGAGGAGTGGGATTAATATCTACTGGTATAAGGCACAAGCTCTCTTTCTGGCCAGTTCCGTCGGAGCCTTTGCTGGGGCACTGATGACCCACGTATATATGTTTGTAGGAATGCCTGTCTTTGAGATGGACTACTCCATTCTACCTATTGCCTCAGCCGTAGTGGGCGGGATGGGAACGTTTGCAGGGTCTATGCTGGGAGCCTTTATTCTGGTCCCCTTATCGGAGGCACTTCGTGGCGTGGGAGGTTTGAGGATTGTTATTTATGGTCTCTTCCTGGTGATTTTCACTGTGGGTCTCCCCGAGGGAATCTTTCATTACCTGCAGAGGAAATATCATCAATTTGAACGATGGGTGAAGGTCGAGAAATGAAACAAGAGGTGCCTTTCCTAAATGTGAGCGGCCTGACCAAAGGGTTTGGCGGCATCAAAGCCGTTGATTCGGTCAGTTTTGAGTTGAAAAAGGGAGAGATCCTCGGGGTGATCGGGCCCAATGGCTCTGGAAAGACGACCCTGGTCAACCTGATCACAGGCTTTGTTAAACCTGATGCAGGTAAGGTCTATTATCAGGGAAGGGATATCACAGGATGGATGCCTCACCGGATCGCCGACCTTGGAATTGCAAGGGCTTTTCAGATGGTCAAGCCCTTTTATCAGCTTCCTGCTTTCAAAAACCTCATCATTCCGCTCTTCTCACCCAGGGTGAAAAGACTCGCAGGCGGGAAATATGGGGATCGAGATGCCATGGCTATCGATCTTCTTGAGGAAGTTGGTTTTGAACGCGACTCCTTCGTGCCCTTCAAGGTGGCAAGTGTTCTTCCACATGGCTATCTGAAAAGGATGGAACTGGCTCTCTGCCTCGCTTTAAGGCCTGAGTTAATCATTCTCGATGAGCTCTTCTCCGGCCTCAGCATGGCAGAGGTGGCAAGCATGCTCCCCATCATCGAGAAACTCCTCTCCGAGAATTTGACGATTATTATGATTGAGCACCGGCTCCGGGAATTGTTTAGAATTTCAAACCGGGTCATCGTTCTTAATTTTGGGAAAAAGATTGCAGAAGGTCCCCCAAAAGAGGTCATGGAAAACGAAGAAGTCAAAAAGGCTTATTTGGGTTCTGAAGCGGAGTAATCCCACCCCTCCTCCCCCTTTTGGGTTCAGGGAAAGGAAATTTATTATGTTAGAGGTCAAAAACCTTTTAGTCTTTTATGAGAATGCCCTGGCGATTAACGACCTGAGTCTGCGGGTAGAAAAGGGTCAGATGGTTGGGGTGATCGGATCAAACAGCGCAGGGAAGACCACCCTGATGAACACCCTTTCCGGATTGATCATTGATATGAAGATCAAAGAGGAGAGAAAGGGGGGAGAGCGAATTACGATCATGGGTGAGGTCATCTTTAACGGAGAAGAGATTACCCATCTGGAGCCTTATGATCGTGCCAAGAAAGGAATGGCCCTCTGCAGGGAAAGACACCCCATCTTTCCAGAAAGCGATGTCCTTGAGAATCTGAAGATCGCAGGATATCTAATCAAGAGATCTGAGCTAAAAGAACGAATCGATTTTGTCTTCAGCCTCTTTCCTGCATTGGTGGGTTTAAAGCACAGGCGTGCTGGCTTCTTAAGTGGTGGAGAGCAGCAGATGCTTGCCATTGGAATGGCTCTCATGATCCAACCCATTCTTCTCCTACTTGATGAGCCTCTTTTGGGGTTGAGCCCTGCGATTCAGATTAAACTCGTGGACGCAATTAAGAACATTCAGAAGGAGATGGGGATTACAACGGTCATTAGTGAACAATTTGCACGACCCATCCTCCCGATGATTGACTATGGATATATCATTGAAAACGGCATGCTCACCCTGACCGGCTCTGGGAAAGAGTTGATGGGTAATCCCGAGGTCCGGGCAGCCTATTTCGGAGTGTAATTTCAGTGTATCGGAACATGATTCGCTTAAATTCAAAACCGCAGACGATCATCGAAGCCTTTGAATCACAGGTCGAAAGACATCCTGATAAGACAGCGATCATTTTTCTCGGGACGGAATTTTCTTATGCTGAAATTGGCGAATATGTCAACCGATTTGCCTCGGCTCTTTTTCAGATGGGAGTGAAAGAAGAAGAGAAACTGATCATCTACATTCCAAACTCCCCTCAATGGGTCATTGCCTGGCTCGGTATTCAGAAGATCGGAGGCGTGGCGGTTCCCATCACCCCCATCTATACCTCCTATGACCTTCAGTATATTGCCAATGACAGCGGTGCAGAAACCGTCATCTGTGCTGATACCAATTACGGCTATGTTAAACGGGCCATAACGGGTGCCAATCTCCATCGAATCATCGTGACCAATGTGGTTGACCTTCTTCCTTGGTGGAAAAGGACTTTTGGAAAAGCCTTCGATAAGGTTCCCTCTGGAAAAGTTTCCAAAGACAAGCAGACCCATCTATTTAAAAAATTGATAGGCCATCCTGGATCGCTTCCTCCAGAGATCCAGTTAGAAAAAAGTCGGGTGATTGAGATTCTCTACACAGGCGGAACGACGAAATTCCCAAAAGGCGTTCCTATCACCTATGACCTCTTCATGGAATCGGCAGAGGAACAATTGAATGTCAGCACCCCTCTCTTCCCCAAAGAAGAGAATACCATTCTTGCGGGTGCCCCCCTTTTTCATATCCTCGGGCAAGCCTGTGAATTGGCAACCCTCTGTTTCGGGGGAACACTCATCCTTCAACCCAAAGTCAATCTTGATGGAATGCTGGAAACCATCCAGCGATTTAACGCAAAGACCTTTGTCGGCGTTCCTGCCCTTTACCGGATGATCCTTGAGCATGATCGGGTGGATTTTTATAATCTGAGCTCTCTTCAATACTGCTTCTGTGCCGGAGACGTCCTTCCCATTGAGATTGGAACTCGCTGGTATGAAAAATTTAAGAAGAAGATATATCAGGGATATGGAGCGACTGAGACCTGTGGAGGAGTGGCCATGTGTCCAGTGGACGTTGACAATCCACCCAGAAGCATGGGACGGGTCGTTCCGAGTAAGAAGATCAAAATCGTCAACCCTGACACCCTGGAACCCGTTCCGCTTGGAGAACCAGGGGAGTTGATCGTCTCTTCAGACCGAATGGTCACGGCTTACTGGAATAAACCTGAGGAAACGGCTGCTTCCTTTGTTGAACTGGAAGGACGGAAATGGTACCGCACAGGGGATATCGTCTCGATGGATGAAAAAGGTCATCTCTATTTTGTGGATCGAACCGTTGACACGATCAAACACAAGGGATATCGAGTATCCGCTTCTGAGATCGAATCCGTTCTTCAGGAACATCCCGCCGTGGTTGGAGCCTGCGTGGTAGGGGTTCCAGATCAGGAGGTTGGGGAAAGAATTAAAGCCTTTGTCGTTCTCAAGGAAGATATCAAGGGCATAACAGGATATGATCTGATCAAATGGTGTCGCCAGAAATTAGCCTCTTACAAGGTTCCCCAGTACATCGAATTCCGCGACATGCTTCCCAAATCAAAAGTCGGAAAACTCTTGAGGCGCGAGATGAGGGCCGAAGAGCGAAAGCGCCAAGAAAAGACCGAGTAAGAACATCGCCCTTCTTTCAGGTCGTCAAATAAAAATGTATCGCCGATTTGACCGGGCTTCCTTGGAATGTCTACGGTGGATTCTCTCCACATCGTGCCTGGAACCACTCTTCATGAAATCTTTTCAGGAGATGGTGCTGCTGGCGAAGGGAAAAATCAGTATATTCAGGATCCTTCTTACCGTAGGCCCTTTCAATAAAAGCCATCGATTCGTGCGTGATCCGAATCTCCCTTTTGATCTTCTCGCATCTGTTCGGGTCAAATCGAAAGGGAATCGTCTCCTTTTGAGGAGGAGCCCTTGATTCGACTTTCTTTAAAGGGGGAGGGGGCTCTCTGCATTCCGACTTTTTCCACTCTTCGTTCAATCTCGCCAGAAGGTGACGTTGCTGTTGAATCGAGAAATCAGCGTACTTCGGATTTCTCTTCCGATAGGTCCTTTCAATAAAGGCGATAGACTGGTTGGCTGAACGAACCTTGTCGTGGATCATTTCACACTTTTTCAGCCCCCAGCGAGCCTCGATCGAATCCGATGGATGCGGAGAGAACCAGAGGTGGTTCTGGTAAACATCGTAAAGAGAGACCGCACGATTCTCAGAGATCGTCATCAAAATGGTCTCCATCCTCTTTTTGATATCTAGGGGGTCGAGGGGGTTCGATTCAACGATCTGATCAAGATGGTCGATTAAAGAGATGATCATTCCGTCACGTCCTGACGTATGATACAGTTCCCATCCTTCAGTTCCTTTTGCACAAAGATCAGTCTGACATTGCTGGTAACCTTCTAAAACAAGAGGAACTCGTTCTTTCAAGTACCGTTTAAGAGTTTCCAACCCCTTAACGAACGTTTCCTCAGGAGTGTACGGATTTGGATCAATTCGTTTAGCGACAGCCTCCACAAAGTCCACTCCTCCTTTATAGAAAGCAGGAAGGTATTGCTCCTCTGAGTAGAAAGGGTGTTCTTTGACAGGAAGATATGTCCAAGCGCCGTTTTCAAAAACGGGCCAGCGAAATTTTACAAGACCTGAACCCGCTTTGGCGTCTGGTTTACCAGAGAAGAAATATTTTGGACTTAATTTCTGTATTTTCACTGGAAGAGCGGATTCCCAGGTTTGAAGGGGATGAGGATGGCTTCCGTCGACAAAAACACGACTGATCATGCCGGTATGGGATTCTGTCTCTAAAAAGAGGGTCCCAGGTCTAATCGAATCCGGTGTAATCCGGACAGGGTAAGTATCAAGAGGTAGCGTTCCCGTCCATGTCCTTGGAAAGAGATAGAACAGGGCAGCACGGAAGCGTCTGTCTTGATGCCACTCGGAATGGGTAGGGAGGTGTTTCCAGTTCGTTGACCAATGGCCGACCCACTCTCCATCTTTGGTGGTTGCCGCCGCAGGGAGACGAGCAATGCGGGCGTAAATCCATCGGATTGCATAAACGGCATCTGCACAATCTGTGGGGATATGATACCGGATGAAAAAATCTTCCGTGATCGTCTCTTCTACCCATTTCTCAAACAGACGTTCCTCTTCGATCGTCCAACGGCGATCGCCAACCTCCCAGATCTGATCCGAAGATTCATTAAACGTTTGACTAAAAGAGATCGTAGGGATAAAAAAGATCAGGATTAAGATAAACAAAGGCATCATTCCCCTTGCAAGCCCCCCCATCCGCGATGAAAAAAAAATAACCTAAAACCGGCAGACCTCCGGAATCCATCAGGCTCAAGAAAACCCTCTGGACCCAGATGAGCCACAGGAGGAAGTGGATTCTGATCTTTTTGTTGTGGAGAACCCTGAGACAACTTTCTCTGGCTCCCATTCTCCACAATAGGGACATGAGATGGATTCGGGTCCCTCCTGGACCTTTTGAATCTTTTCAAAAAACTCTCCGCACTTTCGACATCGATACTCATAAATAGGCATCGTTTCCTCCATCTAATTCACATCGCACACGGTGCTTAGCGTTGAGGGGTTCTATTGTTGAAGAGAATTCTCTGCGTTTTGCTCTTTGCCACTCTGTGAGATCACTTCATATCCTGCATCGGTGATCGCCTTGACAATCACCTCGTTGGCAACGCCCTTTATATTGTCATACCGAACCTCTCCTTTTTCAAGATCCACCTGGACATTCTGGATCCCATCCAACTGATTCAAGGCTTTCGTGACGGCCATGACGCAGTGTTGACAGCTCATCCCCTTCACCGCTAATTTGTTCATTGAATCTCCCTTTGATTCTTCTTGGGCCTTAGATCCTTTTTCTTGCCCGCCCTTCTCTTCCTCTGAGGAATCTTTTTCCTTTACCTCAACGACCTCTATCTTCTCTTTTTCCTGTACCCCCTCAACTGCTGCGTCAATACGAGTCTTTCTTAAGTGCTTCATTAACGCTTCATACCAGATCGGGTGACGTCGTTTAGCATATTCGACATCTACTTTTCCGGTAAAGATTGATTTTGTCAGTGGGCGATTCACTTTAAAGATTAAGGCGGATAGATGGGCAACCACACCCAGGAGAAAGAAGATGGTCGCAAAGGTGTGAAGGAGGGTTGCCGCAGTAATCAATGCCGGTGAAAGGAAGACGCCAGGGAGGTTTTTAATCACTTTGATCATTCCGGTAAGGACCAGAACCAATCCGACCCCGCCCAGATAGACATAAGCAAGACGCTGCTCAGGAAGGTATTTATCTGATTTCGGCTCTTCACCCAACCCAACCATACTGAGAATGGTAAGGACCGACGCCTTGAAATCACCCCTTTTCGGCAGAAGTCCCCGATGTCCCAGCCATCCATGATAGAGACCATGAAAAACCATCACCGAAACAAAGGCCATTCCAGCCAGGTAATGGATCTTTAAGTTGATGAAGAAGTCTCCTGCCCATCCCAGGCCTGGAATCTGGGTCACCATAAATCTTTTATACATCGGGAGCTCTCCAAAACCCGAAAAGATGAGCACCAATCCAGAGATCGCGAGTACCCAATGCTCAACGAGCTCAATCGGGCTGTGTCGAAGGATCACATTTTCTCTCTCGATGATTCTCTCTTTCATTCCTTCTCCTCCTCCATCTTTTCTATTCTCCGGTGGTAAACTGCAAGTCCAACGGCCGCCAAGCCGCTGATAAGTGGGGCAATGAGAAAGCCTTTAGCCCAACTGTTGACGGCACGTAGCGGATTGAGCACTTTGCTCATTGGGAGGCTTGATTTCGCCTCTTTCAATTTAGAGTCGATCCTCTCAAAAGGAACCTTACTCACATAGAAAGTGGCGGTCCCCCCGTTTTCGTTTTCTCCGTAAATGAATCCTTTGATCTCTTTTGCTCTTTCATGGGCGATCTTGACAAGATCATCCCGTTTCCCGAAATGGAGAGGTTTTTTGTCTCCCAGCCTTTTATCACAAGCCTCTACGCAAGCCGGAATCATGCCATTCTTCAGGCGATCATGGCAGAGATCACATTTATACATCACTCCTCCCCCCGCTGGCATCGGTTGTAATTTGAGATAAAGCCCTACCCCGCTCTGTCTCTGAGGGATATGCCAGGGACACACAGCCTTGCACTTCGCCCCTCCCATACAGAGGTTATGATTGATCACGACAGAGCCGTCTGAGTACTTATTGAGAGCCCCAAAGGGACAGAGATTGGCACAGGGGGGATTGTCACAGTGCATACAGCGACGGGGAATAAAGATCTCCTCTCCCTCTACCTCCACTTTCTGAACGGTGGTCCAGTTATAAGGGGTAAGTTGATTGGTCACCTCTCGCTTCTTCGACCAGTCATCGAAGGTCTTTTGAGGCCAGAGATTTTTGATTGGCTCTCTGGGTTCTGGAAATTTCTTCACATTTTCTTTTCGGCAAGCCTCCACACATTTCGGGATGGGCTCGTTTTTACAGCCATCACATCTGGTCAGGTCAATCAGGGTAGCGTAGGTACCCGCTTTGGCAGAAGCCGTCCCTGTCACCCCTACAGTGCAGGCGGCACCCAAGGCCGTCACCATTGCCCCCTTCTTCAAAAAATTTCTTCGAGTCAGCCTGTGATCTTTCTCCATACACCGTTCTCCTTTGGCCTACCCGATGCGCTATTTTCTCAGCGCTTTGGGTTAGGTTGCTTACGCCCAATCCATATACTTTGAAATGACTTCTCTAAATTCCTGCAAGGATTCCTCTTGTTGCACTCCAGATGCTTCTTTGCTCCTCTTCAAACACTCCTCCAAATGAGTCTGAATAATAATCGTTCCCACCTTTTTGATGGCCGCTGTGGCTGCCGCATTTTGCATTAAAATGTCCTGACAGGCCGCCCCCTCTTCGACCATTCTCTGAAGCCCCCGTATCTGTCCCTCAATTCGTCTCAGCCTTGCCAGGATCTCTTTTTTCTGTCTTTCTTTGTTCATACACTACCCCCCTATGGTATAAACAAATTTTAACGATCCTTTTCCTCTTTGTCAAGGGATGGAAAGTGATGTGTCATTTAAGAATTCCTGATGACACAATTAGGTGCTGAGACCATAGATCCGAAATGCATTGAACCAGAAAGGAAACCTACGTTCTAAATCCCAGAGTCTCCGTGGGAGGGATCAGCTATTTTTTCCTCAAAACAGGTTCGGAGTAGTAAGCTGTGACCATCTCATTACTATCATCGGTGTCGGTCTGGATACCAATGGCTAAGATAGGGAGAGGTTCTGTTTCAAAGGCTCTTTTAAAATCTTGATGGAGATTTCTCTCAAAATAGACCCATCGTCCAACCTTTACCTCCCCCGTTTCCACCACATAAATTTTGCAGTTTGCCTGTGCAGGATGGTCAAAGAGATGCCCCCTGGGAAGACGCGTGGCCCAGATGTATTCAATCCTCAAGCCTGCAGGATCCATCATTCCAATTCTCTTGAGCGGTCCCCCTCGTCCAAAGATGACGATCACTCGGGCGGCTGCATCAAAACGATCTTTTCTCGTCTCGATGGCAGAGCGAACCACATTCGATATCTTCCATCCCCACTTAAGAACAGCCAGATCTCTCTCCTTTTCTCCAATGACTTTAAAGAGGGAAGAACGACTTCCTGCACTTTCTGCTTTGATGATCCTGTTACCCGCCTTTGAGTAGAGGGTGGGAACTTTCTGAAAATATTTTACTTCCACCCAGCCTTTGATAGGAGATTCCGGCTCTTTCGGTTCTTCAGGAGGAGACCCGAAGAAAGGAATTTGAGCCAGGATCAAAAAGAGTCCTACGGGGATCCAGAGAAATTTCATCATTTCATGTTATACCACATGAATGATAAAGATGGAAAACTTTTGACACGGTTCTCTTGGGTCCCTTATAATAGGGACATTTTATAGTTTTCATCTAAGACGTGGAGGAGAGATGGAGATTGTTTTTTTCTTAAAGGGACTGATAATCGGATTTTCAATTGCTGCACCGGTCGGACCCATAGGTCTTTTGTGTATCCATCGCACAATCATGGTAGGGCGCGCAACGGGTTTCATTTCCGGTCTCGGAGCAGCCACGGCTGATGCTTTCTACGGATCCATTGCAGCATTTGGATTAACGACCCTCTCTACCCTGCTTACCCGCCAGCAAGAATGGTTTCGTCTTCTCGGTGGTTTTTTTCTATGCTACTTAGGTCTGAAGGCTTTTTTCTCTAAACCGGCGGCGCAAATAGTTTCTGTCAAAGGAAAAGGACTTACGGGCGCTTACCTCTCAGCTTTCCTCCTGACGCTCACGAATCCAGTAACCATTCTTTCCTTTATGGCTATATTTTCCGGATTGGGATTGGTGAGTGCTGGAAGAAATGATATGGCTGCTGGTGTTTTGGTATGTGGCGTGTTTTTAGGATCAGCCCTCTGGTGGTTTTTCCTAAGTACTGGCGTTGCCTGCTGTCAGAAAAAGTTTAATGTTCATGGGATGAAATGGATCAATCGGGTTTCAGGCCTCCTCATTGTGCTTTTCGGCCTGTATGTCCTCCTTCATCTTATTAAAGAAAGTTGAAAAAAAGAGAGAGAACAGTTAACATCGAACCATGAGTTACGTGACGTTTGTGGGGGTGGAAGCTGTCCTTTTTGACTTTGAAGGAACGCTGGTTGATCATCAGTGGAACCGCCAGAAAGCGGTTGAAGAAACGTTGAAAAGACTTCAAGCCCTCGGTTTTCCTACCACCCGAATTCAAGGTAGAAAATACTCTCTTCTTAAGCATGAGGTGATTGCTATCGCCTCAGAAGTTGGACTACCACCGGATCCATTCATCAGCGAGATTGACTGTATCTATGATCAATTTGATGAGGATGCCTTAAGTCGATGGAGCTTGAGACCACTCGTCAAAGACTTTCTCTCCTCTCTCAAAACCTATGGGCTTCACACAGGGTTAGTCACCAATCTGGGGGCGAAGGTTTTGAAATTAGGTTTAAAGAAGTTAGCACTCTTGCCTCTTTTTAACGTCGTTGTCAGCCGAAACGATGTGAACCAACCCAAACCGAACGGAGAAGGAATCCTTCTGGCCCTTCATCGCCTCGGCGTTCTCAAGGAGAAAGCTCTCTTC
This sequence comes from uncultured bacterium, assembly GCA_938002255.1. Lineage (GTDB taxonomy): Bacteria > Desulfobacterota > BSN033 > BSN033 > UBA1163 > RBG-16-49-23. The sequence goes on from CALLAL010000003.1 coordinate 108,727, forward strand.
ATCGGAGACAGTCTGGATGATATTCAAGCTGCACAAGAGGCAGGCGTGCCGGTGATCATTATTCAAGGCGGTGAGAATTCCGAAGCAGAGATCCTCGCTCGAGGCCCTGACGCCCTGATTCAGGACTATGGAGATCTTCTTGCCTCTCTAAAGGAGGATCGGCGTTGAAACGATGGGGGCTAATCCTTCTCATTTCGATTGGCTTTTTTTCTCATGGACTTGCCAATCCTTTTCAGGAAATCCCTCCTGCTTATCAATTTCTTCTTGACCGATTAACACAGGATGGGCTCGATCAGCAGTTTTTGTTTCCTCTATTCCTGGATGCCCGTGCTCAACCCATTCCGAACCGATTAACGATCTCCCTGATGACCAGGGAAATCCCAGAAATTTACGCCAAATTCCTGACCTTTGAATCGATTTTTCTTGCCAAAAGTTTTCTCCGTGACCATCGCCGTATTTTGAACGAGATGGAGAAAAAGTTCGATGTGGAGAAGGAAATCGCTGTGGCCATCCTTCTCGTGGAATCGCGATTTGGGGAAAACATTGGGAAACATCGCGTGATCCCCACACTCGCCAGCCTGGCCATCATGAATTCTCCAGAAAATCTTTCCAGAAACTACTCAGCCATCTGGGAGTCCAATCCAGAAGTCCCTTACAGCTGGATTGAACATCTGGCCAGCCGAAGGGCCAACTGGGCCTATCAGGAGCTCAAACATTTTCTGGAGATCATTCGATCGGAGGAGATCGATCCTCTTGAGGTGTATGGCTCCGTTGCAGGTGCCCTGGGCATGCCTCAATTCATTCCATCCAGTTATATCGCCTATGCGGTGAAAAAAACCAGTTTTAAGGAGTGGTTGCTTGATCCGGAATCTGCCATCTTCAGCATTGGCAATTTCTTAAAATCCCATGGATGGAAAAGAGGCTTTTCGACCGCCCAGCAGAAAAAACTCCTCTGGCACTACAACCGGAGCGAACCCTACGGAGAAACCATCCTTGAGGTAGCCCGAAGACTTAAGAAGTAATTCAAAAATTTGAAGGAATCGTCTCAAGGTTTGAAGCCCAAACCCAATAGACAAAATCAGCTTGTTCCGTCTAAAAGGAAGGCATGAGACATTATGAAAAAGAATTTGCTCCTCATTGCCACTCTCGATACAAAAGGAAGAGAGATCGCCTATGTGCGCGACTGTGTCCGGGAAAGAGGAATAAAGCCTGTTCTGATGGACGTCGGGACGTTGGGAAACCCTCTAACGCCTCCGGATATTTCTTGCGAAGAGGTGGTAAGAGCAGCTGGATATGAACTGAAAGAACTCCGGGAGAAAAGGGATCGCTCTGTTGCCATTAAGGCTGTCCAGGAAGGCGGGGCCATCTGGGCAAAACGTCTCTATGAGGAGGAAAGGTTGCATGGACTTTTTGGAATAGGAGGGGGAACTGGAACGGCGATTGTGACTTCCATTATGCGCTCCCTTCCTTTCGGTTTGCCTAAACTGGTCCTCTCGACAGTGGTCTCCCGTGATATAAGGGAATATGTTGGCACCAGAGATATTGTTATGTTTCACTCTGTGGCTGATATTCTGGGGATGAATCCATTCTTGCGCCTCATTCTTGGACAGGCTGCCTATGCCATCTCAGGAATGATGGAAAAAGGGACTCACATTCAGAAAGGGAAGCCCATGGTGGCGGTGACAGCCTACGGAATTAACTCTCTTTGTGCCCTCCATGCAGAGCCCATGCTTCAGCAGAGAGGGTACGAGATGATCACATTCCACGCCAATGGATGCGGGGGCATGGCTATGGAAGAACTTTGCGCACAGGGGCTGATTGAGGGAGTCCTCGATTTTACGACCCACGAAATTGCAGATGAGATGTTTGGAGGGTACTGTCGGGGGATTGGCCCCCAACGTCTCGAAACAGCAGGTCAAATGGGAATCCCGCAGGTGGTTGTTCCAGGAGGGTTGGATAATGCAGTATTCAGCCCCTATTATCCCATGCCAGATCGATTGAAAGGAAGAAAGGTCCATCCCCATGACATCCGCTTTTGTGTCCGATTAGGGCCCGAAGAGATGGTTGAATTTGCTAAGATCATCGGAGAAAAATTAAAAAAATCAAAAGGTCCCACTTATGTGTTGATTCCTAAGAACGGCTGGTCCGAAGCAGACAAACCCGGCAGTGACCTTTTCGACCCGAAGACCAACCAGATCTTTGTTGAGGAGTTGAGAAAAATCATCGGTTCCAAGATTCCCATGGAAGAGGTAAATGCCCATATCAGTGACCCTACCTTTGCCCAGAGAGCCGTTGAGCTAATAGATCATATGATTCGTAAGAAAAAAGAGAACCCTTAACCTGAGAGGAAAGAAAGGAGAAAAAACGATGGGACTGAAAGGAAGTCAGACCGAAAAGAACCTGATGGCCGCCTTTGCCGGAGAGTCTCAAGCCAGAACTCGTTACACCTACTTTGCCAGTGCTGCCAAAAGAGAAGGATATGAACAGATTGCGGCCCTCTTTCTCGATACAGCGGAAAACGAAAAGGAACATGCCAAACTCTTTTTTAACCTGCTTCAAGGAGGCGAGGTGGAAATTACGGCGGCCTATCCTGCTGGACCTGTTGGAAACACTGCCTCCAATTTAAAGGCAGCCGCGGATGGGGAAAAACTCGAGTGGACCACTCTTTATCACAACTTTGCTGAGATCGCAAAACAGGAAGGCTTTCTCGAAATTTCCGAAACCTTTAACTGGGTTTCCAAGGTGGAGAAGGCTCATGAGGAAAGATATCGAAAACTACTCAAGGGAGTGACAGAGGGAAAGATTTTTAAGAAGGAGACCCCTGTCAAGTGGCATTGCCGTAATTGTGGTTATGTTTTCGAGGCCAACGAGGCTCCTGAAAAATGCCCGGTCTGTAAACATCCTCGTGCATTCTTTGAAGTTTACGCAGAAAATTATTAAAGACTATTGTTGTGTATTTAAATGAAAGCCCCGCTTATTTAGCGGGGCTTTCATGTTGTTGAAAAACGATTGTTTTGCCTTTTTGCAATGACTTGGAACCTTCTGGTTCTTGTCCTGTAGGTCTTCTAACCTCTCTTTTCCGTTTCTTTATCACACAAGATTAAGGGGTCCCCTCCCCTCTTAAGAGAGAACCCAAAAAGACCTTAACAGGACGCCTTGCATTTGCATGTGGTGGCAAACCTTTTTACAACCTTTTTAATCGTCATCATCCTCACCTCCTTTCTAACAAAATCATATCATAAAAAACGACAAAGGCAAGCCTTTTTATTGGTCTGGAAATTCTGACCTTTCATGCTTCAAAACAGGCTTTAGGCAAGTGAGAAAGATCAATGGTTTCATACAGTCTTTCTATTTTGATGGAGAGGTCTTGAAGGAGGTGAAAGGTTGGCACAGGAATCTGGAGAGCCGTCCGTGCAACGACATCCTCATAAAGGTTGTGCCTTAAATAAGAAGGTTCGCTTCTCTCAAACCAGATTTTGGCTTCCCACGACCTTTGGTTAAAGGTCTCTGTCTTAAACACCTTTTCTTGAAGCCCATAACCTTCACCCGGGGTGACAAAGGCTAATATGCCGTGGTTCGATATGGACCGTGTCGAAAGGTTGGCATACATGCAAATAAAACGGCCACCGAAAGCAACCGACCGAATCGAAAAATGAAATCCATCCACGGAGCTTTCAATATATTCCTGTAGCAAATAACTCTGACGCTCTGATTTCAGTCTGGAAAACTCTTCAGGATGGTAAATCTTGTGTAACCCCCTGCCTCCTCGTCCAACGCGCCGTTTCAATACAAGCACTGATTTCTTTTCTAAAAACCCCTCCGCCTCTGTGAGGTCGCTGAGATCGAGGCATCTGGTTTCAGGCACGGGAAAGATGGAATGGAGCAATTGATACTGAACCCATTTGTCTTCAAGTCTCAACCCAGGATGGAAGGTATTAGGGAAAGGCCCCATGCCATCCATCCATATTTTGAAGGGTTTCAGAGCCTCAATGAAAGGGAGCCCCTGAAGATACTCTTGAAAAGACTTGCCATAGACTTCTTGAGAGGTGGTCTCAATGAATTTAAAAATGCCCGAAGGTCTTTTCAGGTAAACTTGGTGGGTCAGTTCATACTCCTGGGCTCCTCCGGGCAAACCCACATTGACGTCAATGACGAAAGGAGTCACCCCTTGAGAAATCAGAAAATCGATTCCCAAATACATTGCTTTCCATCCTGAATAAAAATCCTTCCCCTCACAAGCCCGCGAGGGAGGTCTGCTCTGACATCGCCTGTAGAAGGTCGGGTCACTTTTTTGATTCTCCTTCTCCTGATTCTTCCCGAAAGACTCCCCTGGCACAACACTGGAAGAGATCCGGCGCAAAAGGATCCCCCTGAAGTTTGGCCCGATAACGGCATCCGCCCCTGCATTCCTCCATCACGGAGCAACTGCATCTCAATTGTTGCAACGGAATTCGCGGGACCCTTTCCCAGCAAGCCCGGAGTCCTTCGTCTATCGATCCCACAGGTTCTTCGCTGAAGAGACCGCACTTGGCGACCTTCCCATCAGGAAAGATGGCGCAGAGATGGGCGCCACAGGTCTGCTGATGCTCCGCGCTATGGAGTCCTCCACCAAAGGCATATCTTAAAAGAGGTCCTGCCTCCTTAGGTGAAACCCAGAGGTCTTGATGCTCCTCCAATCTTCCTGCAAGGCAGGGAACATCCACATTCCATTCTTCGATCTGCTTCGATTGGAGAAAGGAGGCTAGTTCATCAAACTCCGCTAAATTATCTCGATGAATCATCGTCGCGATCGAAACTTGAAGATGTGCCTCCTGGAGACGGTCAATGGCTCGAATGACTTTCTCAAACGTCCCCTCTCCTCGAAGGGATTCATGACCTTTTCTCATCCCATCGAGACTGAGTTGAACTTCATGGACGCGAAGCTTTCGGGCATTGTCTTTGTTGATCAATGTACCGTTCGATAGCAAGACGGAACGAAATGGATAATCCCTCAAAACCTCATTGATCTCCCAGAAATGGGGATGGAGCAAGGGCTCTCCTCCCGAAAGCAGAAGCCTCAGCCCTTGAATTTCTTCAAATTCTTTTAATACCTTGCCTATCTTTTCAAAAGGCAAATCCTGACAGAGACCCTCTCCGAGATAGCAGTGGCGACAACAGAGGTTGCATCGGTCAGTAATCTGGAATTCCAGATACCGGAGAGAGGGAACCGGTGAGGGATGAACACAGATGTCTCTTCGGACTGGAGTGTCTGACATGAAAATGAGATTTTCGGAGAGACAGTATTGAATGAATGATTCGTCTTCTTCCTTTACAGAAAGGAGTTCCCCTTGTGAACACTTCAGAAGAAATTGAAATGCCTCTTCCCCCAATTCGTAAAGATGGTCGTTTGCGATGTCATACAGATATGGTTCTTCAAGCCTCTTGAGCGCACAGTGGGGAGAAACCGAGAAGAACTTATTTGTGTAAGACATGTTCGATCTCTTCTGGAGTCAGGGTCCCATTTTCGAGCAGGCTTTTCAAGATCTTGAAAGCACCGCATTCCAGATCTTTCTCAGACTCCTTGTAAAAATCGCAGTGGGAGCAAATCAGATGGATAAGAGATTCTTTGTCCAGGCTCATCAACAAACCTCTAAACCTATTTATAATCTTAAAAATCCATTCAATCAAGATGAGCCATTCAACATTCCTTTTGGGTTGAGAGGATGAACTCGTCTGACTTGTACAGACTATTTACCATCTAAATGAAATTGAATGATTCACCCTATTTCACCTACGACTTGACAAATGCAACATTGTTGCATTATCCTGATTTTAGGATTGGTCACATGAGAAATGGCCCGAGTAAGATTTTTCTTAGACTTCAAAAGCAGGGGGTTCGGCTTACCCGGGCTCGGGGGGCTATTATTGATCTTCTGATCAAGAAGCAAACTTTCCTTTCCTTAGCAGACCTTAAGAAGGGCTTGGAAAGAAAGAAGGTTAGGGCTGACCGGACGACCCTTTACAGGGAAATCCTCTTTTTAAAACAACAGGGTATGATCTGTGAAATACCGATGGGCGGAGGAAAAAAAGGATACAAGATCTGCGAGGATGGCCATCATCACCATCTCATCTGCATCCGATGTAATAAGGTTGAAGAGATTGCGTTGAAGAACACCCTGGCCCCTCAGGAGAAAGAAATCGCTCGACTAAGGGGTTTCATGGTTTTGGAACATCTGCTCGAATTTTACGGGTTTTGTGAGGATTGCCAATAATGCGCTGGTCTGAATCTGTTTTCATCAAGTGTGCTTTCATTTTGTTGGGGTTATTTAGCCTTGGCCTCCTTGTCTCCGTTTTTCATCATCATGAGGATGGATTGTCTCATGAGACCTGCCTCCTCTGTGTTCTGATAGCCCATCAAACGGATATGGCGATTCAGCATGAAGATCCCGCGTTCCTGCCTAATGCCCATCTTCTTTTTTCATCGAACATAGACCCCACCTTTCTTTCAACTTCCCATCAAACATTCCTGATCCGAGCTCCTCCTGCATAATCTTGTTCCTCTCGTAAGCCATACTTTTTCGGATAAGGAGGTGTTTGTTATGCCTACCCGTCAGCTGAACTGGGTTGTTGTAGTCGTCTCTATTTTGATTGTCATTTTTACATCTGTCTCTTGCCAGAAGAAAGAACAAGAGGCAGTAAAAGGTAAGAAGATCAAAGTCATCACCACCCTCTTTCCTCTTTACGATTTTGCTAAAAACATAGGTCAGGATAAGGCCGAGGTTGTTCTTTTGTTACCCCCTGGTGTTGAACCCCACAGTTTTGAACCTAAACCCGAGGATATCGTTCGAATTAACAAAGCTGATCTCTTTGTCTTTACGGGCAAATATATGGAGCCCTGGGCAGAGGATGTTCTGAAAGGATTGGATCACAAGAATCTGATCGTGGTCGATTCCTCTCATGGGATCTCCTTGATGGAGGAAAAGGGGAAACATGAACACCCACATGGCCACCAGCACGAACATAAAGAAGTCCATGGTCACAAAGAGGACCACACACATCAGCATAAGGAAGGACACCATCATCAGATGGATCCTCATTTCTGGCTCGATTTTGGTCATGCCCAAAAGATGATAGATCATATCCTTGAGGGTTTCGTTCAAAAAGATCCTTCCCATAAGGAGTTCTATCTCCAAAATGCCGAACGATACAAGTCGAGGTTGAACGAACTTGACCTAAAATTCAAAGAGGTCCTCTCTCGTTGCAAGAAAAAGGTGTTTGTCCACGCCGGGCACTTCGCCTTCGGGTACCTGGCAAAAAGATACGGCCTGGAATATGTTTCTGCCTATGGTTTTTCTCCCGATGCGGAACCCTCTCCACAAAAAATGGTTGAGCTGACAAAGACCCTGAAAAAGCATGGCCTTCAGCATATTTATCATGAGGAGTTGATCACCCCAAGGGTAGCAGAAACCCTCGCCAAAGAGACCAAAGCTTCTCTATTGAAGCTTCATGGAGCACATAATCTGACCAAAGACGAATTGGATAAGGGAATTACTTTTATTTCCCTGATGGAGGAAAACCTCAAGAGCCTGGAGGTTGGGCTCCAATGTCAGTAAGTGTGGTATCCGTCAGAAATCTCTCGTTCCGCTATAATTCTGAAGAAGTATTGGCTAACATATCCTTCGAAGTTGGCCAGGGGGATTATGTCGGCCTTGTGGGACCAAATGGTTCCGGCAAAACGACGCTAATCCGTAACCTGCTCGGACTCCTCAAGCCGTCCGCAGGAGCCGTGTCTCTATTTGGGAAGAGCCTTTTGGATTTCCACGAATGGCATAAGGTCGGTTATCTTTCCCAGAAATTCATAACTTCCTATCACCACTTTCCGGCAACGGTGAGAGAAGTTGTTTCTATGGGGCTCCTCTCCACCAAGAGATTTCCAAAGCGGATGGGACCTCCTGATGACAGAGCGGTAGAGAAAGCTCTGGCATGTATGGGAATCCTCGACCTGAAAAACAGACTGATTCATGAGCTCTCCGGAGGACAGCAGCAGAGGGTTTTCATCGCACGAACCATAGTAAACGAACCCGAGCTTCTGATCCTTGACGAACCGACGGCGGCAGTCGACCCGGAGACAAGAGAACGATTTTTTAGCCTCCTGAGAGACCTTCATCATCAGAAGCAAACTACCATTATCCTGGTGACCCACGATATCGGAAGTATTGGGAAATACGCTTCCAAGATGATGTTCCTGGATAAGAGGGCCATCTTTTACGGGTCGTTTGAAGCCTTCTGTCAGTCTGTGGAAATGACGAATCTTTTTGGAAGTCTCTCTCAACATCTCATTTGTCACAGGCACGGGTAACGTATGGAGATGATCGATTTCTTGGGGTATGGGTTTATCCAAAGGGCATTGATTACCGGTTTTTTTATCGCCCTCCTCTGTTCTTGTCTCGGATTCTTTCTGGTTCTGAGGCGTCTCTCTCTGATTGGCGATGGTTTGGCCCATGTCACCTTTGGAAGTGTAGCCGTGGCGCTGTTTTTAAAAACCTTTGCTCTCTATGTATCCATTCCACTGGTTATGATCAGCGCCCTGGGGATCTTAAGGTTGATTGAAAGGGCAAAATTACACGGTGATGCCGCTATCGGAATCGTCTCGTCGCTTGGGATTGCCATGGGAATCCTCCTAGCGAGCCTGGCCGGAGGATTTAACGTCGATCTCTTCAGTTATCTCTTCGGAAACATCTTGGCGATTAGCCAGGAGGAGATGGTCTCCTCGATCCTTCTCTCCGGGGTTGCTCTATTACTTGTTGTTTTTTTCTATCATGACCTTTTGTCCACCACGTTTGATGAAGAATCGGCAAAGACCGGAGGAATTAAAACCAGGAGAATCAATACGATTCTCTTTCTTTTGACCGCTGTGACTGTGGTCTTAACCATGAAAGCTGTAGGCATTTTATTGACCTCTGCACTTCTGATTCTACCGGCAGTCACCTCGTTACAGATTTTAAAAGGTTTCAAAGCATCCCTTCTGATCTCGTCGCTGATTGGTGTTCTGTCGGTCGTTGGGGGAATCTTTATCTCTTTTGGGTTGAATCTACCAACAGGTGCAACCATCGTTTTGTTTAACTTTTGTATCTTTGTGGGCATGTTTGTCTATGGGAAGCAAAAAGCAGAAAAAAAGGAGGAGCGACCATGAAGATCTTTATTATGGTTTCACTATTGATGTTTTTGCTCTATCAAAATGTTTCTGGCCAAAATCTGGAAGAGCGGATCAAGGTCCTTGAGGAAGCTTTAAGAAAACAGGAACAGACAATCCGGGAACAACAGAAGCTCATTGAGGAATTAATAGCGGATATGGAGCGACAAAAAACTACGAAGCCGCAAGAGGTAGCCCGGCCAAAAGAAACGGCCCCTCCTGCTGAGGCGGAATCAATGAAACCGTCCACCCTGGAGAGGGTAAAAGAGGTTCTTCTTCCCAAGGAAGGGGAACCGAAAAAGGACATCCTTTCCTACCAAGTAGGTGGAACGACTCTGCGCCTGATAGATATTTCCTTTGATGTCCTGGTGGCTACCGGCGCTTCAACCGTGCGCGATGAGCCATTAGGAATTCTCCAAGGAGGAGGGCATGACCCCCGAAAACGGGGATTTACCGTCCAGAATGTTGAACTTTCATTTATTGGTGCGGTCGATCCTTACTTGAATGCAGAAGCCCATCTTATCTACTTCCTGGATCCGATCAGTGGGGAATCAAAATTTGAGTTAGAGGAAGCTTTTTTTACGACCCGAAAATTACCCTTTGGGCTCCTGTTGAAAGGCGGACATTTCTTAACAGAATTTGGAATAATCAATTCCCAGCATCCCCATCAATGGCAGTGGCAGGATGCCCCACTTATCAATACGCGTCTTTTCGGACCTGACGGGATGAGAGGCCCTGGCGCGCGATTAGCCTGGCTCACTCCTCTTCCCTGGTTCTCTGAAGTCTATTTGGGAGTACAAAATGCCAATGGTGAGACCATGGCCAGCTTCCTGGCCAATGACGAATTTTTTGAAGAACGACCGATCGGTGGTCGACCTTTTGTCGATCGTGATGTTAGAAACCTGAAAGATCTGGTCTATCTCGGCCGCTGGAGCAATTTCTGGAATCTTACGGATGAGTTAACTATGAAGATGGGACTGTCAGGATTATACGGGCCCAATGCCACCGGACCAAAGGGCCAGACCCTGATCTATGGGGCCGATCTTAAATTGAAATGGCGCCCCACCCATCATTTTCGGGGCTGGCCATTTCTCCTCTTCGAGTCGGAGATCATGAAGCGTGATTACCGTGCCGATCGTTTCTTCGATTTAGGACCCGATGGCATCAGCGAAACGCCAGACGACATTTTACTTCCCAAGCAGACCCTGAAGGATTGGGGATTCTATGCCCAGTTACTCTGGGGATTTCGTCCCCGTTGGGCCACAGGAGTCCGGTTTGAGTATGCAAGTGGGAGTAAGGATAGTGTCGACGTTGATTTCCTATCAGGGACGGTGGATATCCTCCGGAGAAACCAGGACCCTTTGCGGAACAACCGTTATCGAATCTCTCCTCTGCTAGCCTGGCACCCCACGGAGTTTTCACGGTTTCGACTGCAGTATAACTATGATCGATTTTCGAAAAGAATCCAAGACTTTGGAGGCCGGGACGCCCACTCAGTCTGGTTAGGAGTAGAGTTTATGCTCGGAGCCCATGCCGCTCATAAGTATTAAAAAGAAAGGAGTCATCTTATGCGAAATACATTAACGGGGATTTCCTTGGGTTTTGTCCTTCCATTTCTTCTTTTTTTATTGATGGTTATCCCTTCCATTGTTCATGCACAGGGGGACCTCAGACCTCTTCGGGTCTGCGCTACGGTTCCTGATCTCGGCGATCTTGTCCGGGAAATCGGAGGTGATCAGGTTTCGATTACAGTGTTCGCCAAGGGGAGAGAAGATCCGCATTTCATTGAGGCAAAACCCAGCTTCATAAAAGCTCTGAGTCAGGCCGATCTTTTTTTACAGATTGGGATGGAGCTGGAGATGGGATGGGTTCCGGTCTTACTGCAGAATGCCCGCAATGGACGCGTCCTCCCCGGAGCGACGGGACATCTGGATGCATCCAGGGTAATTCAACCAATGGAGGTTCCAACGGGAATCGTGGATCGTTCCTTGGGTGATGTACATCCGACAGGGAATCCCCATTATCTTCTGGACCCGCTGAACGGACTTCAGGTGGCACGAATGATCACCGACAAGCTAATTGAAATCCGGCCCGAAAAAAAATCTTTCTTCGAAGAAAGGTATCGGGTATTATATAGGAAGATGGGAAATGCCATGGCAGGGGAGCGACTGGCAGGAAAGTATGAATTTGAGAAACTCGCCCTATTATTTTCTGAAAATCACCTATCAGAATTTCTAAAGGAACGAAGAGAAGAAAATGTTCTGGGAGGCTGGTTGGGAAGAATGCTTCCTCTGATTGGAATGAAAGCGGTGGCTGACCATAACTTGTGGCCCTATTTTGCCCGACGATTTGGAATATCAGTTGTAGGTTTTTTGGAACCCAAGCCCGGGATTCCTCCCACTACCAGACATCTTCAGACGATTGTAGAAAAAATGAAGTCAGAGGGAATCAAATTGATATTAGCTTCACCCTATTTCGATATACGTCATGCCCAATTTGTTTCAAAAAACGCAGGGGCTAAGGTCGTTCCGATGGCCCATCAGGTTGATTCCCGGCCAAGCACGAAGAACTACTTGAGTATGATCGACTACAATGTCCGGCAGGTTTCTGAAGCATTTTAGCAAGACAGAGGCCAACGAGGACGGACACGGATGGGTTAACAGGATGAAGCAATCAAATATGGAACCTCATACATTTATTTTTAAAATGAACGGTCTCTCCCTTGCCTATGGGGACCGTAGCATCCTCAAAAACGTCAATCTGACCGTCAGGCCCGGTGAGTTCTGGTTTCTGCTTGGCCCAAACGGTGCGGGGAAAACCACTCTTCTCAAAGCCCTGTTAGGAGTTCTCCCTCCAAAGGGAGGGACAATCGACCTAAATCCCAAGCTCGCCCGGGGGGAATTTATTGGATTTGTGCCTCAGCGCTGTGATTTCAACCCATCCCTTCCAACCACTGTTAGGGAGTTTGTCTCCTTAGGTCTTGCCGGAATTACGATCCATAAGCAGGAGAGAGCCGAGCGGCTTTTCTGGGCTCTTGAGAAGATGAATCTAACAGGCATGGAAGGGAAGAATTACTGGTCTCTCTCAGGTGGACAGAGACAGCGAGCCCTGGTGGCACGGGCTCTTATCCGCCGTCCCGGATTTCTCATTGCTGATGAACCAACGAAAGACCTTGACCTTCCAGCGGCCAACGCCCTCATGGAATCCTTAACCGATCTCAACCGGGCGGAGAATCTTACGATTCTCTTCGTTACCCATGATTTGACGCTGGCTGCTCGATATGCTACCCATATTGCCCTTTTTGTGGACGGCCTCGTCCAGGTGGGACAGAATCCAGCCATCCTAAACCCGGATTGCCTTAAACGGACTTACGGGGTTCCGGTGTCGGTTTTTGAAGAGCCTTCGGGAGGTCTCTGTGTGCGTCTTCATAGAAAGGAGAGGAGAGTTTGATTGAAAATTTCCTTTCCTCCTGGGATCTGTTTTTCCAGAGCTACCTGTCAGGATGGTTGATCAGTTTCCTGCTTTCGATCATCGGGGTTCTGGTGGTGGCAAGGGATCAGATCTTCATCGGCGCGGCCATCTCCCAGGCCTCAACGCTGGGAGTGGCCCTGGCCCTTTGGGCAGGGGCTTTCTTTCATGAGGGTGACTTCACCTTCCTTCATTCGACTGCCTTCCCATCAGCAATGGCTGTCATTTTTTCAGTTATTGCAGCCTCCCTCACAGGTCGGGGAGGGGCGACGTCCAAGGAGAGCCACGAAGCCATTACGGGATGGGTTTTTCTGATCTCGGCAAGCCTGGCCATTCTTCTTGTTTCCCGAAGCCCCCACGGACTGGAGGAAGTCTATCGCCTCCTTTCATCAAGTCTGATCGGGGCTACGGCAACGGATGTTTTGGTCTTTGGCATCCTAACCCTTATCACTGTCGTTCTCATCTCAGTGTTTTACCGAAAAATCGTTCTCTTTGCCCTGGATTCCTCCATGGCGATGGCTATTGGCATGAAGCTCAAATTCTGGGGTATGATCACCTCGGCTTGGCTCGGTCTTGCGATTGGTCTTTCCATCAGGGCTTCTGGAATGCTTTACACCTTTGGCTGTCTCATCCTTCCGGCTCTGATCGCTAAGAATTTATGCCGGGAGATCCGATGGATGTTTTTAATCGCACCGTTTATCGCCTTGGGAACAGGATGGATAGGTTTTCTATTAGCACACCATTTCGACTATCCGCCGGGGCAGCTGACTGTAGCATTATTCTGCATCCTCCTGTTGATCGCATGGATATTTCGCTGGTCCAGAGTGGAATCATGTCAGGGAATCCAGTAAGCCCTGGGGGATTTCCCGACGGACCTCTTGGGCTAACTCGTAGTTGATTTGTCAGAATGAGAGGCGAAGAACATGGAGAGACCAACACCGTTAACTCTCGCTTTCATTGTTTTCATTATTTTCTTGTCCTATCCTCTGATGGCTGCGGATGAACGATATCCCGTCGGTCATCCGGATCAGGGACTCCCGAATCCTGATTATCAGCTAACCCCTTACCACGAGGATCCAAACCATGTGCTCAATCGAATATTCAGAGCTTCTTTTCTTGTGACCACCGCCCCTGCAGAAGTGGGTTTGGCTTTACCCCGGGAGCATCGAAATCCGACTGAATTTTTCAGGAAAGGTTGGTATTTCGCTGTGCGCCCCGGAACACCGGCAGATCAGAGACTTTTTGGGGGTGATACACGTCTTCTCTCCCGGGAGAGTTTTTCGTCTGAAGAAGCCACGGCCTTTGCTAAAGCCCTTGGGGAAGTGGATGAAAAGGTGGTTCAGGCTCTCAAGAAACGCCCTGAGCTTGCTGTGATGTTCCAGCACGATCTCATGCGTCTTGCCCAACGCTTGATGGACGTCAAGCGGAATCGCGAATTGCTCAAGCCGATCGGAGCGGTGATAAGAAATGTTGCCCTTTCATCAGACCAACTGGGTCAACTTGCATCTACCTACGAATTGGGTCTGAGGTTTAAGAGCATTGATAGCCCGCTCCCAGAGGATTTGCTTCGCACAGACCCTCCGGTGAATGGCCCCTATATCGAACTACTCCGGATGTCGACCAGTCTCTTTGATGCCTCCCACACCCTTTCCTGGTCCCGTGTTTTTATAGCCTGGCCAACGGGTGTGAAAAACCTCCATCAATTTTTATCCGACCAAACAAAGGGCCATAGAATAGAGGTTCCCACTGGAACAAAGTCCATTCTGGTCCAAGGCATTGTTGCTATCGATGATCGTGGCCGCCCGTATGCCACTCCTCTGGCCTTCGATGTTCGACTCAAGTGGTTGGAGAACCGGGATCCCCTGTCGGCCTGGAACAAGACGACAACACGCGACGGCATCCAAATTCGTGCGTATGAGTTGAGACGCACTTCCATGCGAGAAGGTTCTCACCATCAACTCTTTCGGGCGTTACATGATGATGACCAGGCATTATTCCGGGACTATGGTGCACTCAAACACACGACGCAAGCGGCACAATGTACAGTTTGTCACCGGCTCCATGATGTCTCGGACGCTCATTTAGGGGGTTTTATCACTTTGGGTCCTTCGGCAAACCCGCACCTTGCCCTTACTGGATGGGAGAGGCTTCGATTAGCAGAACGTGAGGTCTTACACTTTATCAAAAAACTTCCAGGGGTGGGGAGAAACTAAGTCTTTTTTAGACCGTCGAGTTCATGTGGAGGCTTTCTATTTAAATCCTCAAGTTTTTTGGATTTCTCCACCTCTTCTAACGCGTGGGAAAGGGAGGGATATTGAAAAATGTTTCCGTATTTTTTATCCCACCCCGCTCGTTGAACCAAATCTCTAATCGGGCCTTTCATTGAGGCAAAAAGGAAGTGAACTCCCCTTTCTCGGTAACTTTCCATCATTTCTTCTAAGGTATCAATAGCGACGGCATCCATATCATTAACCCCAGAAAGATCGAGAAGGACCCATCGGATGTCCGGTTTTTCAGATAAATGCCTGTGAAGATAATCTTCGAAAAATCCCGCATTGGCAAAATAGAGAGAGGCGTCAATCCGGACAAGGAGGACGCCAGGGTAAGTTGTCGCCTCTGGGTAGCGTAACAGGTTTCGAAATAGGTTCTCCTTCTTCAGCCATCCAAGTTCTGCGATATGGGGATGGGCACTCCTCCAGATAAAGACAAGAAGGGAAAAGACCATTCCAATCAAAATCCCTTTTTCACTCCCCAAAATTAATGTGGTCAAAAACGTGAGAACAAAGGTCCAGCCATCCAGCTTTTTGACTTTGAAGAAATGCCTGACTCCTTTGACATCCACTAAACCCATGACTGCGACCATGACGATGCTGGCTAAGATGGTATGAGGAAGGTAAAAAAACAGAGGAGTAAGAAAAAGAAGAACAAGAAGCACAAAAAAACCGGCCATGATAGAAGCAAGGCTTGTCCGAGCTCCAGATTGATAATTGACTGCTGTTCGAGAAAACCCCCCGGTGACCGGATATCCAGAAAAGATTGAAGCGACGAAGTTGGCCATACCCAATCCTCGAAGTTCCTGGTTGGATTCAATTTTATATCTTTCTTTCGTGGCAATCAGTTTCGCTATGGAAATTGATTCCATGAACCCGATAAAGAGAATGGGTAAGGCGATGGGAAGCAATACGCTCGCGGTTTCAAAACGGAAAGGAGGGATCGAACATGGAGGAAAACCTTTGGGAATATGTCCCACTACTTTCAATCCATTCTGGTCCAGTTGAAAGAGATAAACAAGAAGGATGCTCGCAGCGACTGTCAGTAACGGCGCAGGAAGGCGGGGAAGCTTCCATTTTAAAAAGAATTGAATCCCAATGCCTCCAAGCCCAAACAGGAGAGTCATCAGATGGGTCTCCCCTATACGAGGAATGATCTCGATAAGCAACTGGACGATAGAATGCTGGAAAGGAAGTTTGATCCCCAACAGGTGACCTAACTGACTGAAGAAAATGATCATTGCTGCCGCAGAGGTAAATCCGCTGAGTACCGCATGAGAGAAAAAATTGATAAAAAATCCAAGGCGAAGAACCCCCATCACCCATTGGAGAAGACCAACCAGGAAGGTCAGGAGCAATACCAATTCCAGATACCGCTCTGATCCTGGTTCAGCCACACTCGAAACCCCGCTAAAGACCAAGAGAGAGATCAGGGCAACCGGACCTACTGCTAAGTGGCGCGAAGAACCAAAAAGGGCATAGGCGATGAGAGGGAAAGTGGACGCATAAAGTCCAATAACAGGGGGAAGCCCAGCGAGCATGGCATAAGCCATGCCCTGGGGGATGAGCATAATAGATACCAGCAAGCCTGCGAATAGGTCATTTTTAAAATCACTGCGGTGATAGGTTTTAACCCATTGAAAGGAAGGAATGATTTCCTTAATCATGGATGCCCGAAGAGATCAAAAATGTTAAAGCCCGGAAACTTCAATCCAGTAGAGGAGAAAAAGAACTCCTACCGTGACGGGAAGAATGACTCCCCAGGGATTCACCTTGAAAAGTTCGGGCCAGGTGATCTCTCCAAAATAGCCTCTGTTCAGAATGGTTTTGTCCAGTTCTGAGAAGAGCTGTGCAAAAAGACCTGCACCGATCAGAATTCCTACGACCCCTCCCAAAAGAGCATCAAGTGCTCCCTGGCCAACAGCCCCGGCCAGCGTTCCCGGACAATACCCTAAAAGGCCGAAACCCACCCCGAAGAGAAGTCCTCCGATCACTATCGATCCAAAAGATCCTGGTTTTGGATGAAGAGTGGCTAAGCCCAGGCCTCGTAAAAGATAGACACCAATCATTCCAGTGACCATGGCAGAAAGCATAATCTTCACGACTGTGAAATCAGTTAATAACAGTTGTCCAATAATGACGTTATAATCGGTCACTCCTCCCTTCTGAAGAAGAAACCCGAATAACACCCCGATCCCACAACCGATCCCTAACTGGAGATCCTTTTTTGTACGTATGTTCTGCAGCATTCCCTTCTCTCCCCTGATGTTAAGATTAATAGAGTAGCATGGCCGTTATGATCCCACCGATGAAAAAACAGATGGCTGCCAGCCAACTGCTGACAGCCAGTTGAAGCGTCCCGCTAATCCCATGCCCGCTTGTGCATCCTCCCGCCCAGCGGGCTCCAAATCCTAAAAGGACTCCTCCAACCAGAGAGACAATCCATCGCAGGCTAAAGGACGGCCCAAAATGAGAGGCCCATGTTGATGGGACAGAAATCATCCGAAAAGAACCCGAAAAGATCGCCGAAATCAATGCTCCAAAGAAGATCCCAACCACCAGCATCCATTCCCAGTCAATCTCAGGAGTGAATTTTTTATAATAGGCTTTCTCTTTCACCTTTTCACCTCGAAAGAGACCCTCAATCATCCCGCTCGACCGGGAGAAGGCAGTGGAGCATCCGATCGGTTTATCAGAAAGTAAAAAGGTGATCCAGCTTAATACCCCAATGCCAATCCCTACCGCATAAGGGGACCATCGCTCCATCATCAGCCAGTCCATGATCTTCCTCCTGAGAATGGGTTTTAGACAAAATGACCCTCTATTTTTTGAAGGTTTGAGGACCATGAGGGGCAATACAGACTGGACATTCTGGCCCGAACCCTGCCGCATTGTAGCCCACCATTCCCCCAGCCAAATTAAAGACCTCCTTGAAACCCCGCATTTTCAAAAGGCTTGCCCCCAGACTGGATCGATGTCCACTGTTACAGATGACAGCAACCGGGACTTCTGGGTTGAGTTCCTCGTATCTCTTTCTTAAATCAGCAACCGGAATATTGATCGATCCTTCAAGATGTCCGGTCATATATTCTCTTTTTGCCCTAACATCAACGAGGGTAATGGGGGGCCCTTCGGTCATCCGTCGTTTTAATTCCTCAGCAGAGAGTTGACAGACATGCTGAGTGACCAGACCTGATTTCGCCCACTCATACATCGCGCCATCCAAATAACCAACAGTCCGATCCAACCCTACCCTTCGAAGCTGAATCACCGCTTCCTCGGCTTGGGACACATTTTCAGCAACCAAGAGGATGTTTGCCTCTGGTGGGAGAACCCACCCTGCAAAGGTTGAAAAGTTTCCTCCCAGATCAATATGATAGGCCCCTGGAACATGCTGGCCTCCAAACGCTTCATAGGGTCGAAGATCAAGCACGATGGTATTCTTATTCTTCGCCATTTGATAAAAGGTTTGAGAATCCAGAGGCATCAAGGCCGGGAGATCCTTTGTGAGGGTTGGACCTTTACGATTAATGTCGCTACACCGGCTAAAGTGATCCGGAGCTTCTGGCATCTCTGTGGTTAAGACTTTTACGAATTCGTTTTGGTCTTTAATCTGCAAAGCATAATTATATCGTTTTTCATAGCCGATCGTGCTCGTCCTTTTCGCAGACATTGCTCTCCCGCATAGGGATCCCGCCCCATGAGCAGGATAAACCTCACAAAAATCAGGTAAGTTTGCCAACTTCTTTAAACTCTCAAACAATTTACCTCCTAACTCTTTTGCCATACCCGGAAAGAGATCTGGTCTCCCCACATCTCCAACAAAGAGTGTATCTCCGCTGAAAAGAGCGATCGGTTCTTCTCCTCGTGAATGGTCAATGACGATATAAACAATATGCTCAGGCGTATGGCCAGGCGTTTCATGGACTCTGATCTCCATATCTTCCATCTCAAAGGTATCGCCTTCAGAAAGCCCGAAATGATCAAAATGGCAATTTCCCGATTTGGGAGCATAAATTTTTGCTCCTGTCTTCTGAGCCAGATCCATATGGCCCGAAATGAAGTCAGCATGGAGATGAGTCTCAAGAATATGGGTGATCTGCAACCCCATCGTTTTGGCTGTCTCGAGATAAATTTGAATATCCCTTTTGGGATCAACCACCGCACAGGTTTTAGAACCACAGAGGAGATAAGAGATGTGGGATAACCCCTGAACAAAAAATGATTGGATCAGCATAACGCACCTCCTGTAAAGATGTTTTATCTATAGGGGAATGTCCTTCTTTACCATCAAATCACACTTTACTTCTTGTCTCCTGATAAAGCCATTTTCAAACTGATAGCCCCCCGAAGATCTCCGACGAGAAACCCTGTAGCTCGATCGTCTGGGTATTTTTCTTTTATGATCGCCTGGACCTCAGTGGGAATGTTCTCCTTGGGCCCATGGCAGGTGATACAGAGAGAAGCAATAGTAAGAGGTTTAAGATATCGAAGGTATTTTCTCCCCTGCTCTTCAACCACTTCAATATGTTCCTCGGGCAATCTTTTCTCACGGTTAAGGCGATCCAGTTCCAGGAGCATTTTAGTTTCAAAAGCATCGGGAAGATTTTTGGGATTCCGATATCGCAAGCTGACCCGCCGGAGGGAGTGGCCTGTCTGGGTTGAAAACCGGTTCGTCATCTCTTGGGCCAATTCAGAACAGACACGAACAGCATTTGCAAAACCTCCTTTTTGAATTTCTTGCATCAAGAGTCCACGAACTGTATCCATCAACTCATTTGAAATCCTTCTTGCCTCAAGGAGTTCTTTCTCTAAGGACTCTTTCCTCTCCGGAAGGGTCTCCCAGGCCATCCAGATGGGTTCTTTTGGACCATGATCCTCATGCCAGACATAATAGATTCGATTGCCTGAGATCTCCATCTGAGGATCGTATTTCCCGAAACGGGAAGTGGTTCGTTTTCGGGGAGTCCATCCTGTGCCATCCTGATTGAGAACGGCAGTCCATATTTGACGATATTTCCCATCCGATTCTTCCCAGACATAATAAATCTGTTTTCCATGAACCTGCAATTGGGGAGTATATTTGTCAAAGGGCGTGGAGGTTCTTTTAATGACCTGCCATCCAGTCCCATCAAGATTCATTTCAGCCGTCCAGATCTGGTATCTGGACTTCTGCCAATCCGGACCATCGGCTTCATGCCAGGTGAAGTAGATTCTGTTTCTGTGAACCAGCATTTGGGGGTTATGTTTGTCAAAAGGACTATGGGTTCTTTTGACCATCTGCCAATTTTTACCCTCTCGGCTCATGGAAGCAGTCCAAATCTGAAAATGGACTCCGTCCGATTCTCGCCAGACAAGATAAATGGTCTCACCAACCACTTGAAGCTGGGGTTCATATTTATCGTAGGGAGTATGGGTGCGCTTCGTAGCGTTCCATCCTGTTCCATCGATCTTCATCTCAGCGGTCCAGATCTGTCTGTATTTCCCATCCGATTCGTTCCAGGTATAGTAAATCTTATCCCCTACGACCTGGAGCTGTGGAAACTGCTTGTCAAAGGGAGTATGGGTCCTCTGCACTTCTCTCCATCCTGTGCCATCAAGATTCATCTCCATCGTCCAGATCTGTCGGTTTTTGGTCTCATCGGGTTGCTGACGAACATAATAAATCTTAGACCCTGAGACATGGAGTTGGGGAAAAACCTTATCAAAACGACCATAAGTTCTTTGGGTATGTTTCCATCCTGTCCCATCAACATTCATTTCCGCAGTGAATACTTGCCGGAAGGGACCGTCGTATTCATGCCAGACATAATATACTTTTTCTCCAACAATTTGAAACTGGGGTTGATAGCCTGTAGAAGGTGTTCGTATGGGAACGAAATCATTCGCTTGGGCTGGAAAAGGCAAACAGAGAAAAAGAATCGACAGAATCATCATCGCTCTAAACCAAACTTTCATAAATCTTATTCTCCTTTCGTATGCGATAGGGTAGGCATCTCTGAATCGATCTGATCAAGAAAAGAGGTTGTCAAACACCGTCATCACCACAAACCCTATCAGGACACCAAAAGTGGCTTCGAGAGGATGACCACTCCGGTGAGTTTCTGGAATGATTTCGTTACTGATGACAAATAACATTGCCCCGCCTGCAAAGGCAAGCCCCCAGGGGAGAAGAAATTGTGCCAGAGTCACAATGCCCACGCCGATGAAACCTCCAATGGGTTCAACCAAGCCAGTAAGGGTAGCATATCCAAGAGCTCGAAAGGGTCGATACCCCTCTCGCAGAAGAGCAAACGCCACAGCCATTCCTTCCGGCATGTTCTGAAAGCCAATGCCCATAGCCAAACTCAACCCCTCCCCTAAATCTCCTCTGCCAAAACCCACCCCTACGGACATCCCCTCCGGAAAATTATGAATCGTAATGGCTAACACAAAGAGCCAGACCCTTGAGAGGCTGACGGAAGGACCTTCAGAACCAGAGAAGGTGTGAAGATGAGGAATGAGGCGATTGGCAAGGCCTAAAAAGGCTCCACCCAGAATAATTCCAATAGAAGCAACCCAAACTCCTCCCAGTTGAATAGCAGGAAGAACCAGACTAAAGGAGGTTGCCCCGAGCATAATGCCTGCCGACAAACCAAGCAAGCCGTCTAACAATTTGGGGGATGCGTTCTTGGTAAAAAAGATCGGGATGGCGCCTAAACCCGTAGCCAGCCCCGCTCCCAGACTGGCAAGCCCCCCTAACCAAATCACATTCATACGGGAAAACCATCCAGATGTCTAAGTTGGAAAATTTTATGTAAAGGTTGGGATGAAAAAAATCCCCTTCCTTTGAAATAGGAACAGATTCTTTTATATAGGGTTATTTAAATGTCGATATCGATTCCGAGGAATTCATTACTTATAACTTTTTTAACACATCTTTTCTCTTTTTGACAACCTTAACCATTGATCAAAGGTAACCCCTCAGTTAAAGAAATAAAAAAGGGGTGGTAGGTTGCTTCGGAAAAACCTTGAAGCGAAACCTCTGTTCGTCAAAACGACCCAATCTGATTTAAAAAAATCCGATTCAAAGGGCATGAGGGCTTCGATGAGGATAACCTTTTATAACCGCTCTTCAAGGTTTTGGAGGAGGAACGTTCCAACCCTTTTAAACCGAAAACACCCCATCACTGAGG
>CALLAL010000004.1 GCA_938002255.1 uncultured bacterium
AAGATCTCTTTCTTCATTATGGGAGCAAGTGGTATTGTTGCTCAGATTCTTCTCTTGCGGGAACTCCTCGTCTCTTTCCTGGGCAACGAACTCACTCTCGGGATCATCCTTGCCAATTGGCTGATCCTTGAGGCCGCGGGCTCTTTCCTTCTCGGTCAGACGGTAGAAAAGGTAGAAAGGGTAGAAAAGAAGGTCGAAGTCTATGTCTTTCTCCAGCTCTTCTTCTCGGTCGCCCTTCCCTTCTCTATCTATCTCTGTCGGATATTTAAAACCCTCCTCACCACCCCAGGAGAAGGTCTCGGAGTTGTATCGATTCTTTACTCATCTTTCCTCATCCTCCTTCCTGTTTCGTTCCCTCACGGTGCACTGTTCACTTATGGTTGTAACCTCCATTCCGCATTGAGTAAAGAAGATGCTACTTCGATCGGAAGGGTCTATGTCTTTGAGACCATAGGGTCCATCATCGGAGGGTTATTCATAACCTTTCTGCTCATCCAATATTTTCAATCCTTTGAAATCGTTTTCATGATCTCTCTTCTCAATGCTTTCATATCCATCTTACTCCTCTGGCCCCAGAAGATAAATTATTTCAACAGTCGAAATGTTTCCTGGTTCCTTGCTGCTCTTTACACATTTCTTTTTATCTTACTTCTCCTGTCGCCTTTATCAGAAAGGATTCATCAATCCTCCTTGCGGGTACAATGGAGAGGATTAAATGTCATCCATAATGAAAATTCGATCTATGGAAATATTGCGGTGACCCAGAAAGGGGAACAGTACACCTTCTTCACGGATGGCATTCCCACGGTAACAACACCCGTCCCTGATATTGCCTCTATCCAAGACTTTATACACTTCCCAATGTTTTTTCATGAGAACCCCAAATCAGTCTTGGTCCTGAGTGGAGGCGCTGGCGGGATGATTTATGAGATCTTAAAACATTCCGTGAAACAGGTGGATTATGTGGAACTGGACCCTCTCCTGTTAAAGCTGATTCATCACTTTTCAACTCCCCTGACTCGATCGGAACTTTCAGACCCAAGGGTGAAGGTCCATTATACCGATGGAAGATTCTTTGTTCAAAAGACTTCCAATCATTATGATCTCATCTTTATCGGCCTTCAGGCTCCACAGGAGCTCCAAACAAACAGGCTCTTTTCAATTGAATTCTTCTCCATCGCGCAGAAAAAGTTAAATCCGAAAGGGATGATCGCTTTAACAATTCCCGGATCCTTGACCTATATCAGTCCCGAATTGCGGGATCTAAATGGATGTGTCTGGAATACCCTCAAAGGCGTTTTTAGCTACGTACGAGTTATCCCAGGTGATGCAAACCTCTATGTTGCTTCCAATTCTGATACATTGCTAAATGTAACGCCCAAAGACATAATCAAAAGGATTGAAGAGAGAAACGTCAAAACAAGCCTCTTGACCCAGGCCTATATTGAATACCGGCTTCATGAGCGATGGCAGATCTGGTTCTTCAGATCCTTGGAGAATAAAAAAGTTTATGTCAACTCTGACTTCAGGCCTCTCGCCGTCTTTTTGAATCTCTCTTACTGGAATACCCTCTTCTCTCCCTATCTTTCGGGTTTGTTTAAAATGTTTGGGAGGTTAACCCTCGGCTTCCTGATCGGTATCACAGCCTTTCTAACCGTTGTTCTGGCCTCCCTCTTTCTTAAAAAGCCTA
The DNA here is from genome assembly GCA_938002255.1 of uncultured bacterium. GTDB lineage: Bacteria > Desulfobacterota > BSN033 > BSN033 > UBA1163 > RBG-16-49-23. Next base: position 1,691 of record CALLAL010000004.1, read on the forward strand.
AAAGATCTCATTATGCCATTCCCTATTCCATCTTCACTTCCGGTTTCGCAGATATGTTGCTTGACCTTGCAATCATCTTCACTTTTCAGGCACTCTATGGCTACCTCTATTACCAGATTGGTCTTCTCATTACGGTCTTTATGTCAGGCATTGCCCTCAGCAGTTTTTTTATTACGCAAAGGCTTAACAGGATCGAACAAGGAGATACCCTCTTTCTCTCAACGGAGATTTTATTCATCCTTTTCACCTTGATCCTGCCCGTGGTGTTCACAATCCCATCCCATCATCTTGAAAAACCTGTTGTATATCTTCTCCTTTATGGAACTTTTCTCCTCATGTCTTTTATCTGTGGACTTTTAGTAGGATTGCAGTTTCCACTGGCAACGAATATTTTTCTAAAAAACCCTGAAGAAAAAACCAGGATAGGCCATACAGCTGGATTACTTTATGGGGCAGACCTTTTCGGAGGGTTTTTGGGCGGTCTTTTAGGTGGGGTTTTTCTCTTGCCAATCCTCGGCTTAATTGAATCCTGTCTTTTGGTGGCTAGTCTCAAGATGAGCAGTTTGATGCTTTTTCTTCTTTTTACAAGAATTAAAAAGGCACGGACAATCACCACAAGGCTTTATGAAAGTTTTTCAGAAAGGTTAGGATAGGAGAGTAACAATCAATCCCTATTTTGTTGGGTTGCAAATGTAGAGAGGCAGTTAGCGAGAGCGATGTAAAAGGGGTGTTCTGATCCTTCCTTTATTTTTTGGCAGAAGGGAAAAATCCAAGGGTTTAAATATTTTTCAAAAAAATGTGTGGTAAGATCCCTAAACTGTGCAGCAAGTTTCTGGTCAGGTTGATCCAGGGACTCGGCTTCCCGGGAGAGGAGGTAGGACATAAATTCCAGTTCAAGAGCAATATGGTCCGGAAGTTCTTTGAGATCCTGATCGATGACCAACCCCGCCTTTTCATACAGTTTGACCACCTCAAGTGTTGAAGGCCCCATTAATTTCCTCTCTCCGTCCAGATAGACAGAGCCATAAGGAGGTGCCTGAAGTTCATAAGGGCCAACAAAGAGCCTAGCGTATTCCACTCTTAGATCCTCTTCTTGAGATTCCTGAAAAGCCTTTTCCATCTCAGTTGCAAAGCATACTGAATCCGAACACATTTCTTTTAAGGCAACCTTCAACCGACCTATGAGGTTTTCTTGTGCAAACAGTTCTTTTTGGGGAAGGCAAAAGCAGGCAGACAAATATCGGTAAACATCAGCACGGTATCTTTTTTTCATTACATCCTGATCGGCTTTCATATTTTTTCCACAAAAATGGGGCAACCCTTATGAGAAATAAGAACGGTTGCCCCATGATTTAGTCAATGATTAGCCCTTTCTAGTACTCGCCTGATAACTACGGATATAATAAACGTTAGGCCGGGTGCCTTTTTCTCCAGGCTTTAAAAATTCTCCCTTGTTGTTCTTCAGTTGAACTGCTTTATATTTCTTGAGAAGCTGACTGACCTCACTGTTTTTATCCGCCAGATCCCCAAACGTTCTTGCCGTCGCCGGACAAGCCACCACACAATAGGGTTGTTCTCCCTGAAGGACTCGATGTTCACAGAAGATACATTTCTCAACAACCCCCTTTCGCCGGATATTTGCGTAATCAGAATGTTTATATAGGGTTCGGTGAGGGGGAAGATCTCCTGCTTTTTTAGCTATCTCGGCCCCTGAGGAAGTGATTCCTTTCAACGCCTCTCGATCATCCCTATAAAAACCGTGAGGTTCATCCTCGTTGAAACTGATGACGCTATAGGCAGCTTTAGCACTGTCTACATCTTCAACGCTATAGGGACAGGCTTCCTGGCACGCACGGCACCCAATGCAACGTTCTTGGTTATGGAGGGTAATTCCGTTCTCATGCTTGTGCATTGCCTTTGGGGTCACTGGACAGGCTTTGACACAGGGCGCATCTGTGCAATGATTACAAAGCACCGGTAAGATAGAATATTTTACATTAGGAAAAGATCCTTCAACCTTAGTGATATAGTCGGCCCAATTAAACGTTTGTCCATTGGCTTTGTCCTGAGTATTGTTTTCGGTCTTGCATGCCAAAGCACAAGCTCCGCATCCGGTGCATTTTAACAGATCAATGACCATCCCGTATTGTTTTTTAGCCATTTAGGTTAACCTCCTTTCCCCTAAACCTTTTCAATTCGAACGCCTGTGAAGCCGCCGTTTCTTGCGGTGGACCCACTAAGGTAATCGTAATCATCTGGCATAATTTCGTTAAAGTTAGCACCTCTTGGTTCAAATCTTGATAAATCCTTTGTTCCTATTCGTCCATAAGACCAGTGTCCTTGGCCATAGCATTTAGCTACGGCTCCTGGTCGCACTCCTTCCCATAGCCGTGCCCGAATCTGTAAACTGCCAACTGTTGAGGTGACCTTGACCAGATCGCCTTCTTTGATGCCTAATCTTTTTGCATCAGATGGATTGATATGAATCACATCTTCATAATTTACATCCCCTGGATCGCATTTTTTAAAGGCATGGTACCAGGAGAGGTTGGCGCTACGACCTTCCCGATTGAGTCTCGATTTCATGTCAATCAAATCAAAAGGAAACTGGCTTCGGTCTCCATGCCTTCTTGGGGGTTCGTAATGGGGCACAAAAGCCTTCTCTCCTCGAGCCTCATAGTGGGTTACCTCCAGTACACCGTCTACCGTAGTTTTATTCTTCTCGGCATGTTCGGTGAGTGCCTTCTTAAGGGTTTCGCTATAAAATTCAAATTTTTTTGTGACCGTTGGGAAGTTTCCTTTTTCGGGGGTTCCCCATTTTTTCCGGAATTCGAAGCGAGGGGAATTCACCACTCCTTTTTTCCTAAAATCCTCCCATCCTTCAGGGCGATCTCCTTTGTAATCTTTATTGAGAGTTGGATTCCAGGCCTTCTGGCTTCGGATCTTTGTAGCATAAAGAGCAAATTCTTCAGCATTTGTTGGATGCTTGCCTGTCTCAGGGTCTTTATACTCATGATAGAGCCAATCGTAAACGTTGGAGAAACCTTTGGTTTTAAGTTTTTCAGCCAAGAGCCACACGATCTCCGTTTCAGCACTCTTCACATCAAAGAGACGCTTGATCACCGGTTGATGAATCGAGATATGGCCATAGAGGTTCCCTTTGTTTCGAGAAATAGCCCATTCCTCAGAGTGATGAAGAGCCGCAGGCAAAACAATGTCAGCAAATTGGGTCATTTCAGAAACAATAGGAACGATATGAACAAAAAATGGAATCTTCGCCATGGCTTTATCCCATCTCCCTGCCTCTGTTCCTGAAAAGTTGAAGTTGTTAAAGTATCCAATAGCCACCTTGATGTCATAAGGATCGTTGGCAAGAATGGCGTTGGGTACATTATTCGTGGAGACGCCACTTCCGGGTCTGCCTGAGGCGAGATTGGGAAATTTCAGGGTTCCTCTTTGATCTATCTTTTTTTGTTTTACACCCGCCTTTGCAATTTCATCTTGATATTTATCAAATTTCGGATAATCGCTGCTCGGAGAGCTTGCGCCTGTCACTACTCCTCCTTCATGATCGACAGCTCCCACAAGTCCATTCAACGCATGGATTGCTATGGCAACATAAGTCCCACGGGGCATCATCGTTGGTCCATACCAGATCGCGCAATACGGGGCCGCTTGAGCAAATCCCTTGGCTACGCGTAGAATCTGATCTTTGTTTATCCCCGTGATACCTGCGGCCCACTCGGGCGTTTTATCCTTTAATTCAATATTCCACCATTTCACAACACCATGGGTATGCTTTTCAGCAAACGTGGCTTCATCAACCAGTTGTCCCGATTTAAACTGGTTTTTCCCATCCTTAAAATCTCCAACGAACTCTTTATTCCATAACCCTTCCGTTAAGATCACATGGGCCATAGCCACTGCCAAGGCTCCGTCTTCGCCTGGCTTTATGGGAAGCCACTCATGAGCTTTAGCAGCAGAATTATTCAGCCTTGGATCTACCACCACAACGGTTCCCTCCTCAAGAAGGCGGCTTAATTTCAGGGTGGTATTGGGAACATTTCGATTGGAAGAAACTGGATCACATCCCCAGATAATGAGATACTTCATCTTCTCTAGATCGTAATCACTATATCCAAAATAACCTTCCGTATAAAAACGTCCCATCTTCTCCACTTCTGCGCACAGAGCGCTATGGGAAATATTATTGGGAGAACCAATCATTTTGGTGAGGTGATCATAAAGGATGGTGTTATGATCTGAATACCGACCGCGTAGGAGGAGGTATTTGTGGGTCTCATTATTTTTGCGTAATTCCATGATTTTATCAGCAATCAAGTCCATGGCCTCATCCCAGGAGATGGGAACGAATTTAGGGTCAATTCCCCTTCCCTTTTGAGGGGTTGTCCTCTTCATGGGAACTTTGATCCGGTCTGGGTCATAAATTTGCTGGAGAATCAGATGGCCCCTGACACAACAATATCCGTTATTCACTTTGCTAAGGGGGTTCCCACGAACCTTTACAGCCCGTCCCTCTTGGACAAAGATAGAGATCGGGCACCATTGCGTACAACCCTGACAGGTGGACGAAACCCATTGCCCAGGATCGGTTCCTCCCGATCCAACTCGATGATCTTTGCCGTTGGCAAAGGCATTTAGGGTCAGACCATTTAGGGCAATGGACACTCCTGTTGCCATGCCTGCCTTCAGAAAATCTCTTCGTCTGATCTCCATGTTGACCTCCTTCTCATCAATATAAGAAGAGGGAACATAGACATACCCATGTTCCCCCCTATTGAACATAATTTTTCGTTAACATAAATTTACTGTAAAGGTCAAGAACTTACTTTAATTTTTGGTTCATTTCCCATATTCGACTCTTCCATCTCTGAGCGTAATGAGTCGCGAGCTTACCCTTGTATTGTCTGGGTTATGGGTCACCATGACGATTGTTTGTCCCTCTTGATTGAGAGATTTGAATAATTCTATGATTTCTTTTCCTGTTTTCGTATCGAGGTTCCCTGTGGGTTCATCCGCTAATAAAATGGGCGGGGAATTGATTAATGCCCGTGCAATAGCTACCCTCTCTTGTTCCCCTCCGGAGAGTTGGTCCGGAAGCCTTTTCTCTTTACCTATTAAACCTATTCTCTCTAATATTTCCCCGGCCTTCTTCATCTGTTCACGATTGGGGATGTCTGTGATCGAGAGGGGGAGCACCACATTTTCGATCACTGTAAGATAGGGAATCAATTGAAAAGATTGGAAGATAAATCCCAGATATTCCCGTCTAAAATCTGCAAGTTTTTCAGGGGGCAACTCGTAGATAGAAATTCCATCCATCGTAATCTCACCGGAAGTTGGATGATTAAGCCCACCCAGAATGGTCAGGAGGGTCGATTTCCCCGAACCGGAAGGACCCATGACAGAAATGAATTCACCCTTTTCGATCCGTAGATTCACTCCCATCAGGGCATTCACCCTCTCCTCTCCGCTTCCATACATTTTGGAAAGGCCTTTAGTCTCAATCAAGCTCATCCTAAAATCCAAATGTGTGTGACCGACAATCTACTTGATTTGTTTGTTTCGCTATCCCCTGTGTTGTCTCTCCTTTGCTGTTTATAGCGCCCTCAATGCTTCTGTAGGATCCATCTTTGAGGCACGCACGGCAGGATAGACGCTTGATAGCACACCGATGAGAGTGGACAGAAAGATTGCGCCGATGGCTAAAGTTGGGTCAAGGGTCCAGCGGACACGTTCCAATCCCAGAACCACCGGTCCGAAAAAATATGAAACGCCAAGTCCCATCAGGTATCCTAACACTCCAGCAATCAGACCAACAATCAAGGCCTCGAGAAAGATGATCCTCATGATATGTGTTTTTCGAAATCCAATCGCCCTGAAAATCCCAATCTCCCTTTTTCGTTCATGGACTGAGGCCATCATATTGGTAAAAACGATGAGCCCTCCGATCATAAGAACAATGATTGAGATAGCAACAGAAAATTTTTTGAAATGATCCAGGGTTTCCATTTTACTCTGAAGGGTCTGTTTGATTGCCGTGACCTTAGCATGGGGTAATGTTTTGGAAATCTGTCTCACGATTTCGTCAATCGGGCATGTGTGACAGTAGGCAGAGACTTCGATAAAGCTGACAGACTTGGGACGATTCAATGTTTCCTGAACAAAACTTAAATCAGCAAAGATGAAAAAGTCATCCTGGGAACCTGTCTCCCCCAGAATTCCAGAAATCCTCACCTCTTTCCCACCGATCAGGAGTGGGTCTTGGGGGCTTTTGAAAAGTCTGACTGCCACTTCATGACCGATTAGAATTTCGTCCTGCCGCTTCGGAAAAGTGCCGTGAACCTTCCACCACTTCTTCAATCGTTGTTCCTCTTCAAATTGAACTCCCACCAGTGGGATCTTTTTCCCATCGATTTCCACAACGCCTACAAACTTTGGAGAGACTGCCCCGATGTTTTCCTGAGCCTCAATCTGACGGATCTTCTGTGCGTCCGAAATGTTCAACGTATGGGCATCGAGGGTCAATCCACCTATACTCATCCCTCCATAAGTGAGAGAGAGATCTTCCGATCGAGGAAGTATGAGAATGTTAGCCCCAAATTCATCCAATTTTTTCGAAATGTCTTCCTCCAGCGACCTTGAAATGGAAATCAAAGAAATCACCGTAGTCATCCCAATGGTGAGCCCAAGGATGAGGAAAAAGACTTTGCCTTTCCGTCTTTTCAGATTGTTGATGGAGATGTCCTTCAATCTCATCAGATTAGACTCTTGGCTTCCAATGAAGGATCAACTGTTCATCAATGGCAATCCGATCTCCCTCTACCGAATGAGGAATAATCTCCGGAGGAAAGTTCATACATCCTCCTTGAATTCCCTTGTGAGTCTCGAGTTGCCATTCTGTATCACAAGCATTACAAACCAATTTCTTGTTTTGGATCCGAAAACGGGTCGATTTACAGGGTTCACACATACTGATTCCAGTAACCACTCTACCTGCCATCGTCACATAAGCATAAAGAGGGATCCTCAGTCCATTTCCCTCGTATTCGAAACGGATGATTTTTTTCTCCTTCAAAGCTTCAATGGGAACCCAAATCTTTTCCCCTTCGACTCTCGCAATCACGTCAGCCATTCGAAGGGTCTGTCCTTTGTAATCCAGTTTTTCATTTTTTTTAAGAATGGAAAAGGCTTTAGAGTTTGTCCCTGTCTTCTCCACAATCAACCAAGAGGCACCTCCAATCAAGACGATGATGGCTAGACCTAAAGGGAGAAGGGTCCACGAGCGCTTCTCCTTTTTAATTCCTAAGACTTTATCCTTTTTTCCCTGAAATGATGAATCTGTGACCATTTCTTTTTCCTTTCTCCCCCCTGCCTCCGTTATTCTTTCAATCGGAGATCATCCTTTTTTGAAGTTCTGTTTCAGAGATGGGAGAGACAGAGCATTCTCCTGTTTCGCTCCTCCCAACCCTCTTATATTGAACTGCTACTTTTTCTATTTCCTTGGCCTTACTATAGCGGGCGGTAATGGAAGCCGCTCGTTCCACATCCTCTCTATCCATTTCCCCTCTCAAGAGGGAGACAGGTCCAGGATAGGAGACCATTTTCAGAAGGATGTCTCCCTCCTTTGAAAAAGTAACAATCTTCTGATTTTCTTCTTCATTCCTCCCAACGATCAGTTTGAGTTGGGGAGAAAAACGGAAATGCCTTCCAAACTTCAAGAGATGAACATCGTTTAGAGAAAGATTGCCCTGGTGATCCATTAAATCCCTTAACCTCCGAGAAAATCCAGGATCCGTCAAGAGACATCCTCCTGCCGGACAGGGATAGTCCCGGATATTAAACTGTTCTGCTAACTGAATCTGAGCCTTTCTCGAACGACCTTGAATGTTTAGGAGTTTTTCCCGTTTAATCCATCCTTCCTTTTCTGGAACGGTGATCGGAAGGAGATGGGCTGAAAGGGGGCGCAAAATAAGTCCTTCCAGTCCGGCTTCCTTTTCGATCAAACGCATGGCCTCCCTTCTTTGGGACATGGGCCTCTGTCCTAACACCTCTCCTGTGACAATAAAAGAGGCTCCAGAAGCCTCCATATAAGCTTTTGCTTTCTTGAGAATAAAGATTCGACAGTCGATACAGGGATTCATATGGCTGCCATACCCATGCTTTGGGTTTCGAAGAATGGGTAGGTATTCTTCGGAAATGTTAAAGATCTTTAATGGAATACCCAGTGTTTCAACTGCCTTCTGGGAAGCCAAACAAGTTGATCCTTTATTCGTGCAAGTGCAGAAGACCGTCATAAAATTAAGTGCTTCCAGCTCAATCCCCTGATCAAGAATCAGTCTGGCTGCAAGGGTACTGTCCAGGCCTCCTGAGAGAAGGGCAAGGGCTTTCATTTTAAAACCTCATTCATCGATCCTGAACGGAATCCCTGGAGGTCAAGGGTGACGTAGGTGTAACCGATCTTCTTCAGGCGTTCGACCACTTCCTCCCTGATCGTTGTGTCCAGCAATCGTTCAAAATCTTCTTTATAAATTTCAATTCTTGCAAGATCTCGATAATGGCGAACCCGAACCTGTTTAAAGCCCATTCTGATCAGAACCTCTTCAGCTTCGTCCACTTTTTTTAAATCTTCTACTGTAATTTCCTGTCCGTAGGGAAAGCGAGAAGCCAAACAGGCAAAGGAGGGCTTATCCCAGGTTGGAAGGTTTAGATGTTTTGAAGCATCTCTTACCTCTGTTTTATTAAACGAGGCTTCAATCAGGGGACTACGAATTCCCAATTCCCTGATCGCCTTTTTCCCGGGGCGATGATCCATCTCATCATCGAGCGTTGAGCCTTCGATAATATAAAAAATGTTTTCCCTCTGTGCCGCCTTTTTGATTTCATGGAAAAGTTCTCTTTTGCATAAATAGCAACGATCTGGAGGATTTTCTGGAAACCCTTCAACTTCCAATTCATTCGATTCGATTAAAAGATGCCTCACGCCCATCTCCCCAGCAGTCTTTTTGGCTCCCTCTAATTCTCTTTCCGGATAGAGTGGTGAGAGGGCAGTGATGGCAATCACATGTTTCTCTCCAAGGGTATCCTTCGCTACCCTGAGAAGAAAGGTGCTATCCACCCCGCCCGAATAGGCCACGACGACACTTCCCATGGGTTTAAGAATTTCTTTTAACTTCTCCAGTTTATCTCTTAATTCCAAACGCTCCACGCCAAACTCCAACCCCATTAATTCTTAACCTCTCCTATCCAGCCTCCTCCAAGAACATAATCTCCGTGATAGAAAACCGCTGCCTGCCCTGGTGTGATTGCTTTTTGGGGCGTTTGGAAATGTACTTCAATGATATGATCTTCCCTTTTGTAGAGAGTCGCTTCCGCTCCAGGGTGGTTGTAACGTATTTTTACTTGGCAAATGATTGGGATATCTTCCTGTTCCGATTTGATCCAATTAGGGAAGTGAACCAAAAACGCTTTCCTATAAACCTCTTTCTCTTCTCCAACCACAACAGCATTCTTCACTCGATCGATGCCAATCACATACAAGGGTTTTCCTTTAGCCAATCGGAGCCCCCTCCTTTGCCCGATGGTGTAAAAAGGAATTCCTCTGTGTTTGCCAAGCCGGTTTCCCTGAAGATCGAGAATGGGGCCTTCCTGGATCCCCTCTTTCAGTCTTTCCGATAAGAAAGAGTAATAGGAGGTCTCAGGAATGAAACAGACCTCTTGGCTTTCGGGTTTATTATAAACACGGAGGTTTGCTTCATAGGCCATTCTCCTTACTTCTTCCTTATGGAAATCTCCAAGGGGGAAGAGACTCTGGCGAAGCTGATCCTGGGAAAGAGAAAACAATACATAGGATTGGTCTTTCTTCCGGTCTATTCCTCTTTTTAGAAGATAGCGTCTGTGGACCCCATCAAATTCGAGCCTGGCGTAATGACCGGTTGCCACATAGTCCGCTCCCATTTCTTTGGCTCTGTTTAAAAACGCTCCGAATTTTAACTTTTCATTACAGAGGATACAGGGATTAGGAGTTTTCCCCTCAAGGTATTCTTTGCAAAAGTAATCAATGATCTCCTTCTCAAATTCTTCTTTGAATGAAAAAACAAAAAATGGAATCCCTAATTGGAGGGCAATACGTCTGGCGTCTTCGATATCCGAAAAACCGCAACATCGGTTGGACCCCATCCCATTCTGATGGGTCGCCCCGATGCACATCGTTGCGCCGATGACCTCATAGCCCTGTTTTTTAAGGAGCCATGCCGCAGTGCTGGAATCTACACCGCCGCTCATGGCAACTACGACCCGTGGCTTCTTCAAAAAAGAATCTCCATCGCCTGATAGGGACAGACAGGAATGCAGGCTTCACAGGCAATACATTTGTCCCGGTTGAACGAAACTTCCATGGTTTGGCGGTTGACGTCTAATGCCCTGGGAGGGCAGGCAGAAATGCAGGCCGTGCAGTGGGTACATCGGTCCTCATGCCATTTGACGTCTTGGGCCAGCGATTGGATTTCCACGCCCAGCTCTCTAATATAGTGAATCCCCGCCTCTAAGGCCTGCCGCTTCCCTGTGATTTCTAAAACGAGCCGTCCCTCTTCCTTAGGTGAAATTCGTGCCCTCAGGATATTGACCGTTAAATCAAACTCCTTGACTAATTTAGAAATCACGGGTTGCTCAACAACATGAGGAGGATAATTAAAAACCACTCGTTTTTTCTGCATGAAGCCTCCTTTTCCTTTTATCTCTTTTTAATCGGCCTCTCTTTCAACGGCTTGAAAACAATCCCTGAGTCCACAGATGGAAGAAGCTCGACCGGCTGGGTCAGAAAAAATTTTCCTGCTTCAATCCATTCCTTCAATATCGTAGCAATTTCTCTGGCTTTCAGGTAGCTGGACAGACCTGAGGTGGGAATCTCTTTCCCCTGTACGGTGATCTTTCCGCTTTTTAATTGCTTATAATTCACTTCCCCTAAACTACCGGGAACACATTGGGGATACGATTCACTGTAATCCACAACTTGAGCCCAGATCTCTTCATCCTTTACCAGAGTATATCGGAGAATCTCTTCGTCGAGAATAGGAATGGGAATCCCGATCCCTACCGTCAGCGTTACCCCATACCCCGTAAAGGAAGTTCCCCGAAGCCATTTGGGGGTCATCAGTTTAAGATCACCTTTAACCGCTAAGGTTCCGGCAGGCATCTTCGGAACCCCCTTCTCGGTCCTGGCCACATTGGGGTTATGCTGAGTTCCGTTTCCGACGACATACCCAATTCCACCTCCCAGGAAGATCCGGGTGCCGATGCCAATTGTCTTATAATAAGGGTCATTCAAGAGAGGGCTGAGTTGACCCGCACTGCAGTAATTCGCATTTCCCATTTTAGGCTGAAGCACTCCCATGTAAGTATAGATCACCCGATCTGATAGATTCACAGCCACATTATAATTTTGATAAGCATTTCTCATGTTAAATAAAATCGCTTCATTCATGTCTTTCAGGGAAATAAAAGTCTCCAGCGTCTTCCTTGGGTAGCAATCCGTTCCATAAGCAGTGGCTGTGAGCCGGACATCTTTTCCCGCTATCAGTTCCTCGATCACATGGGCTCCTCCATAGGAGAATTTTCCAGGATAGATTTTGTTTCTCGGATCATCCTCAGGCATGGCGGTGGCACCTAAAAAGAAATCAACTGCAGCCAAACCCGTATAGACTGGAACATCATTGAGATAGGTTTTACCCCCCCCTAATTTAATTCTTGGCTTTGAATGGCCTACATTGAAATAGGCACCTGAGGAGCACATGGGGCCGAAGGTTCCCGTGGTCACCACATCCACTTCCTGGGAAGCCTTCTTGACCCCTCTCTCAGCAGCAAAATCGATAATCTCCTCTGCGGTTAAGACAACGGCTTTCCCTTTTTTAATTTTCTCGTTGATCTCTTCAATGCTTTTCGCCATAAATACCCTCCAAATCGCTTTGCCTTTCGATCGTCATCTGTGGGCACCCAACAGACCGGTGCTCAGGTATCGTTCCCCCGTATCAGGCAAGATGACCACGATCATCTTTTCTTTATTCTCTGGCCTTTTGGCTATTTCAAGAGCGGCCCAGACAGCCGCACCGGAAGAAATCCCTGCCAATACCCCCTCTTCCCTGGCCAACCGTATTGCAAAATGGATGGCATGTTCATTTGAGACCTTGATCACTTCATCGATCAGATCCATTTGTAATACCTCTGGTATAAACCCAGCTCCGATGCCTTGGATTTTATGGGGCCCCGGTCTCCCTCCAGAGAGAACAGGAGAACTTTCAGGCTCAACCGCAACGGTTTTAACCTCTGGCTTTTTTGATTTAATCACTTCTGAAATACCGGTGATGGTTCCGCCTGTTCCTACGCCTGAAACAATAAAATCAACTCTTCCCCCGGTATCTTCCCAAATTTCAAGTGCTGTGGTCTTCCGATGGATCTCCGGATTAGCGGGATTCCTAAACTGTTGTGGCATAAAATACCGTGTATCACTCCGCGCCATCTCCTCTGCCTTTTTGACGGCTCCAGTCATTCCTTCGTCCCCCGGGGTCAAGATCACCTGTGCCCCAAACATTTTTAGTAAATGAATTCTTTCTTCAGACATGGAATCTGGCATCGTTAAAACCAAGGGGTACCCCTTGGAAGCGCAGACAAAGGCTAAAGCAATTCCAGTATTTCCACTGGTGGGTTCTAAAATAATGGTTTCCTTATGAATTAACCCCTCCCTTTCTGCCGCTTCAATCATAGAGAGACCGATACGGTCTTTAATGCTTCCGCATGGATTAAAAGACTCTATTTTAGCAACCACCTCGGCGTGACACCCTTCAGTCATCCTATTTAATCTGAGAAGCGGTGTTTGGCCAATCAAGTCTGTAATAGAATTGGCTATCTTAGCCATTGAAATCACCACCAGTAAAAGATTGGCATTTATAACGTTTCGGTCATATCTGATACATCTGGAAGGGTTGTTCCCCTTTCTTTCTTTTTCGGTCCACTATCTCTTCGAAAGTGATTGAACTAAATATTTTTTGAATCGCCTCAGAAGCCTCTTTCCACACATCTCTTGTCACACATAAGGGTGACTTCGAACAATACTTCGGGTCTTTCAAACATTCGATCAAATCGATAGGTCCATCCAGGATTTCAAACAAATCTCTGAAAGATATCTCTGAAGGAGGTTTTGCTAAAGTATATCCACCTTTTGAACCTCGGATAGACTTCACCACTCCAGCTGTTCTCAAAGGAATGATTACTTGTTCAAGGTACTTCAAGGAAATCCCCTCTTTCTGGGCAATCTCTTTTAAATCAATCGGTCCCTTCCCGTACTGGGAAGCAAGTTCAACGAGGGCTCTCGCCCCATACCTAATTTTTGTTGAAATTCTCATCAGTTAGATAATCTATACTTTATCTATAGGAATTAGTCATAATTAACTCAAAGATTATGGTACTGTCAAGAGACCTGGACTGTTATTTGATTAAATTAGAAGATTATGCCGATCGCTATAATAACTCGGCTCTTAATACCTTGCGGGTCTTAGAAGTGGTTTTAAACCTATCATCAATTCGGTAACCGATGATCCAGACGATCCAATCTCCTGAGATGAGAAGAGGAATATTAGCCCTTTCAAATCTTGGGATCTTGAGGTTAATAAAAAATTCTTTTAACTTCTGTGTCCCTTCGAACCCCATAGGCTGAAACCGATCCCCAGGTCTAAAATTTCTGACCCTTAATGGTAACGAGAGACTTTCGTAATCAAGAAAAGCAATGTTTCTGGATGGCGGTATAAATGCCCCTCCCTCATATTCCACTTCCTCTAAAATAATCTCTTTGCCAATTACGTTAAGATAGGTTCTACCAGGACATTGGAGCTCCACCTCAAAGGGTGGAATCGTTTTAGGTTCTCCTCTCCTGATAGATACCCTCTCATATCGTTTCTCACAAAACAGCCCTCTGGACAACGGTATAAGAAAGCTGGGAGAAGGCTTCTGAAGGGCTTGATGAATCAAATTCACCTCCTTTACATCCCATTCCGTCTGGCTTGACCTTTCATGCACTCTTCCTAATACTTTCTGAAGGACCCTCCATCGAAGGGCTGGATGGAGTGATTGAAGTTCAGAAAAATTTAAAAAGCTTTCCTCTTCTTCTTCATGAACAATTTCCCGATACGCTTTTTCAGCCTCCTTGTCCATAAAAGCATTATCGCCTTTTAGAAGGACCGAAGATCTGAAAAGATTTTTTCGAAATCCTTTCTGATATTTCTTTTCGATAAGAGGGATGAGGTCCAGGCGAAGTCGATTCCGGAGGTAATTCTCCTCAAAGTTGGAGGAGTCGATCAAATAGGGAATAGAACATCCCTGAGCGATCGACTCAATATCTTCTTTCCAAACCTCAAGCAATGGCCGAATAATTCTCCCTTCACGAATGGGCAGCATTCCTTTCAAACCCTGTAAGCCTGACCCTCTGAAAAGTCTGAGGAGAAGGGTTTCTATCTGATCGTCGGCATGGTGACCCAGAGCGATTTTATCTGCACTATATTTTTGACACAGATCGTTAAAGAACTGAAACCGAACCTGACGTGCTGCCTCCTGTAAAGAGATCTTCCTTATTTTTCTAAACTCCTTTACGTTAACTTCCTGGTATTCAAAAGGAAGACCTAACCGAGAGGATTCCTTCTGAACAAGTTCCGCTTCTCTTAAGGTTTCTTGAGGACGTAAACCATGATTGAGGTGGGCAACGATGAGAGAAAGAGAGAAGTCTTGCCGAAGAGCATTTAAAAAATGTAACAGGACCATTGAATCGACGCCGGCTGAAACCCCGACAATAATTCGGTCGCCCTTTTCAAGTAAGCTATAATGATCAATGGTCCTCCTGATTTTATAAAGAAGTTGAGAACACTTCACATCTTTTTTTCTCCCAAAGGACCGACCCTAATTTCAACTTCGGTGGTCCCCTGCCATTTCTCAGTAATTTTGATCGTACAGGTTTTATCCGGTTTAGAAAAATTGAGTATGGATTCCTTCCCCTTGAAACTGTTCACCAGTTTCCAGTTGTCCTTTTCCATATGATAATGAAAAAAATCGATTAAGGAATCGACATCCAGTCTCCATTTGGTGAAGACCAGAACACCCGCCTTAAATCGTGGTGTCTCATAGACAAATGATTTTTTCTGCTGGTAATTTAATTCTCTGGGGACCCGCACGTCTTCAAAATGATAATATTTGCCAATCGATTCGCCCTCGGGAGTACTTCGTTCCTTTTGTCGTTCTTTGGGTGTGGTGGTACACCCCGCCCAAACCATGAAGACAACAATAAAAAAGAGAAAAAACCAAACTTGATATTTTCTTAACTCCTCCTGGCGTATCATGTTTCCCCTCCTTTTGACCTTTTGAATATAGAACAGGTTTACCATCTCGGGATGAGAAATGCAAGTGTAAACAAAAAAGGCTTCTATGTTGAAGCCTTTTTTGTTTACAACCCATAACCCACCAATTTAAAACCCTGCCTTAATCTTCCCGCCTCGAATCAGCAGCACCCATGGTCGGCTCAACTAACTCGATGTGGATATAACCTAATCTGGGCAGTCCTTCTCTATCAAAGGGAGGAGGAGGATTTACTTTTTTGATGCCTCCCGAGACGAATTCGAAGGGGAAGACCACCTCTTTGCTCCAATTTCCGGCTTTATCTAAAATAGAAACCGTTGCTGTAATATGCGTCCATTCCCTCAAAAAAGGAGCCCTGGGGCTGAAGGTGTTCCATTGGAGATAACCCCTTAACTGTTTTTGAAAAGGCCCCTTGATCATGACCCAGTCCGTTGGATAATGACCATATCCCAGTTGGTCAACTTGGACTGCAATTCTTGACATATCTCCATCAGGGTCTTCTGCTTCAAGGTAAATTTTCCAAACATACCCATAATACCCTTGCTCAACAGCAAAAGATGCTGTAATAATAGGGGGATTTCCTTTGGGTTTATCTGCTGCATCTCCAAAATCAGGAGACCATAGACTGATGGCGAACAGCCACGCTATCAAAAGGGTTATTTTCTTCATCTTAGCACCTCCTACTTAAAGTATAAGAACGAGGGTGCTCTATTTCAAGGCTGGAACGAATTTATTAGTAAATAATGGCGCGATCTATACAGTTCTCTCTTGAAATTTTATCCCTGATTTTTTAGCCTCCTCAAAAATTTCTTTAAGAGAAATCTTCTTTGAAAGAGCAAGTCTTTTACAATCTTCGTATTCTGGTGAAAAGTTCACAACCTTTCCATTCCATGTTGCCATTTTGAAACGGACCGTTCCATATTTGGTTGATAAGGATAGAATCTTCCGTTCAGCACAACTCCTTTCTTCCTCACGCCATCTCAAGCCAAGAGTCGTGGTTTCCCGGATCAAAAAATCGGTAATCTTAGGAAAAGTTTCTTCTGAGCAAATAACTGTTAGAAGGGTTGCTGGCCGATTCTTTTTCATCAGAATGGGGGTTAAAAAAACCTCTTGAACTTCTAAGGCAAATAACCTTTCCATAAGATAATCATAGAATTGTGGGTTCATATCATCAATGTTTGTTTCAACCACCCTTACCTTTTCTTCTTTAACGATAGAGTCTCCCTCACCAATGATCAGTCTAAGAAGGTTGGGATGGGGAAGATCATCTTTTCCCGCTCCATAGCCGATTTTCATAACTTTCATCTTTGGCATTTTACCGAACTCAGACCCTAAGGAAGTTAATAAAGCCGCTCCGGTAGGGGTAAGGAGTTCCCTTTCGATACCAGAAGAATAGATGGGTTTCCCTTTCAACAGAGCAAGAGTAGCAGGAGCAGGAACAGGAAGAAGGCCATGTTCACACTTGATAAACCCTCCCCCAACATTGATTCTGGAGACATAGAGGCGTTCCACGCCTATGGCTTTTATCCCCCAAACCGCTCCAACGATATCCACAACCGAATCGAGTCCCCCAATCTCATGGAAATGAATTTCTTCCTTCTGTCGCCTGTGAATCTTTGCTTCTACCGACGCGATTCGTTCGAAGATCTTCTTGCTTTGCTCTTTCAATTCTTCTTCCAATTGACTTCGATCAATAATCTGAAGCAGCTCCTTAAGGCTTCGAGAATGTTTCTTTTCATGCTTCCCTTCGACCACAACCTGGGTTCCTGCGATGCCCGCTTTCAAAACCTTTTTCACGTTGAGAGAGATATTGCGGAGATGGAGTTTTTTCAGTTGTTCTCGTAATTCATTTGGATTTAAGCCTGCATCGATCAACGAACCAAGAATCATATCGCCGCTTGCCCCAGAAAAACAGTCAAAATAAGCAATCCGCATAATTCCTCCTGAAAAGAAATTTAGATCTATTATGGAAGAAAGGGAGGTTGAAAATCAAATGAAATCGCCGGAAGGTATTGACAATTATTACAGATTGAGTAAAATTGTTCTTGCTTGGCGGTGTAGCTCAGTTGGTCAGAGCATGCGGCTCATATCCGCAGTGTCCGGGGTTCAAATCCCTGCACCGCCACCAACCCTTTTCCACCATTATTAATACAGACACCTATTCCGACCTTTCTTAAGCTCTCATCAACATAAAGCCATTTCATGGAAGACTCTCTATTTTACAGAGAAACGGATTTGTGTTAATAATTTTTTAAAATTATTTTTCATCTCTATGAAAGGAATGTTATGTATCAGGCCAGTATCATTGGCACGGGCTCTTATGTTCCCGAATGGGTCCTGACCAACTACCACCTGGAGAAGATGGTGGATACGAGTGATCAGTGGATTATTGAGCGGACAGGCATCCGGGAACGCAGAATTGCTAGCGGACAAGAGACCAATGTGACCATGGGTGCAATAGCCCTCGAACGGGCCATCAAAGATTCAGGAATCCATGTTGAAGAGATCGAATGTCTCGTGGTGGGCACCAATACCACCGAGCCCGTATGGCCTTCTGCCGGAGGTCATATGGCAAAACTGCTTGATCTCCAAAGAGACTTACCTTTCTTCGATGTCCAGGCAGGATGCACGGGGTTCAATTATGCTCTTTTCATTGCAGAGACGTTGGTCAAAAGTGGACAATACCGTACGGTTGCAGTGGTCGGGACGGATAAGCTCTCAAGCATCACCGATTATCAGGACCGAAACACCTGTGTTCTTTTCGGTGATGGCGCGGGGGCTGTTATACTAAGGCAATCTGAGAGGGAAGGGATCATTCGTTCCCATCTTGGAGGAAATGCCAAATTACGTGATCTTCTCACCCTTTCAAAAAAGAGTTCCACCGGCAATGGTTATATTAAGATGGAAGGAAGAAAAGTCTACACCTTTGCGAAAAGAGCAATGGTCCAGAGTTGCCTTCGTGTCCTTGACCCCTCTGGGACAGCGGACCATAAGGAACTTCGCCTTCTCTTTGAGCAGGTGAACAAGATCATTCCCCATCAGGCAAATGCCCGGATTATCATGGGCGCTGCCGAAGAGCTTGAGTCCCGGCTGGAACTTCCCGATGGTAAGGCAAGAGAAAAGATGATTATCACGATCGAACAATATGGGAATAACTCCTGCGCCTCCATTCCCCTTGCCCTGGATCTGTCGCTTCGCTCAGGAAAGCTCAAAAGAGGAGACCTCGTCATTCTGGTTGGTTTTGGAGCTGGTTTGACCTATGCTGCAAACCTAATCCGGTTGTAGAGGAAATGGCTGTGACCAGAAAGATCAAACGATCCGTTTGCCCGTATGATTGTCCGGATGCCTGCGGTCTTCTCGTGGAGGTTGTGGATGGGATGGCTGTTAAGATCACCGGCGATCCGGACCATCCCTTTACAAGGGGCACTCTCTGCCCCAAAATGAATCATTACCAGAAAACAGTCCATTCGCCTCTCCGTTTGACTCACCCCCTTATCCGCATCGGCGAAAAGGGCTCAGGCCAGTTTCAACCCCTTTCCTGGAAGGAAGCCATCGATCAGATTGCAAAGCACTGGCAAAAGATCATCGAACAGTCCGGGGCAGAAGCCATCCTACCCTATTCCTATGCCGGGACCATGGGGCTGATTCAGAGAAATGCAGGGCATCCTTTTTTTTACCGGATGGGAGCCTCCCGCCTTGACCGCACCATCTGTTCTCCAGCTAAAGAGGCAGGCTGGAAGGCCGTGATGGGAGAGACACCCTCACCCCATCCGGATGAAGTGGCAGAGAGCGATCTTGTCATCTTATGGGGAATCAATGCTGTTGCGACCAATATTCATTTCCTGCACGGTGTAAAAATCGCACGCAGAAACGGAGCTTCAGTTTGGCTCATCGACACTTACCGGACGCTCACCTCTACCGTAGCGGATAAAACCTATATTATCAGGCCTGGAAGCGATGGCGCATTTGCCCTGGGCCTGATGCATCTTCTGGTCAGAGACGGGTCGATTGACAAACAATTTTTAACGACCCGCGTCCAGGGGTTTGAGGAACTGAAAGAAAAAATCCTTCCAGACTATCCGCCCGAGAAAGTGAGCCACCTTACAGGTCTTTCTGTCGATACCCTCGAATCCATGGCCAAAGCCTACGGCAAAGCAAAGAGGCCTTTTATCCGTCTGGGAAGTGGCCTTTCAAGATATGGAAATGGCGCAATGACCATTCGTACGATCGTCTGTCTTCCTGCTCTTGTAGGAGCCTACGGTAAAAAAGGGGCTGGCTGTTTTACATCCACCCATACGGGTGAGGCTTTTGCTATGAGAGAGATTTTGAGAGAAGATTTCATGACTCAAAAGACCCGTATCGTCAATATGAATCAGATCGGATGGGCTCTAAATGAGATCAAAGACCCTCCTATTAAAAGTCTCTATGTCTATTGCTCCAACCCTGCTGCCGTTGCACCGGATCAGAACCAGGTCATAAAAGGTCTCACAAGAAAGGATCTCTTCACCGTGGTCCACGAGAGATTTCTTACGGATACGGCACGCTATGCGGACATTGTGCTTCCAGCCACTTCTTCTCTTGAGCATAGCGATCTTTACCGATCTTATGGAACTTACTGCATTCAATGGGCAAAACCAGTCATTCCACCCGTGGGAGAGAGCAAGTCGAACTGGGAGGTCTTCTCCTTTCTCGCAGAAGCTATGGGATTCGATGAACCCTTCTTTCGCCAGAGCGCAGATGAATTGATTGCCCATCTCCTCTCCATCCCAGCGCCGATGAGGGAAGGAATCGATTTCAAATCCTTTTCAGTCGGAAAGGCAGTCGAACTCCCCCTCCCCCCGGATGCACGAACCCGATTCCAAACACCTTCTGGAAAGATTGAAATTCTCAATCCAAAAGAGCCTCATCCCCTTCCCACCTACCTCCCCCCTTATGGAGGTGAGGAACCTTTTGCGTTGATGACAGCCCCCAGTTTCTATGCCTTAAATTCTTCCTTCAGGGAGAGACCCGATCTCAGGAGTAAAGAGAGAAAGATGTTTCTCAAAATGAATCCTTTGGATGCCGAGTCAAAGGGCCTAAGAGAGGGAGAACCTGTGATGGCTTTTAACAGACTGGGAGAAGTCTCTTTTATCCTTAGGGTGACCCCTGAAGTTCCTCAGGGTGTGGTGGTGGCAGAGGGGATCTGGTGGCTGGAGCACGCCCCCGGCTTCCGCACAGTCAATGCCCTCACTTCCCAGCGTCTGACCGACCAAGCCAAGGGAAGCACCTTCTATGACAACACTGTCGATGTGAAACCCGCTTCTTAATTAACCTTAACAATACAAAAAATTGAAAAAAAGGGACATGGGTGAACTGTTCGGAAACGATTCGAGGCGAACCTTCGGACCAATGGGCACTCACATGGCTAACCCCTGCTGGAATTCACCCCTGGTGAAGTCCAGCGATTCCTTTAAGACATCCGGTTAACCGCCATTCGAAGCGTTGGAGAGCGGTTTACCCATGGCCCTTTATGCAAAACTCCAAGGTTAACTCTCCTGAAATTTGTTCAGGGCTCCATTCTTTCCAATTTCTGGAGCAATTCTTGGCTCACTTGAGCGATCCTTTCAAGACTGATTGTCTCCGGAGACGTGAAGTCGAACCGAGTTTTTATCTGGTCCCACATCTTTTTAATCGACGGTCTGTAACTATATTGGGCACTTTTGCTAACAAGGTAGAAAAGAGTATAGTTTGGGCAATCTGAAAAGCCACTGAGTACGGCTCTGAGATATCGTTCTTCCTGATGCAAGGGTTGGCCCTGGTCTTTTGCCATTCTGGCCGCCATAGCAAGGAGAGAAGGAAGAAAGAGATGAAACCCCTGTTCCACAAAATAATCTCTTGCTTCAACCTTGTTACGGAAGAGGCGCTTTTCGAAGACATCTTCGCAGATCTCTTTCAAATCCTGGTAGAGAAAAAAGGTTAGCGGATCTCTTTTCCCTTTCCATACTATATAATGACTCTCAGGTTTTTTAGGTTTGGTCTGATAAAGCGATTCGAAGTACCATTGCAGAATAGAATTGAGTCCATCGCGGTGGATATAAATCTTTTTATCTCCTGCCGAAAGAAGTCTTTCCGCATCATTTCCATGTTGATATTCATGAAAAGGCATGACGATTTTATTCCCAAGGATCAGGTAATTTACAGTAATCTTCTCTGGAATCTCTACGACATGTCTTCCCGAACTGAGAATCTCTGCCAGCAGATAGGAATGGTTCCCCTTTCCTTCATCCCAGACATCATACAAGAACCCCTTGGGCAGCAGAAAAGATTGAATCTGTTTCTTATCACGGTAGTCAAATCGGCCTGCGGT
>CALLAL010000005.1 GCA_938002255.1 uncultured bacterium
GAGGTATGGGGGTTGGGGGCATCTGTTTCAGGGTCGTTACAAGGCGATTCTTTGTGAGAAGGATTTGTATTTGATGGAGTTATCGGCCTATATTCATTTGAATCCGGTTCGGGCAAAGTTGGTCAAAGATCCGTTGGAATATTGTGGGCGACAATCGAGAGGGAGCCAAAAGTAATGGGGGTGGATCCCTGTAAATTGGGATGAGAGTATGTGGTGAGTCGTGGGATAGGGAGGGTTGAAGAGAAGCTCAGATTAGATAAGGGTTTTGAAGGGAAGCTTCGGCGATTAGAAGAAGAGATAGTAAGAGGAAGGAAACGAAAAATAAGAAATTAGTTATGCCTAACCCCAAAGTCGTAATATTGGGAAAAGGGAGGTTTTTATTTTCCCGATTCATTCCGAATTTCTTTTTTTTCTATTTGCAAATTTTTCAAAATTCTGTATAAGATTGAAAGGAGTGAAGATCTCAGATCAAAGATTTGAGAGCGATCAGGCAAGGGGTGGTTTTATAAAAACCAAATCCAAAACGAAACAGCAACTTCTCCTTGAGATAGAAGAGTTGCAGGCCAGACTGGATGCCATGGAGCGGCGTTTAAATGAGGTTAACGAAGGCTTGCAGGTTCAGATCGTCGAACCTAAGCGAACCGAAGAGGCGTTGAAGATTTCCGAAACTCGTTACCGGCGCCTCTTTGAAACAGCCCGGGATGGAATACTCATCCTCGATGCCGATACAGGACAAATTACCGATGTGAATCCCTTCCTAATAGAAATGTTAGGTTATTCACATGAGGAATTTTTAGGCAAGAAACTCTGGGAAATTGGTGCCTTCAAGGATAGGGAGGCATTGAAAACCGCCTTTTTAGAATTGCAAAGCAAAGGATATATCCGCTACGAAGATTTGCTGCTTGAGACAAAAGATGGACGGCAAGTTGCCGTGGAATTTGTTAGCAATGTCTATTTGGTTAACCATAAGAAAGTGATTCAGTGTAACATCCGCGATGTCACCGAACGGAAAATTTTAGCAGAAGCTTTACGAAAAGCTCATGATGAACTGGAAAGACGGGTGGAGGAGCGAACCATTGAACTTCGGAAGGCCCTTTCTGAAATTAAAACATTGAAAGACCAACTGGAGATCGAGAATATTTACTTCCGCCAAGAGATCAAAAAGAAACATCAGTTCGATCATATTATCGGGCAAAGCGATGGTCTCAAGTATGTTCTCTATCGAGTGGAACAGGTTGCTCCCACGAACACAACGGTCCTCATCCTCGGTGAGACGGGTACGGGAAAAGAGCTGATCGCTGCCGCCATCCATAGCATGAGCCCCCGCAAGGATCGGCCATTGATCACAGTGAATTGTGCTGCCTTGCCAGCGAATTTAATTGAGAGCGAATTGTTCGGCCGGGAGAAGGGGGCATTTACCGGAGCAGATAGCCGGCAGGTAGGCCGTTTCGAGATCGCCCATGGTTCCACTCTCTGTCTCGACGAGATCGGGGAACTTCCGCTTGAGGTGCAGGCCAAACTGCTCCGGGCAATCGAGCATAACGAGTTTGAGCGCCTGGGCTCATCCCAGACCATCAAAGTTGATATAAGGATTGTGGCGACAACCAATCGAAACCTTGAGGAAGAGGTCCGAAAGGGCCGGTTTCGGGAAGACCTTTATTATCGGCTTAACATCTTCCCCATTACGGTTCCTCCACTACGCCAGCGGAAAGAAGATATCCCGTTGTTGGTTCAGGCCTTTATAGAGAAGTATTCGAGGAAATTGGGAAAACAGATCACCTCGATCCAGAAAGAGACGATGAAGGCACTTCAGGATTATCCGTGGCCAGGGAATATCCGGGAACTGGAGGGTATCATTGAGCGGGCCGTGATCTTGTGTCCTGGACCGGTCTTGCAGCTAACAGATAAACTGGAGATTTCATCCCCTCCACTCTCATCCACCTTAAGAACCTTAGAAGAGACGGAGAAAAACCAAATTCTTAAGACCCTTACTGAAACCCAATGGCGTATCGAAGGAAAGGATGGCGCTGCATTGATCCTGGGTCTCCACCCGAGTACTTTAAGAGCGAGGATGCATAAGCTCGGAATACTCAGGTCGGAGAAAAAATAAACCGATTAGACTGTCCTCTTCCCTTTAAAGTCCCCCTCAACATATTGAGGTTCCACCAAATATTGAGGTCAAACAAATAGGTTCATCCTTCTCTGCTATTGTCTCCTGTTCATCCAATCTCCTGTTATTTAAAGGTGATTTCAAAATTCTGCTTTTTAAAAGTTGTTGGCAACTCATTTGCAATTAATATTTTAAGGTCGTTGGTTTTTAATGATCCTTCAAGAAGATTTAAATTTAAAAAGATAGGCACATTCTAAGTCAGAAAGGAATCGAACATGCTTTGGACCCTCGTTGTGATTCTCTTAATTTTATGGCTGTTGGGATTTTGGGGTGGCTACGCGGCTGGTGGACTCATTCATATTCTGCTGGTCATCGCCGCTATCGTCGTGGTGATCCGACTGATCCGGGGACGAAAAATATTGTAACAATTTGAACCCCTGCTATGGTAGGGAGGTATTTAAAAAGGAGGTGGTCAGTAGCTCCAGAAACATTTTGCCGAATTTTATGATATTAAGAAACCATCAGAAGAAAAGGTCCCGCAACCAACCATTTCACAATCGAAATTACAGAGAGGAGTCATCGCTATGAAAAAGAGAAATATCGCTATCCATTGTTTAGTGCTTCTTATGCTGATCACCTTGGTTGCCTGTGCATCGACACGCACACGAGAAAGTACAGGCGAATACGTTGACGATTCGGTCATCACGACCAAGGTGAAATCTCTACTTGCAAATGATGATTTTTTCAAGTCATTCCAGATCAGTGTTGAAACTTACAAGGGTACCGTTCAACTGAGCGGCTTCGTTAATTCTCAACAGGCCGTGGATAAAGCGGGTCAAATCGCAAGGAGCGTCCAAGGGGTCAAATCCGTAAAGAATAATCTAATCGTGAAATAGGCAACGGTGATCCTATGGCGGTAAGTAGAATGAAGGGATATCGCTCGCAGTAGATAATGAATTTAATCCCCAATAGTTGAAAAAATGGAAAAAGTGAGAATTTTACCATGGCAGAGAATGAACAATATTGGGGAAACTTTTTAAAAGGGTTTGTCATCGGCGGCTTGCTGGGTGCATGGTGCATAAGGTGAATAATCTCCTTATGCTCAAAAAGCAATTGGGTTATGGCCTGATAAATAAAAATGAAGCTCCCCACTCACGGAGTGGGACTTCCGGGTAAAGTTAATTTTTATATGGTCGGTTTTCATCCCTGCTTACAAGGGCAGGGCGTTCAGCCGATAATTCCATAAAAAGGGGGACTTAATAAATGAGTGTTAAATTGATCGCCATCATCGTACTTCTTATGCTTTTACTGATCTTTGCCATTCAGAACATTCAGCCTATAGTTCTTAATTTCCTTTTCTGGAAAATTTCCACCTCTTCCGTTGTATCCATTCTGGTGAGTTTCGTAATTGGTTTGCTGACCGGATGTTTACTGATGATGATTGGAAGGATGAAGAAAAAGAGTCCGATGTCCTGATTATTCTTTTCCTAAATTGTTGGAATTCCTTCTTGACCGATTTTTTGAAAGGGTCTTAATGGGGCACAAACAAGGCTATTACAAAGAGTATAATATTGTTTTCACCGAAATATATATCGTTGGGTAGCATCCCGCCATAGGCTAAGATTTGTTCTTTTTTTGGAGTTCCGGAGAAGATGAGGAAAAACAGAAGGAGTGGATGGGTATTCAATGGATGATAATGTGAAACGCACGGCCAAGGCGCCCGCAGTGTTGATCCTTGCCAGCTTTGTCATTGTGGTGGCGGGGATGAAGGCGGCCAGCTCTATCCTGGTTCCTTTTTTTCTGGCGGCCTTCATTGCCGTCATTTGTACTCCACCTTTGTTCTGGCTCCAACGAAAGGGCGTGCCGAAAGTACTGGCACTGACATTCATTCTGGCGGCCATTCTCATTGTAGGATTGCTCTTCGGAGCTTTGATAGGTCCTTCGCTGAATGATTTCTTGAGATCCCTTCCCGACTATCAGGAGCGATTATCGACCCATATTGGAACTTTAATAAGCTGGCTGCGTGAAAAGGGCGTTAACATTCCAGCAGAAGAGGTACCCCGTACTTTTAATCCGGGATGGGTGATGAACTTGGTAGGAGACATATTGTCAACCCTGAGTAGTGTCCTCACCAATGCGTTTCTGATCCTGCTTACGGTCGTGTTCATCCTTTTAGAGGCAGCGGATTTACCTAAGAAATTGCGGGTTGTGTTAAAAAATCCGGAGAGGTCGCTTTCTACCATTGAGAAATTCAGCCAGGAGGCCAAACGCTATTTGGTCATTAAAACCCTGATCAGCGCGGCGTCTGGCCTTGCGATCTGGCTTTGGCTCTTAATCCTTGGGGTTGATTATCCGGTGCTCTGGGGGACGCTCGTGTTTCTGCTGAACTATGTGCCTAATATTGGGTCAATCATTGCTGCGTTACCTGTTGTTCTTCTTGCTCTCGTCCAGTTAGGGGTGGGGTCTGCCCTTTTAACCGTTCTCGGTTTTTTGGTCATCAATGGAGTCATTGGCAATATCCTGGAACCGAAGCTTATGGGCAAAGGCCTGAGTTTATCGGCGGTGGTTGTCTTCCTTTCATTGGTCTTCTGGGGATGGGTTCTGGGACCGATTGGCATGATTCTTTCTGTGCCCATGACCAGCCTTGTCAAGATCGCGCTGGAAAGCTATGAAGAAACACGGAGGCTTGCCATCATGCTGGGATCAGGCACCGGAGATTAAGTGGATCCAAAAGTTGAGGCGACGGAGAAAATAAGGCGCGAAAAAAAGAAGGATCTATGGACATCAAACCATTTAGTGTCCAATTCTTTAAGAGTCACTCAGAGGGTACCGCTTGGATGACCTCTACCCAATGAAACGGACTCATTCGATGAGATTCAAACAGCTCAAAAAGATTCTCAGGAACTTCGGTCTCCTCTGGCAGGCTATAAAAAAATTCAATGATGACAATGGCTTTTTTCTATCTTCAGGGATTGCCTTTAACATACTCATCAACTTGATCCCTTTTATCCTCCTGCTATTGGCGCTGGTGGGAACCTATCTCTACAACGATCAAGAAGTGCTCAATCATATCCGAGCCTATCTCAGAAATGTGGCTCCGACATTGGATCCAAAAATAATAGGAAGCCTCATGGATCTGATCGAGAGCCGTCAGATTGTGGGAATCTTGGGATTTGTAGGTTTGCTCTGGTTCTCCACATGGGTCTTCGGCTCTCTGCGGATCGCTCTCAATATCGTATTCCGGGTGGAGAAAAACAGAGGAATGTTGCGTGGAATCGGCATTGATCTTTTGATGATTCTCCTGGCAGGAATCCTTCTCCTTGTGAGCATGATTCTTAGCCCCGTTATCACCTTCCTGCAGGGTTACCAGGGACGGATTCCCGTGGCGATAGGACCGACGATTCAATGGGTCCTAAAATACCTCCTCCCCTTTATCCTCACCTATTGCATGTTTTTTTTGATTTACAAAATCATTCCTAATAAGAAAGTCCACTTCACATCTGCTCTTCAGGCAGCTCTTTTTACTAGCCTGCTCTGGGAACTGGCCAAACATCTTTTCGCCTGGTATGTCGTTCATTTCGCCCAGTATTCCTTTTTTTATGGCTCATTGAGCACCCTGGTCATTTTCGTTTTGTGGGTCTATTATTCTTCGACGATTCTCGTTGTGGGAGGGGAATTTGCCTATTTCTTGGAAGAAGATCGACAGAGCTCAATGCTCTGACAACCTCAACTCTGGCTACCCAGGCCAGAATTGTGAGGAAGATGATGAATGAGTCACTCCATAGGAAGTCCGTGGTAGCCGCCACGGTCTAAAATTCAAAAGAGGAGGTCCCCATGAAAGTTTGGTGCGTTGTATTGTTTGCAGTCCTTGTATTTACGAATCTCACCACAATTGCCTTTGCCCAATTATCATCATGTCCCGGGATTCACGTGAAAGTTCTGAACATTAGAAACAGCACTGGAACCGTGGATTGTGCGCTTTTTGATTCGCCAGAAGGATTCCCAATTGAAGTTCTACACTCTGCGGTTAATGTCATGATCATAAAAATTCGAAAGAAGGAAGCCCGCTGCGACTTTGAAGACATCCCGCCTGGAACCTATGCGCTTGCTGTGATTCATGATGAAAACATGAACGGCAAGCTTGATACCAACTGGCTGGGGGTTCCAATCGAAGGCTACGGTTTTTCAAATGATGTAAAAGCCGTGCTCGGTCCGCCTTCTTTCTCTGATGCCAGCTTTAAGTACGACGGGAAAATCCTTGATCTGACGATCCGCTTGCATTACTGAGCTCTCGCTGTCCCCTTCCCTCAAAGTCCCCCTCAACATATTGAGGTTCCACCAAATATTGAGGTCAAACAAATAGGTTCATCCTCCTCTGCTATTGTCTCCTGTTCATCCAATCCCCTGTTATTTAAAGGTGATTTCAAAATTCTGCTTTTTAAAAGTTGTTGGCAACCCATTTGCAATTACTATCTTTATGATCCTTGTCATCGTGCGAATGGATGTTCTTTCTGAGAAGCGTATGGAGCTGTCTCAGACGATTGCTTCACTGATCGGCTCCATCAGGACGGAGAAAGGATGCCTGCGCTGCAACTTTTGTCAGAATATTGAGGATGAAAATGAACTCTATCTTATTGAGGAATGGGATACTCAAGAGAGTCTTAAAGGCCACTTGAGGTCGGATTGTTTCAGGGTGCTCCGGGGGGCGATGAACCTTCTCAGAGCGCCCTATGAAATGGTGTTCCACACCGTTTTACATCCGGAGGGGATTTAATGGATACATCGCTATTTACGAAATGTCTTCGCTGAGGGGATGTCATGATCTATGACAAGTTTTACGGTCCCCATGAGCAGTTTTGGGATTGAAGTGTTTGAACTGTGAGGAGGTTGTTGATTCGTTGATCCTGTAAAATCGGCAATTGATGAGAGCAGGTCAAGTGATAAACGTTCGAAGAGCGAGAAGGAGGTGTCGGATCTATAAAGAGGCGAAGGACCTGAGTGTTTAATATTCCCAATAACTTTTGCTACCCAAGAAAGGGGGACATCGTATGCATTTCATAAAAATCTTTACATTCATAGTGTTCAGTCTGGTCGTTGGATATTTAGGTTGTTCTAAGGAGGAAAAGAAGGTGGAGGCGCCCAAACAGGAGCAAGTCACAAAGAATTTGGCTCCCCAGAAGTCCGAGCTTAAGGGGCAGAATTTTTTTGTGGAACTTAGCGACCTTAAAGTCCTCACAGTCGTAGACATAGCTTCTAAAGAGATCGTTGAGACGCCGACTCTAAAGGGTAACATCAAGATCACCAATAAATCAAAGGATATCCTGGATATCCAGGCGGTTACCCTAGAGTACCTGGATGAAGCCGGAAAGCCAATCCCTTTTAAACCTGAAGAGAAAATTGATAAGGTTTATCCATTTTGGAAGGCTCTTCAGCCCGAAGGTGTTACCGAAGGGACGTTGGACGTCACGATCCCGAAGATGGCTGTTACGGGAAAGGCCCTGGGAAAGATAGAAATCAGCATAGTCTATATCCCTTCCCCTCTTAAACGGGAGACTTTGAGTTTGTCTGAAAAAGTTGAATAGCCCCTGGGATCAAGTAGAGGGGTGTTATTTCTTTCATTACATCGGGGGATAAAGAACCTTTGCTTCAATTGGAAAGGAGACAATCTTGTGAATCTAATAACTGGTTTCTCGCCAGCAATCTTTTTTTTGATCGTTTTTCTCATGATCCTTGCGGCCGCCTCCATCAGAATCCTCAAGGAGTATGAGCGGGGTGTCGTCTTTCGCTTGGGAAGACTAATAGGGGCTAAGGGGCCAGGGCTTACCTTCATCATCCCAGGAATAGACAAATTGCTCCGGATCAGTCTGAGGACTGTAGCCCTGGAGATTCCACCTCAGGAGGTGATTACCCATGACAACATTTCCCTCACGGTCAATGCGGTTGTCTATTTTCGCGTTATTGACCCCAATAAGGCGGTCGTCGAAATTGAAAATTATCTTTATGCTACTTCTCAATTGGCCCAGACGACATTGAGGAGTGTCATAGGCCAATCCCAATTGGACGAGCTCTTGTCAGAAAGAGAAAAGATTAACATCAAACTCCAAGATATCTTGGACAAACAAACAGACCCTTGGGGGATCAAGGTTTCGTTGGTGGAGACAAAACAGGTGGACCTTGACAAAGAGTTGCAGCGGGCCATTGCTCGTCAGGCTGAGGCGGAGAGGGAGAGGCGGGCGAAGATCATCCACGCTGATGGCGAGGCCCAGGCCGCAGAAAAGTTGGCTGAAGCAGCAAAACTTATCAGTGTATCTCCTGCAGCCATGCATCTTCGGTTCCTTCAGACTTTAGCGAAGGTTGGGACTGAGAATAACTCAACGGTGATCCTCCCTGTCCCGATCGACTTACTCGCGGCATTTCTGCAAAAGAAGGGGAAAGAATAACCGAAGCCATATTCCAAAGAATCTCCTCCAGGAGGTAATCTCAGTCTCTAAAGTCTTCCTCAGGGACAGGTTACCTCCGATATTGCATTAGATGGGTTGCCACCATCTAACTTTTTTTAAGGAAACGAGGGCATCGTGATGAAACTTTTATTGGTTTCACCTTCTCATAGGTTTGGCAGAAAAGTACTAAAAGCTATTAAAATACCTCAATTGAGTCTACACATCCTGGCCTCACTGACACCAAACGATGTTGATATTTCCGTTGTAGATGAAGAAATCAGAGAGATAGATTTTTCTTCGCATTTCGACCTGGTTGGGATTTCTTGCATGACTGCAACGGCAAATAGAAGCTACCAATTATCCGATAGGTTCAGACAAAAAGGTTCCAAAGTCGTTCTCGGTGGAATTCATCCCACCATTTTGCCGCAAGAAGCCATTCAGCACGCCGATGCCGTTGTCATCGGGGAGGCTGAAGGCTGTTGGGCAGATGTCATCAGCGATTTTAGAAAGGGAAAGCTCCAGAAATTCTACCATGTTCCAGAGCCTGATCTTTCAATGGTTCCTTTTCCGCGACGAGATTTTCATATTGACAAGGCAATATTTAACTGTGTGGGTCTGATGACGACCAGAGGGTGTCCCTACGCCTGTGAGTTTTGTTCAGTAACGGATTTCTATGGCAGGAAGATCAGGCATAGGCCGGTCTCTATGGTGGTTGAGGATACCAAACAATCCGGCTCAAAGACATTTTTGATCTTAGACGATAATGTGGCCGGACACCCGGAATATTCTAAGAAATTATTTGAAGCTTTGATACCCCTGGGCATCGAATGGGTAGGACAAAGTTCCATCTCCTTGGCTAAAGACAAAGAGATGCTGAAATTATGTCGCCTTTCGGGCTGTGCGGCCCTATTCTTTGGGCTTGAGTCTGTATCGCCTTCAAGCCTGTTGGGAATGAAAAAAGCGCTTCAATCTATAGAAGAGACTGAGGAGGCTATTAAGATTATCCAGGACAATGGGATCGCCTTTCACCCCTCCATCATTCTGGGATTTGATACGGATACGAAAGCTATTTTTGATGACACCCTGGAATTTTTAGCAAGGACTAAACTCCCCACGATGGCTTTACAGGTTCTAACCCCCTATCCTGGAACACGAATATACCGGCGTTTCAAAGATCAAGGACGAATCATATCCCACGATTGGAGCCATTACGACCACCATACTGTTGTATTTCAGCCCAAGAACATGACTCCCCAGGAGCTTGCCGAGGGACATCATTATGTCCAAAGCGAGTTTTATTCTTTTTCTTCGATCATTCGGCATATTCCATTTCTTTTGAGGGTTTCTCCTATCAACCTCAGGCGGGCTCTCCTTTTCCTGTTACTCAATATCGCTGGTAAAGGCGTGGCGAAATACATCGACACTTCTCTTGATTGGGCGGAGAACAACGAAAAGTCGGATTCCCAGAAGTTTCGGCCCGACGATAACGTCTTAAAGGAGAGCAGCGCCTTATCTTTGGATCAGGCCTATGTCCTGGTTCGGTCTTTAAAAGATGACAGGCCTCTTAAAGACGATGAACAGCACACTCTTGGAGATCATTAAAACTTTCCAACTCAACTTGTAACCTCCTTATTTGACTTAGGGGGAAATTTAGAAAGGAAAGGAATGATAATGATGTTATTGACCAAGGATGAAGCCAGTAAAAAATATTGTCCATTTAAATTCTCGAAAGCCAAAAACAAGGAAGTCAGGGGAATAAGCACGGAATGGGTATGTGAAGGTTTAAATTGCATGATGTGGCGAAGAAAGGCAGCACCCCCAGGCAGAGAATATGGTTTTTGTGGATTGGCAGGAATGCCATCCGTGGAGAGGATGTAAAGAACCGACTTCCAAAGCTACCAGTGGTTCAAGTTTCTTCATCAAGGGAAATATAGGGCCAATATAAGGAGTTCCAAATGGCGACCGAGTTCCTCTATCAGCAATCAGAAGTACTAATTGCCATCGTGCTGCTCGGGTGTATGGTACTCGTGGGTGAATTGGGATATAGGCTTGGCTACAGGGGACGTCAAACACGCAACGAACTGACCCGAACTCAAATCATAAGCATTCAAGCCGCCACCTTGGGGTTGCTTTCGCTTCTTCTTGGGTTCACATTCGCTATGGCCCTCTCCCGATTCGAATACCGGAAACAGATGGTAGTTCAAGAATCCAACGCTATCGGCACCGCAAGCCTCCGTGCCCAGTTCCTGCCGACATCTCGCGATGCCGAGGTTGGCAAGCTGTTTCGCCGTTATGTTGAAATTCGGTTGCACTCTGTCCTCAATACAGCGCAAATGTCTCCGGCCCGAGACCAGCTGGACGCCGAAACCAGGCACCTCCAGCATCGGCTATGGCACATTGCTTATGAAGCTGCAGAAGCGAATCCGCGATCAGTTCCATTGGGCTTGTTTACTCACGCAGTGAACGAAGTCATCGACATCAAGTCGAAGCGCGATATCGCCGTCGCGAATCATGTGCCGGAAAGCGTGTTGCTGCTTCTTTTGGGCTTTGCAGTTCTGGCCGCAGGGGTCTTAGGTTACGGGAATGGCCTCGCAGGCCGTCGCATCATAAGCCTGACAACGGCTTACTGTGTCGTTGTCGTCTTGGTCATTGTTCTCATCATAGACCTTGATCATCCGCAGCAGGGTCTGGCTCGTGTGAGTCAGGCGAGCATGACCCAATTGGAAGAGGTTTTGGATGCCAGGCAGAGATGATGTGGCATACCTTCATTGGGTGATGAGTTCGGAAAGACAAATTACATCATCACACACTGCCGCCTAACCGGTTGTAGTAGAAAACATACCACCGCCCCCGAATCGGAACGATGGGAGTGAATTCAGGGGCAAACCCGGGCCAGGCTTTGGATATTTGGATTTGTATTATAAGTGTGATATATTGGCTCCATGGTACGTACACCAGGGGTTCATTTTCCTGGTGCGTTATACCAGGAAGAGATTGATTAGAATCAATGGGGAGTCGAATGGGGAACAGAGGTTACTTTCTGAAATCATTGGCTGGGGGACGAGGATTCGAACCTCGATTCACGGAGTCAGAGTCCTAAAAAGCCATTTTGTCTAACCCCTTGATCTTTCCCTTGGTTTCTCCCAACTTATTAATTTTAAATAGAAATTACCCTTTTTATGGAGTTTGATTAATTTCAGATAGTTATGTCTTCTCCAGCCAATTTTATCACAATTTTATCACAACTCCTTGACACACCCTTTGTGTCCAATTCACAAGGGTCTCAGTATAGATCCTTAAAATAATCAGGATTCTTCTCACACCAGAGCCTATGAGCAAGATGCTTCCTCTTTCGCTTACACACATCCCTCCCACAAGCCTTCTGCCTCTCCCCCACCCTCAGATCAGGAACAAAAAACCTCCCACAAAAAA
>CALLAL010000006.1 GCA_938002255.1 uncultured bacterium
AACACAATATTATTTTTGCAGCTGTAGAAGATCAGCTTAAGAAATAGTAACGACTATAGTCTTTAGGTTAGGGTTAGGAAGCCCCTGCCTACCGGCAGGCAGGCGTTTGGTTTGTGGGTAAAGGTTAGGTGAAGTTTCAGAGACTCATTTCCTAACCCTTACACCAAACTGGCATCATTACCCTAACCCATTGACTATGGACTTTTTCAAGAAGGGAGGTGTTTTCTATGCCAGGATTTGATGGATCAGGGCCAATGGGAATGGGTCCGATGACTGGTGGAGGAAGAGGTTATTGTGCGATGCCTTATAGGGGTTATAGACCCTATGGGTATGGCTTTAGAGTACCCTACTATCCAACTACCGGTATGTATCCATCTTATGGCCCTGTCTTTGGAGTAGGTCGAGGGGGACTTCCATGGGGCGGTGGCCGTGGCAAATGTTTTGGTGGCGGGCGAGGGTTCCGTCGTTGGTAATATAAAAAAGTGGTTGCATGGGGGCCTTCAAGAGAACCCTCCCGCCCCCTAAAGTAGTTATTCTTTGACGCTGCAGGCTTTAGCCTGTGAGAAGTAAATTTTTTTATCATAAATGGGAGTTTGTGGCGACAGTCATGTTAGTTCAGACAGGAGGTCAAAAATGCCAAGAGGTGATGGCACAGGCCCGCCAGGAAGAGGTCAAGGTGCAGAAAGAGGCACAGGGATGGGCGGAGCTCGAAGAGGAAGAATGGGGGGGTCCAGAATGGGTGCAGGCCCAGGAGGGGAATGTGTTTGTCCCGATTGCGGAACAACGGCTCCTCATGAGGCTGGCATTCCTTGTTCTTTTAAGAAATGTCCAAAATGTGGGGCGAAAATGGTGAGGAAATAATAGCATTTTGATAGCCCTCGGACTCCACATCGGTGAATTGATTAAATGTTTAAGCTGCCTCACGGAAAAAGGAGCCATCCCGTACCGATTATACGAAGCCCGTTGTTATTATGAAAATTCCCAGAGGCATTGAAAGGATAAATAACTGAATGATTTTCTCAATTGCCAGCGGAAAGGGGGGAACTGGAAAGACCACCATCGCCGTTAATGTAGCCCTTTCGCTCCCCAAAGGGAATGTCCAATTAATTGACTGCGATGTGGAGGAACCTAACTCCCATATTTTTCTTAAGCCCACTTTCCATCAGGTTACCTCGGTAGGGATCCGGGTTCCCCGAATCGATGAATCGAAATGCACCTATTGCGGAAAATGTGCTCAGGTCTGCGAATATCATTCGATAGCGGTCATTCTAAAAAGTGTTCTTGTTTTCGATGAGCTCTGCCACGGATGTGGTGCCTGCTCCTACCTTTGCCCTGAGAAGGCTATTTTTGAAGTCGAGAGGGAAATTGGCATTGTCCAGGAAGGGAATGCGAATGGAGTTAATTTTGTTAATGGGGTGTTGAACGTAGGAGAACCAATGGCCTCTCCGCTCATCCGGAAGGTCAAAGAGAAAATTCAGAAGGATAAGGTTGTCATCCTCGATGCCCCTCCAGGGACAGCCTGTCCAGTCATTGAGACGGTCAAGGGGAGTGACTTCTGCATGCTGGTGACCGAACCCACACCTTTTGGACTGAACGATTTAGAGTTGGCTGTGGGAATACTTGAAAAATTGAACATTCCCACGGGGGTTCTCATCAATAAGGCAGATATCGGAGATCGGGAGATATGGAATTATTCCAAATCTAAAAATATTCCGATTTTGATGGAAATTCCGATGAACCGTCGAATTGCTGAATCCTATTCAAAGGGGATTCCCTTCGTTATTGAAAATAGTTCTTATATTTTTCACTTCCAAGAATTAATTGAAAAGGTGGAGAAACTTTATGAGTCAAATCGAGGAAGGCCAAGAATTGAATGATGAGGTGGGCTACCTCGTCTATAACGAGACGCTGATCGATCATTTCATGCACCCCCGAAATGTGGGAGAAATTGAAAATCCTGACGCGATGGCAGTGGTGGGTGATTCAGAGTGCGGAGACTTTATTAGAGTCTACCTCAAGGTGAATGAAGGAAGAATTTCGGATTTCAAATTCTTGACCCAAGGATGCCCTGGGGCCATATCTACCTCCAGCATTGCCACAGAATTGGCAATCGGAAAGACACTTGAAGAGGCGTTGAAGCTCACGGACAATGATGTGATCGAAGCAGCGGGTGGCATTCCGGCCAAAAAGGCCCATTGCTCCCTTCTTGCGATCAGGGGATTGCATGAAGCAATATTGAATTATCAGAAAAAATAAATATCCAACTGCTCCCCTTGAGAGACTGCGTCATGATTGCAAACATTGAGGAGGGGCAGCCAGATTCCCAAAGATTTAGAATGCGGGTCTTCGAGGTGATGGGAAATCGTCGTTATTATATAATCGAATATGATCATATGCATAGCAAGCTTGAATTTGAACTGATCAAGGTTACCTCACTAAATTTTTTCCATCTGATTGCCCCTCCTCATTTTCAAAAAGCCGGTTTTTCATATTACAAAAAAGTCTCTGCGGGAAGTGATGGTGATCATGGTACAGAACGAAATTAAACAATTAGCCATTGTGAGCGGCAAGGGTGGTACTGGCAAAACGACGATAGCTGCTGCTTTTGCCGCATTAGCAAAGAACAAAGCCATGGTGGACTGTGATGTGGATGCCACGGATTTGCATCTTCTGCTTCAGCCTAAGGTCTTGGTCCAGGAAAAATATTTTGGGGGAAGATCCCCTCACGTGGATTTAGATAAATGTACGCAATGTGGGCTCTGTACCGAAATTTGTCGGTTTAGTGCTATTGATAACGGAGTGGTAGACTATATTTCATGTGAGGGATGTGGTTTTTGTAGCCATATCTGCCCCGAAGGTGCGATTAAGATGGAGGAGGCTTTCTCCGGGGATTGGTTTGTTTCTGAGATATAATGTTTCTTGAAGAGTGAGACAGAAAGTGGGATAAAAAGGTGCTCGTTGGAGGAGAAGGGAAGGAGGAGAGATGGATGAGCACCGAGCTAAGGGTAGAGGGATTGTGCGACAAATGTGGGAAGGGGTGGAAGCGTTTTTAATGGCGTGTTGAACTTGGTTCAGCATCTCATGTAACAGATATTTAGATCCTGAGATAAATTCAGGATGACATGACTCAGGGTATGGGACAGGGTCTCAAAGGCGGGAAAATGATGGGGTATCAAAAGTTCTGTTATTGGGTGGACTCCGATGTTTTGAGAAAAGTCAGGGAGGCCGTTGAACAGAGCAAGGAGAAATTGGGTGAAGAACTTCGAATTCCTTGCCGGGTTTTAAGATCATCAAGGGATATGGCATATATAGCGCCTCCGGCATGGGATGGCTTTTGTAAAAGGAGAACTTCCTGGTACCGAAGATCAGACAAGACAGGTCAGTTTCTCGTAGTCAGCAATACCTCTTTGAATCATTTGGATATTGGCAATCCGATCATCATTAAAGAATCAAATTTTAAACCCGACCGCCTCCCGTCTTATCAGGAAATCCTCCAATTAATTAAATTAGAAAAATATCAAAGCTTGAAACCCGACATCTGGGACAGGGTTGATCCATTGGATAAAGAATTTTATCAAAAGTGGTTTGACCGTCGTCCCTCCCAAGAGCCTTTTGATTTTGACAAAATCTTTGCACACCACTTAGCCAATCATGCCAATTTCATTGATCCCAAATTCCTGATCGACCGGGATGGGATAAAAGCCCCTTATTCCATCGCGGATAGTATCCATGTGTGCTCTTCCTGTATCGAATTTTTCAACATCCTAGGAGAGCAGTGGCCAATCAAATATGTGGTTCCCTGTATTGGGGCCGTTCAATTTGCTCATCTTCCGATAGATGAGTATTTCGAAGTGAGAGGTGGAAGTGGGGCCAACGATAAAGCGGACTCGGCGGGGACACTGTAAGAGCCTTGTAGTGGAACCTTATAAAGGTCAGGCATTAGCTTTCACCAACTTTGCGGAGTTCATATTTAGGGAAGACCCTATGACCCATTCAATTCTAATCATACCCGCATTACAAGGGTCTGGGAGTGTTCCTGTCGAGTCCGATTAATGCAACTGAAAGATAAAGGTAAACTGTACGATGAAGATGGTTTTCATCGAACCGAAACCCAACCTGTCAAGTTGTATTGAAACCTTACCCTGAAGAAACAAACCCAAACGAATGTCGCCTCTACATTCAAGGCAATCCTCGACCCACTTGCGAAAGATTCCTCTGTGGACCCTTATAACCTGCTCTTCCCCAACAACCCATCTTGAATATGCGAAACACGGTCCTCGGTTGAAAAACCAGAAATTGACTTGATCCGCTTCCCTTAAAGCAGAACGATATTGCTATCCTTTTCTCTCCCCACCAAAGCGTTCCCCCCCGCTTCAGTGACGCATTTCAATGCTTCTTATTCTTGACAATAAAAGCGAAATTGATTATATCCAGCTCGGAATAGAAGCCACGAAGGTTTGGGTCAAAAGATTGTATACGTGGCTTTTTTATTTCCCTGAAATCAAAACCACGAAGGTTTTATGTCTTGCCGAAGCAAGATCCTTCGTGGTTTTTTTATGGGATAGAAAAGCGAAAAGAAATTTTCGATGAAAGGAAACTTCGATAGACCTTAACAGTGCAAGAAATTGAGCTCAATGCCATGGGAGGAGGTGAAAAGAAGATTTACGAGGTTTAGGGTTGGAGATGGGACGCGACCATCGGCCTGAAACGTGGAACGCGCCCCATCCATAGGGAAACACTGCAACCGCAATGCCCCCCTTTTAATTAGCATACCACAAGAAAGGGGGTAAGAAAAGAACTGAAAGGAGGTTTTTCATGAAAGGAGCCGTAAAGAGAAGAATGGGGAGGATTTACGGATTGATTCTTACCCTCTTGTTTTTCAACATTTCGGTAGGATTGGCAGAGGAAGCCGAAAAAAAAGAGGACCCAGCCCTATTGGAAGAGATTACTGTAAGAGACACCCCCTACAGTAATCCAGTGACTCCCATCCCTACGCGTTATGGCACCCAGTATCATCGGGTGACCGATGAACAGATCAAAGAGCAGAATGCTTATGATTTCCATTCCACTCTCAGAAATGTGCCAGGGGTTATGTTTCAGAACAAAAATCTATTTAGAGATCAAACCAGCCACAATCTCTACATTCGTGGCCGGGGGGCCAGCCATCCCAGCGCGGATTTCGCTATTGAATTTGACGGAGTTCCACGCTATGGAGCAATCTTTGGCCAATTGTTAGGTGACAGTAATGGACATGGTTCGCACCGACATGCCAGTAAGTAATCCCAGTCAATATTGGGAAAAAATAAACCCGGAAGTGGTTGACCACTATGAAATCGGCTTGACCCATACCTGCATCTGCCGGATGAGGAAACGATGCGCGCTTTGCTAAAAAGGGCAGGATTGTCTATTGGCACGTTCATAGATGAGCCGGGTTTCTATTGCATTATTGCAAAAAAATAGTCACAGTAGAATGTGATAAGACTAACGGTACTCTTCAGCTTTTATAGCTTTTAACGGTAAAACAACGAAAAACATGAAAACCTCCTGGAGGACACTTTCTGGAAGCAGGTCGTGCTCATGGATCATCTCGGTTTTGATTCATCTGATTCTCTTTTCGATTCCGATAGTCATGGACAGAGAGCCACAAAGTGAGGAAATCGAATTTTTTATATCCATAGACGAGGTTCAGGTTCCACCTGAGCCGGTGGTAAAACCGATAGTTTTTAAGAAGCTACGGCCTGAGCCTGTCAAAGAAATGGTTCAACCGATCCAGCCTTTCTCCCCCAAGATAGAACTGCCGAAAATCATCGAACCGGTCAATGAAGTGATGAAAGAATCAGAAGTTATCGAACCGGTCCAGGAAGTTTTTAAAGAACCGGAGTTTATCGAACCCGTTCGAAAAGTTTTAAAGGAACCAGTGGAACCCGAGGAAAAACCCATCATGACTGAAACAAATAGGCAGCCGGCCACAGAACCCCACCCCTCCCTCTTCGTGCCGACTTTGCCGGAGATCCCGGTGATAAGTAGTGGTAAGCCTGCCGAAGGCCAGAGAATCGATACAAAACCGGACACCAAGCAACAATCACTCGTGAGCCATTATACGGTTCGAACTGAAACAGAAACCCCGATCGAAACCAGATTCGGAGCCTCTGTTGCCCCCGCTTTTCTGCACAGGGTCATGCCTATCTATCCTATGATGGCAAGAAGGCTGGGTATGGAGGGAAAAGTGGTACTAAAATTGACCATTGATGAGAAAGGAGTACTCCGGGAAGTAGAAGTCATTGAAAAGGCAGGCTATGGATTTACGGAGGCGGCCGTAGAGGCTGTAAAGAAATCAACCTTTCTTCCTGCAAAAAAAGACGGAAAACCTATTGCTTCCCGGGCACTCCTTCCCATAACGTTTCAATTAGAGAAGCACTGATGATGATCTTTTTTAAAAGGTGGTTTTTTAATCATCTGCCTCCTCCTGGATTCCATTGTAGGGATTGGCCTACTGATCGATAAGTTTATTTTAGTGTCTCGAATGGTTTCATGATCCTGAGGAAGAAAAGAAGCGGCAACCCGGGAAAGCTTTCATTCCGGCGCCCAACGAACATCTTTTAGGGAGGAGGACGAACCTGAATGTGATTGTTTCGAACCAGCCCATCCTGAGAGGGAGGCGACGTTGGTAGAGACTCAGAAGAAGAAGAGATTTCTGTTCAGCTATCAGGGCTACAAAGCCGATCAGCCATTCAATGTGTGGTGGGAGAGCAAGGGTTGGTGCTTCACACCGGGTTAAGGGACGGCGATGTGCCGGCTGGTTATGAGCCTAATCTTTTGCAATACTGTGAGGCAGGGCAGAACAAGCGGTTCGGGAAAATCAGGTTGGTTGTTGTGAACCGTCCGGGTAGCAAATAAAGCGCTCTAAGAGCTAAACCAAAACATGGCCGCAAAAAAACAACTGCTTCCGACCCTCTCTCACCCCGTTTCGTAACCGGAGGCAGTGGATTTAGGAATGGGTGTTTGCTTGACATGGCGGTCAAAATCGATTAAAAAAATTCCCTAAAGTAAAAAAAGAGGCGAGGCAGAAGCGCTCCTCTTTAAAAATATTTTTTCAAGTGAAGCCATGAAGGAATGATTTCATCACCGAAGTGATAACCCTCATGGCTTTTTTATTTGGACGAAAGAAACTCCCCTTTGAACTCTTTCCGGAAATTTCCCGTCAAGAAGTCGGTCTAAGGTTCCCGAAGAAAAATTCTTTAAAGGTAAAGGACAATGGGAGAAAGAAGCAAACCGATTACGGCAGCATCCATCGAGTTCTGGGATCATTATGCAAAATGGTATAAGCTCTGGATGGAACATACCCGTTATCACCAAATGATTGTGGAAGTATTAAAGAGAATGATATCCCCTGGCTGGAGGGTCCTGGATATAGGTGCTGGAAATGGGGTTCTTTCTATTCCTCTTTCTTATTGGGGTTGTCATGTAACAGCCCTTGAGCCCTCTTCGGGAATGAGAAGTCTCCTGGAGGAAGAGATTTCTGAGAAAAAAGGTAAGGGGCTAAAGATAGATGAAAGATCTTGGGAGGCTATTTGTCCAGAAGAGTTGTTGGATTATGACCTTATCATCGCTTGTAATTCCCTTCATCTTACACAAATTGAATTTGGAGAGGCCCTTGAGAAAGTATTTCAAACGGGGGCAAAAAATATTTTTTTCATCTACGAGATTGACTCGCTGTCTTTCCAGTTCATTCCTTTTTATAAAAATTATAGATTAGTTTTTTCAGGAAGCTATGAGGTAGAAGATTCGTTTGCTTATCATAACTTGGGGGAGCTCTTGGAACACCGAAGCGTTTTTTGTAGACACATCACTCAGTCTGCGGACATGATGGATTTAAGAAAGAAAATCTTTTTCCGAGAGGACCATTTTTGGCTAAAGGATACATCACAAGTCATGATGTCTTGGTGGGAGAGAATATATTGAGAAAGGGGGGTGAAATTGTAAAGCATCAAGAGAAAAAGATACGAGAGAGGATAAGGTGTGTCTGTGGAGGAAGACTGGAGCACACTTCATCAGGGTAGACACAAATTATTACCCATCCTTCCCTTTTTATCCTTCACGTAAATGGAGAGGTGATAAAATATATGGAGGTGTGATATGTATACTGCGACCCGAACGGAACGAATCATGGACGAGGTTCCCGGAAGAATTGAAATGATTACAAAGGATGAAATTGAACGATATCGAGGAAGCGGAAGTAAAGTAGACGATATTTTGAGATATGTTTCTGGATTAATTGTCGTAAGAGGAAACGGGGTTTATAGTTTAGGAGCTCAGGCTACTCTCAGAGGGCTTTCCAATGAGCAGGCAAGAACTTTGATACTCAGCTTTGATTGCCGCATCACTTTCACCTAAGATAAAACCCTACCTCATCGCTTCCCATCAATCGGCTGAGCCGCGGCATAAGATTGTTTTAAACCATCTCGGACTCAAACCCTTGCTGAATCTTGATCTTCGGTTAGGTGAAGGCACTGGATCGGCCTTGGGAATATTCCTCGTTGAGGCAGCCTTAAAAATCCTTAATGAAATGGCTACATTTGAGGAAGCAGGAGTTTCTAAAAAATACCCTAACAATGGGGGATTTGGGGCCACCAATTTAAAAAGCACCTGCACACGCTCAGGGGCGCACAATACATTGATGGGTCTCCATTACTTGACTCACCCCAAAAACTACTAATCTAAAAAACTTGCCAGTTTAGGAATTCTTTTCTCCCGAAAAAAAAGTTTGCCAAGACTTGGGGGCTATGATAATATGCGCCATAATGTGTTTACAGCTATCTTGGGAAATAAAAAACAATTTCTCAAGGGCTGTTTTTTACTGGAGGACTATTGGCATATGAATTGCAGATATTTAATTTGTTCTATATTAAAAGCTCAATTGATGGAAAGGGTATAAAAATGGAAAACCTCCATGATGGACTGACCGAAAGACGGGAATATCCAAGGATCAATCTCGAGACAAAGGTTTCTATCAGAACTTCGGATTTAGAGCCCTTTATGATGGCATGGATTCAGAATATATCGAAAGGAGGCTTTAAGGTCAAAGGGGATAATTCTTTAAATACTAAAGATATCTTTTTCACTGGGAATGAAATTTTCTTTGAGACCTACGAGGATTTTTTCCAATTGAAGGGTAAAGGCGCAATTGTGTGGACGTCTCCGCGAGATAATGAAGCAGGCATTAAATTTGATGACCTTGATCAAAGGAGTCGTAAGTTTCTTGAGGATTTCTTAGGAATGTTTTGATGGTTAAGTTTAATTGACAATTTTTGTTTGACAAAAAGTCAAAGTCTGCACTTTTTATATACTTTTACCACAAATAGGATTTCATTCATCCAATACACCCCGTCTCCAGAATAATCCTTTGCTAAGTTTCCTACGGAATGTTATGATTTCTAAAATCCCTGAACATTTTCTTATATGAATGCGGAAATTATTGCCGTTGGATCAGAGCTTCTTTTAGGGCAACTCATCGATACGAATACCTCCTTTATCGCCAGGCACCTGGCAGAGAATGGTTTAGAACTTGTTCAAACCACTTCTGTTGGGGACGACCTTGATCGGATTAAAAAAGTCATTCAGGAGGCTTCCCGCCGTTCCGCCATTATCATTACGACAGGTGGTATTGGTCCGACAGAAGATGACCTGACCCGTGAAGCTGTTGCAGAGGTCTTTGATCGTCCTCTCGAATTTCACCCACACCTCATGGAACAGATCGAGGCCTTATTCAAAAGGCGAGGATTCCGGATGTCAGAAAATAATCGTAAGCAGGCGTTTATCCCCCAGGGGGCACGACCTATAGAGAACCCTAAAGGGACAGCTCCAGGATTCATCGTGGAACACCTTGAAGGAGTCTTGATTTCCCTTCCGGGTGTGCCTTTTGAGATGGAATATTTAATGACAACTTCGGTGCTTCCCTATCTGAGAAGGCGATTTCAACTCGAACATCAAATTATAAAATATAAAGTCCTTCGGGCGTGTGGTCTTGGCGAAAGCGCCATTGGTCTTCAGATCAAAGACTTAATGAAAAGAGATCAGAACCCTTCTGTAGGAACCCTTGCTTCCATAGGTGACATTAAGATCCGTATTACAGCCAAAGCCGATAGTCCAGTTGAAGCCTCTCAACTCATTGAAGAGATGGAAAAGAAGATCAGGGAGCGGCTTGGTGTCCTGATCTATGGTGTTGATGAAGAAACGTTACAGGGAAAAGTGAGTCATGAGCTGGAAAGAAAGAACCTAACCCTTTCCGTGGTGGAAACCTTCACGGGAGGAATCCTTGCCCAAAAACTGGCTCATGCGGGGAGCCACGCTTTTATTGCAGGATTTGTTCTTCCAATGGATAAATCTATATCGGACTTCTTAGACATTTCAACCGATGAATTCATATCCCTTCAACAGAACCCACAAACTCTCGCGGATCGGCTTGCTAAGAAGGTAAGAGAGAGAGCTCAAGCCACCATCGGACTTTCAGAATATGGGAAGGTGGTTGGAAGCCAGGGAGGGGGGGAATCCCGCATAGAAACTTACTATTCCCTATCTATGGAAGAGGGGATGCTGGGACTCCATCATACCCTGGGAGGCGAACTCTGGATGGTTCGAGAAAGAGCGTCTATCATTGCTCTCGATATGCTGAGGAAATATCTTCTGGACCTAACGCCCAGGGAATAGAGCCAAGAGCCAGAGGGTCAGGCGATATCTTAAATAGGAGAAAACATTGGCAAAGAAAACCTTTCGATGCCCCAATTGCCAAACAGAGATTGAGCTTTACTTGAATCCTTTACCCACCGTTGATATCATCATCGAGGTCGAATCCGGGGGAATCGTTCTGATTAAGAGAAGGAACCCTCCCTACGGATGGGCACTTCCCGGAGGCTTCGTGGATTAC
The DNA here is from genome assembly GCA_938002255.1 of uncultured bacterium. GTDB lineage: Bacteria > Desulfobacterota > BSN033 > BSN033 > UBA1163 > RBG-16-49-23. The sequence goes on from CALLAL010000006.1 coordinate 10,925, forward strand.
GGAGAGTCTCTGGAAGAGGCTGCCATTCGTGAGGCAAAAGAGGAGACCCATTTAGAGGTTACTCTTGAGAGACAGTTTCATACGTATTCTGATCCGAAAAGAGATCCAAGGCACCATAGCATTTCAACGGTTTATCTTGCGAAAGCTAAGGGGAGACCTGAAGCCGGAGATGATGCCATCGAGATCGGAATGTTTAATGAAACGAATCTTCCCGAAGAGATCGCCTTCGACCACCGCTCTATTCTGAGCGATTATTTCAAACAGAAACGGACGTAGTCCCCCTTCCTCTCACTTCCTAGAGAACTTTTCCGGTTGCCTTCGGTTTTGGGACTGGAAGGCATCAGGTATGCTTCATCACAATACTTGAGATGATGTTGGCAGCCTCATCGCCACGATCTGCTGCATTGCTAAGATGACGATAGATTTCCCGCATCTTGAGCATATAAATCGTATCTGTTCCCTTGAAGAGATCGGCTAAGGCTTTGTGATAGGCTTTTTCCATCTGATTTTCATAGGACTTTGCCTTGACGGCATGCTCAGAGGCGATTTTGGGATAGTCTTTAAGGATGTTGACCGCATCGTTGATCTCACGGGCGGCTTTGCGGAGGATATCGACCATCTCCTTGATATGACTATCTCCTTTGACCTCGTAGATTTCCATCTCATCGACTGTTGTATTGGCGTAGTCCACGACGTCATCAATGGCCCGTGAGAGTTGATAGATATCTTCCCGGTCAATGGGAGTGATAAAGGTCTGATCCAACTCCTGAATCAAAATTCTTCTTAATTCATCTGCTTCCCTCTCAATTTTACGTACAAGATGGGCGTTTTCTTTGCTGCTGTTCTCCGCGTAGGATGAGAGGGCATCAAGTCCTTCAATGCTCTTTGCCGATTGGCGGGTGAGGAGGTCAAAGAAGCGATTCTCACTGCTTGAAAAGGGTTTCTTTTTTCTAAGGAAATCAAATACCATCGCTTTCTCCTTTTATTAAAGATGAGGGTGGATGATCCTAATAATGTAAAACACCAGTCCTGCCATGATTGCAGAGGCGGGGATGGTGATGAACCATGCCAGGATGATATTTTTTGCAACCCCCCAACGAACTGCTGATATTCTCTGTCCTGCTCCAACGCCCATAATGCTGGAGGCAACCACGTGGGTGGTGGAAACAGGCCCTCCGAGAAGCGCTGCTCCAAGGATGACAATTGCAGAGGACGTCTGAGCACAAAAGGCATGAACGGACCTCAACCGATAGATTTTTGCGCCGAGGGTTTTAATGATTCGCCATCCGCCGCTTGCTGTTCCCAGGGCAATGGCCGCGGCGCAGCTTGCGATCACCCAGAACGGGACCTCAAAATTAGGGAAGACACCAAGGATCACCAGCGACATCGTAATGATGCCCATTGATTTTTGGGCATCGTTGGCGCCGTGGCTAAGAGAGAGTCCAATTGAGGAGATGATCTGGACCCGGTTGAAAAAATGGGAGATTTTTGGGGTTGCCCTATTGGAAAGACGGAAGGTGAGTCTTAGGACAAAGGTTCCAAAAACGAGCCCGATTAAAGGGGTAAAGATGAGGAACGAGATTACGTAGAGGAGCCCCTTCCATAGAATTTTATCAGGACCATAAGCGATTAACACCGCTCCGATCATTCCCCCGACCAAAGCATGGGAGGAACTGGAAGGAAGCCCCCAGGCCCAGGTGATGAGATTCCAGGCAATGGCACCCATCAATGCCGCCATGACCAAAGAAATCGAAAGTCCGGTCTGGCTCGGGTTAAAGGCTGAGATGTCAATGATTCCTTTTCCAATCGTATGCGCGACAGCCGTTCCTATGAGAAAAGGTCCAACGAAATGAGCGAAAGCGGCCAATCCCAGGGCATTTCGTGGGGACATGGCTCCTGTGGCAATAATCGTGGCAACGACGTTCGCTGCATCGTGAAATCCGTTGGAATAGTCAAAGAAGAGGGCAAGCACTACAATCAGAATTGAAGCCAATAGAATCGACGTTTCGATCGTGAACCTCCCATGCAAAGCTATTTACCTGTGTAGACAGGTTATAATGGAATCCTCCCTTCCTTGTCAATATCCTAGCGGCGATATTCTCACTTGCGAAGGAGGCTGAGAAGGTCTGTTGAAGTTTCAAAGACCAGGTCCGCTCCTGCCTGGCAGAGCATCTCTCTTGCTTCTTCCCTATGAGAATAACTCCCCAGGAAGGCGATGGCCCATATTTTTGCCTCTTTTCGGGCCGCTCTGGCAGCGACGATATCGTCAACCACATCCCCGATGTATCCCACCTCGGGGTTGGGAAGACCTGATTCATGGATCACTCTTAACAGAGCGTAAGGATGGGGTTTGGTCCGTTTGACCCTTTTTCCGGTCGTTTTTAGAATTCGTTTTTCCTCCTGCTCGCACTCATCCAGGGTGACCACACTGTCAAAATAAGAAGAGAGTCGAAATCGGTTTAATGCCAATTGGGCTTCGAATCTGGGCCTGCCGCTTGCGATTCCTAAAGTCATCTTCTTTCGGAGGGCAGAGAGAATCTTTCGATCAATTAGGAGTCTTTCTCTGAGGTATAACCCTTGACCTCTATAAAAGAAAGGCCTGAGGTGATAATAAGACGGAAACTCTTTCCCTAAGTAGAATTCCTGAAAAATTCGTTTCACGAGATTCTGCTGATTAAGGTCCCCCGACTGGAAGACCCATCCATCTAACTTTTTTCCCAGAACCGTCCGAACCCCTTTCAGACCTCCTCCAGACGCTTTGACCCGAGAGAGGAATGAAGAAAGGTGGTTTTTGTGAGGGGAAATAGGTTTTTTCTGACGGAAGTGGACAAAGGATTGTCGGAGGTAGCGTACGATGGTCTCAGGGGAAGAGAATGCCTTTTGGGGTGGGGAAGGAGGAACCTTTGCGATGGAGAGGAGATAGAGAAGAAAGCCAGCCGTTAAATCCCAATCATTATTAAACCCTCCTGCCGATTTAAAAAGGGAGATGGCTTCGGAAGAGATCCAATCGGCTTTTAATCCTAAGCATTCTTTAAGATAAGTATGGATGGTTTGTTGAATCGTTTTCCGATAAGATTGGGAGACATCGATAAGGACTCCATCCATGTCAAAGATGAGAAGATCCATAGCCATTAAACTCCCATCACCCCATTCCAAACAACAACCTCCAAATACTCAATCCAATTTCTTCTTTTTTAACATTTAGGTTGTTCTGATCTGGGTCATGATTGGATAATGGGTGATGGGTTATTCAATTCTATTCTATATCCCTTCAACTTCTTCGAGGACGACTCGGACAAGGCTATCCACATCGAGCCTCTGCATTCGATAAAGATCTTCTGGTTTTCCGGAGCTCCCATATTGAGTGATTCCCATCCTTCGGAGACGCGCAGGGATTCCGTGTTCAGCAATAACGCCAGCGACAAGACTCCCCAACCCTGTCTGGGCATGGTGATCTTCATAGGTAATCACTCTTCCTGTATGGGCGGCTTTCAGAATAGCCTCTTTGTCCAAATCGGTTACACAGGAAAGATTAAGGATCTGGACTTCGACTCCTTTTTCTTTCAATTTTTGCCATGCTTGGATGGCACGAAAAACCATCCCTCCATTGGTGATCACCGCTGCGTCTTTCCCAGGACGGATGAGGTCCGCTTTGCCATATTGAAATTCATAGGGTGCAGCAAAACAGGGAACTCCATCTTCATTCAGGAGAATTGGCGTAGGACTTCGGCCCATAGCCACCAAAAAATTCCCTTCAGCTTGAGTTACGTATCGAATCACTCGATCGGTTTGGTTCGGATCTGCTGGAACGATGATGCGATAGCCAAAGAGATTTCTCATCAAGCCGATATAGTCAATACATTGGTGGGTCTTCCCGTCTTCTCCCACATCAAGACCGTTATGGGTGCAGATCAGTTTGAGATTGGTTTCGTTGATGTCATTGAGACGGTGCTGGTTATAGGTCTCATCCACTCCAAACACACCAAAATCCGCGAAAAAAGAGACGAAGCCAAGGGTCGAGATGGCGCCGGAGAGGGTGGCCGTGTGGTGTTCCTGGATTCCTCCTTGAAAGAAGTAGTTTGGAAATTGTTTGGCGAAGGCGTTTGTCTTGGTCGAAGACGCCAAATCGCAATCAAAAACGACTATGGGGAGAAAGCCATCTTGATGCAGGTTCGTCTTGGCAAGGTCAACCAGGGCATTGCCAAAGGCAGAGCGGTTATCCATCCTTTGTTCTTTTCCATAATCTTTAGGGCCTCCGGTTTGTATGGGAAAGCTTCTTTTCTTCCCTTTTCGCCCCTCAAAGGGAATCGCATTTGTCTCCCGTTTCTGTCGATATGATTCCAGATCATCTTCGAGGCCCAGTTCCTGAATCGCTTTTTTATATTCCTCCCCGTTCAGGGCTCTTCCGTGATATTCCTCCTTTCCTTCCATAAACGAAACCCCTTTACCCATGACTGTATGAGCGAGGATGGCTGTGGGAGTTCGGGAATAGATGGATGCTCTTAACGCCCCATATATCTGCTGATATTGATGGCCGTCAATTTCCAGAACCTTCCAACCATCGGACTCATAGTTTTTATAGATGTTCTGGGGCATAATCTCTTCCGTAACCCCGCTGATCTGCCGGTTATTATAATCAATGATCGCGGTGAGGTTATCGAGGCCATATTTGATCGCAAAGCGACGGGCTTCAGATATCTGACCTTTTTGCTGTTCTCCACAACCCATTGCCACAAAGACATGGAAATCCTTTTTTAAAATTTTCGCCCCCAGAGCAAGGCCACACCCAGCAGAGAGGCCCTGGCCCAGATTACCCGTATTCCACTCCAGACCTGGGATGGTTTTCTCTACATGACCTTCGAAAGGACTTCCAGCCTTTCTGAAATTGGTAATAGCCATCTCAATTGGAAAGAAACCCGTTCTTCCGAGAGCCGCATAGACTCCTGGAGAGGTGTGACCATGGCTGATCACAATCCGGTCTCTGTCCGGGTCGTCTGGGTTTCTGGGATCGATGTTCGCATAGGAATACAGAACAAGATAAAAATCGATCGAGGACATCGATCCGCCCGGATGGCCAGAACCTGCCAAGGTAGTCATCTTGAGAATATCTCCCCTTGCCAACTTTGCCCATTCCGAAAGACGATGGATGGATTCTTGATCCAGTGTTTCTGCCTGGAACCGCTTTCCGGTCATTTTGAACCTCCGGCCAAAGGTGATGACCCTTACTTTATAATAGAGATTGAATTGATTGCAAGCCTCTTTTAAGATAGGGTTTATCAATGGAGGTGACCCGTGCCAGGAATTGAATATGAAGAAAAGCGTATTCCCTGTCGTTTGATCATTTTCGATAAGGATGGGACGTTGATTGACTTTTCGGCAACCTGGGTTCCTTTGATTCAAAAACGAGTAGCCTTCCTCTTGAAACGATTGGGAAGAAATGGACCCTTAAGAGATTTTTTGTTGAAATCATGGGGAATCGATCCTGTTAGTGGAAGAGTCGATCCGAGAGGTCCCTGTCCTGTTTCGCCCAGGTCAGATGAGATTGTCATCGGAACAATGGCCCTCTACCAGCATGGGTATCCGTGGGATGAAGCCAAACAATGGGTAGGGCAAGCCTTTGACCAGGCGGATGCTGATGGCGATTGGCGCCAAATGGTTGTACCCATCAAGGGCATCCAAACGATCCTCGCTCAGCTTAAAAAGGATGGGTTCAAAACAGCCCTGGCAACCAATGATGAACGAAAGGATACGGAGGCCATTCTCCACCACCTTGGCATGGAGGACCTCTTTGATATGATCCTCTGCTGGGGTGAGGTCAACCCACCTAAGCCCGATCCTGAAACGATTTTTAAAATTTGTCGCACCCTTTCCGTTCGCCCCCAAGAGACTGCCATGGTTGGAGATTCGGTCACCGATATGATGATGGGAAAAAAAGCAGGGGTGGCCCTAACGATCGGGATTCTTGAAGGGGGTGTCACTCCAAGAGAGGAGTTGGAGAAATTGGCCGATTTGGTAGTAGAATCTGTTAGGAATCTGACATTTTATCGGGATTAATCTCTCAAGGGTTAAATCTTCTTTCTGGAGGTGGGGTCATCCTATTTTGTCGAGATGACCCCACAACGCTCGCCCTCACTGATTCATGAAGTTCACATCCATTCGACTCAAAAAGAGATTAACGAGGATGGGCAAAGGTGCGTGGACGATTCACGCCTGGGGATTCCACCTCAGGTTTGATTTCGCCGCGGATTCCGATTCGCACCTTTTTCAATGGGATCTGTTTCCCTGAAGCTTCAATGGCATCCTCGGTCACCTTAACAAGGCCGAAACAACAAGGTACTTCCATAAAAGGCACGGTGACGCTCTTGATTGAATTTGCCTTAAAGATGGCGGTCAGTTTTTCTCGATAGAGCTGAATATCATCCAGTTTCGGACAGCCCACCACGACAGCCTTGCCCCTAAGAAAATCCTGATGGAAGTCGGGGTAAGCAAACGGAACGCAGTCAGCGGCGATCAATAAATCTGCCTCCTGAAAATAAGGGGCTTCAACTGGCACCAATTTCAGCTGAACGGGCCATTGCGTGAGTTGAGAAACCGATGATCCCTTTGGGCCGGAGTTCACACTGGGTTGGGGAGCCTGGAACTGTAGCACTCTTGATGAAGGACATCCTGTAAATTCAGGTTGGGGCTTCGGCTGAAAAATTGGAATAGCCTCTTTCTGTTTGTGGAGATGGATTTCCACTGCCTTTTCATCGAATTCTTCCGCCTCTCTTTCGATAATCCGAATGGCGTCTTCAGGGCAATGTCCGAGACAGGCTCCTAAGCCATCACAGAATTTGTCAGTGATCAGTTTTGCCTTTCCGTTAACAATTTGCAAAGCTCCTTCAGCGCAGTTTGGAATACAGAGGCCGCACCCCGTACATTTTTCTTCGTCAATTTGAACGATCTTTCGTATTGCCATGGTCCCATCCTCCTTTAGGTTAATTTTAATTAAACGATAATAGGTTTTAAAACCTTTTGCATTGATTTAAGTCAAAAGATAAAAACTTTTATAACTTCATCAAATGACGACATTTAATCAAACCCAATCCTGTCACCGCCTATAAAAAATTTGATCTGGCTTCCAAAAATGGAGAAATCTTTCTTGTTCACCATTATTTCTTAGCCGAAGGTGCTGCGCTATTTCAGGCGAGATGAAGGGTTACTTCCGCTCTTCTCTATTTGGAGGATGCGAAATCGTTTGAAGTGGAATGGATGGATATGGCATTGCATGAAAGGGCCATTACGGAGTTCGAAAAGATTCAAAATCGAGGGGTCACTTTTTGGGATTGCATGAGTTTTGTCGTAATGAGAAGGAGAGGCGTGAAAATCCTGTTGGCTTTTGACCCTGATTTTCAAAGCCAAGGTTTTTCCCTGTATGGATCGTTTTGGGTTTGAGAGATTGCAAATTTCAAAATTTTCTTCAAGGAAACTGCCATGAAAGTTTTACCCTCCCCTGAGGTATTTTTAGAGAGATGCTCAAGACGGAGGGTGACCTGAATCCTTTGATCTTCATGCTCGCGATGAACGCCATCGGGAGTTTGATTCGCAGCCTCTATAGGACACCCAAAGGTTCGCCTCCAAGCCTTTCTGAACAGATCGCTCCTGCTCGTATCAATAGAGATGATGCAATATCTGGGGGAATGAAGGGGACCGGGTTTAGCCTGCGCGGGAATTTGGTCCGTTTTTCGTCGATTTTAGTGCCGGGGTAGATCTTGAAATCTGCCACCGATACAACCCCAAGGCTGATGAAAACCATGACAATCACAAAGACTGTATTTCTCAATCGTTTCATTCTAAGTCTTCTAATTTTAATGGGATTTTCGTTCTTCAAGCCTTCTATGGACGGAGAGTGAATAGACATATACATCTACATCCTCCGTAAAAAATTTAATCCTATTTTAAATGGGATCAAATGCTGCTCTGTCTTTCGGCGAAATCGCCGACCACGGGGAGTTTGTATTTTTCTCCTTGAAAGGCCTTAAACATGAGGAAGAGCCAGAGGAGCAGGGTCAGGATTGAGAGAATGAGGGAAAAAATCCATCCGATCACAGGGATCACTCCAAGAATGATCATGGCTACGAAGAGGGGCAGAAAGATGGCAAGGGACTGGGCTGCGTGAAACCGAACGAACTTGTTCTCCCTCTCAAGGGCAAGGAAAATAATTCCGGATATCCATCCCAGAACATAAGATAACAATGCCTCAATATTTTCATCCATCCCCAGTGACGTCTTGTTTTTTGAATTTTCCATCCTGTTGACCTCGCGCTCGACTTGATTTTTATTCTAGGAAACTCATAAAGACGATTCAATGACTCTATTGGATACCAAACTGTTTGTAAAAGGTCAAGTGAAAAAACTTTCTTTTTATGGTAAAGGTAACAGCAAGAAGGAGGAGGGACGATGTCCTGGCAGGCGCTGGCAGCGGTGATTTTTTGGGGGTTTTCGTTTATCGCCACGAAGGTAGCATTGCGGGAAGTCCATCCCTTCACTCTTTTGACTCTACGTTATGCGATCGGTGCCTTCATGCTTCTTTCGGTGCAATTGATCCGGGACAGCGATTTCTTTAGAGGGTTCTCCTCTCGGGATTGGTTATCCATCTTCATCCTCTCTGCTCTTGGAATTTCTGGCCTTGGCCTGCTCCAAGCCTACGGACTCCTTTATACCACCGCCATTAATACCGGATGGATTATTGCGATCAATCCCATTCTGATCGCCCTTTTTGGACGGTTCTTTCTCGGTGAGGCCATTACAGGTAAAAAGGGCTTTGGGATCCTCTTAGGGTTTTTGGGAATCTTTCTGATTATCTCGAAAGGGTCGATTTCATTCTCCCTCTTTCAATTCGCATCCACCTATGGGGATCTCCTGGTCTTGGCCAGTGTAGTTGCCTGGAGCCTATTTACCATTGGGGGAAAAAGTTTCCTCTTTCGATTTCCTCCTTTAGCCATCGTAACCAGCATGATGGTCTTAGGCTGTTTGTTTGTGCTTCCTTTGAGCCTTTTCAAGGGAGAGTGGAATAACCTCCTCTCTATTTCTCCCCACGCCTGGATGGGCATCTTCTTTTTAGGATTTTTCTGCTCAGGACTGGGTTATCTCTTCTGGTATTCGGCTCTTGAGACAAGAGATTCTGGAGTCATCGGCGTCTATCTTTATCTGGAGCCATTTGTAACTCTCATCGGGTCCGTCCTCTTGTTGCATGAAAAGATTCTGTGGATTACGATGGTGGGGGGAGGGATGACCCTTGCCGGTGTCTATCTGGCAACCAGAAAATAAGTCTTAGATTGATAGGTAACGCTGATGCCATTCCCCGAAAAATGGATTTTGCTCCCGAAAGAATATCAAGAGAAAGGGAGAAAAGGGGGAGACGGTTAGAGAAAAAAATGATTGGATGAAGGATAGTGTAAGATGGTGTGTGTCAATAGAGAGTGAGGGGGTTGGATGCATTGACGTATTGACAGGACTTGGGATTGGTGTTATCAAACCCACTTGAAAAATCAAGAGTGAAGGAGGAGCATCGGTTGGCTAAGGGAAAGGTGAAATGGTTTGATGCGAAAAAAGGGTACGGCTTTATCAAACAAACAGAAGGTCGCGATGTCTTTGTTCACTTTTCAGGGATTCTCAGTGAGGGATTTAAATCCCTGCGGGCTGGTGAAGAAGTGGAGTTTGAAATTTCAGATGGGCCCAAAGGGCCTCAAGCCGTCAAGGTGTTGAAGGTCAATTGATTTGCTCTCCATTCTAATTATTAAGCCCTAATCTCAAAATACCACGTCATACAACCCAGCATTTCGAGCCTTTGGATGATGCAAAGGCTCTTCAAGAACACCCGTCTGCCTTGGTCCTCTGCAGGTTCAGGTTTGGGATCAAGATGTCCTCCGTTGACTTTTCAGAAGAGGGTCGATTAAATTTAGCGATGTGGAAAAAGAAGGATTGCGATCATTCAGGACTCTCCGCGAAGACCTTTTTAGGAATCGTTGGAGTATCCTGATCGGGCTTGTTGCCCTTGTTGTTGTTGATATCCTTCAGCTTCTCATCCCGAGGGTGATCAAATATGCCATTGATGATCTCACCTCTGGGGACCTCGGCTCTTCCCATCTTCTTTTCTACGGTCTTCAAATTTTTATTCTGGCTCTGGGTGTTGGTGGATTTCGATATATCTGGAGATACCTTCTCCTGGGGGCATCACGCCGCATCGAAAAAAGTCTGAGGGATCGTTTCTTCCTTCATCTCCAAACGCTTTCCCCATCCTATTTCTCGCGGACCAAGGTCGGAGATCTGATGGCTCATGCCATGAATGATATCGAATCCGTTCGGATGGCGATGGCCCTGGGGATTGTTTTTTTAGTTGACACCATCATTTTGGGTCTTTTGGCCCTCTTTTTCATGATTTACATTCACCCTTTATTAACCGTTTATGCTGTTCTCCCCATGCCCTTCATTACCGTCATCACCTTCGTCTTTAGCAGATTAGTTCATAAACGATATGAAACGGTTCAAAAAACCTTTGCCAATCTGACCGAAAGGGTAAGAGAGTCCATTGCCGGAATCCGGATCATCCGTGCCTATGTGAAAGAAGCGATCGAGAGGGAAAAACTGGCAAACATCAGCCAGGAATTTATCAAAAGGAATATAGGACTAACTCAGATCTGGGGGATGTTTTTCCCTCTCCTTCTTTTTCTCTCCAATCTTTCCATGGCCCTGGTTCTCTATCTTGGAGGAAGACTCACCATCCTTCAGTCCATTTCGACAGGGGATTTTGTTGCTTTTATGAGTTATCTGGGAATGTTTGTATGGCCAATGATGGCTCTGGGTTGGGCGATCAATATGATTCAGCGTGGAGCCGCCTCAATGGGACGCATCAATAAGATTTTTGCTGAGAGACCCGAAATTGATGATGCCCTGGCCGTTTCAGGCCCTTACTCTCTTCGGGGAGGCATTGAAATCCGGGGATTGACGCTTGCCCATGGACATGGAGGCGATCCACTTCTCATCGAAATTCGTCTAAACATCGAACCCGGAGAAAAAATAGCACTCGTCGGTCGAACAGGGGCTGGTAAGACGGTTTTATGCCACCTTCTCGTGAGAATGTTGGAGTCACCCCAGGGAACGATCTTTTATGATGGGGTAGAGATCCACCGCATTCCCCTTAAAGAATTGAGAAGGGATATCGCTTTTGTTCCTCAGGACACCTTTCTTTTTTCGGATACCGTTCGTGAAAATATCGCAATGGGGCGGCCCGATGCTTCAGCCCGGGAGGTAGAAGAAGCAGCAAGACTTGCCCAGATCTATGATGAAATTGTTGGATTCCCTGCAGGAATGGAGACCGTCATCGGCGAAAAAGGTATCACGCTTTCTGGTGGCCAGAGACAACGCATTGCCATCGCCAGAGCCATTCTGATGAATTCGCCGATCTTTATTCTTGATGATGGGCTTTCCTCGGTTGACCTCCAAACCGAGGAACGGATCCTTGAGGGGTTGGAAAAGTTTCTTATCGGGAAAACCTCTCTCCTTGTTACCCATCGTGTGGCTCCCCTTCGAAGGGCAGACCGAATCATTGTTCTGGATCAGGGAAGAGTTGTAGAGATGGGAGATCATGCCACTCTCCTCTCCAGGGGAGGGATCTATGCAAAACTTTATTGGGAGAGGGAGATGGAAGAGGAGATCGAAAAGGGAAAATTCTAAATTCGAAGCATGATTTTCCATGTTCGGATTGCTGGGTTAAACAATGTACGCTGATTTTGGGTATATGGAAGAGGGGAAGTTGGGGAAGCCCTACGACCTCAAGTTGATGATTCGGCTGGGGGCTTTTCTCAAGCGTTACTGGTTCTTGATGAGCCTTTCCTTGCTCCTCGTCCTCTGTATGGCTGGTCTTGATCTGGTCATTCCCTATTTAACCAAAGAGGCGATTGACCTGTATATTCTAAACAGTGCCAGAGAAGTAATCCTTCGCCGAGACAACTCTCCTGAAGAGATACGGTTTCTTCAACATGTTGAGGATCGGCTCATTCCGATGAGAATGGAGAACCGCTTTCTTCTTCCATCGGATGCTTTCAGGTCGATGGACCGAAGAGAAATTATTTTTTTGCAAAAGGCAGGTCTGCTTACTGAAAACCGTTACTACCTCTTCATCCCCAAACGTCTCGAAGAGGAAGCCTTGCCCCTCAAATATCCTGACATTTTTGATAGAAGCGGTCGCTATATTTATCTCCCTCTGGAGAGGGTGAAAGTATTGGAGAGGGAGGATCAGCTTCTCATTAGAGAAGGGGATATTGAAGGGGTTTTACGTATTGCCCTCCTCATGGTCATCATCTTGGCCCTCCATTTCGGATTAAATTTCTTTCAAGTTTATACCATGGAAGTGGCGGGTCAAAAGATGATGCATGACCTTCGGATCAAAGTTTTCACTCACCTTCAAACCCTTTCCATTTCCTTTTTTGACAGAAATCCTGTGGGAAGACTGGTTACACGACTTACCAATGATATCCAGAATGTCCATGAAATGTTCACCTCCGTTCTTGTCAATCTCTTCCGCGATGTTCTCTTGTTGATAGGAGTCATCGCCATCCTGCTTCATCTTCACAAGGAGATGGCCCTTCTGTCTTTTTCCATGGTTCCTCTCATTTTTATTACGACCCTCTTCTTCAGTCGGTTAGCCAGAGAGGCGTTTCGAGAGATTCGTTTTAAGGTAGCCCAGATGAATAGTTTCCTCCAGGAGAGTTTATCAGGCATTCAAGTCGTACAACTGTTCAGGAGAGAAGCAGCAAATGGGAAGAAGTTTGAGAAAATCAATGAAGCTCATTACTTAGCGAATATGAGACAGATCACCATTTATGCCTTCTTTGTTCCGCTGGTCGAAATTTTAAGCTCAGGAGCCACAGGATTCCTCATCTGGTATGGGGGAGGCAAGGTTCTGCAAGAAGCCATTAGCCTTGGGGTTCTTGTTGCCTTTCTCTCTTATATACGGATGTTTTTCCAGCCCATTCGGGACCTTTCGGAAAAGTATAATATCCTCCAATCCGCGATGGCTTCTCTCGAAAGAATCTTTGGTCTCTTGGATCAAGAGACCAACATCACGTTGCCAGGCTCGCCGGTTCGAGGAACCCTGAGGGGGCATATCGAGTTCCAGCAGGTCTCTTTTTCCTACAATGGAAAAGATCGGGTCCTCCAGGATATCACCTTCTCTGTATCAGAAGGAGAGACGGTCGCTCTTGTCGGAGCTACCGGTGCTGGAAAGACATCCCTTCTTCACCTCATCGAACGGTTTTATGAGCCGGAAGAAGGGAGGATTCTCGTGGATGGGGTTGATATTCGTGAGAGGGATATCTCTGAACTCCGTTCACAGATAGGCTTGGTCATGCAGGATACGTTTCTTTTCGCTGGCACCATCGAGGAGAATATCCGGTTAGGGGATCCTCATGCCAACGGGGAAAGGGTCAGAGAAGTGGCTCGGGCCGTCAATGCAGATCAATTTATTATACGATTGGTCAATGGATATCAGACCATGGTGGGAGAAGGGGGAGAGGTGCTTTCGGCAGGCCAAAGGCAACTTTTAGCATTTGCGAGAGCCCTTTACACTGACCCAAAAATTCTGATCCTGGATGAGGCAACCTCTCATGTGGATCCTGAGACTGAACGGTTAATTCAGGAGGGTTTGAAACGATTGCTTCAAGGGAGAACAGCGATCGTGATCGCCCATCGTCTCTCAACGATTCAAGACGCAGATCGGATCATTTTGCTTCATAAAGGAAGAATTCTGGAAACTGGCACTCATGAGGCTTTAATGAAAAAGCAAGGGCTTTATTACCGATTGTTTCAGATTCAGTTCGGCGTCAATCAATGGATCGCCCGGTAGATTTTTCGGCTGATGACCTAAACCCAGGTTCAACCTTTTTGGAGGAGGGGACAGCGAGCCTCGAATGCTGGTTGACAAAGTAAATGCCCGTATCCTATAAAGGGAGTGATATGAAGGAAGATGAAGAGATTCAACCTCAAATTCCAGAGGAAGAGAGGAGGCGGGCCATTGACCTCAACCTTCTCTTTCCGGGAAAAGATTATGATTTAAATCGTCTCTTTCCTGATGAAGAGACTAAAAGATTACTCCATGATTTAAAACGGAATAAGAGGGAAATTGACCGTTTTATCAAAAGCCTAAATATTGAGGAGGAGGAGTAAATGAAATGCCCCCATTGTGAGGCGATCATCCCTTTTCTTCTCTGCGGGAAATGTGGAGAGTCAATTCCTGAAAAGAGCAACTATTGCTGCTGGTGTGGGAGCCAAGTTTCTCCCAAAGAGGAACAAGGGGATTTTTCAACTCGAGTGTTATGCCGTGATGGAACCTGTATCGGGGTCATCAATGATTTGGGGGTTTGTAACATCTGTGGAAAGCCTCTGGTTGGGTAAAGAAGCTCAGGACTCTTTTAAAATTGCATGGTAAATCATGGGGTTGGATCAATTGACAGATGGACTTCAAGTGATTAACTTATGGGTAACAGAACGAATCCTATGATGGATGAGGAGGTTTTTTATGATTTTTTTGCCCAAGAGTGGCGCTGATAAGGACGAAAAAGGGAAAGAAGAGCGGATCCTGGTTCCATCCGAGCTTCCCATTCTACCGCTTCGGGGGACTGTGCTTTACCCGGATTTGATTCTTCCGATCATGGTGGGCCGGAAGCGGTCTGTGAAGCTGATTGACGACGCGATGGATTCTAATCGCATTATTGGAATTGTAACCCAAAAGCGTTCTGAGATTGAGGATCCGAAGGAGAGTGACCTTTACTCAGTCGGGGTGGCCGCATTGATTTTACGAATGATTCGAGAATTGGATGGGAGTCAGCGGGTCATCGTCCAGGGGATTTCAAGGATCAGGATCAGAGAATACTTCCAGAAAGATCCTTATTATAAGGCACGAGTCGAAACAATGGAAGAGGGAATAGTTACAGGGGTAGAGATTGAAGCATTGATGATGAATTTAAAGAACCTCTTTCAGAGGGCAGTTGAATTAGCCCCCTATTTGACTTCGGAATTAGGTTCAATGGTCAACAACATTAAATCCCCTTCCATTCTGGCGGATCTGATCGCTTCCAATCTTAACATTTCAACTCCTGAAAAGCAGGGCATTCTTGAGACGGTTGACGTCCGGGAACGACTCACGAAAGTCCATCTCATCCTCAATAAAGAGGTTCAGGTCCTTGAGTTGGGCAATAAGATTCAATCTCAAGTGAAGGAGGATATGGATCGGACTCAGAGAGAGTATTACCTCCGGGAGCAGTTGAAAGCCATTAAGAAGGAATTGGGGGAATTGGATGACCACTCCAGCGAAATTAAAGAATTGAGGGAGAAGATCAAGAAAGCCAAGATGCCACCGGAAGTGGTCACTGCTGCCGAAAAAGAGTTGGATCGTCTATCGAAAATCCCACCGGCCTCTGCAGAATATACCGTGGCTCGCACCTATCTTGATTGGCTGGTTGAACTGCCATGGTCAGAATCCACAGAAGATAATCTGGATATCCTCAATGCTCAAAAAACCCTTGATGAAGATCATTACGATCTTGAGAAAGTGAAAAAAAGGATCCTCGAGTATCTGGCGGTCAGAAAATTGAAATCTGACATGAAGGGCCCCATTCTTTGCTTTGTGGGACCTCCAGGAGTGGGGAAGACCTCATTGGGGAAATCGATTGCAAGGGCGATGGGTCGGAAATTCATTCGAATCTCCTTAGGAGGCGTCAGAGATGAAGCCGAAATTCGGGGACACCGAAGGACCTATGTGGGTGCCCTTCCGGGACGCATCATTCAGGGAGTAAAAAAGGCAGGTTCTAACAATCCGGTTTTTATGTTGGATGAAGTGGATAAAATCGGGATGGACTTTCGTGGTGACCCATCCTCTGCCCTTCTTGAAGTGTTGGACCCGGAACAGAATTTCTCCTTTTCTGATCATTATATCGATCTTCCCTTTGACTTGTCGAAGGTGATGTTTATTACGACCGCCAATGTCCTAGACACCATTCCTCCTGCCCTGAGAGACCGAATGGAGACCCTTGAACTTCCGGGCTATAGCGAAGATCAGAAGATGATGATCGCTAAGGAATTCATCATTCCCAAGCAGATTACGGAACATGGATTGACTCCCGAGCATATCGAGTTCCAGAACGAAGCGATTCAAGTGATTATCAGTTCTTATACGCGCGAGGCCGGGGTCAGAAATTTAGAAAGAGAAATCGCAGCCATCTGCCGAGGTGTTGCGAAAGACGTGGCTTCTGGAGCAAACCAGCAAAAGGTTCTTATCACCCCTGAGCTTCTTCACAAGTTTCTCGGACCGGTGAAATTCTTTCCTGAAGTGGCTGAGCGAACGTCTGAACCAGGGGTGGCCACTGGACTGGCTTGGACGCCGACAGGCGGGGACATCATCTTTGTCGAAGCCACTAAGATGAGAGGAGAGAAGGGATTGACGTTGACGGGTCAATTAGGGGATGTGATGAAAGAGTCCGCCCAAGCGGCCTTAGCCTATGTGCGTTCGAAATCAAAGGAACTCAACATTGAAGAAGATTTCTTTGCTAAACATGACATCCATATCCATGTCCCTGCGGGCGCCATTCCTAAAGATGGCCCTTCTGCAGGAATCACCATGTTTGTCGCCCTTGTTTCACTTCTGACGAATAAACCGGTTCGAAGTGATGTGGCACTCACCGGCGAAATAACTTTGAGAGGACTTGTCCTCCCTGTAGGGGGAATCAAAGAGAAGGTTCTGGCAGGAATGCGGGCAGGGATCAAGACGATTATCCTTCCAGCCAAGAATGAGAAAGATTTGGAGGAAATTCCTGAGCACATTCGGAATCAAATGGCTTTTAAATTTATTCAGAGGATGGATGAAGCGATTGAACTGGCGCTCAAACAGCCTGAAATCTCAAAGGCTGAGCACGGGACAATGGCTGTTACTGCCTAACGTTCTTCTGTTCGTTGCGTGGACTTTCCCAAACTTCGACCTTTAAATATTTTCCCGGTCCAGATGTCTGGGCAAAGATGGGTCTGCCTTCAGGACCCATCTCATATTAGCGAACAAGCCCTTTTCCTACCCCCGCCTCTTTATTTCATTGTTTCTCTCTTTGATGGGCATCATTCGATTCTCGATATTCAGGCAGAATATATGCGAAGGTTTGGAGAATTTCTTTTTACCGATAAGATCGAGGAAGTCATCCATCAACTCGAAGACGCCCTTTTTCTTGAAGGAGAAACCTACGAAAGAGCCTTACGCGAAAAGGAAGAGGCATTCAAACGGTCCCGTGTTAGGGAAGCTGTATTTGCAGGCAAGAGTTATGAAAAAGACCCCCAGAGACTAAAAGTCCAACTCTCCACCTATTTCACCTCACCAGAAGGTCCGGGTCCCTTACCGGAACGAAGAGAGGATCGGTTTTTGAAAGGAATCATTGCCCCTCACATTGACTTTCAGAGAGGGGGCTTCTGTTATGCTTTTGCCCATCGGGAAGTCTGGCAGAGCTCTTTACCGGATTGCTTCGTTATTTTTGGAACCGCCCATCACTTGATGAGCCACCCTTTTTGCCTGACTTATAAAGCCTTTTTGACGCCCCTCGGGAGGCTGGAAACGGATGGTGAACTCATTGATGCCATTCAATCGCAATCTTCTTACGATCTTTTGATGGACGAAGGTGTTCACCGAAGCGAGCATTCCATTGAATTTCAATGTGTCTTTCTCCGATATCTGTTTCCAGAACCCACCCCCCTTAAGATCGTTCCCATTCTGTGTGGATCATTTCATGAAGCCATTGAAACACAGAGATCGCCCATGGACGATCCCATGATTCGTCAGTTCTTCGAAGCGGTCATCGCCTCTGTTTCATCCCTCGGTAGGACGGTCTGCTATCTGGCAAGTGCAGATCTGGCCCATATGGGACTTCAATTCGGAGATACAGAAGGAATGGGGGAAGATGAGCTCAGGACCCTGGAGTCGGAGGACCGGGAGATGCTTTCGCATTTGGAACAGGGGGATGAAGAGGGCTTCTTTGAGTTCATTGTTAGAGAAAAGGACCGGAAACGAATCTGTGGGCTTCCAGCCATCTATACAATGCTCAGGGTCATGCAAGGACCTCAGGGCAGGCTCCTCAAATACGGCCAGGCTTATACCCCAGAAACCCAATCGGTTGTCTCCTTTGCCAGCCTTGCCTTTTATTAGATTGCAGATAGGAATAGAGATTTGTCATTTTGAATTCTGGAATCTCCATTCCGAAGTCCGAAATGGGAATCAGGAGGGTTTCATTCGGGTTTTATCGAGCGATGGGTAGATTTGGGAAAGTTTGGCTTCAAGGTCCGCAGGAACCTCAATCTGCAAGTTTAAGATCTTTTCTCGGATGAGGGCAAGGGTCCCCAACTTTTCACTTACCTCTTTGGGGGTCACTCTGCTCAACCTTTTTGAAAGCTCTTTGACCTCTTCGTTGAGGAACTCGATCAATTTTAGAATCTCTGCCACTTTTCGTTGAGACATTGGAATCCTACTCCTTCATTTTTGGGTATCCACCATAGCCGATTTGAAACAATAATTCAAGCTATTTCATCCTTCTATTCTTTCAAGACCTCTTCGCTCTCAAAATCGGACAGACTTCTGTCTCCCTCCTCTTCAAATTTCTTGATCCACCGGTTGATCCTTTCCTCTCCGTAGGTCTTTTTCCATCCAGTCAAAATATGGTCAACCGGAATATCGGTAAAGGTTCCTTCAATGGCTATGTATTCCATAAACCGTTGGTTTTCGAGATTATAGGGTTGAAACAGGGAGTCTTCTCGGCCGTTAAATTCAAGGGGAACGACCTGATGCCTCAAACAGAGCTCCCGATTAAATGCGGGAGTGGCCTTGACCCATTTTCCCTCAAGATAGAATTCAACAAATCCATGGGAAACAAATAGATCGGTCCCAAGAAATTCGATGAGCTGTTTTGTGGCCAGATGATTTCGAACCGTTGCCAGTCCGATTCGGGAGGGAATCCCACAGGCCCTTCCCAGAGCGCAGAGAAGAGAGGCTTTGGGTACACAGAAACTCCGGCCCCGCTTGAGGACATAGCTTGCGCGGTAATGTTCGGGCAAAAAGAAAGGCGAATAGGGATCGTAACGAATACCATCACGGACCGCAAGGTAGAGCTTCACGGCTTTTTCGACGGGATCTTTTAGCCGACCTGCAATCTCTTGAGCCAGACCTCTGACCTCTTGATGGTCGCTATCGATGATGTCCGTTGGGTCCAAATAGGACATTTCTTTGTTCTTGTTCATCATCGTTTTATATAATCTCTTTCATGGTTTCTTTCAACCTGGCCCCATGAGCATTCAGGTGTTTTGCAAACATAGCCTCAGATTCTTCCAGCAAGCACCACCCCCATCCTAACCCTATTCTCGTGTAAAGCCCCAGGACCGAAGAGCAGGTTGAAAACCATAGGGAAGATATTTGCGATACGGACTTCGATAAAACCAGGGATCAGAGGGATAGCCGTCTTAAAGGCGATGAGGGCAGCTGAATACATAGCGGCACAGACCGCCACCAAGATGATCATCCTGATATTTCTCCACATCCGAAAAGCCGCTTTCATGATTTTTCACCCCTGATTATACCGACTTAGAAAAGGCCCATGCCCTGATAAAAATTTACTAAATTGGAATATAAGGTGTCAATCAAAAATGAAGGTCCTGCTCTGCCCATTTATTTCATTGAGGTATTCCATTTTATTGAGAATATCGAGTGGATGTGGTATGAACATTTAATAAAAGAGGATCCATGCCTGGAGAGGTGCAGAGATGGTCAAGACCCTTCAAGTGCAAAGTTCCAAACAGACAGAATTCATCGATATCACGAGGCAGGTGACCGAAATTGTACTAAAGACAGGGATCAAGGAGGGCCTCTGTATCCTTTATGTTCCCCATACCACGGCCGGAATTACAATCAATGAAAATGCGGATCCAAGTGTTCCGAGAGATATTCAGATGGAGATCAATAAGATCGTTCCTTTCGAAGATCGATACCTCCATACGGAAGGGAATTCCGCAGCGCATATTAAATCAAGTCTCATGGGAACTTCCTTAACCCTCTTCATCGAATCGGGACGACTCCTTCTGGGAACCTGGCAGGGAATCTTTTTCTGTGAATTCGATGGGCCAAGAAGCCGGCAGGTTCACGTAAAGGTCATCGAGGATAGACGATAACTAATGAACTTCGAAGATCTTATAGACTCAGCAGACCTCCTACTCGAAAAAGAACCGAAGCTGATTCAGCTTCCGTCCGAGGGAAAGGTGGTCTTTGTGGGAGACACTCATGGAGACCTCGATGCTTCAGAGCGGGTTCTAAAACAATATTTGAAGAGACCTTATCGAGTCGTCTTTTTAGGGGATTATGTAGATCGAGGAAAAGAGTCCGAAAAGAATGTGGTCTATCTGCTCCGCATGAAGCTTGACCATCCGGAAGAACTTTTTCTTCTTGCTGGGAATCATGAAGGTTATCTGGTGAAAGAACTTCACCCTGCCCATTTCTGGGAGTCAATCCCGTTGAAGAAGAAAGAGCGATACGGAAGGCTCTTCTCCAAGTTTCCTCTCTGCGCGACATCTGCCAATGGCCTTTTGGCTCTTCATGGTGCACTCCCTGAATTATCTTCTCTCGAAGAGGTGAATCAAATTCAGTGGGGAGACTCCAATTGGGACAGAATGGTGTGGGGCGATTTCATTGAAGAGGAAGGGGATTTCCTGGGTGATCCATGGGGAAGGCCTCAATTTGGAAAGGACTATTTTAATCGTTTAATGGATAGGTATCAAAAAAAGGTGCTGGTCCGCTCGCATCAACCCTATGCCCCCTCATTGATGTTTGGAAAGCGGTGTATTACGATTTTTACTTCCAATGCTTATCCATTGATCCGGACGCTTGTGATCGTCGATCTGGAAAAAGAGATTCAAGATGCCAGGGATGTGATCATCGAAAGAATATAGCCTGTGGTCAGCTCGTTTTAATTAGGAAGGCGTGGACGATGCCCAAGATCATTTCCTTTGATATGGACGGAACATTGGTTGATCCAGAATTTACAGATTGGGTCTGGTTACGTGGAATCCCGGAGCTTTTTGCACAACAGAGAGGGATTCCCTTTGATGAGGCAAAAGCGTTGGTGATCAAAGAGTACCAAACGGTAGGAGAAGGGGCCATCGAATGGTATGACATCAAATATTGGTTCAGGCGTTTTCAATTCGATGAGACCTGGGAGACCCTGATGAGACGATATGTTGATAAGATTAAGACCTATGAGGATGTTCCTCCCCTTTTAGAATATCTGAAAGCAAAGTATCCATTGGTGCTTACGTCGAACGCAGGGAGAGAATTTATTCATCTGGTCATGGAAACCACTGGCTTGGAAAGATATTTCAACCGTATCTTTTCCGCCACCTCTGATTTTCAGGTCGTCAAAAAGACCCCTCACTTCTATCAACAGATCTGTGATCTTCTCGGGGTAGAGCCGAAAGATCTTGTCCATGTGGGTGACCATTATGAATTCGATTATCTCGCACCCCAGGCTCTCGGGATCAAGGCGTTCTATCTGGACCGTACAGGACAGGGAAATGGTGATTCTGTTCTGTTTAATCTGAGAGATCTGGTAAAAAGGCTTTTTCCATTGGCAGAGGGTTAGAAGATGAGCCTCGGAATGGGAACGGGGTGGTTTGTCGAAGAGAAAGAAGCCAGATCCTCGTTTCATTGAGATCCACCCAAAGGGTGCTTTTTCCCGGAGAGATCAAAATATTCTTAAGGCATCTTCAATCAGTTTGTTATGTTCATATGACGCTCAGGGGGGGCAATATTCATTAGCGAAAGAAGAAATGCGTCACGACTCCATTGGGCCTGGATTGTTCTGGCCTCAAGTTTTATTACCCTTTTGGTCAACTATAGCATACGCATAGGTGCCTACTCCATTCTTCTTCCTAAAATGATCCAAGACCTTCGAATCAATCTGGTTGAGGCAGGCCTGATCCGAACCGCTTATTTTTTAGCCTACGTCCTTGGTTCTCCTTTCATGGGATGGTTGACCGATCGATTAGGAGGGCGGTGGGTCATCAGTTTCTTCTGCCTTTTTCTTGGGACAGGGACTTTTTTGATGGGACTGGCTCCTAACCTCCATTATGCCATCCTCTGCTATGGTATGGTTGGCTTAGGGGCAGCGGCCATCTGGACCCCCACGGTGACTTTGATTCAAAGGTGGTTTTCTGCCTCCAGGCGGGGCATGGCCTTGGGGATTCTCTCTCCCAGTTATGCGATAGGGTTTGGTCTCATGGGATTGATCCTCCCGGAGATGGTTGAAACTCTGGGATGGAGAATGGCCTGGTTTCTTTTAGGGATTGCGGGATGGGGATTGGTCTTATTGAATGGTTTTCTTCTTAGGAATGGTCCAGAAGAGATGGCCCTTCAGCCCTGGGGAGATACAGAAAAACCCTCTGTCCCTTTTTCCCCTCCCCAGCGTCAAGATCTCTTTGGGAGTCTTCTTCGTAGAGCAACCTTCTGGTGGATGGGCCTCTCCTATTTTTTTATCTCCCTAGCCGCTTATATGATTTCAGACTTTTTGGTTACCTACAGTGTCGTGGAGTTGCAGGTTGATCATGGTAAAGCTTCAGGTTTGCTTACGATCATGGCTGCCAGCGGGATCCTGGGAGGTTTTTTTCTGATGTGGCTTTCAGACTTTATTGGGAGAAGGAGAGCCCTGTTCATCATTCATGTTACCCTAGCCTTGAGCATTCTTTGGATCCTTCTGGTGAAAGGAAACTTTTTTTCCTTGAGACTAGGGATCGCAGGATTTGGATTCTTATTTGGGGCCATCTGGCCCATGTATGGAGCTTGCACTCGGGACTATTTCCCAAAAGAGGTGACAGGATTCGTTTTTGGAGTCATGACCATTTTTTATGGCCTTGGGGCAATGGTCAATTCTCTGTTGACCGGCCTCGTGGTTGACCATACCGGATCTTTCCGAGGAGCCTTTGGGGTAGGCATGTTGTCATCTTTTGTTGCCGCTCTGATGGTGACCCAACTTAAAAAGAACATAGACTTTGAGAGGTGATTGAAAGAACTCTCTCTTTTATGATAAGATCTTTTGGTGAATGAGTTGTGAGGAGGAGATTGGCATGGCATCCAGCCCGAGGATCTTGGTGGTTGATGACGAAATGATTGTTTGTGAAAGCTGTCAAAGAATTCTTGAAGAGGAGGGATTAGAAGTTGAGATTGCCCTCAGCGGGACAGAAGCCTTTGCGAAAATGAGAGAGAATCCTTTTGATATTGTTATTACCGATCTCAAAATGCCAGGGATTGATGGGATGGAAGTCCTTCGAACCATACGAAGAGAGTATCCCGATACGATTGTGATCATGATAACAGGATTTTCAACCGTTGAAACTGCGGTTGAAGCCATGAAATTAGGGGCTTTCGACTACATTCCCAAACCGTTTACCCCTGATGAGGTGACCATTGTTGTTAAGAAAGCCATTGAGCAGAAAAACCTTCTCTTAGAAAATCTTTATTTGAGGCAGGAGCTTCAAGAAAAATATGGTTTCCACAACATCGTGGGGAAAAGTAAGAAGATGCAGGAGATCTACCGGATTATCGCCAAGGTCGCTCCCACAGAGAGTACGGTGCTGATCTACGGACAAAGCGGGACCGGAAAAGAGCTCATTGCAAGAGCCATCCATTATAATAGCCCAAGGAGAGACAAGCAGTTTGTCACGGTCGATTGCGCAGTGCTCTCGGAGAATCTTCTTGAAAGTGAACTGTTTGGTCATGTGAGAGGATCCTTCACGGGTGCGGTGACGACCAAACCAGGACTCTTTGAAGTCGCAGATGGAGGCACGGTTTTCCTCGATGAGGTCGGGAACATCAGTCTTCCCATACAGGCAAAACTCCTTAGGGTATTACAGGAACGTGAATTTACTCCTGTGGGAGGAACCAAAGCCAAGAAAGTCGATATCCGCCTGATTGCAGCCACCAATAAAGATTTGGAAAAGATGATCAAAGAGGAAACTTTTCGAGAGGATCTTTATTACCGATTAAATATCGTTCCCATCATCCTTCCACCCCTCAAAGAACGTCAGGAAGATATTCCCCATCTGGCGGTCCATTTTCTAAAAAAGTATTCCGAAGAGATGGGAAAGACAATCAAAGGCTTTACGCCTGAGGCAATGGAGAAATTGATGAAGTATCCATGGCCCGGCAACGTGCGAGAATTAGAAAACGTCATCGAGCGGACGGTTGTGATGATGGATGAAGAGATGGTACGCATCGAACACCTCATTCTGCCTGGCCAGCAGGAAGGTGACAGGACTGAAAAACAGGTTCCCATGACCAGTGAAGAACTGAAGGAAATTAAAAAGCAACTCCGGGAAAAGGCGGTGGAGGAGATAGAAAAGGCATTTGTCATCAATGCGTTGGAACGTAATCAATGGAATGTGACGAAGGCAGCAGAAGAAGTTGGAATGTTACGGCCAAATTTCCAGGCTCTCATGAGAAAGTATAATTTAAGGGTGAGAGACGAGTGAGACCCTTTTTGCCTCCGTATTGGTTATTTTCGGAAAAAGAGTAAATATCCCAGGAAAGAGCGAATTTCAGTGTCGGATTTTTTTAAATGGTTGATTTTGGGCTGGTCTCTTGTCGTTATTGGAATTGCAGCCCTTGGTCTGGTTCTTGTTGTAAAATACGGTGAAATCAAGAAGATTGAAACGGACGATGTAACACTCTGTTTTATAATAGCCTTTTTCTGCTGGTTAATTCCAATTATAGCCTTTTCAATTCTTGCAAGGACGTTAGGTTTTTAGCTAAAATAAATGTATATTTTTTTTATTTTTTTTTAAAAATCAATAAATTCTATTAATTAGTGAATTTTTGCTCAAAATAATACGATTCAAATAGAATAATAAAAATATACATTTTGCCTTTAAAAATTAAGGATTTTTTATTAAAAATCTTAATAATATCAAAATATTATAATATTAATAAATGGAATGGTTTAACGTTGGCACATGAAATGCATTTCAAAAAACGAAAAAAGCTTACTTTCCTTGGGAGGGGTCTTTAATGAAGATCATCCATAAATATAATTGTGCTGGGGTATGCCTATATCTATCCGTTTTATTTTTAATCATGATTTCAGGGTTGACGTCAACCGCTTGGGGCGATAGCTCAATGTGTTTGTCCTGCCATGGAGATAAAAGCCTGACTAAAACAGATTCAAGGGGTAATAAAATATCTCTTTTCGTATCCGAAGAAGAATTCAAAAAGTCTGTCCATGGTTCTATAGCCTGTTCAGATTGCCATACCCAGATCCTTGATGATTCTCATGCACAAAAGAAAGGAAAAAAGGTTGATCGGAAAGTTGATTGTGGTTCCTGCCACGAGGAATCAGAGAAAATCTATCAAACCAGTGTGCATCGTTTAAAAGCAGAAATTTCTTGCAAAGAATGTCATGGATATCACTATGTGACTCCTCTGTCCAATCCCAAATCGGCCACTTATCGAACGAATCTGGTTCAGACCTGCGGAGCATGCCACGGTGAAGAAAGCAAGCAATTTGCTGAAAGCGTTCATGGCGTTGGACTCTCAAGAGGAAGACCTAATCATCCCACCTGCACCACCTGCCATGGCACCCATGGAATCAAACCAAGATCCGATCCAGACTCTGCGGTTCATGAAAGAAAGATAGCCATCACCACCTGCCCTCAGTGTCATGCGGCAGAGCAGATCACCCGGGAGTATCGGTTTACGACAAAACCTGTGAAATCTTATTACGATAGCTTTCATGGACTCTCTTATCGTGGTGGAGATACCTTTTCGGCCAACTGTGCAAGTTGCCATGGCGTCCATGATATCCGTCCCTCCTCTGATCCAAAGTCAATGATTCATAAAGATAATCTTCAAAAAACCTGTGGCGCATGTCACCCTAAAGCCTCCCTCAATTTCGCAAGAGGCAAGATACACACCCTCCCTGATATTAAAGGAGGCGATTTTGGTGAAAAAGTGGTGGGGTGGGTTCGGGTGACCTATATCTTTTTGATCGTTTCTGTGATTGGGGGAATGATCTTCTTTAATTTCACCGATTGGTTAAGAAAAACCATTGATCGAAAGCCTTAACTCAGGGAGTGAATCATTATGGCTCGAAAATATCTTCGAATGACCTTAAATGAACGAATCCAGCATCTCAATCTTGCCATCAATTTTACCATTCTGGTCATCACCGGGTTTGCTTTGAAATATCCGGAAGCCTTCTGGGCTTCACCCATCACGGATGTTCCATTAGGAATGACCTTTCGAGGTTTCCTCCACCGGCTCTCCGGAGTGGCTACGGTCACCCTTGGAGGATACCACCTCCTCTACCTCGCCTTTACGGAACGAGGAAGGCAGATTGTCAAAGATATGATCCCAACCTTTAAAGATGCTGTAGATCTCTGGGAAACTCTGAAGAACAACCTCTTTATCAATCGGCCCGCCAAAATAATCAAAATGGGTCGGTTTAATTTCAGAGAGAAATTTGAGTACTTAGGCCTCATCTGGGGAACAATTGTGATGACCGTCACAGGATTTATCCTTTGGTTTAAAGAAGAGTGGCTCCTCTTCTTTCCCATGTGGACGTTTGATGTGGCACGGGCCATCCATTTCTACGAGGCGATCCTGGCAACCCTAACCATTCTCGTCTGGCATTTCTATTCTGTAATTCTCAATCCCGATGTCTATCCAATGAACTGGGCTTGGATCGATGGGCACTTGACAGAGCATGAGATGGAGTTGGAGCATGGGATGGAACTGGAAAGGATCAAAGAGGAGGAAAAACGGAGATTAGTCGATTTCCAAGAAGCCTCCAACGCAGGAGGGGGACGGATCTATCCCCTCCATCCCGAGAGCAGCAGTAGATTGAACGTCCGCCGTTTTTACGGGATTGTTCAAGACTTGAATGAATCGATTAAAAATTGGAAAGGGATTTAATCGTTTTGTCCTCGTCGGTGTGTCACCCTGATCAATAGGGATCTTCGTTTCATTAAACGAAACTTAGCCAAAGGGGGTGAGGGCAGATGAAAGAGAGCATCTGGGAAAGATATGGTCCTTATCCAAAGAAGAAAGAGAAGAAAAGAGGTCGAATGAAAGAAGGAAACTTTTTAAGGAAGAATTTCAATTGGCTACAATGGAGGGCAGATCGGATTAGTGGCGTGACGATTTATCATCCTTGTTTACAACACTAATCCGCCTTGAAGGAAATCGAAAACAGATTACAGGCTTCGACGAAAAAGGATTATAGCCCTATATATCCTCTTACTCCCACCATCCAAACCCCACCCAAATGGAGAGGATATATAGGGTTTTTTTTATTGTCGCCATCATCGGAACGTGTTAAGATTAGATCGATTTATTTAGAGGTTTGTCAAGAAAAAGAGACCGATGATCCATCCAAAGAACCTTGCCTCTTGGGTGTTTTCGTTTTTGGTTTGCTTGCTCATCGTCTTGCCTTCACATGTTTCCTGGGGGATGACGACGGAGGACGAGAGAAAATTAGGCAGACAGATCCTCCTCGAAATGGAGAAACAGGTTGATTGGGTGAAGGATCTGATTTTGCAGACGACCATAAACAAAATGGGCCACTCCCTTGCCAGTCATGCGGGCCCCACTCCTTTCGAATTGAAATTTTATATCATCAAAGGGACGGATCCTAATGCCTATGCCGTCCCCGGAGGACACATTTTTTTAACCACAGGGTTGTTGGTTACTGTAGAGAATGAGCATGAACTCGCCGGGGTCATCAGCCATGAAATCGCCCATGTGATGGGTAGACATGTTGTCCAACTGATCGAACGTTCAAAGCGGCTCAGTATCGCTTCGATGGCAGCCGTCATTGCAGGTGCCCTGTTAGGAGGAGGAGGTAAAACTTCTGAAGCTGTGGCAGCTACAGCAATGGCCACTGCCGAAGCCCTTGCTCTGAAATATACCCGGGAGATGGAAATTGAAGCAGATCAAAACGCTCTGAATTATCTCATTCGATCTGGTTATGATCCGAGAGGGCTTGTCACCTTTATGGGTAAGATTCAAAAGGTGCGTCTAACCTCAGGCCCAGGCGTTCCCACTTATCTTTCTACCCATCCTGCTGTTGAAAACCGAATCTCATTGATGGAAAACCTTATTCAAACCGTGCCTAAAATCTCTGGACCCTTCAAGAGCTTAGGATCATTTAGAAAGATTCAGGCCAGAGCCTTTGTCGAAGAGAGAGAGCCCCATGTTGCGGTGAACCATTTCCAATCTATGGTCAATGCTGACCCACAAAATAGCCATCATTATTATGGGCTGGGGCTTGGCTATCGGAAAATGGGTCGCCTGGATAAATCGATTGAAGCCTTTCAACAGGGACATCTCTTGGCTTCCAATGACCATGATCTCCTCAGAGAACTTGGAATTGCTTCTTTTCTTTTGGGGAGGCTGGAGCAAGCCATTCACCATCTTCAATCAGCCCAATCCCTCTCTCAAGACATTCTGGGTGGTGAGGAAGATCTGCTGACCTTATATTACCTTGGTAGATGCTATCAGGAGAAAGGGAATGTCTCAGAGGCATTGCCGCTCTTTTTAAAAATCCAAAAGGCTCATCCCGAATGGATGGAGATCCATCATAGTCTTGGCTCTGCTTATGGGAGGATAGGCCAGAAAGGCCTTTCTCACTTCTATTTTGGCAAATATTTTAAGTTAAGAGGGGAAAGTCGAAGTGCCCTCCTTCACTTTCGAACCTCTCTCGATTGGCTTGAAAAGGGAAGTCAGGAGAGAGAGGAGGCGCAACGAGAGGTTCGTGAATTGAGTGGAACAAAGTAGTGCTTCCAAATTAGGGAAGGGCACCCCAATACTTTGCGTTTAATGAGATTTTCATTCCTTGTAGGATGGTAAGGGAGGAAAGGAAATAGAATGCGATCGGTTGAGGAGTTTTGTCAATGCGCTCTGGAAAGAGGAGCAGATGGGGCCAAAGCGATCGATCCTGGCACCGTGGTTACAGCGGATTGGGTGAGATTGAAGTGCCAGTTCGGATGTTCGGGTTTTGGGAGAAGTCATTGCTGTCCGCCCTATACTCCCACTCCAGAGATCACCCGAAGAGTAATCGATTCCTATCAGAAGGCCATTTTGATCCACCGACAGATTGCGGATAGAAACAAGAGAAGGGAAGAGACCAAACGGTTTAATGAGATGGTGATACGGCTCGAAATTGACATTTTTTTAGAAGGCTATTATAAAGCGTTGGGTATGACTTCGGGGCCTTGTCGACTCTGTAAAGCATGTGATGTAAATCTTCCCTGTCAACGAGGCATGGAAGCACGACCCTCTATGGAAGCGTGCGGGGTGGATGTGTTTCAGACGGCGAGGAGGAACGGGTATTCTATTCAGGTGGTGAAAACTCAAGAAGACATCCAGAATATCTTCGGGTTGGTTCTGGTAGAGTGAATTCATTGAACTGCTTTATTATTGATAACCACATCGGGCAACTCGTCTCTGATGTTAAAGGCTTCAACCAAGAGTGGTATTTTGAGTGAGGTAAAAGGGAGACGTTTCCACATGAAGGGTAAGGAGAAGCGGAGAAAGGGTGAAGAGATTGTTAGGCTCAATCAAGAACTTTCAATTCTCAACGCCATTAGCCAGACTGTAAACGAATCAATCGATTTTGATGAGATCTTAAACAAGAGTCTGGATAAGATCGTCGAAATGACGAGCATTCAATCGGTGGGAATTTATCTTTTAGAGGAAAAGACCGGCGAGTTGGTCTATGTGGCCCATCGAGGATTTTCAATGGCGTTTACCCGAGGCATGAAACGTTTGAAATTGGGGGAAGGGGCAACCGGAAAGGCTGCCCTCTCTGGAGAATCCCTCTTCATTGATGATTATCCAAACTATCCTGAAGCCATTCCTTTTGCTATTGAAGAGGGGTTGAAGTCCCTTGCCGTGGTTCCACTAAAATCGAGAGAGAAGATTTACGGGACCCTCAATATTGCTTTAAAGGATTACTATCCCTTCACGCCCTCGACACAAAATCTCTTGAAGTCCATTGGACAAATCATTAGTGGGGCAATGGAACGGGCCTCCCTCTACACCGAGAATGTCCGTCGTCTTGAGGAGCAGAGAACCCTCTATCTCATTAGTCAAGAAATTGGTTCCAAGCTTGAGTTGAAAGTCATTCTTGAAAAAATCATCAAAAGTGCCATTGAAATTTTAAAAGTCCAGACAGGATCTATCCTTCTCTGGGACAACAGAAAACAGACTTATGTTTATGTCATTGCCAAAGGATTGACCGAAACGTTAATCGGTCAAGAGATATCTCCCACCTCAAGAGGATTGGGTGGAGAGGTTTTAAGGACGAAACGGCCGGTAGTGTATAAGCATTATGATACTCACCCGAATCGTTTGTTAGAACTTGACTCTTTCCATCTGAAAGAGGTGTTAGGCGTTCCTCTGATTGTGAGGGAAATGGTCATTGGAGCCATGATCGTTGCTTCCACTAATCCTCATAAACATTTTGAGGAAAATGACATTGATCTCCTTTCATCCTTTGCTCAGCAAGCAGCGATTGCCATTGGAAATGCTAAACTCTATGAGGATTCTTTAACGAAAATAAGACAATTAACTGCGCTTTATGAAGTCAGCAAGAAACTTTCCTCCACCCTTGACCTCGATGAATTGCTTAAGAGAGCCTTGGAACTCCTACAAGAGCAATGGGGATACTCTCTGTGTACCATTCTCTTGATCGATGCAGATAAGAATGAACTCTATATCCGGCAGCTGATTGGCCGAAATTTCGAAGAGGTCAAGGATATCAGGTTTCGTGTGGGAATAGATGGAATTGTTGGTTGGGTGGCAAACACGGGGGAACCTCTTTATGTTCCAGATGTCTCAAAGGAGCCCCGTTATATCCCGGGTTCTCCGGAAGGAAAGTCAGAGGCCGCCTTTCCCCTTAAGGTGAGGGAAAGAGTGATTGGTGTTCTCGATGTCGAGAGCAATGAGGTGTACGGATTTGATGAAGAGGATTTAAAGGCCCTCGCTGCCTTTGCCAGTCAGGTGAGCATCTTCATTGAGAACGCCCAACTCTTTTCCGATTTGAAACAGACCCTCCAGGAATTGAAGCAAGCTCAGGACCAGATGGTTCAGGCTGAAAAATTAAGAGCGATGGGAGAAATGGCAAGCGGCGTGGCCCATGATTTCAATAATGTCCTTGCCGCCATACTCGGGAACATTCAACTCCTGCTTCATTCCTTTGAGCATTATGGACCTGAGGAAATCAAAGAGCGATTAAAAACGATTGAAAAAGCCTCCAAAGATGGAGCCGAGACTGTTCGCCGCATTCAGGAGTTTACGGGGAAGAGAAGGGATAGAGAATTCATTCCTCTTTCGTTAAATGACCTTGTCAATGAGGTCGTTGCCATTACAGAACCCCGATGGAAAGATCAGACTCAGAAGAAAGGAATCCATATTGAATTGGTTAAGCACCTTGGGAAAGTGCCTCCGATTCTTGGGAACCCCTCCGAGCTCAGAGAGGTTTTGACCAATATTATTTTTAATGCCGTCGATGCGATGCCTAAGGGAGGGAAAATCACTCTTTCCACCCAACCTCATTCGGAAGATTGGGTGGAGATAAGGGTAGAAGATACAGGGATAGGCATGAGCGAGGAAGTCAGGAAAAAGATCTTCGATCCTTTTTTCACCACAAAAGGAGTGACCAGCTCCGGATTAGGGATGAGCGTTTCCTACGGAATCATCAAACGGCATGGAGGCGAAATCCTGGTTGAAAGCGAACCCGAGAAAGGCACCGCCTTCATTCTACATCTCCCGATGGGTTACGGAGAAGAGGTTAAAGAGACAGAGAAGAAGTTAGAGAAACCAATGGGATTGGTGCGTCCAGCGAAGATCCTTGTTATTGATGATGAGGAAGCTGTGCGGGATGTTTTGTCCCGGATGTTGAGAGCGAAGGGACATCACGTTGAAGTCGCATCTGATGGAGATGAGGGGATCGAACAATTTAAACAAGAACCTTTTGATCTGGTTTTTACTGATCTTGGTATGCCAAAGGTTTCAGGTTGGGAAGTTGGAAAGGCATTAAAAGCATTAAACCCCAAAGTTCCAGTGGCCATGATCACCGGGTGGGGGATGGAGTTAAATAAAGAGAAGATGAGCGAAAATGGAATTGACCTCATCATCTCCAAACCCTTCAACTTTGACCAGGTGACCAAACTCATCAACGAGGCACTGGAGTTGAAGGAGAAGATGTAATCCAAAACTTCCACAAGCCATCGATAAGAATAAAAAGAGTGAATCATTTCACATGTGAAAAAAAATTTTTCTTGACATTGAAGTCCAAAAGAGTAGAATCAAATTAAAAGTTAGTGCATGAAAATGGGTCAGCTTCGTGTTTCTCATCTCAACAGTGGTGGTGGCTTTTATAGGTTCTATCAAACAAAAGTTTACCCACTGTCTTTGGCTGATCACTAAAGAATAGTTAAAATAGATTCATCAGCGAGGGCCGTGGGTAGTTGAAATATTACCACGGCCCTCAATATGTTGAGCCGTGGGATAATGATCCTCACGGCTTATTTATTCCCTGAAAAACCATTTTATGAAAGGGGGTGTAACTATGGAAAGCAATAGGGAGCAATATGTTACGAGTCTCTATGAGCTGGCTGCAAACATTAACTCAGCCCGCGCTCCTGAGTCCATCCTCCAGTCTCTGGTCGAGGGCATGGCTAAAGCCATGGGAGCGAAAGGATGCTCGATCATGCTTCTTTCGCCAGACAGAAAGGTATTGCTTCATACAGCAGCCTACGGACTCAGTGATTGGTATGTGAGAAAAGGCCCGGTATCTGCCGATAAAAGTATTTCCGAAGCCTTAGAAGGCAAGCCCGTGGCGGTTCTGGATGCAACGGTAGATCCACGGATTCAGTATCAGGAGCAGGCCGGGAAAGAGGGCATTGTGTCTATCTTATCCGTTCCCATGATGCTGAGGGAAGACATCATTGGTGTGCTTCGAATCTATTCAGGAGAACGGAGGTATTTCAACCTGGACGATATGTATTTTGCCGCTGCTGTGGCCAACCTTGGAGCTATTGCCCTTGAAAATGCCAGGCTGTACGAGGCGGTGCAGAAAGATTACGAGACATTCAGGCGGGATATGCTCGAATGGCGTGCGGCTTTGGGATACGAATGGATGCTGGGGGAAACGGTAACGCCTCCGGAAGAGTAAAAGAATTACCACCAGCGCCAGAGTGCGATGATGAAAGTGATCAGGAACACAAAGATCAGGTTCACATAAGCCATGAAATAAAACACCTTCTCAGGTAATGTTTTCTTCTTTTTTGTGGCCACTGATATCAAATCTCCCACAAGGGGCATTTTTATAATTTTTTCTTCTCCATGAGGAGCCGTGCCGAGGGCTTCTGTTAAATCATTGCCTGCCAGATGTTTTCTGACGTGATTTCCCTCCACCCACAGTCTGCTGGAACTGACGTCATAAATTTTCCCTTTATAAGCAATGTAGGCTGGTTTTTTGTCCGTTCCATCGAAACGTGATAATTCGTCTGCCGTATATTCTTTCTTTTTCTCAAGAGGAAGCTGAACTATTTTTTTCCTCAATTTAGGCCCGATGACGAACGTGACGATGGAAGCGGAGCTTACCATGATGAAAAACAGGATCAGTTTAATGCCCAAAAGCATTCCAAACCTGGTCGTATAAAATGCTTCCCAGGCCGGAATCCGTGCAATGGTGAGGGGAATACCTGTTGCGGTAAGCAGGAAGATCCCAAGCCAGCCCAGGATCAATTCCCCTTTCGGCAATCCCTTTGCGGCATAGGCGGGTTTGAGGAGGATGTGAACATAGAGAATGGTTCCGAACCAGGCGATGGCGGTCAGGAGGTGCAAATAACCGATGATCAGCCTGATCCCCTTTTGAAAGGGGCGGAGAGGGCGGTATTGCCCCTTTGCCTGCAAGTCTTCTCTAAAGCCTTCTCCCTCTTTGGTTAATTCTCCCCCTGTTGGATCGACGTGGCAATGCAGACAGTCGAAGGTCGTCTGCTCGGCATATTCGGGGGTTCCGTGGGAGAAAAAGGGTAAGAATAAAAGGTACCCCCCTAAAAGAAATAGGCCTATGATCTTCATGGGCAATTCATTTTACTAGAATAAAAGGGTGAACGCAAGAGGAGAAATGAGGGGGGGAGGAGTTCCCAGAAAGGAAACTCCTCCCATGAAGTCATTTTTTCGTTTTAGCACGCAGATCCGCAGCCTTCTCTTTAATCTCTGTCAGGCTCTGTTGCATTTTACTCCAACCGTACCACAAGGCATAGTCGGGATTGGCGTGAAATGTTCCCTGGAAGGTTCTCATTCGATGTTCGAGGAACATGACAAAGAGTTTTTGCTCGATGGTGGTCGGAGCATCGTGAAACGTAAGAAGGTCAGGGAATGGATAAGCATAATTTTTAGGTTTGGGAAGGATGCCATCCTTGTAGAGATCAGCCACAATGCGAATGGCTTCCGCCATCACACGGTCCGCATCCTTGATGATTTGATCCCCTTTTTCCAGTTCAGCCTTTGCAAAATTGATGGAATGACATTGGTTGCATGCTTTCAGCATTTTGTCACGTTCTTTTTGCCAGCTTTCTTGAGTCAATCGGGCCAAGTCAGCGGCTTTTACCGCTTCAAGTCGTCCCGTGGGTTTTCCATCTGGATCGAGCACACCGAGTCCTTGAAGGATCGTTGCTCGGTCCGCTGCCCATTGTTTATCCTCCGGCATGGGCAGTCGAACCGCCAGAAAACCCCATGCCGTTCTCACTTCATGACTTCCTTCTTGCATATGACAGGTCTGACAGGTGGGTGCCGATGCAGTGGCTGGGAGCGTCTTATTCTGTTTCAAAAGAAAACGAACTCCATGCTTTGAGCCTGAGTACATCTCCCATTGAGGATGATCAAACCCCATATGGCAAGTCTGACAAGCCTGGGGCTGTTTTGCTTCTACCACGGAAAAGGTGTGTCGCGTATGGCAGGCATCGCAGGAAGCGAGGCCAAATCCGGCTCCGCTTTTTTTCAACTCCTTTATTTCCGCTTCGGTTTTCATTCCAATCTTATGGCATCCCCCACACCCCTTCATTCCTTCCATTAAGGACATGGGCTGCCAGTGGGCCGTGGGCATGGCTTTCATCGCCGTCCATGCATGAGCATGTTTTCCAGACTTAAACTCCTTCACCCGTTTGTCATGACAGGTCGCGCAGGTGTCCGGTGTGGGGATCTTGGCCTTTGCAACATCTTGGCGGGATTTGTGCTCAGAGCCGTGGCATTCTGCGCATCCGATCTTATTTTTACTATGTTTGCTCAGTTGCCAATCGTTTACAATTCCAGGGGTTACTCTCTTATGGCATTCCACACAAATTTGTGCATTTGTTGTCGGGGATAACAAAAAGGTCCCCAAAAAAATGAAAAGGGCAAGGCGTAATCTGTTTCTCATGTTTTACGTTCCTCCTTTCCGACAATTTGTAACAAAATAGATTTTCTGAAATTTTTTGTCTAAAAGGTTTTCATACCTCCTTTCGGATAGGTTGAATAAGCGTTTAACATTATTTATAATGAAATTGTAAATTAAATACAATGCTTATTCTCAAGCCTTTGGTTTCATACAAAATAACTCAACTCATTATAGCCATCCTTCAAATATAAACTTTTGACTTAAGTCAAAAAAATCTAATCAGGGTAGGCTTTATGAAGTAAGGGAGAATAGAGATTCAGTTCAAAGGAGGTATGAAGAATATGACCCACGAATATTCTGGAAAGTATGCCTCAAAACATCCGGCAGGAACCAAACCGAACGAAGAGATTGCGAGAATGATTCAGGAAAAATCCCCCGGCCGTGAGCTCGCCTGTGGAATGGCTGAAAAGATTTCGAAAGAGCTGAAGGTCAGCCTCTCAGAGGTTGGAAAGACTGCTGATTTACTGGGAGTAAAGATCAAAAAATGTCAACTTGGCCTCTTTGGTTGGGGTAATCAACCGAACCACGGCAAAGACATCCATCCGGCCGGGTCTGTCCCGATGGAGATCGAAAGGGCTCTTCAAGAAGTCGTTGAAGGGGGAAGGGTTACATGCGCTTCGATCTGGGCGATTGCCGATCGATTGGGTATAGAGCGGAAAGCCATCTCAACCGCCTGCGAAACCTTAGGGCTCAAGGTCCGCGCCTGTCAGCTTGGCACCTTCTAAATTAAATTGTTTAAACACCAAAGTTGGAACGATCCAGTGGAATGTGGGGCGGGGAGTCCCCTTGAACTTAAAAAATAAAATTCTTAATAGAGTATTATGGGTTGCGGTGAAGGGAGTTGTCCAGATGATTCCTCTTACGCATTTTCTTGAAACTTTAACCTCTTTGCTATCAGGGCAAAGATGGATTCTGTGTATCTGCCACTCTGAACAATAAGCAGGCATTGGTCACAACCCCGCGTAGGGCTTCAATAACTGGGGGATGGTTAAAGCGAAAGAGCGTGAAACTCCCTGTAAAAACTGGTGCTGGAAACCGGTTTGAATAGACGTATTCTCCAAACCTATTCTCTTTGTTTTTCTACCCGGAAAAAAAGAGAGCGTCATCAACCATGAGGTGCATCCATGTCATCATGATGAGCAGGAGGAAAAAGGAGGTCGCTTTTCATCAAGGATCTTCACCTAACAAAAGCAATCTTCTCCGCACATTCCTTCAAGAGATGATAGGCGGAGCCTCCCTGCCTCAGAAGCTTTAGCATCCGATCAGAGTTCAGGATCCGAATGCCTGCCATTACCCTAACGCCCTTCGTGAAAAAGGCATCAGGGAGAAGGCTGGCGGTGGGACCTATGATCGCTGTGCGTTTTTCGTTGGAGATCCATGACAGAACTGAATCAATGGTATGATTGACGATGGCGGTTCCAGTGATGATCACCACCTGTGAATTCTCAATGGCTGTTTTCAATTCGGAATCTGGTTTAAAATATTTGATCTCCTCTGGTCTCAGGGCTGAAGGATTCTTCTCGATAATGTAAAACGGGTTTCCCATGGCTTTCAGCCTCCTGATGTAGGGACCAAAAGCCCCGATCAATGAGACCGTTTCACGAGGCTGGATGTGAAGCAAGTCGAAACCATCCTTATCTACAACTAGTTGATAGTCTTTTGGGTTTTCCGATTCGATGATCCATTGAGAAAGTCCATTGAGGGTTGCAATGCCAATGGCGCTTTTCAATACATTAGGGTCAAGTGAGTAAGGAACGATTTCAGAAGCAGATTTTCCGTCCAGATTTCCAGCCGACGGCATTCTGGCCGCAGAGGTGGGGCAACAGACCGCCTCGGGAACTTCTCCAATGGGCGTAAAGGCGCAACCGGCATGGCCGCTTGAGAGCTTTACGCCCGTGAAGAAGACTCCGATCACCAGATCTCCCACCCGAACTTCTTCGAGTGGGGCAGGAGACTTTTCCTTTACCATCGCGATGGTATCTGCGATCACCGTTGACATATCACCTTTTTCCCATCCTTCTTATTTGAACTCAACTGCTTTCCTTTGTGGCCAGACCTATTACATCAAGGACGTACACAAGGGTTCCAATCAGGAAGGCAATGCCTGTATAGAACACCCCAATGATCCAGGGCCTCATAAATCCCTGAACTGTTAGAAAATCTATCCCCAACCCTCTCTGAAAATAAGATTGAATCAGCCCCGCTGCTCCGAAGGCAAGTCCCATGACCATCATGGAAGTCGTTGTGATCCAGAAGGCCCAGAACCCCTTTTTCTGATTAAATTGTTCCAATCCTTTCAATCTGGGAAGGGCAAAATAGACGATGGTTAGAACGAGCATGGCATAGGCCCCAAAAAACGCCATATGACCATGAGAGGTTGTGACCTGTGTTCCATGAGTCCAGCGGTTCACCTGGGGAAGGGTATGAATCACACCCCAGACACCTGCACCGATAAAATGGAAGATGGCACAACCAACCGCCCAGTAAAGGGCCAGGCGGTTTTTGACCTCAAGCTTGCGATGTCGTACGTGGTTGAGGGTATCAAAGACCATGAAAAGGATTGGAAGAGGTTCCATGGCACTGAAGATTCCTCCCCACCAGAGCCAGTATTCTGGAGTCCCGATCCAGTAATAATGATGACCTGTTCCAATGATTCCTGTAATCAGGACAAGCCCAACCTCGATATAAAGCCATTTCTCTATGACCTGTCGTTCCACACCGGTCAACTTGAGCAATACAAAGGCCATAATGGCAGCGGCGATCAATTCAAAGGCTCCTTCTACCCAGAGATGAACGACCCACCACCAGTAATAGTAGTCGAGGGTGAGATTCTTAAAAAAAGGAATTCCGAACAGCCACATCACCGCAAGCATGACAATGCCACCCAAGAGCATGCCCTGGATAGCAGTCCACTTTTTGGTCCGGATCATAGTCATGAAGATATTGAAGATGAAGATAAGGGCAATCACAACAATGGCCCATTTTAATTCGACGGGTAATTCGAGAAGAGGCCTTCCAGCTGTCCAACCAAAAAGAAATCCAATCACAGCGACCAAACCGCCTATGAGAAGAAGCCAGAACTGTAGATTGGCAAGCTTTGTGCTGTAGAGTTCTGTTCCGGATTCCTCCGGGACGATATAGTAAGCCCCTCCCATGAATCCAAAGAGTAGCCAGACCACTAAAAGATTGGTATGGATGGCTCTTGCGGTATTGAAGGGAAGGAGGCCAATAAGAGGATCGGGCCAGACATATTTGGCTGCCAGGAGAAGTCCCAAGATCACCTGGAGACCAAAGAAAACCGCAGAGATGACAAAGTATTTAATCGCTACTTTTTGTGATTCGTAAGTCATATGTTCCTCCTTTTATTAGAAATAGGTCGGAGTTTTTAGTTCGGAGTGCTTTTTTGTCACCCAACTCCAAACTCATTAATAGAATTATTTGAGCCCTGCCAGAAAACTCACCAAGGCCTGCACCTCATCTTCGGAAAGCTGAGGGTAGGCTGGCATCTGAGTTACGGGGTTAATCGATTTCGGGTTTTTAATTAACTGGGCAAGCCATGAAGTATCCCTTTTTGCGCCGATATGAGAAAGGTCAGGGCCGATGACTCCTCCCTGTCCTCCGATCCGATGGCAGAGATCGCACCGATTCTGATTGTAAACATTTTTCCCTTTTAAAATCTGGGCCGTTTCCTCGAGAGGGGCTCCAGTGATCTTAGCTACTGTGATTGGTTTGGGTGGCCATTGGTTGGTATCGATAGCATCCACCCATTTCAAAAAAGCAATCAACTTATTGATTTCGTCGTCAGTAAGTTTCTGATTGGGCATCTTTCGTCGATGAGGGTCAGGGGAATCCGGGTTTTTTAAAAATTGTTTTAGCCAGGTGTCTCCTCTGGAGGAATAAACCTTAGTCATATCTGGAGCATAATAGGCTCCGATCCCAAGGATCGTGTGGCAGTCATTGCAATTATATTTGTGCCAGACCCTCTTTCCCATAACGACCTCATCGGTTAGTTTGTCTGTATTCGTGCGTTTCGGAATGGTCGAATGGGTGTCGATGGTGAGCCAGATGAAGACGGCCGAACAGATGACCGTCCCCCAGATGAAGAAATTTCTCGCTGCTTTCTTCTCCATAAAGTCCTCCTTTTCAGTTCTGTTTCACAAAGGAATGGATTGATTCTTTTAAAAAAAAGATCTCTCTGAAAATGGCAAAAATCATTGACTTAAGTCAAAACGATTGAGTTTTAAATTAAAAAATTGAGAGGGGGGGACATCTGATTAAAACTAATGGACAGCAAAATATTTTTTAAATTCCTTCCATTTCTTTTCTCCAATTCCTTTCACCTGTTTCAGCTCGTCGACGGAGTGGAACCTTTTTCTTCTTTGTCGATAGGCAATAATTTCTTGAGCGAGTGATTCTCCAATCCCCGGGATCAGGTAGAGCTCTTCGATGGTGACCTGATTGAGGTCAAGAGGGATATTGAAGACGAGCAGTTTATTGGCATCCATCCTTCCGATTTTTATTTTGATCTGCTCCCCTTCGCTTCTTGCCACTCCTGCCAGTAGAGAGGGGGATATCTTTTGAATCGTGATGAGCGTTCCGGTTTTGAGAACTTCATTAGACAAATCTGGATCAATCGAAGCCGATCCCTTTAGGCCGCCTACCTTCTCGATGACCTCTTTGAGAGAGGGTGAATGTTGGAAGAGATAGA
Organism: uncultured bacterium; assembly: GCA_938002255.1. Lineage (GTDB taxonomy): Bacteria > Desulfobacterota > BSN033 > BSN033 > UBA1163 > RBG-16-49-23. The sequence continues at coordinate 51,176 of CALLAL010000006.1, forward strand.
CCCCGGGTTTCCAAACCTCTCCCGCAACCTCTACCACAAATTCTTTACAGACTGCTTCCGGGAGAGAAGGGGAAGGGGGGTGAAATTTGAAGTAGAAAAGACTAAAGAGGAAAAGGGCTAAAACGAAGAGGAAGAGTTGCTGGCTTATTGAAAAATACGGAATAGAGAGTGCGGATTGCGAAGTAAAAAAGGATTTTAACTTCTGTTTTATGAATTCCAAAATCCGCATTCCGAAATCCGAAATGGATTAACCCTCCCGTCGCAAAAACGGGGAAGGACAATCCGCCCTCCAAGACTTCTAATGGCGTTTTTTATCATGTTATGGAGAGCGGGGGACTTCACTTAAAGCGAATTCCAGCAGGGAAACGAAACGGTTGTATCGATACGGAAAGAGATTCGCCTTGAAGCCTTTCCGAACGGATCGCCCTTGCCCGTTTGAAAAGAAATGATGCAACATCCTGGATTAACTGTCTTCTTCCTTCAGGAGTTTGTAGTCAATCGAGTCCACGAGGGCCTGCCAACTGGCCTCAATGATATTTTCAGAGACTCCCACTGTTCCCCATTTAGACTGTTGGTCTCCGGATTCAATCAGGACTCTGGTTCGAGCAGCGGTTCCATCTTTCGTAGTCAGGATTCTCACTTTGAAATCGAACAGCTTCACTTCTTTAAGTTCGGGATAGAACTTTTCAAGAGCCTTTCGGATGGCATGATCCAAGGCATTGACCGGTCCATTTCCCACAGCGGCGGTATGTTCGATTTGATCGCCGACGCGAACCATGATCGTTGCCTCAGAAAAAGAATGGTTCTCCTCTTTTTTCTCGACGATTACGCGAAACCCCAGAAGCTCGAAGAATTTTTTATGTCTTCCAAGAGCCTTTTTCATTAAAATTTCAAATGACCCCTCTGCACCCTCAAACTGAAATCCTTCATGTTCGAGTTGTTTGAGATTCTCCAGGAGGGTTCGGATGTTAGGGTCTTTGCTTTCGAGGTCGATCCCGAACTCCGCCGCCTTGTAGAGTATATTTGACTCTCCGGAAAGGTCAGAGATGAGGACCCTCTGACGGTTTCCAACCTGCTCGGGCACAATATGTTCATAGGTCAGTGGACTTTTCCGGATGGCACTGACATGAACCCCCCCCTTATGGGCAAAAGCACTGTTGCCCACATAGGGGAGGTACTTGGGATGGGGGAGATTTGCGAGTTCTGCTACAAAGCGAGAGACCTCGGTGATCTTTTGGAGTTGAACCTCGCTGATGCAGTCCACCCCCATCTTCAATTTAAGATTGGGGATGATGGAACAGAGATTGGCATTACCACATCGTTCTCCATAGCCGTTGATCGTTCCGTGAACCTGAGTGATTCCCTCCTGGACTGCGAGAAGAGAGTTGGCAACGGCCAACTCCGAATCGTTATGAACATGGATGCCCAGAGGACGGGAAATCGTCTTTCGAACCTCTCGAATGGCCTGTTGGAGGTCATGGGGGAGAGTCCCTCCATTGGTGTCACAGAGGACGATCCAATCTGCTTGGGAGTCCTGAGCTACTTTCAGCACGGAGAGTGCATAGGCAGGATTCTTTTTAAACCCGTCAAAAAAATGTTCTGCGTCGAAGATGACTTCGGGGACTCTTTTTTTTAGAAAACGAATTGATTGAGAAACAATCTCCAGATTCTGTTCCAGGCTGATGTTTAACGCTTCCAGCACATGGAGGTCCCAGGATTTCCCAAAGATCGTGACCACCTGTGTTCCCGCGTTAATCAGTGATTGGAGATTCAGATCTTCCTCAGGGGATAGGCCAGCCCGACAGGTGCTGCCAAAAGCCACCACCTTTGCGTTCGAAAGAGAGAGAGATCGAATTTCCTGAAAGAACTGAAGATCTTTCGGATTAGAGCCGGGCCAACCTCCTTCGATATAGTGGATTCCCAGTTCATCCAATTTTTGGGTGATCCGAATCTTATCTTCCATCGAGAACGCAATGTCCTCCGCCTGAGACCCATCCCGGAGCGTTGTGTCATAAATTTTTATGGATCGAGAGGAATTCAATCTTGACTCTCCCATATAGACATGATCAGGGTCCATTGGTTATGGACGATTGATTATTTTTCTTCTGTCACCGTGGGTTTGTCCAGCTCAAAGGCGTCGTGAAGGGCTCGCACAGCGAGCTCGGTATATTTCGAATCAATCACACAGGAGATTTTAATCTCCGAGGTGGAGATCATCTGGATGTTGATCCCCTCCTTGGCGAGAGCCGAAAACATCTGGGCAGCCACATTGGAATGACTTCTCATTCCCACGCCAATGATCGATACCTTGGCGATGTTTTCATCGGAAAGAACTTCTTGTCCGCCAATCTCCTTGACCTGGTCCCGAACGATTTGTAACGCTTTGGAGAAGTCGGTTTTCGGAACCGTGAAAGCCACATCGGCACATCCCTTTTCCGTACTGGAGGTCTGGATGATCATGTCTACCACGATATTGGCATCAGCAATGGGTTTAAAGAGTTTGGCCGCCACTCCTGGAACATCTGGGAGTCGCATGACCTCAATCTTTGCCTCATTCTTATTATAAGTCACCCCTGAAACAACGACCCTTTCCATCTCTCTCTCCTCCTTGCATACAATCGTTCCTGGGTTATCGTTGAATGACGATCTAACATGAATGGGAACGTCATATTTTTTGGCAAATTCGACCGAGCGGATTTGAAGTACCTTGGCTCCCAGACTTGCCATTTCAAGCATCTCATCATAAGAAATCTTAGAGAGTTTACGCGCCTTGGAACAGATATTCGGGTCGGTGGTATAAACGCCGTCAACATCGGTGTAAATTTCACAGATATCTGCCCGAAGGGCGGCGGCTACCGCCACTGCGGTTGTATCAGAACCTCCCCGGCCAAGGGTGGTGATATTTTCGGATTCATCCACACCCTGGAACCCAGCCACGACGACCACCTTCCCATTCTTTAAATCCTCAAGCATCTTCTCTGACTCGATTCCGGTGATACGGGCTTTGCCGAAGGCGCTGTCCGTCGCAATTTTGATCTGGAATCCAAGATAGGATTTCGCATCACAACCCATTGATTTGAGAGCCATCGCCAGCAGGGCAATGGAGACCTGCTCGCCTGTAGAAATGAGGACATCCATCTCTCGTTCGTCGGGTTCGGGGGTCATCTGGTAAGCCAAACGGATCAGTTTGTCTGTTTCTCCAGCCATGGCCGAAACGACAACGACTACCTGATGCCCCTCCTCTCGGGTCCGGAGCACCCTTCTTGCCACATTTCGAATACGATCAATATCCCCAACAGATGTTCCACCATACTTTTGAACCACCAAAGCCATAGCCAACCTCCCCTTATGGTCGTTCGGAGTAAGGAGTTCAGGGTCTGAAGAAGTCCGTCTGACATTGATTCAGTGTTTCACTCCAAACTCTGAACTGAATTGTTTCAACAGTGCTTCATACCTCTCCCCTAACGGAACTAACTCAATGGATCGGGTCTGTTTCCCCGTATAATACAAATGAATCCAGAGGAGTTGACCTGGGAGTAAAGAGGGTATCTTGTCAGCCCATTCAACGGCCGTTACTCCATCCCCTTGAAAGTATTCTTCTAATCCTAATTCTTTTGCCTCTTCCTCTTCCATTCGATAGAGATCCATATGATAAAGGGTGATCTTTCCAGGGTGTTCATTAATCAGTGTGAAAGAAGGGCTGGAGATGTAAGCCGATTTTTTAAACCCGATCCCCTGCGCAAGCCCCTTAATCAGCTGTGTCTTTCCTGTGCCCAGTTCTCCCACCAGAGCGACGACATCTCCTCGCCGAAGGAAACGCCCAAGCTGTTTGCCGATGCGTATGGTTTGTGAAGGACTTCGGGAATGAAGCATCATCAGTTAGATCCATCACCCTCATCAAACTCCCCATGACCACATCACAAGGGCAGGGACAATCGTTGGAAGATGGGGTAGGGGTAATGGTTTGGTTATGGGTGCTTGGAGTTTGGTCCGTTCCAATTTCAAGCTTTATACTTAAAATCATCCGGATTGAGGTTTTCAAGCCATTCCTTCAATTGATCTCCGTCTTTTTCAAAGTCGATGGTTTGTGCCTTTTCGATGACTTCGTCTGAAACAAAGATCGGGGCATCCACCGCAAGGGCAATCGCAATGGCATCACTGGGGCGAGAATCGATGATAATCTCCTGCCCTTTTCGATTCAGGTGGATCAACGCATAATAGGTATTATCTTTCAAATCATTGACCACAATTTTCATGACCCGGGAGTCCAGAGTTTTTAAAACGCTGTGGATGAGATCGTGAGTCATCGGTCGGTGGGAATCAATCTTTTTCAATTTCATCGCTATGGCATTTGCCTCGAAGGGGCCAATCCAGATGGGGAGTCCAGTTTTGTTGGCCAGATCCATGAGAAGGACGACAAAGGCATTTGAGGTGGAATCGAACGTCAAGAACTTCACCTTCATTTCAACTAACATGCGAGGCTCCTTTATTTGGAAGCAGAACGAGCGGCAGGAAACCTTAAGGTGGCTCCCACTCCATCATGCTCCTTTAAAACGATATGATCATCCATCCATCGAACCTCCCCATCTTGCCGGAGGACCGATCTCATCATTTCTTCTCCCAGCGGAACTTCTTTTACGTTTCCCCTGCAAAAAAGACAAGTGTTTTGAGAAGGGAGTGGCGGACGATACCAATCTAAGGTTCTACATTGGGGGCAGAACTGTCCTGGAAGATTGAACGATGATAGAAGATAAAGGATTTGTATCTGTCCTTTGTTCAGGGCTTCCAGGGTTCCATTCAAACCTAAGGTTGCTCGTGCCGGTGTTTTCTCTTTTAAGCCCTCAATGTCTCTGGCAACCTCTTCTTTTTCCCTCTCAAAGAGACGTTCAACGATCTGCCTTAAGATCTTGGAGCGTTCTACCGAAAAATCGATGGCAAAGGTGTCGGCGATCTTCTGTTTAACCCGTTCTGGAAGGAAACTCTTAAAATTGGCAAGGGTTCGGTCCTGGCCGATGAGGACGACTCTCTTCCATTTTCCTGTGTCAAAGAGTTCAATCAATTGTTCGGAGACTTCTTTATGGTGTTTATTGATGTGATCCCGGATATGTCGCTGGTACCTCATTTGGGCCCAGCCTCCCTGATCATGGCGGCCCGGGACCTCATTCTCTATTGAAAATTCGGCCAACAGTCCCTCCAGAGCCATTTCAAAAAGTTTTGCTGAATCCGTTTCGACCATGACTGCAAGGGTATCTTGGTATTGGGAGGAAAGGCGCACCAGGGGACTAAGGACCGGTTGATCGGAAAGAAAGAATTTATTTTCAAAGGGGATGATGGAGGGGTAGGTGAGGAAGAGATCGTTGGCGCTGCAGGAAAAAATAGCCATTCCTTCCACTCCCTCCTCATAAGAACGGCGGACCAGCCCTTCTACAAATCGTTCGATCCGTTGCTGATCTTCGGGAAAGAGTTTTTCCCAATTCTCTTTTTTTTTGACCTCTTCCACCCCTTTCTTCAATTGGTTTTTGACAAAGAGGCGAATACGCTCTCGCTGTTGTTCGGAGTCCCACCGAGTATTCAAATAGAGAGAGATAAAAGGATAGGGACTTGGTTCGATGCGGGCCAACTTTTTGATCTCACTTCTCATGTCCATGAGCACTCCGATTTATCCAATCCTAACAAACTTCTATTATGGAATCAAATCCCGCCATGGAGGAGCGAGGGGATCTTCCGGATAATATCGGTAGCAACCAAAGACTTTTCGCCAAGTTCCTGGGCGACTTCATCCCCTGCAAGGCCGTGGAGATAGACCGATGCTTGGAGGCAGGAAAGCAGATCCATTCCCTGACAGAGAAGTCCTCCCATCATTCCACACAAAACATCTCCAGTTCCTCCGGTGGCCATTCCTGCGTTTCCGGTCGGATTAATGTAAACCTCTCCCTTTGGAGTGGCAATGAGCGTTCGGTAACCTTTCAATACCACATAGGCATGGCTGGATTGAGCAAACTGTTTTGTAACCCCGATTCGATTTTCCTGAACTTCTTTAACAGTGGTATGAATCAATCGGGCCATCTCACCGGGATGAGGGGTGAGTACCATGAATCGGTTGGAGAGCGGAAGGGTCTTGGGTTGAGTGGCTAACGCATTTAGTCCATCGGCATCGATTATCATGGGAAGGTCAATCGCTTTGATCAATTTGAGGATGAGTGATTGGGTTTCCTTGAATGTTCCAAGGCCGGGGCCAATGACCACCGCCTTCTTATTTTCACAGAGGCGGAGGATAGGGTGAAAGGCCCTTAGACTGAGTGTCTGTTTAGGAGTTTCTGGAAGGGGTTCGGTCATCACTTCTGTCAATTTCACTTCCATAATTGCATTGAGACTCTTCGGGATGGCGAGCGTAACCAATCCTGCTCCCATCCTGAGCGCCGCTTCACAGACCATGGCTGCCGCTCCTGTCTTCCCGACAGAGCCGGCAATGACCAGCAGATGACCATAATCCCCCTTGTGAGTATCTGGGCGTCTTGGCAGAGAAAGAACCTGCCTGATCTTTTCTCTTTCAAGCAGATGTGTTTGGATCTTCTCTTCCTCCACCAGTTGTTTGGGAATGCCGATGTCGACGATTTTTAGCTCTCCGGCGTAATCGGTTCCTGGGGAAAGAAGAAGCCCCAGTTTAGGCAAACCAAACGTCACGGTCATATTGGCCCTTATGGCTGTGCCAAGGGGTTTTCCTGTATTGGCATTCAATCCAGAGGGGATATCAACCGCTACGATCGGCTTCCGAAGGGTATTGAGATGGTCAATCACCTCTCTGTAGTAGCCTCTCACCTCTGCATCAAGCCCTGTTCCAAAAATGGCATCGATCAGAAGATCTGCTTTTTCTATATCCTTCTTTATCTTTTGATAATCCTTGGCAGAAGAGGCAGAGAGGATCTCTCCTTTCATTCGGTGGAAGACATAATGATTGACCTCGGCCTCTCCTCTTAGGGACTTCGGGTCTGTGAGGAGAATGACTTTAACCGGTACCCCACGGTTCATCAGATGTCGAGCGATCACGAAGCCATCGCCCCCATTATTTCCTTTCCCTGCGATCACCGCCACCTTCATTTTGTCAAGGTTGGGGAAAGAGGCTAAGATCGCTTCTGTGGCTTCCCTGCCTGCATTTTCCATGAGGAGAACACCTGGAATTCGGTAAGTTTCAATGGCTTTACGATCCAATTCCTGCATCTGCTCAGCGGTCGCTACTTTCATGGTCTTTCCCCTCTAATAGAACATGGGCCACGGCGAAAGGTCGGTCGTGGGATAGAGTAAGATAGGCCTTTTCAATGTGATGAATTTGAAGCACTTCTTTTGCCTTTCTATAAAAGGAGAAAAAGGGTTTTCCCAAAAGGTCGTTCTTCACCTCGATATCTGTCCATTGAATCCCGTTCCGAAGCCCTGAACCGATGGCTTTTAGAAAGGCTTCTTTGGCGGCAAAACGGATCGCAAAGCATTCAGAAGGGCGGACCATTCGTTGACATCGAGAGATCTCTTCATCGGTATAAACCCTGCTGAGAAAGTGATCTCCCCATCGGGTTATCAATCGCTCAATCCGCTCAATATTGACGACGTCAATGCCAGTGCCAATAATCATCTGTATGGTGCAACGAGTCGGAGATTCAAATGCGAAGTCCTGGGGGATTGATGTTTGACTCTGAACTCCTGACTTCGAACTCCGAACTTATATTCATCGGAGGAGGGCGATCATTTCCCGGACGGCACGGTCCAATCCTACCAGGACAGCGCGCGCGATGATGCTATGCCCGATATTGAGTTCTTCAATCTCTTTGATTTCGGCAATTCGTGAAACGTTTACATAATTCAACCCATGACCGGCGGCGATGCGTAGGTTCCTTTGAGAGGCTTCTCCCACGGCATCGAGAATCCTCTTTAACTCCCCATCCCTCTGGGATTTTGTTTTGGCTTCGCAGAAATGGCCGGTATGAATCTCAATGGCTTCGGCTTCTAATTCTTCTGATGCCTTGATCTGGTTTTTATCAGGGTCCACAAAGAGGCTCACAGGAATATGGCCTCGATGAAGTCGTTGAATCGCCTTTTTAATAGACTGGAAATTTTTAACAACATCAAGTCCTCCCTCCGTGGTCAGTTCTTCTCTTTTCTCGGGGACCAATGTAACAATGTCCGGCTTCGTGGAGAGGGCGATCTTGATCATCTCTTCAGTCGCGGCCATCTCAAGGTTGAGCTGGGTTTGAATCATCTCCCTCAAGATACGAAGATCTCGGTCCTGAATATGGCGTCGGTCCTCTCTCAGATGGCAGACGATGCCGTCGGCTCCAGCCAGTTCAACAATCGAGGCGGCAGTTACTGGATCAGGGTAAGCCACTCCTCGCGCCTGCCTCACCGTGGCCACATGGTCGATATTGACTCCCAATCTTGTCATCATTCCTCCCTTTTTCAAAAATTATTTCATCCCTCATCCCTATGACGCTCCGAGATGCTTCTTAACCCCTTCCACCAACTCCATCGCCATCTCATGAATTTTTTTCTCATCCTCACCCTCTACCATAATCCGGAGAAGAGGCTCTGTACCTGAATATCGAATCAAAAGCCTTCCAGAGTCTTTGAGAATTTGCTCGATCTCTCGAATCTTATGATCAATCTCAGGGATTTCCGAGAGCGCCTTCTTCTCCCTCACTTCCACATTATAGAGCACTTGGGGAAGGGGTTGCATGACCTTAGCCAGTTCGTCTAGGGGCTTTTCCTTTCTCTGCATAATGGCGAGCACCTGGAGAGCAGTGAGAATTCCGTCACAGGTGGTGTTATAGTCCAGAAAAACGGTATGACCTGACGGTTCCCCTCCAAGGTTGTACTTTCCACGAACCATCTCTTCCACGACATAACGGTCCCCCACCTGGGTTCGGACCACCTTGCCTCCTGCACGGCGGATGGCTTGTTCCAACCCCATATTGCTCATCATCGTGGTGACGACGGTCCTCTTTTTCAGTCGTGCTTCAGAAAGCATCTGGAGGCCACAGATGGCAAGGATATGGTCGCCATCCACTTGCTTTCCATATCGATCGACGAAGACGATCCGATCGGCATCTCCATCCAGGGCAATCCCAATGTCCGCCTTCTCTGTTAGAACGAGTCGGGTGACCACTTCAGGGTGCAAGGATCCGCATAGGGCATTGATGTTCTGTCCATCCGGTTCGATTCCGGCTGGAATCACCTCTGCTCCTAACTCTTCGAAGACTGTGGGAGCGACCCGATAGGCAGCTCCGTTGGCGCAATCAAGGGCGATGCGAAGTCCATCGAGGGTGAGATCATTGGGAAAGGTGTTTTTCAAAAAGACGACATACCTTCCTACTGCATCTTCAATCCGGTGGGCTTTTCCAATGGCCCCTGCTGTTGGTCTGAGAGAATCGAGGTGATCTGAAAAGATCAGCTCTTCAATCCGTTGTTCCATCTCATCAGGAAGTTTAAACCCATCGCGGGAGAAGATCTTTATGCCGTTATCATAGAAGGGGTTGTGGGAGGCTGAGATCACCACTCCGGCATTGGCTCGCATACTGGTGGTGATAAAGGCAATGCCAGGCGTGGGCAGGGGGCCAACCAGCCAAACATCGGCTCCCATGGAACAGATACCTGAAGCCAGGGCTGTTTCCAGCATATATCCGGAAAGCCGCGTATCTTTTCCGACCACGATTCGATGCTGACCTTTCACATCCTTGAAGAGGTGCGCAATAGCCCTGCCGATCTGCATGGCCATCTCACCCGTCATCGGGTCCACATTAGCCACTCCTCTGATTCCATCTGTTCCAAACAATTTCCGTGTCATGTTATACTCCGAACTCCCCATTCGTCACTCCAGACCCTTTACCCTCCAGCTCTCCGGATCGCATCGGCAACGGCGATCGCCCTCTTTGCTTGAAGCACATCATGGGCTCTAATGATATGTGCACCGTTTAAAACGCCAATGGCAATGCTTGAGAGGGTTCCTTCAAGCCGCTGGTCAGGTGGTGTATCAAGAATCTTTCCGATAAAGGATTTCCGGGATGTCCCCAAGAGGATGGGTTTTCCAAGGACTCGAAATTCGGAAAGATGTTTGATGATGAGAAGATTATGTTCGAGGGTCTTCCCGAATCCAATTCCAGGATCAATCAGGATCTGTTCAGGAGACACCCCCGCAGACTCTGCTCGTTGGATTGCCTCTTGTAGATAGGCGATCATCTCAGAAAAGAGAGAACGGTAATGGATATCCTTCTGCATGGTTTCAGGTATCCCGCGGATATGCATCAGGACGATAGGAGTTTTTTCTTTCGCTGCTACTTGGGCAAGTTCAGGATCAAAGTGGAGCCCGCTGATGTCATTAATAATTTCAGCGCCGGCCTCGATGGCTCTGCGTGCCACTTCTGATTTATAGGTGTCAATGGAAAGGGGAACATCTGTCTTTTTCACTAACGTTTCAATGACAGGGAGAATCCGTCGGAGTTCTTCCTCCAGTCCAAGGGGTTTAGAACCTGGTCTGGTGGACTCTCCTCCAACATCAATGATGTCTGCCCCTTCTTCAACCATCTTCATGGCATGAGCAATCGCCTTCTCTTTTTCATAAAAGAGACCCCCATCTGAAAAGGAGTCGGGAGTGACATTGAGTATTCCCATTAAAAGGGTTTTTTTATGCAGTTCAAACGTCTTACGCCGGCAGGAGAGGATAAAACGGTCTTTTAAAATATTTTGAAAGGTCTGTTTTAAGGTTTGGCTGAGTTTCTGCATGGGGGGATAAAGATCGAGTTTTTGAATCAGTTTTTCAAACTGTTGCTGGCTCCCCATCAAAAGCCCATCTGTTGATGTAAGACTGCAATCGAGGCTTCTGCCATCCAGAGCGACTTCGCCTCCAAGGGAAAGCATCTCTTGCTTGAGAAGGTTTGCGGCTTTGGGGTCGATGCCTTCCACTCTAAGATTGAAATGGAGGGCTTTTCCTTTCATCCATTCGACGCCCTTTGGATCCATACCCACGGCCTCGATTTGATGAACCGCCTCTTTCAAATCGGTAATGTGGAGACATCGAATTACGTTCATCTTATCGTTTGGAAAAAAAGGTTATGGTTGTTACGGGTCAATCCTAAATGAATCGATTTCCACACCTTCGTCTTGCCCAAAAAGGATATTTTCTGGCTTTCAAAAAGAATAAAGCTCTACGGTACGTCTTGATTTTAGACAGCCTCACCCTTGATGATCCGGTCAATCTGGTTTCCATCAAGAACTTCTTTTTCAAGGAGGGTATTGGCCAGCCGGTGAAGGGTATCCATATTATTCTGGATGATTTCCTTTGCCTTCTCATATCCTTGGGTGACGATGGCCCTTACCTCTGAATCGATCAGGCGAGCCGTCTCTTCGCTGTAATCCCTGTGCTGGGTAATCTCCCTTCCGAGAAAGATCTGTTCTTCTCTCTGGCCAAAGGCAAGGGGTCCCAGTTTCTCGCTCATCCCCCATTCGCAGACCATTCTCCTTGCCAGTTCTGTTGAGCGCTCAATATCATTACCGGCACCGGTGGTCTGACGTTTCAAAACCAGTTCCTCCGCTACCCTCCCGCCCATCATCACGGCGATGTTGTTCAGGAGGTAGTCCTTCGGATAGGTATGCTTCTCATCGATGGGGAGTTGCTGAGTGATCCCAAGGGCACGGCCTCTCGGAATGATGGTGACCTTGTGAATAGGGTCTGTACCTGGAATCAGTTTTGCAACAAGGGCGTGGCCAGCTTCATGAAATGCAGTGATTCGTCTCTCTTCGAGAGGAATGATCATGGACTTCCTCTCAACCCCCATGAGGACTTTATCCTTGGCCTGATCGAGATCTGACATGTCTACCTGATCTTTTCCAAGACGAGCCGCTAAGAGAGCGGCCTCGTTGACCAGATTCTCAAGATCGGCTCCTGTAAATCCTGGGGTTCCTCTTGCCAGGACGGAGAGGTCGACATCATCCGCTAAGGGTGTCCGTTTGGTGTGAACCTTTAAGATTTCTTCCCGTCCTTTCACATCAGGAACCGGCACCACAACCTGACGATCAAATCGGCCTGGCCTGAGGAGTGCGGGATCGAGAACATCAGGTCGATTGGTGGCAGCGATCAAGATGACACCCTCATTCGATTCAAAGCCATCCATTTCGACGAGTAATTGATTAAGGGTCTGTTCCCTCTCATCATGACCTCCGCCCAATCCGGCACCGCGGTGTCGTCCAACCGCATCAATCTCATCAATGAATATAATACAGGGGGCATTTCTTTTGCCCTGAAGGAAAAGGTCTCGAACACGAGATGCGCCTACCCCAACAAACATTTCAACAAAATCAGAACCACTGATGCTAAAAAAAGGGACATCGGCTTCACCAGCAATCGCCCTCGCCAGTAAGGTTTTTCCCGTTCCAGGAGCTCCAATCAGAAGGACGCCCTTTGGAATTCTTCCACCCAATTTGGTGAACTTTTTGGGATCCCTGAGAAAATCGATAATCTCTTCAAGTTCGTCCTTTGCTTCTTCGATTCCAGCCACATTGTCAAAGGTCACCCTGTGCTGGTCTTTGGTGAGGATTTTCGCCTTGCTCTTTCCGAAAGAAAGAGCTTTCCCTCCGCCAATCTGGACCTGGCGCATAAAGAAGATCCAGACACCAATAAGAATGATCATGGGAAACCAGGAGATGAGGATATTCTGCCATAGAGGAGATTCTTCTTCCTTCTTGGCACTAATGGTGATCCTCTTTTCTCTAATCAGCTTGATCATTTCAGGGTCTTCAGGTGCATAGGTTTTAAATTGTTTTCCTTCTGCATCTTTCCAAACAATACTCCTTCCTTTTGTTTCAACTTCAAGGACTCGATTATTCTCAACAGCATGGATGAAATCGGAATAATTTCGGTCAGCAACGGGCTGCCTCGGTTTACTAAAAAGATTAAAAAGGAGGATCATAATGATGATGATAATTGACCAGAAAAGCAGATTTTTATAGAGGGAATTCAATCTATCCTCCTACGGTTTGCCACGATTCAGACTAACATAATTCCTTTATCAATTCAATATACTGAACCCCTTCAACGTTTTTGAAAAGCCGGGGACTCTTTTCCCTTAATATTTCTAATTATATGAAATTATTTAGAAATATATGAATAAGGACGGGAACCTTATTTTGAACTTGCAAAAATGGGAAAAACCCTTTAAATTTCAATAAAATTCTGAAATTTCACTATGAGTTCTTTTGAATTTTAGGAGTTATGTCGATTGATCTTTTGAAGAAAGTCCCTCTTTTTTCGGGATTAAAAGAAGAGGATGTGAGGCGAGTGAGAGCCATCTCCACTCCCAGGCAGGTTCATAGAAGGGAACTCCTTTTTTCTGATGGGCAGGAAGCAAGAGGGTTCTACGTCATCTTTTCCGGAAAAGTGAAACTCTATAAGATTTCACCAGAGGGGAAAGAACAGATCCTGCACATTGTTTCAGCGCCCGATTCTTTCGCCGAAGCAGCACTCTTCCATGAAGGAAATTACCCTGCCTTTGCCGAAGCATTAACCGACTGTCAACTTCTCTATATTCCTAAAAGAGAATTTATCCAGTTGATTGAACAAAATCCCCAACTCGGCATTAATATGATCGTTTCCCTTTCGCAGTATCTGAGACGTTTTGCTACTTTGATCGAAGAACTTTCCCTTAAAGAAGTTTCCTCACGAATTGCGAAATATCTTCTCGATCTTTCGATCAAGGCGTCCAAAGAAGGCAAAAATCCGCAAGAGGTGGAACTCGATTTGACCAAGAGTCAACTGGCTTCAAAACTTGGGACGATCAGTGAGACCCTTTCGAGGACCTTTGGAAAGATAAAAGCGAGAGGCATCATCGAAGTCAAGAAAAATAAGATTTTGATTCTTGATCGGAAATCGCTTGAGGAAATTGCTTCGGGACTGAAGTGATGAGTCACTCTTTTTTTCTTTCGAAAAGGCTTGCCATGACACGGACAGTTCGCTGAATTTCGTGAAAAGTAGGCCAGCCTTCCTCTTCCAGTGGCAACCGGGTCTTTTCTCTCACCTTATCAGGTCCGATTAACCAGAAAAGAATCGGTTTTTTCGGTTCTTTCACCTCTGAAAGAATCTCCTTTGGATCGAGGTGCCATATCCCGTGTCCAGCGTAGATATGGACAATGAGTCCATCAACATTGGGATCCGCATGAAGGGCTGAGATCCCCTGTTTGTAGGCGAGGACCGGACCATGCTTCTCCATGGCAGGCCAGTAATCTACAGGGTTATGGATCGGCATCCAGTTTGGTGAGAGGTTCTCCAGATGCTTCTGTGTCTCAAAAGAGAGATTGGCTAAGGTGAGTCCATACCTTTCCATATGGTCCGAGGTCACAATACCTGAAGCGCCACTATATGTGAGAATGGCGATTCTCGGTTTGCCCTCAGGGGATCGCTGGATATAGAAACCCTTCTCGAGACCCCTGGCGATGTCCATCATCTCAAAAAAATCATCTGCTTCAATCACTCGAGCCTGTCTCAGAATTCCACGGATGAGTTCATAATTTCCTGCTAAGGAAGCCGTATGGCTAAACGATGCCTTTGCTCCTGATGGGGTTCTTCCTCCCTTGAGCACCACGATGGGTTTATCCGAGGAGGTTGCCAGATCAAAAAAATTCCTGCCGTTGACAAAAGATTCGAGATAGAGACAAATGACTTTTGTCGCAGAATCTTTGAGAAGGTACTCCATCAGGTCATTCTCGTTCACATCGGCTTTATTACCTATGGAGCAGACTTTTGCCAGGCCAAGGGTCTTGTTTCCCATCAGGGTGATGATGAACCCGCCGGATAGAAGTCCGCTCTGAACAATGAGAGAGATCGAACCCGGATAGATCGCTTCCTGCATATCCTTGGGGATAACAAAAGAGAAAATATAAGGTTTGCCTGTGTCGATCAGCCCCATACAATTGGGCCCCCAGAGTCGGATGCCGCCTTTCTTTGCGATGGTGAGGCATTGGTCTTGGAGGGCTTTCCCCTCCGGTCCTACTTCTGCAAATCCCCCTGATTCGATTATGACTCCTCGAACTCCTTTTACTGCACAATCTTCGAGAACCTGAGGAACGGCCTTTGCAGGGACCAAGACAATAGCCAGGTCGATCGGGTCATCGATTTGAGAAACACGGGGATAGGATTTCAATCCGAGAATTTCTTTATATTTGGGATTGACGGGATAGATGGGTCCTTGATAACTCAACTGGAGATTGGTGAGCAGGTTTCTCCCCCCGCTATAAGCTTCGGGGGTAGCTCCAACGACAGCAATGCCATGGGGTTCGAAAAAAAAGTTCATGGAAATCTCTACTTAACCTATTCCCTTGACTTAGGTCAAGGAACTCTTTATGGAAAAAGGTTATTTTTTAATTGAAATTTAAAGCAAATGGAAGGGAGATCAATGGTTATCCAGAAAGGTATATCAGAAAAAGAGAAGTCTGATATCCGGACGTTGATGAAATTTGTTGAAATTTTCTGTAGGGAAAATCACAATGGGGAGAGGCGTCCATTCACGTTTCGATTACGTGATCTGAAGGAGATTAAGGGGAAAGAAATCTCTCTCTGCCCGGACTGTACAAAGCTCCTCACTTACGGGCTGACCATGAGGTTGAAATGTCCGCACGATCCGAAACCGATGTGCAAGAAATGCAAGACCCAGTGCTATAAAGGGGATTATAAGGAAAAGATTCGTGAGATCATGAAATTTTCAGGAATGTATTTAATCAAACATGGACGGGTGGATCTCCTGTATCACTATTTGAGATGACCATAGGAGAGAAGAAAAAAGATTGAGAGTTGATCTAAGTCAAGGTATTTTTTCCCGCGAGGGTGTATTCTAAGAGTGAAAGGAGAAGGAAATGGCGGATAAAGGGGGTAAGAAAGAGAACAGCTGTATGGTCTGTGGGAAAACAGAACAGCAGGGTGTCTTATTGGCTTGTCGTAAAGATGGTGAAGACCTCTGGGTCTGTACTCGCTGTCTGCCTATGCTCATTCACGGTGGATAAGATCGATTGTTCGTTTACAAACAAAGAGTATAGAAAAAATTGGAGGCTTCTAAATGGATCGGTATGCAAAAGCATTTGTAAAGGCAAGTCTGATTTACTTAGGGATCGGTGCGATCACAGGATTGCTTATGGTTGCTCATCCGGATCTTCGTTATCTTCTCACCCGGGTCCATACCCATATAAATCTCTTAGGATTTATGGCCATGATGGTCTATGGCGTTGGGTATCATATTTTACCAAGGTTTATGGGAAGGCCAGTCTATAGCCACCGCCTTGGAAATCTTCAGGTCTGGCTCGCCAATATCAGTTTGATCGGCCTTTCCATGTCATGGATCTTTGAGGCCACGATCGGAGGGGTCTGGCACACCCTGGCCATTCTATTTGCCCTGGTGCATGGGGTTTCGATCTTTTTCTTTATCATCAACCTCTGGATGAGCATGAGCCCAATGAAAAGTTCAACATCATGATGAGTCTGTCGTTTGGGCAAAACCTCAAACTGCAGGCACCCAAAACGGGAGGTCAACATGGCTGAGAAGAAATTTAATAAAGATATGGTGATCGGGGAGGTGTTAAAACAACATCCTGAGGCCATCAAAGTGATTCAGAAATATTTCGGTACAGGGTGTTTTACCTGCCCTGGAATGAATATGGAATCAATCTCATTTGGAGCTCTGATGCACAACATTGATCCCGAAGTGATCGTGAAGGAGTTGAATGCCTTAGAGTAAATCCGAAGCGTGAAATGTGAATTTCGAAGCCCTGTGAAATCGAAATTCAGACTGGGTGTGGAAAGACAAATGAAGTTTTAGATTTCGGGGAATGGGGATTAATGTTGTGGCTATAAAGTTGGGTTTCGAATTGGGGGTCGATTATGGAACCAATACATCTTTTTGAAAAAGCGGAGTTCTCGAAAGAAAATTTTGTTCCCAAACAACTCCACATCGGCGATACCAGTGCAGGAGTGCTAATCTGTTTTGAACCTGGTCAGGTGATGCCCCTTCATCCCCATCCCGGTGCCCTGGAAGTGATCCTCTATGGGGTGGAAGGGGAGGGAACCCTTGCCATCGGAGAGGAAGAGAAACCGTTTAAAAAAGGGGATCTCATCTTCTGCAAAGGGGAGGTTCCAGTTGGGCCTAAAAATACCAGCCAAGAACGATTTGTTGTTCTCGTCATTTTAGTGCTGAAAAAACTGGTTACAAAAGATTGAGTTTCTGATAGAGAAGACCATATCGAATTCCATGGCAATGAATTGACGCCGATTGACATCTCAATTCTTCCATAGCTTGATCCAGAATGGTTCCCCCCGCCAGAATGACGTCGGCGCGGGCTTCGGCGAGACCAGGAATTTTTTTACGTTGCTCAAGTGTTTTAGAGCGATAAAGGGAAAGCTGGTTTTTTAGGGCTTCTCTCTTGAGTTCAAAACGGTGAATCTTTTCAGGAAGGAATTCACTGAGCCCCATTTCAACAGAGGCTAAGGTTGTTGCTGTTCCTCCCACCGCTACCATCAGGAACGGAGTAGGAGGGTGAGGAATCTGAAAGAGCATCTGCCGCACGGCTCGATTCATCTCTTCCCATTCCTCCTCATGGACAGGATCTGACAGAAGATATTTTTCAGTCAATCGAACCGAGCCCAAAGGCAGGCTTACCGCTTTGTTCACATACGTTCCATGCCCGAGAATGAATTCTGTGCTTCCTCCGCCTACGTCGACCACGACAAGGGGGATTTCATCTTCCTGAAGATCTTTAGCGACGGATAGAAAGGAATACCTTGCTTCCTCCTCTCCGGAGAGGATCTCTATGGAAAGATCAAATTTCTCTTTTACCTTCTGAAGAAAGAAGAAGGAGTTTTGCGCTTCTCTCAGGGCGCTCGTTCCGATGGCAAAGATTTTTTGAACTCCCATCTCATTGCATCGGGTCAGATATTTCCCCAGTGTTTTCAATCCTCTTTCCATCGCTTCCTCAGAAAGGATTCCGGTATGTTGAACCCCCTCTCCTAATCGGACGATGGTTTCTGTATCGATAAGGGAATTCAGTATTCCCTGGTCCACATCGGCAATGAGTAGGAGGATGGTATTTGTCCCGATATCGATGGAAGCCACTCTTTCAGGAGAAGTAGGGCCGAATTTCACGACAAAGCACCTCGGGGTAGATGTTCAGGGTGAGTTCAGACTGAAGGACTTCAAAGGAGGTCCAATCATTGAGGTAATAGGGCTGGATGGGGGATCTGGAGATGATCCGGAGGAGGAGCTGGTGGTGGTCTTCGTCCGTGATGGAGTAAAACCCTAAATTGAAACTGTTGAGGTTTTTATCGTAATAGTATTTTAGAGTGGAGACAATTCCCTTCGCAAAAGCGGAAATCTCTTCCTGGCTGAGGGTTGTCAAAGACGAATGGCCTTCCACCGTTGCGCAGACCTCATTAAATCCGATCGGAGCGTAGGAGACAAACCAGTGAACCTTGCCAGAAGTGGCGATATACCTTTCTCCGAGTCCTTCCTCGGTCCGAACGAGATCGTTCCAGAATAGGGTCTGATTCCTCTGGAAGTAAGAAGCGCTGGCTTCGAGAAGCGATTCCATCTCATTCGTAGGGATTGGATCTCCAATCACCTGAAGATGGGGATGGAGGATGCTGCTCCCGCCTGGAAGAAGGTAATTTTGACTGATCTGCCAGAAGCGGGCATCGGGATCATACGCCATGGTTTTACGAATGATCTCCACGGCCACTTTAAAGCCATCTTCGTAAACTTCGGGCGTAAATTCATGGAGGTTTAGAAAATGTTCTTTACAGAGAACGATCACACTTCCATAGGCCCCAGCAGGGAAGAGATTCGGGAAACCCACCGCATTTCCGATAGAAATTCTTCCTTCGGGAACGATTTCTTTCAGAAACAGAGGGGTTTTCAAGAGGACATTCTCGGGGCAGAAGATACATCCTTTGGATTCCTCGATCATCTTAGAAAAGTCAAATTTCCCTTTATCCGGAAGGGCCCAGGTGATGATCCGGCTTCTTCTCTTGGTCAGTGGATCGATGCGGACTTCTGTTGGAACCGAAACGGAATCAAACCCGTTAACGGGCGAAAGGAATTCAGACTGGAAAAAATAGCGTTCGAATTTGATTTCCATGATCATCCCCACGTCTGTAGAGAGTCTTAACGACCGTTACTTATTGATGTTCCGCAATGAAGCGCCGGATGGAACGATCATAGGTTCTCTCCCCCTCGGGTGTAAAGAAACAACCCGGAAGCTGTTTCATCCTCCAGTGATAGGCTATACATTCACAACACTTTCCCTTTCGATCACAGGGTTCGTAGGTGCACGTGCATCGTTTCTTGTTCTTTTCGAGATGGCATTCAAGCATGGATTCTACTCCCTTCCTTATTAGATCAAATCAGGAGGGTCGAAGGACTCCTGGGTTTGAGGGGTCCATTCGATGGACGCTCGTCAAGAGAAAGGGTGTTATCTTTTTTTACTCATACCCTTGCTCCCCGGGTTCCTCAAATCCTCCAACCTCTCAATGAGGGCTGCCGTTAGAAGCGGTAACATGATTTCATGATGACCGATTAGCGTGTACCCTTTGCCTCCTTTCAGCGTGGGTCTCCTGACCACATTGACCGATGGCCGATATTGGTGAAGAAAGTCCATATTGACTGTGGTGAGATGGGCAAGGGGATGTCCAAGATTCCTTGCCAGTGCTAAGGCTTTTAAAAAGACTTCGGGAAGAATGACGGCTGATCCAAGATTGATAAAGACCCCCCGATCCAGTTGCGCCACCAGGTTGGCAAACGTTCGAAAATCTTTTAGACTTCCCTGTCCAATGGCTGAACCGTCTGCAGAGGAGCTCATATGGTTAATATCCGTACCCATAGCAATATGGACAGTCATCGGGATTCCCAGGCGCTGTCCTGTTGCAAACAGGGAAAGTTGTTGATAGCGGAAATGCTCAGAGAGGATTTTCCGACCTATCGATTCACCAATTCCCCATCCTTTTTGGACTCCTGCGGAGATTGCCTGATTGATCGTTTCATGGGTTTCTCGGACCATGCCGAAGGTTCCACGGTTCAGTTCTTCATCAACCTCTTCAGACGTATGGCCTACCATGGCAATTTCAACATCATGGACCAGGCAGGCCCCATTCATCGCCATTCCTTTGATAATTCCTCTTTCCATTAAATCGATTAGAATAGGACTGAGTCCAACCTTAATGGGATGGGCTCCCATTCCCAGAAGGACCATCCTCTTCTGGTGCACTGCTTTTGCGATTCGCGCAACGACTTCCCGGAATTCTTTGCCGGCAAGGATCCCAGGCAGGGTATTGAGAAAGTCACAAAACCGTCCGCCACTCTTCCATGGACGTCCAAAGAAAACTCTTCCAACTTTATGTCTCTTCTGTTTCAGAGAGATGAAGGAAATCTTCTCCAAATCCAAAACCTTTTCTCGATGTTTCATCCGCGCCCTTTCCATGGCTACTTATTTGATGAAGTTCTCTCCGCCATATGTCGCAGGATTGTTCAAAAAGAGATAGTGCTCGACCAGTTCACAGAGGATATGCCCGATGAGGAGATGCACCTCTTGGATGCGGGGAGTGCTGGAAGAGGGGACGATGAGAGAAAGATCTGCAACCTTTGCCAAGGAACCGCCATCGTTTCCGGTGAGAGCCACGGTTTTTAGACCAATCTCCCTGGCGACTTCGAAAGCCCTGAGGACATTGGGAGAGGTTCCGCTGGTGCTGATTCCGATGGCGATATCGCCTTCTCTCCCCAGGGCTTTGAGTTGTTTGGCAAAGACTTCATTGAAGGAGAAGTCATTTGAGACACTGGTCAGGATAGACGTGTCGGTGGTTAAAGCGATGGCTGGAAGCGGTGGTCGCTCCATAATATAACGGTTGACAAATTCTGCAGCAAAGTGCTGCGCGTCTGCCGCGCTTCCTCCATTCCCAAAAAAGAAGACCTTATTTCCCATCTCGAAACCATGAGCCATTAACTTGACTACCTCGAGAAGGGTGGAAAGGTTTTCTTTTAAGAACCGGTTTTTTATCTCAATGCTTTCCTTAAACCTCTTCTGGATAATGTTCTCCATGGTTTCAGAATATTATACTTCTCCTTCTTTTCTGTCAAGAACCTCATTCATTCGTGTCATGTATGATCATCCGTGAAATTTGTTTTTATCTCTTAGGGAGTTTCCAACGACGGTTAAGCCAGGCCCACTGATCAGGATATTGCCTGATGATGCCTTCAATCACTCGGGTGAATTTTGCTGTTAATGCCTCAATGTCCTTTTCCAGGTGAGCCGTTCTTTCAATGGTCACAGGAGGACCAATCACAAGTCTTTTGGGAACCTTATCCTCCCTTATAATGAACATCGGCAAAATAGGGGCTCCTGTCTTTAAGGAGAGAATGGCAGGACCTGTTGGGGTGAAAGCCGTTTGTCCGAAAAAAGGGATGGGAAGGCCTCCGCGGCGCTGTTGTTCATCCGCTATGAGATAGAGAATCTCATTGCGGCGAAGGCAATTATAAGATTTTTTAAGGGAGATCGTAATGGGTTTGACCGGGAAGGGGTTCTGGCCTAACCTTCGTTGATAATCCCCCAGCCTCTTCCAGAGTTTTGGATAATTGCCTTCATTATACATCAAATTAAAACGAAACCCTTCAAGAGCGAGTCTCGCCCCCACCAGAGTGAAAGGTCCCAAATGCATTCCTAACGCAATTACCCCTTTTTTCAATTCAAGAGCCTCTATTAAAAAATGTTTTCCCTCGATGGCAATCTTTAATAGAAATTGCTCAGGCGGATGGAGATAGGCATAGACCGATTCAAGAGGCGTCAGGCTGAAATGACAAAAAACTTCCCGGGCAAGCCTTACAATCTCCTCTGGCTTCTTCTCTTTTCCAAAGGCGAGAGTCAGATTCTGGATCACTCTCCTTCTGTACTTTTTTATCAGAGAAAAAAGAGCGATCCCGAAGAATGTTGAGATTGGGATCAGTGAACGAGGAGGCAGGCAGCGGATGGGTATGATCATGCAGGTAGCGAGACCATTGATCAGGAGGTCTCCTGCGCGATGAAGGTAATTTGGAAATTTCTTTTCCATAGAAAGCCAAGAGAGGTGTATAGGGAGCGAGCCAACACTCCAATCAGGTAGAAAATAGATGATTTTTGGGTGAATATCAATACTTCCGCAGATCCACCATGTTGATTCTTATGAATTTATGTTTCAGAATCAGGGTGGAGGGGAAGAAATCGGTGTATAGAGTTACCTGGTTCAATGAACATCCTCAATCGCTTCACCGTCTGTTCAAAGGCATTGCCTCTTCCGGAAAGGTCCTTTTGGCTTTTTGTGTATGTGCTCTGGCCATTGTCCTTTCCTATCGGATTTACCTTAGCTGGGCGTTGTTCACCCGAACCATCAGGCCTTTTGATTTTAACCCTTCTGCCCATCCTGTCTGGTTTATGATTCGGGGGATTCCCTATGATCTGGTTCTCATCCTTTCCTGTGTGATTCTGATCGGATTCTTCATATGGACGTTCAATCACCTCTCCCAGGGATATCTTTGGCGATTTTTGAGTATTCTCGGTTATGGCATACTCCACCTCCTGATCTTCTGCCTTCTGATCCTTCATGGTGCTCATGTTCGCTTACTCTTTGAGGCACAAACAGGAATCACCTTCTTTATTATTCAGGAGTTCTTCCTCAATGTGCCCTGGCAGGAATTAATTAAATTCATCGATTGGAAAGATGGTTTATTCGGATTGGTTCCCCTTGGCCTCTTCTGGGGGGTGCTGTGGTTGCCATCTCACCTGAGGGTTTTTGTCCTGAAAAGTTCAATCGGGATCATCGTCCCTCTTTCTCTCTTTTCGCTCATTGGAGTCCGGATTCAACATGCTCCTTTGCCTTCTGAGGTTCGGCTCAACCCAGTTCTTTTTTTCCTTGCAGATCTGAGAGAGCAGGTAGGTTCAAGCCCATCCTGTGAAGGAGAATATGGTCAGATCCTCCAAGAAGAGAAGGTGAGTCTCCAGCCTGGCGGGAAAGAATTCCAGTCTCCGATTAACCCCCTCAAATTCCTTCCTCCTCCCCAAGATACCCCTTGGAATATTGTTCTCTTCATTATGGAATCGGTGGGGAACCGTTATATCTTTGATACGAGTCAAGGGCACGGTATGCCCATGCCCTTTCTTCACGGATTAGCAAAAGAGAGCTGGTATTTTAAAAAGCATTATACCTCCTCTAACATCAGCACAAAGGCCGTCTTTTCTTTATTGAGCGGGCTTTATGATTTCTTTCATCAGGAAACTTTTGGAAGCCGACCCGATGCGAGCGTTCCTTCACTTCACACCTATCTGCCGAAGGGGTATGAAGCTTTTTTTGTCACCCCCGCTCCCATCCAGTGGTATTTCCCTGTTGCTTTTGTGAAGAATAATGAACTGAAAGAGATGCACCATTTTGAGAATCTTCCGCTGAAGGTTAGAATGGAGAAAAATTCATTTGGCCGTTATATCGGAAGGGATGAAGTCGAAACCATCCACTTTTTTAACCAGAGAATCCGAAAGGCGAAAGAGCCTTTTTTAGGAATCTATATCAGTTTTGCGGCTCATCTTCCCTATTTTGATTATGGTCCGGATTATCGGATCATCGAGCCGGCGGACCGGATGATCCATCGTTATTTCAATAACCTCTATCTGCTGGACCATATGCTCAATCGAGTTTATGAAAATTTAAGGGAGATGGGGTTGCTGAAAAGAACCATTCTCGTCATTGTGGGAGACCACGGCCAAGCCTTTGGTCAGCACCATCCCGATAATTATATGCATCACCGGTATAGCTACGATGAGAATCTTGAAACCCCTGCCATTATATATCAACCCACCCTTTTTAAGCCAAGGACGGTAGAAGTCCCGACCAGTCACGTTGATCTCTTGCCGACCCTTCTGGACGCCTTGAGGATTCCATACGTTTCTCAATATCTGGATGGAGAATCCCTCTTCCATCATCGGTTGAGAAGGAAATATGTCTTCATTTATGGATATGAAGGAACGATCTCCTCTGTGGATCAACACTTGATCAAAGTCCAGTATTCTTTGAAGAAGAAGCGGTGCTGGGCTTTTGATTTAAAAGTTGATCCAGATGAAAGAAACCCCCTTGAGTGTTCTTCTTATGAAAGCCAACTGGACGATTTGCTGAAATTTGTCCGCTTTCATGATGTCCATCTGGTTGCCTATAATGAAATGATGAAGGAGAAACGTCTCCCCCCCATGGAATCGAAAGCGAAAACAGAAAATCGTGAATAGTCCGGCTCCCTATGTTTCGTTTTTAGAGTTTGCCATCTCTTTCTGGACATCCTTCCACATATGGCCATGGAGGGTGAGGGTCAATTTGCAGAAATCACAGGAGAGGATTGCTCCTTCAAAGAGTTCCTCAACAGGATACTCTTTTTTGCGGCCACACACCGGACAAGAGAAAGGTAAGGTTTTCATATCCAAATCCCCGGAATCGGTTTCCCACAAAATTTACATTTTCCAGCCTTCATATGGATTTCTCCTACCATATAGCCTGTACGCTGGATAATTTTCTTCTTACACTTGGGGCAGAAAGTGTTTTCTGCCTCATGACCTGGAATATTTCCGATATAGACATACTCCAACCCTGCGGAAAACGCAACGGCTCTGGCTTTTTCAAGGGTTGAGACTGGAGTCGGGGGCAGCGTCCTCAATTTATAAAGGGGATAGAACCTTGAAAAATGGATGGGCGTGTCTGGGCCCAACTCTTTCTTGATCCAGAGGCACATCTCTCTAATGCTGGACACTTCGTCGTTCATTGTCGGGATCATTAAATTTGTGATTTCGAGGTGAACCTTTTCTTGTTTAAGAATCTTTAAAGTTTCAAGGACCGGATGAAGTGTTCCAGAACACAATTCACGATAGAAGGATTCTGAAAATCCCTTTAAGTCGATATTGGCTGCATCCAGCACCTTACAGAGATTTCGGAGCGGGATCGGATTGATAAATCCATTGGAGTGGGTTACATTCAGGAGGCCTGCCTTTTTCGTCAGTTCAGCAATCTCGACCATATACTCATAGAAGACGGTGGGTTCAACATAGGTGTAAGCCACCGAATGGGCACCGCTCTCTTTGGCCTTCTTAACGATCATTTCAGCAGGGACGTCGTAACTAAAAACATCTTCAGGAGAAGCTTGTGAGATCTCCCAATTCTGACAGAACTTGCACTGGAAATTACATCCGGCTGTTGCAAGAGAGTATGAGACCGTGCCTGGGAGTACATGGAAAAAAGGTTTCTTCTCGATCGGATCTGGATGGATGGCGCAGGGGTTTTCGTAAACGAGGCTGTAATATTTTCCCCCCCGGTTTTCTCTAACTCTGCAAAGGCCTCTCTTTCCTCTCGAAACTCGGCACCGATGAGGGCAGAGTTCACATTGAATGTCTCCTCCCTCAAAAGGAGTATAAAACGGAGAGAGTTTGGTCTTGATAAGGCCTTTCTTCATGCCCTGGGCAGAGGTGGGTTGAGGAAAGTTAAACATGCAAGCAGAAGCCAAAAGGGATAAACCCTTTCCGACAAGCTTTAAGGCGTCTCGCCTTGTTACATGATGGGAAAAATAGGCCTGATTCATCATTGTCCTGATCTTCAATTATAGCCAAAACCCTCTTTACGTCAATCCCTTTCTAATTTTGCCCTCTTCACAACTCCAGGACGTTAGAGTATAATCTGGTCTGATGGAATTGAATCGAAGAGATTTTGTTAGAAGGGCAGTACTTGTAAGCAGTTCCATCCTTTTCCCTTCCCATCTTTTGGCAAGGAGGAAGGAGGAACGATGGGTTCCGGCTTATGAGAAACTCGAAAGAGAAGGGAAACTGGCTCAAAGGATTGAGCAGGCTTACGCCATCTTCGAAAAATGCCAGTTATGTCCCAGAATGTGTGGGGTGAATAGAAAGAAGGGGGAGAAAGGTTTTTGCCGGGCGCCTTTAAACCCTGTGGTTTTCAGTTACCACCCCCATTTTGGAGAAGAACTCTCTGTTGTGGGCCAGAACGGTTCTGGTACGATCTTCTTTTCTAATTGTAATCTTCGATGTATCTTCTGTCAGAACTGGCCCATCGCCCATGAAGGGAAAGGAAAGGAGATTCGGGATGAGGATCTGGCAGAGATGATGCTCTCTCTTCAGAAGATTGGATGTCACAACGTCAATCTCGTTACTCCAACCCATGTCATGCCAAACATTCTCAACGCCACAAGGATCGCTTTAAAAAAAGGATTGCACATTCCTCTCTTTTATAATACCAGTGGTTATGAACGGGTGGAGATTTTGAAAATTCTGGATAGTATTGTGGACATTTATAAGCCGGATGTGAAGTATATGGATTCGGACAAAGCGGAAAAATATTCTACAGGGGCTAAAGATTATCCTGAAGTGGTTAAAAAGGCGGTCCTTGAAATGCACCGGCAGGTAGGAGTACACCAGGTGGATCGGCGAGGGATTGTGGTTCGAGGTGTGATGATTCGTCATCTGGTGATGCCCAATCGGGTCGCGGGAACTGAAAAATTTGTAAAATGGGTGGCAGAAGCCCTCCCGAAAAATACGTATGTGAACATCATGGCTCAATATCGAGTTGAGTATAAAGCCTTTGAACATCCAGAGATCGCACGGGGCATTACGGTTCAGGAATTTATGGAGGCCATGGATTGGGCGAGGCAATATGGTCTGACTAACCTTGATCCACAATCGAAGGCCCTCTGGGAGTTCTATCGCCAACGCCGATCCGGATGATCTTTAGTAGGATATCGTTGCAGAGTTCATTCATCTGACGGAGGATCTGAATGGGAAAGAGGCTTTTGGTGATTGGAGGGGTAGCGGCTGGGCCTAAGGCAGCTGCTAAAGCGAGAAGATGTAATCCGGAGATGGAGATCTTGATTTATCAGGAGGAAGAGGAGATCTCTTATGCAGGTTGCGGACTTCCTTACTACATCAGCGGGGTTATCCAGGAAAGAGACAAATTGATCTCCCGGACTCCAGGAAAGTTTGCTCTGGATGGAATAAAAGTTCTCAGAAGAAGACGCATTGAAGGAATCGATCCCCAAAGGAGGATGATCCATGGGAAGAACCTCGAGTCTGATGAGGCGTTTGAAGATCATTTTGACCAATTAGTGATTGCTACAGGAGCAGAATCGATCCGGCCAAAAATCGAAGGGTTACATTTAAAGAATGTTTTTTACCTCCGTTCGATTTTCGACGCTGACGCCATCGTTGAAGCTTTAAAAGCAGAGACGATCCAAAGGGTGGTGATTGCAGGTGGGGGGTACATCGGCCTTGAAATGGCAGAATCACTCATTGAATTGGGGAAAGAGGTGACCATCGTTGAACTGGCACCCCAGATTTTGACCCTTTTTGATGAAGATTTTGCAGGAATTCTCCGTCGCTATCTCGAAACCAAAGGGATCAAGATCTTTACCTCAGAGGGGATCCAGTCTCTTATTGGCAAGGACGGGAGGGTGAACCAGATTCGGACCACCCATCGTGAGATCGAAGCCGATGCGGTTCTGCTCAGCCTTGGAGTTAGGCCCAGGATTGATCTGGCCAGGAGGGCTGGGCTCAGAATTGGAGAAACAGGGGCGATCTGGGTCAATGAACGAATGGAAACGAGTGTTGAGGGGATCTACGCGGCAGGGGATTGTGTAGAAACCACACACCTGATCACCGGTAAGAGAGTCTGGATTCCTCTTGGATCCACAGCCAATAAGCAGGGTCGTGTGGCAGCCGTCAATCTTTGCGGGGGCCATGCAATCTTTCCGGGAGTCATGGGGACAGCGATCTTTAAAACATTCGAATTCAATGTGGCAAAGACAGGGTTGAGCCTGAAAGAGGCCGAAAGGGAGGGATTCCATTCCGTTCAGGCGATCGTGAAGGGGTATGATCGAGCTCATTATATTCCCGGAGGGAAAGAGTCCACATTAAAAGTCATTGCCGATCAAAATACAGGAAGAATTTTAGGGGCCCAGGCTATCGGCAAGGGTCCATCGGATAAGTTTATCGATATCATTGCTATGGCTCTCCATGGGAAATTGACCGCTCAAGAGCTTTCCAATGTGGATCTGGCTTACGCCCCTCCTTTCAGCCCGGTCCTCTCCCCTGTCATCGTGGCAGCAAATGTTCTGACCAATAAACTGGAAGGAAAAGTCAGAGGCATTCCGCTCTCGGAGGTGAAAGAAAAGCTTTCTACCTCGAAGGAAACCTTTCAGGTGCTCGATGTGAGAGAAGAGGATGAGCTCCAAGGGCCAAAAATACCCGGCTCTCACTGGATACCTCTATCGAAGTTGAATAAACAGAAAGGTCAACTTGATAAAACAAAAGAGATTGCTGTTCATTGCGAAACAGGTCTTCGTTCTTATAAAGCCTGTGTCAAACTTCAACAAGAAGGATTCGAGAAGGTAAGAAATATCGATGGGGGGATGCTCTGCTGGTGTGATGATCTGGAGAAAGAAAGATGAACTTCAGCCGGCCTGATTATGGCGTTGTTGCTCTGGCCGGGGGTCTGGCCGCCATTTTCTTTTTACTTGGACGAATGAGCGGCTAAGCAACCCTTGCCAATGTTTATAGAGAGCGAACAGAGTATTCCTCGGTCTCACGTGGAAGTTTCAGAGTGGTCAACTGAGAGAGAGCATTCCTTTAGGGGAAAAGCTCCTAAAAAAACTGGGAGCTCCGGACCACACATCGAGTTCGGCGAAAAGAAAAATCGATGATTCGATTCCCAGTCAGTGAAGAGAAAAATAAAGTCCTCCAGGAGAAGATGGCATGTCTCGGTATCCATGAAGGGGATATGGAAGAGAAATTTATCCGATCCTCAGGAAAAGGAGGGCAGAAGGTTAACAAAGCGTCAACCTGTGTTTACCTCAAACACCTTCCCACAGGGATTGAAGTGAAATGGATGACCGAAAGAAGCCAGGCTCTCAATCGTTTTTTGGCGAGATGTGAGCTGGTGAGGCGGGTGGAGAGATTAATAGGTCAAAAAACAGACGAGGATTTGGAAGTCAGAAGGGTTAGAAAACAGAAATCGAAGAAAAAGAAGAGAGCAAGGCAGAAATATCACCGAACAGGCCTGTAGGAAACTAACTTATTTCTCCTTCTCCCCTGGGGGGAGAAGGTTGGGGTGAGGAGGAATAATTTTGACAAAAGAGAAACTTCCCGTCACCAATGCCATTCGCTTTTTAAAAGAGCATCAGGTAGATTTTATCGAACGCCCTTATCGGTACGAAGAGAAAGGAGGAACAGAGGTTGCAGCGAAAGCGCTGGGCGTGGATGAACACCTGACGGTGAAAACCCTTGTCATGGAGGATGAAAATAAATCTCCCCTTATCATTCTCATGCATGGCGACAAAGAGGTCTCTACCAAAGAACTGGCAAGGATCATAGGGGTTAAATCCGTTACACCCTGTTCTCCTGATACGGCATTTAAACACACCGGTTACATGGTCGGAGGAATCTCTCCCTTTGGGACAAAGAAAAAGCTCCCCATCTATGTGGAAGAGACGATTCTCAGCCTTCCAATGATTTATATCAATGCAGGGAAAAGAGGCCTTCTTTGTGAAATGTCACCAAAGGATCTGGTAAGGGTGTTAAACCCAACCGTTGTCCACGTGGCAAGATAGGTTGTTTCCCATGCCTCCGTTTGGCTTTTTAAATCCCTTTTGATGGATATCAGAGATGGTATCCCCCTCTTTGGCAGAGTCGCTACAACCCGACCAAGAAAGGGGATGTGGGAGATTTTCAAAAAAAAGAGTGATCTTCATGTAACGACAAGTTCCTCCACATATTTTACCCACTCGTATCCATAGGCCCCTTCATAGACCAATCTTAAAGGAAAACCATGTTTTTGAGGAAGAACTTCTCCATTGACCTGATAAGCGAGAAAGATTCTCTTTCGGTCAATATCCTTTAGAGAGATCCTGACGACCTTTCCATAAGCCCCTTTGATATCAAGATATTCGGCTTGTTGATGAGTGCCCGCTTTCTTCAGCAATGTCTTAAAACTCACGCCTGTCCATCGCCCGTTGTTGCTAAAGAATCCCGGGCAAATAAGGAGAACCGTCTCAGTGATAGCATGGAGTTCCAACATTTCATTGTAGGTCAGTTGGAGGGGATCCTTCACCTTACCCGTTATTTTGAGCCGATAAGTTCTGATGTCCACTACAACGTCCGTAGGTCCCATAGTGCCAAAGGATCGGAGAGGATCAACTTCTAAATTCCTGTTGTCAACCTCTTCCGGGTTCATATTTTTGAGTTCTTCTCTTGGAAAGCCCTTTGGAAGAAGCCTTTTTGTTTTACCCCAAACCTCCCCAATCGGGTTAATGATACGACCGCATAAAGAAATCAAAAAACTGAATTTAATGAATTTTCTTCTTGTCCACATCAATTCATTTTAAGATAATTTTGACAATAAAGAAACCAGAGGTCTATTGTTCAATAAAGCGATCTCTCAGATAGCGATGACCTGTCCCCCAAATCTATTCTTATGAAAAGATCTAAAGGGTTAGAGAGATTGGCGATCCAGTGGGCTCCTGACCCCAAGGACATTCTTTGAAGCCACATGGGTGTAAATCATGGTCGTTTGAAGAT
>CALLAL010000007.1 GCA_938002255.1 uncultured bacterium
CTCGTAGGACCTGAAAGGATGACCCGTAAATTTGCAGTCCCTGAATCAAGAAGAACATCAGTTAATGGAACGTTATCCGAAAGATAGTCCGTTAATCCCTTGGCATGTTGAAGGCCATCGAAATGGATAGCGGGCTTACGCAGATCGCTATCGATAAGGATGGCTTTCTTATGGATCTCAAAGGAGATGGCTTTTGCCAGGTGCAAGGAAACAGTTGTCTTTCCTTCTCCCGGAACAGCACTGGTGATCAGGATGGAATGAGGAGGATTAGGAAGACGGTGAAAGACCTGAGTCTTAAGCTTTCTGAACTCTTCCATCGCAAAAGGATTCAATGAGACGAGGTCGAAAGAGGCTTCGTCCGTACGCGGTAATTTAAGATCATTGAATGTCTCTGTTTGCTTTTTGAGAACAGGAACGGTTTCACGAGAGATCATTTTTTCCTCAAAAACCTTCAGAGGAGAACCTTTTGCGGTCTTTTTCTTTTCTTCTTCTGCCTTTTCAAGGGCACGGTAAACCCGACTCATATCAGAACCTCGAAGAACACTATACGCAGAGCGCTGAGCCATTGAACCATCCCCAACCCGTTAGGCGTTAGAGGGGAGGAGTAAGGGGGTAATAACTTTTTGATATAATGAAAGCCCCGGGAGGCCTCATCATATAAAAATTGAAGATACCCCATTTTATATGAATAGAGAGCGACAAGGAGAACTCCTAAAAAGACTAAAAAAAGTAAAATCCATTTCCCGATGGGTCTGGGTTTTTTCTCCAGTTTGAGATCGGTCGATACTTCTTGAACAGACTTCTCATTGACCTTTTTCTGGTCAAGGGCAAAACCATTCAGCAAGGCATTATCACAGAGGATATTGATCAACCGGGGAATTCCCCCCGACCTTCGATAAATCTCTTTAATCGCTTTTTCCGTGAAGATCGGTTCTGTGGCGCCTGCCACTCTTAATCTTTTTTCGATGTATTCCTTCGTCTCTTTGAAGTTTAAGGGGGCCAACTGATATCGCAGGTTGATTCGCTGCCTGAGCTGTCGAAACTCGTTCTGAGAAAGTGTTTTATCCAGTTCAGGTTGCCCCACCAGCACGATCTGTAAGAGTTTGGACCTCGATGTCTCCAAATTAGAGAGAAGCCTGATTTCCTCGAGGAGTTCAGGCTTTAATCCCTGCGCCTCATCCACGATGAGGACAACCCTTTCATCTCTCCGGTAGGCATTCAACAGATATCGATGGAGATGGTGGAGATAGTCTCCTTTGGTCTGCCCCTGGACCCTTACCCCTAAATCCTTCAATATGTACTGGATGAAATCATTAACCGTGAGTTTTGGGTTGAACAGGAAAGCGGTCCTGGTATGGTTGTTTCCCTCCAGTTTTTCAAGAAGAAAGTGAATCAAGGTTGTTTTTCCTGTTCCCACTTCACCCGTAATGACAATAAACCCTTTTTTTGCCCTCACTCCGTAGAGGAGTTGAGCCAACGCTTCCCGGTGATTCTCCCCCAAATAGATGTAGTCCGGATTCGGGGTGACGTTAAATGGATTCTCTTTTAAGCCGTAGAAGGATTCATACATCTTCAAAATCTCGCAAAGAGCTTAGAGCAAAGCGCATAGCAAAAATTGATCTAAATTAAAGTATTTTGAACATTTTTTATTTGCCTGCAAAGATGATCAAGTTTGTCTAATAATTCTTCTAATTTTCTTTCTGATATGAATTCTCGTTTTTTAAGTAAGATCAGAATGTTTTGCATTTTCGAATGTTGATCGTCGAGCTATGTTCAAAAATTGTTTAAACTCTTTTTTGATGAAGACCCTGATCCTTCGGCTATATTATTTGGCATTGACATCCCTGACCCTCTAAGTTGATCAGCAAAACGAAATAATCTTTTCTTTTCAAGCTCATTTGCAATATCAAAAAGGTTATCAGCGATTTCTATTGCTAATTGCCATATTCTTAAATCCTGAAATCGAAATTTGGCCATCAATATCTCTTTATACATCTCGCTATGCGCTCTGCGCTTAGCGTGTTGCTGGGTTAGGCGGCTTTGCGCTTGGGTTCTTCTTTAAGGTTCGGGAGTGTAGCAATCACTGCAATTCCCAGATAGTTCTCGACTTCTGAAACGGTATGGAAGGAGCGATCCAGAGATTCTCGAAACCATGTCAATCCCACTCCCATAGCAAGCCCAATAACCGCTCCGATGAGTAAAATTCTATTGCGATCAGGTTTGACAGGCTTTTCCGGAAGACGAGCAGGATCGAGAATCTTAAACTGCTCGCCCTGCTGTTTTCGTTCGAGATTCTCAGCCATCTGCGCCTGGATCTTTTTGTCGAGCAGCGATTGGTAGTTTGCCTTCATCAAATCGTAATCCCGGGTAAGAAGAATCAGTTCTTGCTCACGCTTCGGCGTCTCCTCGATTCGCCTCTGGTAATAAACGATCTGCTGCTTCAACTCCTTCTCTTCTTCCCTCAGTCTCTTCGCCTCGAGGACGATGGAGTTATATTGTTCAGTATATTGGGTGAATAACCTCTGAGTTTCTAAATCTGGTGCGGGTGGCGGAAGGTTCTCCACCACAACATGCTCCTGTCGAGCTCGATGCTCCCTCATCCTCGTTTCCCTCTCCTCTTCCTGTTTCTGAAGGATCTCCTGAACTTTTGGCTCAAGGCTGGCAATCCTCTTCTTCAGATCGATCACATCAGGATGGGTCTCTTTATATTTGGATAAGGCACTGCTCAGATCCCTTTTCAAAAGATTCAGTTGAGTCACCAGGGGATCTTCGGGTACTCTCTCCAGAGCCATGTTCTCACGCCCTGTTGTTGGGTCTCTTCGAGTCTCTCTTGCGGTCTGAATGGGCTCCCGTTTTTTTAACATTTCGATCTGATTCTGGATCACAATGCTTCTATCCTCTGCGGCACGGATGTTTTCATTGGTGGTTTTGAGCTGATCCTGTAACCGTTCAAGGATTCTTAAATTCGCATCGAGTTGCTGGGGAAGTTGTCCCATATTCCTTTCTTTATACATTCTCAGTTCTGCCTCTTTCTTCTTGAGCTGTTCTTCCATATTCATCAGCTCTCTGGTAATGAAGTCTGAAGTGCTTTCTGCTCTCAACTCTCGGACCTTCAAATTCTCCTCAATGAAGAGGGAAGCCAGTTTGTTGGTCACATTCATCACGGTCCTGGGGTCACTCCCCTGATGAGAAATGGAAAAAGAATTTTGATCCCTGTCGCTTCGTGAAGATCCATGGACCTTGACATCGATGGATTTTCTCAGAGTCTCGACGAGGCTTTCCATCGGAACTTTGTTTCTCATTTCAGGGTAAAGATTAAATTCATTGATGATCTGTTCCAGTCTGGTTCGGCTCAGAATTTCCTGGCTGATCGTGTTCAGACGGCTTGCAACCGTATCTGTAACGGTAGGACGGACATATGTTTCTGGAACCCTTTGAGGCTGAACCAGTATCAATGTGGTTGCCTCATAAATTTTCGGCAGATATTTGTAAACTCCAAAAGATCCAATGAGGCAAATCATCAGAGGGAGGATGAGATACCACTTCCGCCGAAGGCCAATTTCCAAATAATCATGAAATCCTAAAGGTCTGGGTTCAGTCATGTCTTCTCCAAATTCACGCATAGCACAAAGCGCTCAGCGCATAGCGTGTTTAAATTAATAGGAGGCGGTGAGGCGAAAGATAGCCCGATATTCACTATAATCCCTGTTGGAAAGGTTGGAATGATTCTCCCGATGGGAGAATTCGAGAGACATTCCCAACCACCTCAGGACCTGATACGATGCATTGATTCCTGCGCTCCAGATCCGATCAATGTTGTTATTCCCGTATCGGGCTCGCTCATAGCTCCCTCTCATTCCTACTGTCATCCTCTCAAGAAGACGATGAGACATTGTTCCAATAAGACGGTGCGACTTTGTAAATCCGAGGTTCTCAGCCGTGAAAAATTCTTCGACGTACCCTCCCTGGAAGGCAAGTGTGTAAGTTGTCCTTTGTGCTCGCTGGGTGAGAAGGAGGTCATAGTAAAACCCTCCGTTGGTGGATCCTCGATTTGGATTCTGCCAGAAATACCCCGCCTGGGCTCTCCCGCTCAGGGTTGGACTAAAGGCATGCTCCATTCCGACGCTTGGTCGATGGACAGAGTAATCGACAGAAGGAGAATCGAAATTTCGGGTCAAATAGGTATAGTCTCCAAAGATGGAGGTCCTTGGATTAAATCGATGGATGAAACGAACTGATCCCATATGCCCCACCCAATCAGATGAACGCTGAAACCGTCCAAAGGTTAAGCCATATTCTAAGGAGACCCCATTCCGGATATTAAACCAGTAGCTCAATCTTGGGCTGATCGTGTTCTCAACACTGTCCTCAGCGGTTCGGCTCTGGATCTCATAAATGGTATTACGGAAGCTCATGGAAAAGAGATTTTCTCTCCCAAACCGGTAGTCCATTAAGGGTTCGAATACATTTCGATAATAGGTCTCCCTTCGGTTGGTTCTTGATAGGAATTGCTGACCTTCTACAGCTGTCAGAGAATAGTCTCTCTCCCTGATCTCATCTGACCGTATCAGGTAATCTCTGACCCGAAAAGTGAGGTTCCTTGTCGGCGCGTACCAGCCATGGAGTGTTCCATTAAGGCTGATGAAGTTGTTGTCTTCTTCCTTCGCATAAATGACAAATCCTGCCCGCGTATCGAGTTCCAAGCCAAACTTCTCTTCTGCTGTTGGAATCCGCCGAAATTCTCCAGTCACTGGGGATCTCGGCATGGTTGAAAAGCGTATCCCAGGTGAAATGATGGTGATGAAGTCATCCATCCGGTTTCGAGCCGTCAAGTTGATATTATCGTTATATTCTCCTTCAAGGGTGATGTAGGGTTGGAGGTAAGTGAAGAAGCCTGCCTGTTCAGCATGGGTGATCATTGGACCCCACAAAAGGATCACGCCAAGAGCAGAGAAGAGAAGAATGAGATATGTTCTGGAGTTGCTTGGACTGATGAGTTTATTGGGGTTCATAAATCTTTTAGGCCCTTTGACTTTGTTAAATGGAATGTTTCTTAAATGTTTCATTTCTCTCTATGCCCTCAGCTCTTTGCTCTATGTCTGTTAGGGAACAACAATGGTGTCTCCTGCCTTGAGGACGAGATTGGTTTCCAGTGCCTCGCCTTTGACCAGTTTTTTATAGTTGACGATGTATCGTTTTTCTTTTCCATTTTCCTTACGGATGATGAGGATCTTTTTTTGATCAGCCCAATCAGTAAACCCACCCACCATAGGAATCAACTGAAGCAGTGTGGTTTCACTTCGAAGACGCACAACCCCGGGGGTTCGGACCTGTCCTGAAACATAGACTTTGAAGCTATTGGCTTCCATCACCATGACAGAGACATTCGGGGATTCAATAAACTCTTTCAACTTCTTCGTAATCTCTTCTTTCAACTGGAGGGGGGTCAATCCTGCTGCTTTGACCTCATGAATCAGGGGAAGAGAGATGTGGCCATCCATCCTCACCGGCACTGTCCGTGACAGAGCCTCTTCTCTCCAGACATGGATGTAAAGAACATCCTCCGGTCCTATCACGTAACGGTCGCTATCGGCTCCCATTTCGGATTGAACCTGCTTTTGAGAAAGAATTTCCCGATCGGTTTGAGCCCGGCCGATTTCGGCTATAACGCTCATCATTAATAAAACCCCAAAAAGGATGGGAACTACTCTATTCATTACCTCCCCCTTCTCCTCTTTCTGCTCTCCGAGAAAGGAGTTGAAGAAAAAGATCCTGCGTATCGGTCCAGTGGGCTGGGAAAACCCATTGATCGATGGCAATTTCGATGCCCCTTTTTTTAAAGTCAAAATATCGAAGGGTTTCCTCAACTCGATTTTTCGCCCTCTCTCCTGCCTGAAGATCTGCATAAGGTAAAAGAACCAACCATCCATCTTCTCCCAGAGAGGCAAGAAGATCACTGTCCCGCATTTCAACGGACAGGAGATCCCCCAGAGTCTCGTAACAGGTTTTAAGTTGGCTGGGCGATTCCCCTGCAGATACCTTTTGGAGCTTCAGATGAAGAAGGCAAATAAAGTTCTGATATCGACGCGCCTTCTTCACCTCATGATCAAGTAGAAAGAAAAAAAGATTTTGATCTAAGACCTTATCATCCATCATTGTTCTGCTTAGCCAAGTTTCCATGGGATCCTCCTGTCCAACCCCTGCCTTTAACCTCCCAAGCCTTCCCTTCTTAACCACACGCCATCAACCTTCATTCTCATGATTAACGATCCCGTCATTGAGGTGATATTTCTGAATCTTATAATGAAGGGCCTTGTAACTGGTCCGGAGTAATCTGGCTGCCTCCTTTCGATTCCAACGGGTCTGCTGAAGGGTGGATTCGATCAACTCCCTTTCCGCTTGCTCCGCGGCTTTTTTACCCACTTCTTTTAGATTAAAGACCCACCGGGGCGGATCGGTTTCCTTTAAAGAAACCCCTGTCTCTCCCTGAACTTGCTTTTGCACTTCTATCTTTTCATAAAGGGATTGGAGGAGAGATTTTTCGTCGCCCAACAGGACCACCCGTTTGACAAAGTTCTCTAACTCACGGATATTTCCTGGCCAGCAATAAACTTGGAAGGCTCCGAGAAGTTCTGCTGAAAGGGGCGAGACCACTTTTCCGTATCTTTTGCGATAGTGTTCAAAAAAGTATCGGGCAAAAGGAACAATCTGTTCTACCCGTTCCCGGAGAGGAGGGAGGGTGAGATTGATCACATTGATTCTGAAGAATAGATCTTCTCGAAATCGCCCTTCTGCCATCGACTGGTCTATATGATTTTTAGAAGTCACAACAACCCTTACATCCACAGGAACTTCTGACTGGCCCCCCAATCGAGAGAAAGTACCATCCTGAAGCAAATGGAGGAGTTTGGGTTGAACAGCAAGATCCATCTCTTCTATATCGTTAAGCAGGACGGTTCCTCCATGAGCCATTTCAAATTTACCGGGTTTTTTTTGGTTGGCTCCGGTAAAGGCACCCTTCTCAAAACCAAAAAGTTCGCTCTCCAGGAGACTGGCTGGAATAGCAGCACAGTTTACCCGAATAAAAGGCTTCCCCCTCCGGTGTGAGCTAAGGTGAATGTCCTGTGCCACCAGCTCTTTTCCAGTACCACTTTCTCCCTTAATCAGAACAGTGAGGTTGGTTTTTGCCACCTCATCGACAATCGATTTAATCCTGTTCATCTTAGGACTATTCGAATAAATAAGCTCTATCATCTCTTTCATCATAAGATCCAAGAACAGGTCCAAGAACGACAAAGGAATCTTTATTTTTCCTTTCTCCTTTATCGATTCTTCTCCGGTTTAATGTGGATTTTTTCATACAAATAGCAAATGCCATTCCAAAAGATGAGTCTCCTGTTCTCAAGTACTTAAGACATTGGAATAGGTTGTCTTTTCCATGTCTTGGATAGAACTCTTATGGAAAAAACCAAAAAAAATGAGGGCAAAAAAAAGAAAATTTTAGGTAAGAAGTTGTAAATTATTTCCACTTTTTCCCCTTTCTTTAAAAAGACCTCTCTCATTTGATTCTTGTTATGACTAATTGGATGGAATTTGGGGATTTTTATTATCCAGTCCACACTCCCGAATCTTATAGAGAAGTGCCTTATAACTGATATTAAGCAAGCCTGCAGCCTTTTTCCGATTCCAGTTTGTCATCCCCAGGGCTTTCGCAATGACTTCCTTCTCTGCTTTGATCATCGCCGCACGATGGACTTCTTTCAGAGTAGGCCAGGCGATGCGACGGACGGTCTCTTTAGGTTTCAGGGTTGTTTCCTCTCGAAGCAATGGAGTGAACTCCTCAGCAACCAACTTCTCCCCTCCCAAGACAACGATGCGTTGAATAGCGTTTTCCAACTCTCGAACATTGCCAGGCCATCGGTATTGCTCAAAGATTTTCATCGTTTTTTCACTGATTGAAGTGAGTTTTCGGCCATACTTCTTGCTGAATTTATCAAGGAAATATTGGACAAAGATAGGAATTTCTTCTTTCCGTTCCCGAAGGGGGGGAACCATGATATTGACTACATTCAACCGATAGTAAAGATCCTCTCGAAACCTTCCCTGACGAACCGCTTCTTCGATGTTCTGGTTTGTCGCAACCAAAACCCTTGTGTTCACGCGCACGTCTTTCTTTCCACCTAATCTTGAAAATTCCCTATCTTGAAGAACTTGAAGCAGTTTTCCCTGAAGAGAAAGGTTCATCTCAGAAATCTCATCAAGGAACATGGTGCCTCCGTTGGCGAGATCAAACTTACCCAATTTCTGCCGATAAGCTCCTGTAAATGCTCCCTTTTCATATCCAAAAAGCTCGCTTTCAAGAAGTTCAGAAGGAAGGGCTGCACAATTAACTTTGATAAAGGGTTGATCCCTGCGAAAAGAATTGAGATGGATAGAGCGAGCCACCACTTCTTTGCCAGTACCACTTTCGCCCTGGATGAGAACGGTCACATCTGTATTGGCAACTCGATTGATGATCGCCTTGATGTGTTGCATTTTTTGACTGGCATAGATAAAAAGTCCATTGTCCGATGTAACCTCTCCTGCTTCAACAAAGGCGGCTGGATAAGAACTCTCTTCCCCTCGGGTTGAAAGCTCCTGGACAAAAATGTCTTTTGAATTCGGGATCAGACGATTCATTTCATGGATTTCCATGAAGAAACGAGCAGATGTTAACGCGGCCCCTAACTGTTGAGAAATGTATGCGGAAACGGCTTTGGTTTCTTCATTAAAGGCCCCTCTCTTGGAATGACTGAGGTTGAAGACTCCAACCACCTGGTCCCTCTCTCTAACAGGATGGCAAATCAGGGATCGAACCCTTTTACCAAAGCCATTGGGTCTGATAAATCGGGGTTCCTGATTGACATCCTCCAAAATCAAAGCCTTACCCTCTTTCAAGACCCAGCCTGCAACTCCTTCTCCTGATTTAAACCGCTTCCCATTTGGGAACCCTTCGGCATAATAGATTGTCTCCGGCTCCTTTTTCCCACGAGCAGCATGGATGATTAAATGATCAGTGGAGGTATGTTTGAGCATAAGAGAGCAGTTCTCTGCATCCATTTCATCCATCACCGCATTTAAAATAGCCCGGCAGGTCTTCCCAAAATCAGGAACGAAACGGAGAGCTCCCTGGACTTTTTGAAACAATACCACTGGATTCTTCTCCCTCTGGATTGAATGGATTGACTCTGAAAACCCATCGTCAGTATTAATAAAATTGGTCTCCATTCTCTGTCCTCCTCTAATCACTTGCCCCCTCTGGGAGTTAGAGATCCGTTCAATCATTTTAAGTAAAATGTTACGGGATTATTTGGAAACGGCTAAAGATCCCTCTCGGTCGCCCATTTCCATTGCCTTCGTTTTTAATTTCATCTTCATTAACTTTTTTTCAATCTGTCTTTTCTGAAGAACCAATTTCCTTTGTTTCAGACCTTTTTGAAGATGGAGAAGAATCTTTTCACTTGAGAAGGGTTTTAAGAAAAAGTCATCGACTCCAGCATTTAAAATCTGTTTATAATCCCTGTCACTAACGTCAACCCGAGTAAGCATCATGATATAAAGTTCAGGGAAACCCTTCTTTAATTCATGAA
The DNA here is from genome assembly GCA_938002255.1 of uncultured bacterium. GTDB lineage: Bacteria > Desulfobacterota > BSN033 > BSN033 > UBA1163 > RBG-16-49-23. The sequence continues at coordinate 9,630 of CALLAL010000007.1, forward strand.
CAAAATCAACCAGATCATTCTGATCTGGGCGGTACTCAACAATGAGACCACAAATCTCAAACTCTTTAAAATTTTGCTTCAGTCTTTCTATCTCTCCGTGAGCAATGACAATATAGCGCTCTCCTTCCAGCAGGGTTTTTAAAACCCACCTTGTATGAGGATCTTGATCGAAGATAAGAACAACTTCCTTTGTCATTAGTCTCTTCCCTTGAGCAAGAGAAAGAAATAGCAATATACATACCATAAGGAAGAATTTAGACGATGATGTGTTAACAGATTGATTATAATAAGTTTTTTAGAGTGCTCGGGAAAAACTTAAAAAAGCGTTCTTCCAAGAAATGACCTTTTGGGACAATAGTTGGCCCGGATGGGAAAATTCCAAAAAATATCCCTTTTATTTTAGGGTGTTAAAGATTGGTTCAAAAAGGGTGATTCATCAGGAAGAAAGGGGGTCAAAAAATGTTGAAGGATCAGAGAGGTTAATCTGTTGAAATAGAAGGTTCTTTTTAAAAAAACGCAAGGATTCATCAGTTTGGAATTTAGGATTGTTTTCAACTATATGGTAAAGCCTCTTTATGAGCGCCTGACAGCCGGTTTGATCTGTTTCAGGGAGGAGAAGAGAAATCTCTCCATTACTTCGACCGAGCACATCTTCTGAACGGGTCTGCTTTCTGATCAGGAAGAGCAATTCTTGAAGAAATTTATCAACCTCATCACTTACTCCCGATGTATTGGAAATATTAATAAGGATCAGAGAAATTGGATGCTTATGGCGTTTCGCTCTCTTTAATTCTTGTTGACACGTTCTTTGAAAGAAAGATTGGTTGAATATATATTCGTTTATTTGATGGGTAACCGGATGAAACGGGTAAAATTGACTTAACTCTTTCAGATGAATCATCAATTCTCTCTGTTTCAAGCCCTTCTTAATCAAGACCAGAATCCGATCCGGGGAATAAGGTTTTAGAATGAAATCATCCACCCCTTTTTGAAAAAGCCGTTCGAAAGTCTCGCCATCGATCAGCGCATTGGCAACCATTAAAATATAGATCTCTGGAATATTCTTTCTGACCTTTTCAATGAATTCCTCTGTGCTCTCATAGGGATAGATATATTCAATAATAATCACTGAGTGTCGGTTTCGATGGAGAAGCAAACTTGCTTCCTCCAAATTTAAAGCCGACTCTACCGTGTAACCCTCTTCTTCCAAAATCATCCGATAGGCATTAAGCAGGTTCTTGAAAGGATCAATAAGAAGGATGGAATGAGATGGCATAAGAGTCCTTTTTGTCAAAATTAGGCAAATTGGGTGCCAAACAAACTTTTATCTTTCTTTTAACGATTTAAGATGATATTTATTCATCCTGTTGATGAGCATCTTTCGAGTCATCCCAAGAAGTCTTGCAGCTTTTTCATGATTCCATTCTGTCTCTTCTAATTTACTTAGAATCCATTTCCTCTCAAGGTCGGAAACCATCTTCAACAAGTTTACCCTCCCCGTTTTTTTAGGCAACTTCTCTTCCTGGGTAAAGAGATGGAGAGGAAGGTCATTCATGGTAATGACATTGTTTCGACATAATACCACCATTTGTTGAACCACATTGGCCAGTTCTCGAACGTTTCCTGGCCATGGAAACGCCTTTAGATGGTCTATCACCTCTGGCTCAATGCGCAGAGGCGTTTTCCCTTTATGGTATTTCTTAATAAAATGGTTGACGAGGAGGGGAATATCTGAAACACGTTCCCTTAAAGGTGGGATCCGGATGGGAACAACGCTTAAACGATAGAAAAGATCCTCTCGGAAATTCCCTTTTTTTACCTCTTCCTCCAGAACGCGGTTTGTGGTCGAAATGATCCTCACATCTACCTTGATGGACCGACTGTCGCCCACCCTTTCAAACTCCTTATCTTCAATGACACGAAGCAGGGTTTTTTGGAGATGAATAGGAACCTCACCAATCTCATCCAGGATGACGGTTCCACCATCAGCAGCCTGAATTCTTCCGATCGTATCTTTGACTGCTCCTGTAAAGGCCCCTTTGGTATGACCAAACAGTTCTGTGGTGATCAGGGAATCTGTCAAAGCTCCACAATTAATCGTCACCAGAGGTTTCTCTTTTCGATCGCTGTTATAATGAATCGTTTTAGCGATGAGATCTTTCCCTGTTCCACTTTCGCCCTGGATGAGGACCGTAATTTCCGATTGAGCCACCCTTCCAATCATTTCAAAAATCTCAAGCATTTTGGGGTGATTCCCCAAAATATTGGGATAGGAATACTTTTCGCGAACCTCCTTCCGAAGGGTATCAATTTCCCTTTCCATCTCCTGGGCTTTTAAGGCCTGGTGGATGATGGTGAGAAATCGTTCAAAATTATTAAAAATCGGTTTTTCAAAAAAGTAAAAGGCTCCTTTCTTTAAAGCATCGACAGCCATGGAGACAGAACCAAATGCCGTCACCAGAATGACCGGAATCTTTGGATCTCTTCTTCGAACCTCCACCAGAAGTTCTGTTCCAGTCATATCGGGCATTTTCTCATCCGTAAGAACCAGATTGACTGGGTATTGTGTAAGAAGTTCCAGAGCCTCCCTCCCATTTTGCGCAGAGAGAGTATGAAATCCCTCATCATTCAAAATCTGGCATATTCCAAAAAGGGAATTTGGATCATCATCGACCACCAGGATCGATGCAGCGAGTGAGGTTTGAAAAGAAGATTGAAAAACCATTATATCCCCTCTGGCTTAGGATGGACAGGTAATTCAACCTTGAAGGTGGTTCCTTGATTTTCTCCGGTCGTAATCATAATCTTTCCACCATGTCTTTCCTCAATGATTCGCCGACAGATGGCCAATCCCAACCCACTCCCTCTCTGTTTGGTTGTAAAAAATGGGCGGAAGAGTTGATTGATGTGCTCCTGGCGGATTCCCATCCCGTTGTCCTTAAAGAGAATCTCGATCTTGGGGTCAGATTCTATTTTGAAAGAGGTTGTAATGGTAAAGGTTCCTCCATTGGGCATCGCTTCGATGGCATTTTGCCCGATATTTAAAAACGCCTGTTTTAACTCTTCATAATTGGCATGAATTCGGGGTAGCTGAGGATCTTTCTCTGCAATGATCGTGATACCCTTGGCCTGGGGATCAAACATTTGAGTCATCATATTGACGATGATAGAAATAACTTCGTTAACATCAATCTCTGTTATAAGGACGGGATTAGGAGGCCTCACAAAATTTAAACACTCCTGAACAAAGTGATTTAAATGTTGAACTTCTTCGTCAATAATCTTTATGGACTGAGCGAGGAGGCGATCGTTTAAATCGGATCGCCTTTTAATAATTGTCAGTGCCCCGGAAATAGCATGGAGAGGATTACGAACTTCATGGGCAAGAAATGGAAAAAAGAACTCGAGGGACCCCCATTCACCCCATGCCTTATCCTGGAGCTGTGCCTCTTTAATGTCTATGGCATCTTGGATAGACTGAAGTAAAATTTCATGATCAATGGGCTTTGATAAATAATCGGTCGCCCCTTTCTTCATCATCTCCACAGCGATCTGTTCTCCTCCATATCCAGTGACCACAATGATCGGGATTTGCTTATGGTTTGCACGAATCGTCTCCAAAACCTCCTCCCCAGAGAGATCGGGGAGTTTAAGATCAAGGAGGATTAAATCAGGAACATCTTTATGTACCTTTTGAATTCCTGTTTGTCCATCATAAGCTACTGATATTTCATAACCTTTTCCCTCAAGAACTCTTACTAAAAAATTGACAAACAGGGCATTATCATCAATAATTAAAATTCTTTTTTGGGGAATCATTGGACTCTCTTTATGGAACACAATCTACACCGATGGGAAGGATTCCTTTTCCCTCGAGATCGGTCAAACCGCTCGATGAAGAGGACAAGCTTATTGAAGATCATTTTATTCTTGAAATGGAACTCTGTCAATACGGGCGTTTTAATTTGGCAGGAAAGTTAATCTTAAAGTTAATCTTTATGTTCACCCTTCAGGTTTGAGCATACCGGATTCTCTAATCGTCCCTGTGTTTCTTTCAATCTCAACCCGGACACAATAAAAATTTTTTAATCCTGTTTTATCACCCAAATACATCTTTCCCCAGTTCATCACAGATTCATAGGTAATCCTTCTCTCATCCCTTCTTCGTTCTGGCAATATCCCGATTAAATGAGAGGAATTATTTTCCCCTTTGGCATAAAATTCATATGCGATTAAATAATCCATAAACGCTCCATTCAAGAAACATTATAGAATACGATTCAATACCCCATTATTCTATCCATCTTTTTCTACGATTGGATGTTACATTCAGCAAATTTGATACCACCTAAAAGTAAAAAATTAACCTTTTGGAATCATTCATTTTTATTATTCCATTATCTATTGAACCCTATTAAAGAAGCAATCTTTCTCCCAAAAGTTCTAAACTTTTTGAATGAATGGATAAAATTTTTTCCCAAAATCGATGGGGTGATTGATAAAACCCAAAAAAATTTAGTTGTCTCCATAACATATTTTTGATATAAAAGAAACCATCCTATGTTAGCCCGTATATTGAGCAGTACGGTATTTGGAATCGATGCTTACGTGGTAGAAGTTGAGGTGGATATTGCCTCCGGTCTTCCTGCTTTTGCTACCGTAGGGTTACCCGAAGGGGCTGTTAAAGAGTCGAAGGATCGAGTCAAAGCGGCCATCAAAAATTGCGGTTATGAATTTCCTTCTCGAAGGATCACCGTCAACCTGGCGCCTGCCGACATTAAAAAAGAAGGAACAGCCTTTGACCTCCCTATGGCCATCGGGATCCTGGCAGCGATGGATGTCATTCAAAAGGAGAAATTAAAAGACTACTTTATTCTTGGCGAACTCTCGCTCGATGGTCAGGTCAAACCGGTTAAAGGGATTCTCCCGGTCGCAGTTACCGCAAGAAAAGAGGGCCTTAAAGGCATTCTGCTCCCAAAAGACAATTCAAAAGAGGCGGCTGTCGTTAAAGGAATCGATATCCTTCCCCTTGAAACTCTTTCCGATTGTGTTGAGTTCTTGAATAACAATTTCTATATCGAGCCTGTCGAGATCGATCTAAACGAAATCTTCAAAATGGATTCGAATTATCCGGTAGACTTTAATGAAGTGAAGGGTCAAGAGCATGTAAAACGCTGCCTTGAAGTGGCAGCAGCAGGAGGCCACAATGTGATTATGATTGGTCCTCCAGGTTCCGGTAAGACCATGCTGGCTAAAAGACTCCCCACGATCCTTCCCGATATGAATTTTGAAGAGAGTATTGAAACGACCAAGATCCACAGTGTCCTCGGTCTGATCCCACCAGACAAGGCCCTCATTGTCACACGACCTTTTCGGAATCCCCATCACACGATCTCCGATGCTGGCTTAATCGGTGGAGGCCAAATCCCAAAACCGGGTGAGGTTTCTCTCTCCCATCATGGAGTGCTGTTCTTAGATGAATTGCCCGAATTCAAGAAAAATGTCTTAGAGGTCATGCGTCAGCCCCTCGAAGAAGAAAGAGTGACCATCTCTCGTGCTGCAACCTCCCTCACCTACCCTGCCCGTTTCATGTTGATCGCCGCGATGAATCCCTGCCCCTGCGGATACTACAGCGATCCTAATAATGAATGTACCTGTACCATTCCCCAGATCCAACGATATCGTTCTAAAATCTCCGGGCCCCTGATGGACCGCATCGACATTCATGTTGAAGTCCCTGCTGTAAGGTATCGGGATCTGGCAAACCGTGAGGCTGGAGAACCATCACGAGAGATCAAAAAACGGGTGGATCAGGCCCGGAAGATCCAACTGGATCGGTTTAAAGGGATGAAGATTTACTGCAATGCCCAGATGGGCAACCGGCATATTAAAAAGTACTGTGCAATTGATGAGACCGGTCAGAGGTTATTGGAGGTTGCCATAGATAAATTTGGATTAAGTGCTCGCGCCTACACTCGAATCTTAAAGGTCGCCCGCACGATTGCTGATCTTGAAGGCAAAGAGAATATTGAGCCTTCCCACCTCTCCGAAGCGATTCAATACCGCACACTCGATCGAAATCTGACGTCCTGAACCGAGTCTTTCCATGGATACTGTAGAATATTTTTATAATTTTTTAAATAAGATGGGAGCCCCCAATATCTTGGCTTTTGGAATTGCAGTTATCGTGGTCTGGCTTCTTATCTCAGGGATTCGGAAAGGACTGAAAAGCCACCCGCCAGACGAGGATGAAGAGTCCCATCCAAAAGGTGAGGATGAGAGTCCATGAGGGATTAGCCGATGGAATGCTTGTGTAATTTCAAGGAGAGATAGAAAGAGACTAACAGGGCCATGAGCATGCCGGACATTGAGAATAAGAAAAAGAGCAGAATGAGACGTTCTTTCATCAACGCATATTTATTTTCCATCATCCCGACATAGAGGATACCGACGATTTTACCTTGGATATCGAAAATGGGTTCATAAGCTGTAATATACCAATCGTCAACCACAAAAGCCCGCTGAATCCAGGGTTTCCCCTCCTCAAGAACTCTTTCCTTGACTTCCTTCATGACCCGTGTTCCAATAGCTCTGTTGCCCTCTTTATCGAATACATTGGTCGATATTCTTAAATCGCCGAGGAAGATGGTCGCTGTACCTATCTCTTTTCCCATATATTTTGCATCCTTGAAAACGATGCTTTTTATTTGATCCACGATCTCGTAATTTCGATTGAGGAGCACCCCCCCGGTCAACACTCCTAATACATCTCCATTGTAATCAAGGATTGGATGGGCTGCCTTTAAGACCATCCCTGAAGTCTCCTCTTCTATTTTTCTTCCCTTCTCTTTCGGGGTTGGCACTGAGGGAATGGTTGCTTTTTTAGCAAGCAACGGTCCCTCTTTAAGCAACTGAGTACCGGTAAGAATCTGAGTTCCTGAAACTCCTTTTTTAGATAAGGCTTTGTGGATAAATGGATCATCTTGAAGGGAATCACCTGAACTGTCGCTGTTATGAATCCGGTGAAAAACAATTCCTTTTTTATCCACCAAAGTTAAAAAATCGAGCCCTTCCTCAGCCATAAGGTTTTTGAATTCTTCTTCAAAAAGTTTTTTATTTCTCTCTTTTAAACTTTTTTTAAGAACATGTCTGATGGAATTCCAGCGAAGAGTGCGGTCTATTTCCCTGATTTTTGAAGAATAAACATATCTCGCCGTATTGAGATCTTCCTTAACCCGCTCCTGGGCCTCGGCTATGATTTGATTGGTGACGATAGAATTTACAAAGAGACTGGTCACCACTCCAATGAAGCAGGCAATAGCGAAAAAGAGAAGGGCTACCTTAGTTTTGTTTGAAATTCTCATAGGTTATAGATTAAAAGAAAAAAATTGAAAAGTAAAGAAAAAAATCACTTGCTATTGGGATATATTTCTGCTAAATATATGTGAAAAATTTCATAAGTAAAAGTCAACTATAAATTTAATGAAAGGAGAGCTTATGGGAAAATTCGATGCAATCTACGACGACTATATGAAGAGGCGAAAAGCCATCATGGAAATGGGGGGCGAAAAAGAGATTGCGAAACGGCGGGAAAAAGGACAGACTAACGCACGGGAAAGGATTGACCTCCTCATGGACCCCGGAACATTTGTAGAAATCGGTCCTTTTATTAAACACCGTCAGACAGAATTCGGGATGAAAGAGAAATTGATTCCTGCCGAAGGTGTGGTGACGGGCTATGGAAAGGTGAATGGAAGATATGTTGTCGTGGCGTCCGAAGACTTCACCGCTATGGCAGGAACGTTTGGAGAATATCATGGGAAGAAGTTCGTATGGGCCTGTGACTTTGCTAAGGAAAAGGGATGGCCATTCGTTGGAATAAACGATTCAGGTGGAGCCCGTCTGCAGGAAGGTTTCGATACACTGGAGGCTTACGGATGGACTTTCCGCGCCCAGATTCTTGCCTCGGGGATCATTCCTCAAATCGCCTTACTCCTGGGTCCTTGCCTGGGGGGACAAGCTTATCATCCCATTATGAATGACTTCCTCATCCAGAGCAAAAAGACCGGTTTCATGGGAATTGCCGGCCCTGCATTTGTTAAGACTCAAACCGGCGAGGATATCTCCCTTGAAGAACTGGCTGGGTGGCAAGCCCATGCGATTAAATCGGGAGGGACCCATGTGGTCGGAGAGGACGATAAGGAGTGTATCGAACTGGCGAGAAAACTCTTATCTTACTTTCCTTCAAACAATAAGGAGAAACCACCGAGAATCGAAACAGGGGATGATCCGAATCGAGTCATCCCCGAACTGGACGATTATATTCCTGATCCACAGCTACGAGTCCCCTATGATATGTATCCTCTGATCAATAAAGTCGTGGACGCTGGAAGCTTCTTTGAGATTCATCGGTATTTTGCCCGCAATCTCATTGTGGGCTTTGCAAGGTTTAATGGGAGAGCAGCAGGCATTGTAGCCAACCAGCCCAAAGTCCTTATGGGTGGGCTCGATTATGATGCTGCTGATAAACTGGCTCGCTTTGTCCGTTTCTGCGATCTCTTTAACATCCCGCTTGTCACTTTCGTCGATTGCCCTGGATTCTGGATCGGTTCTCCCCAGGAGTGGAAAGGCATTCTCCGGCATGGAGCAAAAACCCTTTTTGCATGGGCTGAAGCAACGGTGCCTCTGATCTCCGTGGTCATTGGAAAATCTTACGCCGGAGCCCATTATGCGATGCTTGATAAAAGTATTGGAGCGGATCTCTGCTTTGCCTGGCCTACTGCCCGGATTAATATCGTGGGTGCGGACACGGCAGCAAGCGTCATCTATGCCAAAGAAATCAAGGCAGCCCCCAATCCAAAAGAAACAGCTAAAAAACTGATTGACGAATACCGGACAAAATTGGAGCACCCCTATCAAGCAGCCGAACGAGGATGCGTGGATGACGTCATCATGCCTCATGATACCAGGAAGTACATCTGTACCTCTCTGGATATCCTCGAGAACAAACAGGTCGCAAGGCCCTGGAAAAAATACTCCAATATCAACCTGTAATCCTTGATGACATGAAAGGACAGCCAAGAAGGGGCCCTTTTTATCGGGCCCTTTCCTTTTCATCTCTGTTTGACCCGTTTGACAAAAGGGATGACGGTTGGCTATATTTATGGACGATTCAGGAGTTTCATGTTATGCCGAGAATCCCAATCACCCGTAATGGATACAACCAACTTCATAAAGAACTGGTCAACCTGAAAAAGGTCGTTCGCCCTCAAGTCATCAAAGCCATTGAAGAGGCTCGAGCTCACGGAGATTTAAGTGAAAATGCCGAGTATGTAGCAGCAAAAGAACGGCAATCTTTTATTGAATCGAAGATTCGCGAGATCGAACAAAAGTTGGCTAATGCCGAGATCATGGATTCCCCGCAGTCCTCTGACGGAAAAGTGGGATTCGGCTCCACGGTAACTCTGGAAAATTGTGACAATGGTGAAAAAGTGACCTACCAGATTGTAGGACCCGATGAATCCGATATTCCCTCTGGAAAAATCTCCATCGCCTCTCCTCTCGGAAAAGCCCTCATTGGTAAAGAGGTTGACGATGAAGTCATCGTTAAGACTCCAGGAGGTACCAAAAGGTACACCCTCCTAAAAATCGAATAACCCTCGTTGATCTCACCGTAACCCGTCAGTTATGGGGTGTTTTCGGTTTAAAAGGGTTGGAACGTTCCTTCTCCAAAACCTTGAAGAGCGGTTATAAAAGGTTATTTTCATCGAAGCCCTCATGCCTTTTGAATCGGATTTTTTTAAATCAGATTGGGTTGTTTGATGAACAGAGGTTTCGCTTCAAGGTTTTTCCGAAGCAACCTCCCAACCCTTTTTTATTTCTTTAACTGAGGGATTACATCTCACCTTTCTCTCTTATTGTCAAGTACAATTGAATGGGTTAGTATTTAAGGGGGAGAATAAAATGAACATTGGTCTTCGTTTCCTCTGCTTCTTATTTGTTTTGCTCTTGTCGGGTTGCGCCCATGTGATTTCGAAAGATTTGAGAACTAAAGCCGATCCATCTCTCACCCTGAGTCAGGTCCGTCAGGATCCCGAAGCCTTTAAAGGGAAGATGGTCCTTTGGGGAGGAGAGATTATTGAAACATTAAATCTGAAAGATGCGACCACTCAGATTGAGGTTTATCAAAAACCACTCGGGTGGAGAGGAGAGCCCCGGGGAGTTATAACCTCAGAGGGAAGGTTCTTGATCTTAACAGATCAATCTCTGGATCCTTATCTCTACCGGAGCGGAAGAAGGATCACGGTGGCGGGAGAAATTCTCGGAACCAAGGTTAAACCTCTGGGTGAAATGGACTATCATTACCCCCTAATTGCCAGCAAACAGATTCACCTCTGGCCAGAATACGTCTATGTTTATGACCCCTATCCCTACTATTTTGATCCCTGGTGGTATTATGGTCCGAGATGGTATTGGGGAATCGGTTTCCACTACCATTATCGCCGGTAATCTCTTCTCTCTGGATCTCCGATCTTTTTAAATTCTGTCCTTTGGCGTTTTATCCTTTTTTGATAACCCTTACGGCAGTCGCTTTAAATGAGGCTTTAACCTCAATCCCCTCTGTGAGAGACAGGGTCTTCTGAGAAGGATGGGTAATGTAAGCCACCAGGGGAAACCCACAATCGAGATGAACTTTCTGATAAGGGCCTAATGGAACGATCCTTAGTATTCTCCCTGTAAAGACATTCCTTGCGCTTGTCTTCTCTTTAAGTGGAGAGGAAGATAAGGTCACGTCTTCCGGACGGATGCACAATACGACCGCCTCACCACAATCCACCTCACCTATGGCTTCAATTTCCTTTCCTGAAATGGAGGCCACAAAAGTTCCACCTTCTTTTCTAACCACTTTTCCTTTAAGCATGGTTTCGATCCCTAAAAAAGAAGCAACAAATTCTGTGGCAGGGTCGTTCATCACTTCTTCAGGCGGACCCATTTGCTCGATCCTGCCCCGATTCATCACCGCCACCCGATCCGAGAGCCTCACCGCTTCTAACCGTTCATGAGTCGCAAAGAGGGTAGTTGTTTTGGTGTGAGACAGAACACTCTCTAGGTCCACTAAAAGGGAGTCACGTGTTGGGGGGTCGAGAGAGGCAAAAGGCTCATCAAGAAAAAGAAACTCCGGTTGAATAGCAAAGGCTCGGGCAAGATTCGTTCTTTGTGCCTCCCCCCCTGAAAGGGTTCGGGCAGAACGGTTTCTGAGGTGGCTTATTCCAAATCGTTCCAACTGTTCCATCACTCTTTCATGAATCTCATTTTTTTTGATTCCTCTGATCTTTAATCCAGAAGCCACATTATTAAAAACGTCCGTTTGGAACAGGAGGGGTTCCTGAAAGACCATCGCCAGTTTTCTGCGGTATTCAAGGACGGATAGCTCCGTTCCAACTCGCTTCCCATTAAAAAATAGAGCTCCCTGAAAAGGAGTTATTAATAAAGAAAAGGTTTGCAATAAGGTGGTCTTACCTGCCCCGTTGGGACCAATCAGTGCCAGAGTTTCACCTTTTTCAATCTTCAGGGAGGGAATGTCTAAAAGCAGAGTCCCTTCCCTTTCTACCCTAAGATGGTTAGCCTCAAGAATGGGCAGGGTTGGGTTCATGGCTCATCCTTTTATCTGTTCTTTTCCTTTTGCTGAATAGTGGTGAGAATAAGATTGACCGTATAGGCAAGCATGAGGAGAATGACCCCTAACGCAATCGCCACATCAAAATTTCCTCGGCTGGTCTCCATCACCGTGGCGGTGGTTAGAACTCTGGTGTATCCCTTAATATTTCCACCCACCATGATGGAAGCCCCGACTTCTGAAACAACCCCTCCAAACCCTGCCATGACTCCTGCCAGCAAAGGCAATCTGGCTTCTTTTATGAGAATCCAGACCATTTGAACTCGTGTTGCTCCAAGAGCAAGTATTTGAAGTCGGAGTTTATTCGGCAGTTGTTGTATGGCAGCCACGGTGATTCCCATGATGATGGGGGTAGCAATGACAGCCTGAGCCAGAATCATTGCCATGGGAGTATAGAGAATACCAAGAAAGCCAAGGGGACCGTTCCTCCATAAAAAGATGGTTACCAACAGCCCAACCACAACGGGCGGAAGTCCCATTCCCGTGTTGACCAGACTTACGACAAACCTCTTTCCAGGAAACTGGGTGAGAGCAATGAGGGTTCCTGTGGATATCCCCAGGAGAAGGCTGATCAACGTTGCTGTCCCTGAAACGCGCAGCGATAAAAGGGTGATTCCCATGACCTCCGGATCAAATGTTACGAGGAGATAGAAGGCCTTTTTGATTCCCTGAAAAATGAGATCCATTGATTAACCCTCAATTTAAAACCGAAAATCAAACTCCGAAACAAATCTTAAATTTCAAGGATCAAAACCCAACCTATCCGTTTTGAACCTTGAGCCATTTCATCTTGTTTCGAGTTTCGAATGTGGTGCTTCAGGTTTATCTGCCCAGAATTTCTCTCTTCTTCCCGGTATCCGTAAAGAGCGGTGATCCGAACCGATTCGCTCCGAAGGTTTTGATGATTTCCTGGGCATCCTTTGACAACAAAAATTCAGAAAATGCCCTCGAACCGGCCGCATTTACCTTTCGCCATTTGATCGGGTTGATTTCAATGACATGGTAGGGATTAAGAAGTAAGGGATCTCCTTGAGCCAGAACCTTGAGCCTGAGATTTTTCTTTAAAGCCAGGTAAGTTCCGAGATCGGTCAGGGTATATCCCCTTTTTTCAGAGGCTACATTTAAAGTCTCACCCATCCCAAGCCCTGTCTGCTGATACCACTTCTCCCCTTCAGGGTTGATCCTTAAAAGGCTCCAGACCATCTTTTCTTTGGCATGGGTTCCGGAATGGTCCCCTCGTGACAAAAAAAGCCAGGAAGACAAAGCAATTTTTCTAAAGGCGTCCCTCGCCGATCTCATTCCCTGAATGTTTGCCGGATCTTCCATCGGACCCACGATCATAAAGTCATTTTCCATTACCCTTCTCCGATTGACCCCATTTCCCTCTCGCATTAATTGATTTTCGTCCTCAGGCGAATGGACTAAAAGCACATCTGCCTCTCCTTTGCGTCCCATGGCAATCGCCTGCCCTGAACCCACGGCAATGGTCTTTACAAAATAGCCTGTTCTCCTCTGAAAAATGGGGATCAAGAGATCCAGAAGTCCGCAGTCCTGAAGGCTGGTGGTGGTAGCAAGAATCACACTTCTCTGATCAGCTGAAACAAAAGTGGATGGAGATAGAAAAAACATAAGAAAACAGAACGCCCCGATCCATCGCCAGCAAACCCTCTTTTTCGTCTGTCTTAGACTATTAGGCATAAAGGATTTTACCGGATTGTTTAAAATCATACCCCCCCAGCCGTTCCACTTTGCTCCGAAACTCTGAAGAACCGAGAATATCGATAAAGGCTTGAGTCCTCCTGTCAAAAAAGGTCGTTTGATCAAGGATCATATCAAACCGCTCCCGGGTGATCGGGATAAAAGAAAGTCCAAACAGTTTGGAGATCGCAAGGGTGGCCATTCCCACGTCTGCTTCCTTCGAAAGGATTGAGAGGCCCACTTCAAAATGGGTGTATACCTCTTTTTCATAACCGGATATCTTTGAAGGAGAAATCTTTTGTTCTTTAAGATGGTAATCCAGTAACACCCTGGTACCTGCCCCTTTCTGGCGGTTTATGAATTGGATGTCTCTTCGAAGGAGGTCTCCAAATCCTCTAATACCCAAAGGATTCCCGGGAGCCATGATAAATCCGAGATCCCGTTCAAAGAGATTGACCACCACCGGCTTTATATTTGAAAGATAGATGGGGAGAAAGGGAATGTTATAATCTCCGCTGTTTGGATCAAAAAGATGGGACCAGGCAATATCTGTATAACCCATATTTAGAGCCCTTAATCCATCTGTACTACCGGTATTCGCAGAAAAAATATAGAATTCCGGGTGAGACTCTCTCATTGTCGTATGGAGCATGTCCAGGATGGGATCATTGCTACCGGAGGCGAGGAGGGCCCCTTCCATCTTTCTGCCTTTCTGCCTCGCCTCTTTTAGACCTGTTCTGGCATTTGATTCAATCCATTCATCGATTATTTTTTTTGGGAAGACCCATTTCCCGGTGATCCTGGTCGATGGGATTCGTTTGGATTTGATCAACGAGTAAACCTGTTTTTCATGAATCCCGAGATAAGCGGCAATCTCTTTGGTATTCATCATTTCACTGGACATCGGTTTACCTCTCCTAAGTAAAAAAACAGGATAACCGATGAGCCAGCTAAAGTCAAGGAAAACAATTACAAATAATTACCTAAAATTACTAATTTAAACTTAATATTACTTTAATGAGTTTTTACTTGGGGAAGTGATATCCTTTTTGCAGAATAAGGAATTTAAAGGCAAGTATTCAAAGAAAAGGCGGCCCTTAAGGCCGCCCTTTATCTTTGATCTGGATTTTCGAAATAGGATTTATTTCAACCGTCCTTCGACAGCCTCCCATTTGATGTTTTTGAAAAAGGCTGCAATATAATCTGCCCTTTTTAATCCATAGTCAATCATAAAGGCATGTTCGAAGACGTCAAGGATTAATAGTGGATTGCAACCCGCCGGATGACCGACATCATGCTCATTAATCCACTGGTTAAATAATGTTCCGCCCACTGGATCCTGATAAAGAATAGCCCAACCAATGCCTCGCATCGTGCCGACCCCTTTAAAATCAGCCTCCCAGTTTTCATAGGAGCCAAACGCCTCAACCAACTTCTTTCCGAGCTTCCCATCTTTGGTAAAAGCTCCCTTTCCGCCAAGGTTTTCAAAGTAGAGTTCATGGAGTCTCATCCCATTGAATTCCCAACCCAGTCGACGTTTCAATTCAGCATATTCTGGAGTCCCGATCTTTCCACCCTTTGCCATCTCGGCGAGGGTGTCAAGAAGTTTATTCGAATTGGTAACATAGCCCTGATAAAGAGTGAAATGATTTTTGAGAAGAGTTTCGCTAAAGCCTTCCATGCCGATGAGATGATTGTAATCCTTCGCAGTATAAGCCATACCCGAATCCTCCTTTCTGAAGTTTATATACTTAATCATAACAGGAAAAACCTTAGTTTCAAGTCAGAATACGGACTTTTTGACCCTGGCTTTTTTATCTCTTTCTTCCCGAAAGCTCATCGGAAGTTTCGTTTTGAGTTGGGAGTGGAGTTGGACGATTCGTAAGATATCAGCAAGATCTTCTTGTCGCTTGATTTTCGGTCAGGTCTGACCCAGCATCCTTGACAAATAATAAAGCATGATTATTTTTTCGTTAGTCGGTATGGTTTGATATTTAAAAAAGGAGGGATGGGCTATGGCAAAGGAGCTTGAGTTATGGAAGCCGCTTAAAGATTTTTCACCGTTAAGGGACTTTGAAAGGATGAGAAAAGAGATGGATCGTCTTTGGGACTCTTTTTTTGAAGGGAGTTTAAAGAAGAGGGGTGAAGAAAGAGGGGATTGGTTTCCTGCTCTCGATGTTTCTGAGACCAAGAATGATCTTATCGTGAAAACAGAAGTACCTGGTCTTGATCCCAAAGACATAGATATTTCTCTTTCCGATGGAATCCTTACCATTAAGGGTGAGAAAAAGCAGGAAAAAGAGGAAAAGGAAGAAAACTACCATCTGATTGAAAGGAGTTTTGGGTCATTTTCCCGTTCCATTCGGCTCCCGAAGGATGTGCAGGCTGATAAAATAGGTGCAACCTATAAAAACGGAGTGCTGAAAGTTACTTTACCAAAATCTGAAGAAGCCAAAAAGAAAGAGATCAAGATCAAAGTTGAATGAATAGAGTCCTTTTATGAGAGAACCCAAGTGAAAGGCACCTTTGTGGTGCCTTTTTGTTTCCTTGAAAATCATCATAGGGAGATGTTACTTTTATCGATATATGAAATTACGCGTAGGAACCAACTGGGATTTTGGTCTTCTGGATGCCCTTCAGGGAACCCCGGTCGATGCGGTCTTTGGCAAACTTCCTTTTGATATCATTGGAGGGGCAAGACCTGGGTTCGTACTTCCACAGGTTAATCGAGACTACGTCAAGCGCTATATTCATGCCTGCCATCAAAAGGGAATGGAGTTCAGTTATCTCCTCAACGCGCCCTGCCTGGGAAATCTTCAATATTCAAGAAAAGGATACGGCCAGATCATCGATCTGCTGGAATGGATTGATCAAGCCGGTGCAGATTCAGTGGTGGTAGGCGTTCCCTATCTCATTGATCTCATCCGAAAACGGTTCCCTCGACTGAAGGTGAAGGTCTCCACAACCGCAAGGGTGAACACGGTGAGAAAAGCCCTCCAGTATGAGGGTATGGGCGTTGAAGAGATCATCATTGACGAACATATAAACCGGGAATTTAAGACGCTCGAGGCCATTCGCAAGGCCGTTCAATGTAATCTTGAAATTCTTGTCAATAATATCTGTCTCTGGCAGTGCCCTTATAACTATGAGCATGTAAACCATGACGGCCACGCTTCGAGAGAAGGAGAGGAGGAAGCTAACTGCTATCTTCAGTACCCGGGCTATCTTTGCCTTTATCGTAAACTGACGGAGCCGGTGGAACTTCTCAAATCGCCCTGGATTCGACCGGAAGATATCGGCCATTATGAAGCCCTGGGTTACGACCGCTTTAAAATCACCGAAAGGTTTAAACAGACACCTCTTCTGGTTCAACATGTGAAGGCCTATGAAAACCGGCGTTATGATGGAAATCTTCTCGACCTTTTCACCCTCCCGAGAAAAGGAGCATTCACGCCCATCCATCTCGAATATTTTATCAAACCAGAGCATGTCAACATCCTGAAGATCTCAGAATTGGAAAAAGTCTTTGATCTCGAGGTGCGTGAGCTCATTCAGATGGATAATCGAAAACTGGACGGATTCATTGACCACTTTAGAGAGAGAGACTGCAATCAGACCACCTGTGCCCAATGTCTTTACTGTAATCAGGTTTTCGAAAAGGTGGCCAGTGTGGATCGGGTTGGAGTAGAGAAAGCTTCTAAGAAAGTCAGAGATTTTTCAGAAAAACTTCTCACAGGAGAGATTTTCGAATCTCCTCCTTCCCACATCCTCTTCCGGATTCCCCTCGTGAAACCCCTTTTAAAGCGCCTTATTCGATGGCGCTTAAAAAAGGGGCAGCCAATCCATCCATAAGGAAATAGAGGCGATGCGATTTCTTCTGATTGATCCTCCTCACAAAATCTGGACCATTCTCCGAGCCTGGGTGCCCTCGCCTGGATGCCTTCAGTTACTGGCTTATCTCGAAAGAGAAGGACTCGATATCGAATTTATGGACTGCACTGTCAATGATCATCCTTGGGGAGATCTTGAAGAGAAAATTCGAAAAGAGAAGCCAGACGTGGTTGGTATCTCTGTGAGCTGCACGGCCTTCATTTACGATGGGATGAACTCGGCCAACCTTATTAAAGCGCTGAGCCCGAAAACGACGATCATCATGGGGGGAGAGCATCCTTCCTTTATGGCTGAGGAAACGCTGAGAGATTGTCCAGCCATTGACTACATCTGTGTCGGAGAAGGGGAGGTCACCCTTACGGAGTTCCTCAAAGCCCTTGAAAAGAAGGAGGATCTCTCAAAGGTTCTGGGCCTTGCCTATCTTGACGAGAGAGGAAACTTCGTTTACACGGGCGATCGGCCTTTTATCGAAAATCTTGATACTCTGCCTCTCCCCGCCTACCATCTGGCGAAGATGGAACATCCTTACATCGGCATCCCCTCGGAAGGCGCCAGAGGGCTGGTCGTCAACTTCTCAAGGGGATGTACGTTTGACTGTTCCTTTTGTTCTGAGTCAGCCTTCTATAAGAGAAGGTGGAGAAAAAAGAGCCCAAAAGTGATCGCCGATGAACTCCAGCTTTTAAAGGAACAATACAACCGTAATATTTTCTATGTAGGAGACAACACCTTCAATGTCACCCGTGACCAGGGGGTCGGATTCATCGAGGAAATGCTTAAGAGAAAGACCCACCAGCGTTTCTGGCTCCAGTCGAGAGCGGATCTCATCCTTCGGGATGAAGACCTGCTGGATGGTTTCCGGGAGGCAGGGGTCTATCAATTCATGTTGGGACTCGAATACCACACGGATAAGGTCTTAAAAGACATCAACAAGAGGCATTCGATTGAACAGGCCGTTCAGGCGATGCAACTTCTAAAAAAACACAAGTTGATGGTCATGGCCACTTTGCTGATCGGACACTGGGAGGAGACAGAGGAAGATCGGGATGCCTTCCTCAAATTTTTTGGGAAGTATGTGGACCATTTTGGCCTCAATATCATCACTCCTATTCCCGGAACTCCCCTCTTTAATAAAATGAAACAGATGGGGCGGATTAAGGACTGGGAGTATCGGAATTACGATTACCTTCACGCGGTCATGCCCACCAGAGAAGTGGATGACCTGGAACAGCTCAACTTTATCTACAAGAACCTTATGAGACGCTACTACTGGCGTCCGCGGGAACTCGTCAAACTCTTCTCTCCGAATCCAATCCTGAGACATCATCATCGTTACTATATTACAAAAGTGGCGTTCAATATCATGATGCATGAAATCTTTGGCCACCCGATGTGGGTGCAACCTAATTATCAGGAATACCGTGACTATCTGGTAGAAAGAGGAGAAGCGCTGCCGCCGGAATTGATAAGGTTGGCTAAATAGTCATACCATTCTTTCTGTAAAGCGATTCTCCGCCGGGGGATGATCGCCACAGGCGCAAATCGGAGGGTGAAGGACTTCCCGTTTGGATCTTGAAACGTCAGATTGAAAAGTGTTGTATCCGTTCCATAATAATTGTCCCGCGTGAGAAAAATCTTCTCCATTTTTGATAAGGGTATTTTCAAATCGATTCTATCTCCTCCTTTTCCTTCAGGCACCTGGAAACAGACCCTTTCTCCCTCTAACCAAAGTTGACCTTTTCTCCTGGTCCCTTTGATAGGGAGCCCCCCATAATAATAGGCTTTGCAGCGTCTTGGAGTCATAAATGAATTAATAGCATTGAAACTCTGTTAAATCAATAGGATGAAGATATTGAACGCTGCCTTTGGCACTTCAGGATACCGGGTTAGGGATTAGCCAGTTGATTAAAGAAGGTGTTGATGATGCGAAACGTATCGGTCAAGAAAAGGATTCCGATTACAACCAAGAAGATACCACTGATCAAAGTAATCCATCTCATATATCTTTTGATCCGATCAAACGTCGAAAGAAAAGAGTTGAAAGCAAGAGAAGAAAGGAAGAAGGGAATCCCGAGCCCCATTGAATAGACGGCAAGCAACAGAATTCCGGTGGTGAGGTTCTGAGCCGTACTCGCATAAATGAGAATGGTGGAGAGAATGGGGCCGATACAGGGGGTCCAACCTGCAGCAAAGACTACCCCTACTAAAAACGAACCCAAGTAACCAAAGGGCTTTTTCCTCAATTCAATTCGCCTCTCCATCTGGAGAAAAGGGATGCGGATCAACCCGGTGAAGTGGATCCCCAAAAGAATGATGAGTCCCCCCCCCACCTTCATGATGATATCTTGATATTCCACCAAGATCTGTCCGAGGTAAGAGGCAGAAGCTCCCATCAGGATAAAGATCGTGGAAAAACCGATTATGAAACACAGGGAATGAAGCGTGGTGGCCCATCTCAATCTTCCCTGGCTTTTAGCGTCGGTCAGTTCTTTGAAAGAGACCCCCGTCACATAGGTGATGTAAGAAGGAACAAGGGGAAGGACACACGGGGAGATAAAGGAAAGGATTCCCGCAGTAAAAGCAATCAATATCGAAACGTCCTGTTGTGGGTTCATCTCCGTTAAACTCTATGTTAATATATTTTGACAAAAAGGGGAAGACTTTTTTAAATGCGTTTGACAACTAACGGTCACAATGGTAATTATAATGCAATAAGAATCATCTGATGCTCCTTTTTCGGGTTCACCGATCGGAGGTCACGATCGTAAGTAAAATATCAGAGGAGGTAAAGACGATGGCGATTCTTGATGTCAGTATCGTTCCTATTGGAACACCGGGGACAAGTCTGAGCCCCTATGTGGCCGATTGTGTTCGGGTGCTTCAGAAGGAAAAAAAGATCAAACATGAGCTCACCTCGATGGGATCCAATCTGGAAGGGGATCTCAAAGAACTCATCCGTGTCGTCATGAAAATGCACGAAACGCCTTTCAAAAAAGGCGTCAAAAGAGTGTTAACCACCATTCGGATCGACGATCGGCGGGACAAGAAAGGAACCATGGAGGGGAAGAAAAAGGCGGTAGAAATCAAATTAAGAAAAAAATAAGCCCAGCGTCGTTCAGGGTTCATGGTCGATCATCTATTCAAAGGAGGGTCCTATGAAGATTAAATGGTATGGGCATGCAGCATTTTTAATTACCTCCGATCAGGGGATCAAGATCATCCTCGACCCTTATGAACCGGGTGCCTTTGGAGGCCAGCTCTCCTATGGAAAGATCCCTGACCAGGCCGATGTGGTATTGGTCAGCCATGATCATGCAGATCATAATGACACGAAGAGCCTCCCGGGATCACCCCAGGTGGTGAAAGGAAGTGGTTCAAAAACCGTTAAAGGAATTATCGTGAAAGGTGTCGCCACCTATCATGATCCATCCAAGGGAAGCGAACGGGGAGCCAATACCATCTATAATCTACAGGTCGATGGAATCCAGGTTTGCCACCTCGGTGATCTGGGACATGGTTTGAGCGAAAAAGAAGTTAAGGAAATTGGTCCGGTGGACATCCTCCTACTTCCAGTAGGAGGTTTTTTTACCATCGATGCCAAGGAAGCCTCCCGCATTGTGGATCAGATCAAACCGAAGGTGGTCATCCCTATGCATTTCAAAACAGAGAAATGTGGTTTTCCAATTGCATCGGTGGATGATTTCCTCAAAGGAAAATCGGGGATCAAAAGGACAAACACCAGCGAGGTTACGTTTCAAAAAGAGACCCTCCCCCAGAAGATGGAAATCATTGTCCTGGAGCATGCTCTGTAATCAGTCTATGGATCAGCCTGTCCTGCACCGTTTGATCACGGCAGACGAAATCGCCTTGATCATCAAGAAACTTGGAGACCAAATCTCCCGGGATTACTCAGGTAAGGAACTCATCCTGGTTTGCATTCTCAAAGGGGCCTTCATGTTTCTTTCCGATCTGATCCGCCACCTTCCGATGCCGGTGAAGATCGATTTCGTGCGGTTGGCCAGTTATGGTGCAGGAACCAAAACCTCTGGATGGGTGGAGATTACAAAGGATATCGAAACGCCCATCGAGGGGAAAGATGTCCTTATCATTGAAGATATTGTGGATAGCGGTCGAACCCTTCAATTCCTAAAAGAACGGCTGGAACTCTCTCACCCCCGCTCCGTAAAGATCTGCACGCTTTTAGATAAAAAGGCGCGGAGGGAGGTGAACATTGACGCAGACTATGTCGGGAAAGAGATCGGAAATGTCTTTGTGGTAGGCTATGGCATTGACTTCAACGAATCGTATCGCAACCTTCCTGAAATCTATTATGTCGCACCTTCTCAGAATGACCAACCCTAAAATATTCTTTATTGTCCTTACCCTCCTGCTCTGTTCGATTGCCTTAAAGACCTCTGTTTTCCCCCAGCCAAAATCCTCTACTCCAGAGGATTCATTTCTGTTCAGAGAAGGTGAAATCCATTACTCAAAAGGAGAGATAGAAAAAGCCCTCTGGCGCTTTAAAAGCCTGACTACCGACTATCCCCGAAGTCCTCTCTTTCATGAAGCTAAATTTAGAATGGCTCTCTGCTATACTCAACTGAAAAGGCATCGGGAGGCCATTCGAGCGCTCAACGACCTTCTTCCTACGTTTCTTTCTCCAGCCCGTATGCTCCAGGTCTTTTCGCTTCTTGGTGATAATTACTTTGAATTGAAAGATCGGACTCAAGCCCTGCTTTGGTACGGGAAAGGCCTTCTCATTCAAGGGCAATCTCACGATGAATTGAAAAAAAAGGTGAGAACAATCATTGATAGCTTTGATACCGAGGAGGAACTGAACCAGGTTGAGTTAACTTACCGGGGGGCCTATGCTGGAGGATATGCCAAACTTAAAATTGCACAGAAAGCAAAGGCGATGGGATACGATGCCATCGCTAGAAAGATCTTCAATGAGATCGAAAAAGAATATTCTCAAATGGATTATGTGGCTCAGGTGAAGAAGGAATCGGAAACCACCCCTCCTCCAAAAAAATCAAAATATGTCGTCGGGGTTGTCCTTCCTTTAAGTGGAATCCATAAACCTTTTGGGGAGAAGGTTCTCCAGGCCATTCGTTTAGCCTTCAAGGAGAAGGACGGACCGGTGCAGAATCCTCTTGCCTTTCTGTCGATTCGTGATTCCAAAGGGACAGGTTCAGAGGTTGAAAAGGCAATTGAAGAATTGGTAAAGGGAGAGAAAGCCATTGCCATTATCGGGCCACTGCTCAGCATCACCGGGGATCAGGCAGCAAGGAAAGTTCAACACCTCAACATTCCTTTGCTCAGCCTTACTCAGAAAGAACCTTCCTCCTTAAAAGGAGACTACTTCTTCCAGAATTCTCTCACCCCCATCGATCAGATCCAAACCCTGTTATCCTTTGCGATGAAGGTGCTCCGTCTTCGAACATTTGCTGTCTTTTATCCCAACTCACCCTATGGGCTCCACTTTAAAAACCTCTTCAGTCAGGAAGTGGCCCGTCAGGGGGGTAAAATGATCGGTTCGGTCATTTATCAGGAAGGTCAGACCGATTTTCGCCAGGAAATCAAAGGATTCTTTAAGGTAGAACCCGTCCATCAGGAAGGGGGAGGAAAAAGAAAGGAAGAGGAGTTTAAACAGAGGCTTTTTGTTGATGGATTATTTATTCCGGATACCCATGATCGGGTGGGAACCCTTCTCACCCAATTTGCCTATTTTGATATTCAGGGGATAACCTTTCTTGGAACAAATGCCTGGAATGGGCCGGAGTTAATCAAGATCGCTGGCCGGGCTGCAGAAGGAGCCCTCTTTGTGGATGCCTTTTCAAAAGGTCCATGGGTAAGGGATTTTATCGATGAATTTCAGAGGGAGTATCGTCGTGAACCGGATACGCTCGAAGCCATTGCCTACGATGGAGCAAAATTTTTAAGAGACATCCTAAAAACGAAAGGTCCCTCTTCCCCTGCCGAATTAAAGGAAGAATTGAGCAGATATACTTCCTTTCAGGGAGTCTCAGGACTCAAAGGTTTTAGAGAAGATGGAAAGGCTATTCGAAACCTCTCGATCCTGAGAGTGAAGAACGGGAAGATCGAACCCTATGATTCATCCCGAGCCGGAGTTGAACCGGAGGGTTCAAGGAGAGAAGGTTCATAGGATAAAGAAATGGAATTCCTACACTCCTGGGATGTCAGCATCGAAGAAGCCTTTCAGATTCAGAAAGATCTGAGTGGGCGTGTCGTTCTCAAGAATAGATTGTCAGAGGTGAAGACGGTCGCAGGATCAGATGTTGCCTATGCGAGAGGTGGGACCTTTCTCTTTGGGGCCATGGTTGTTCTCTCCTATCCAGGGCTCAAACCCCTCGATTGGGTCCTGGCGTCCGGGAAAGTCACATTCCCTTATCTCCCGGGCCTGTTTAGCTTTCGTGAGGGACCTGTTCTTGTCAAAGTATTTAACAGACTGAAGGTCAAACCCGATCTCATCCTCTTCGATGGCCACGGAATCGCCCATCCAAGGAGGTTTGGATTAGCTTCCCATATGGGGCTCTGGTTTGATCTCCCCTCAGTAGGTTGTGCCAGAACGTCTCTGCTTAAGGACTTTACTTCTCCCGAGAGTTCCCAAGGAAGTTTTGCGTGGGTTTATCTAAAAGGTGAAAGAGTGGGCGCGGCTCTTAGGACAAGGCAGGGCGTTAAGCCAGTCTTCGTCTCGCCGGGTCACCGGATAGATCTTAGGACCAGTATTCATTTTATTCTATCGATGTGCAGGCAATATAGAATCCCTGAACCCCTGCGTCTTGCACATCAGCTCTCACGGAGTCTGGAGATCCACGATTGAGACCTCACCCTTAATCATACTGTTTCAGATACCTCTCGAGCCGATTCATTCCTTCCATGAGGTTCTCCATGGAGTTGGCATAACAGAAACGCAGGTACCCTTCCGCATTTGTCCCGAAATCGATCCCCGGTGCCACCCCAACCTTTGCTCTCTGAAGGATATCAAAAGCCAGTCGATAAGAATCCTTTGAAAACCTCTTGGCATTGGCGAGCACATAAAAAGCACCTGTGGGTTCTACTGTGATTCCAAATCCCAATTCTTTCAACCTGGGAACCAGGAAGCGCCTGCGCTGATCATAGGTCTCCCGCATCTTTCGAACATCCTTCTCCGCTTCTTTCAGCCCCGCAAGGGCTGCCCACTGGGAAAAAGAACTGGCAGAGATAAAGAGGTTCTGTTGGATCTTCTGCATGGGCCTCATGAATTCCCTGGGGGCAATCAGATAACCCAACCTCCACCCCGTCATGGCGTAAAGCTTTGAAAAGCCATTGATGACAAAGGCCCGATCGGTAAACTCCAGAATAGAATGTTCCTCACCTTCATAGACGAGGCCGTGGTAGATTTCATCGGAGATGATATAGGGAAAAAACTCTGCGATCTTCTTCATCCTCTCCGCGGAAATGACATTTCCGGTTGGATTGGAAGGAGAATTGATCATAATGCCTTTGACCCTTGGACTCAGTTTCTCTTCAATCATGTTGGGAAGATATTGAAATCCTTCCTCCTCAAGCACCTCAACAAATACGGGCTCCCCATCTACAAACCGGATGATATTGGGATAGCATGGGTAATAGGGGTTGGAGAGGATTACTTCGTCTCCTCTGTCAAGTAAGGCTGAAAAGAGAAGGACCATGGCCGGAGAAGTTCCCGAGGTGACCAAGATCTGATCTGGAGAAATTTGAACACCATATTTCTTCCAGTAATCCTCAGCAATGGCTTCTCTTAACTCCAAGAGGCCCATGCTATGGGTGTAATGGGTCTTTCCCTCACAGATCGCCCGATACCCTGCCTCATTGATACACTCTGGGGTATCGAAGTCGGGCTCTCCCACTTCAAGGTGGATGATATGCTCTCCCTGTCTCTCAAGCTCCTGGGCTTTTTCAAGAACATCCATTACAATGAATGGCGGAATCTCTTTGGCTTTTTTAGAAATCATGGGTCCCCCCGTAATGTCATCCTGAAGGTTGTGTCACCTTCTTGTTTTTGTCTCTTTCTTCTTGGGTTTTTCCTCTGTTGTCCCTCCTCTTCTCAATGAACACCTTATCACCTTTCTTCATCTGTAATCTCTTTTGCGCATTGCCCTCCTGAACGGCGATTTCCAGAAATCCCCAACTCCCGAAGAGGGCAATCGGATCTCCTTTTATTCCTTCCCAGTATCCTTTAGATAGCGTTGAGATGATCCCTTTTTTTACTCTAATTTGAAAGGGTCTTCCCTGATGAAACTGTGACAATGTCATCCGGTCGATATTGGTGATGAGGTTTCCAAAGGCATCCACATGAATCACCTCGCCGGTCAGATGTTCTCTTTTAATGATGGGATCTGGAAGTTTCAGAGTCTTATAGGAGTCCATTCTTCTCCCGAAGGCCTCTGGCGGTATCCCTAAGGTCAAATGGCCTGCCACTGGAGCAAAGATATCCCTTCCATGAAAAGTAGAACTGATTTCAGGAAGGAAGAAACGCCTTTCAGTTAAAACATAGGCAGACTTCATTCTCTCTTCACGAAGGGCCAGACTGAATATTCCATTATCTGGGCCAATAAAGAAAAATTTTTCTGTCACAATGAGAATGGGATTTCTTGCCCCCCCCACTTCTGGATCCACCACCGCCAGATGGATCGTTCCTCTGGGAAAGTAGGAGAAAGAATGGGCAAGGATGATAGCTCCCTCTGTAATATCTTGAGGATGAATCTGGTGGGTGATGTCCACCACCTGGCAATCAGGATTGATGTTTAGGATGACCCCTTTCATCGAAGCCACATAAGGATCTTTGATTCCAAAATCGGTGAGGAGTGTGATGATGGGGGATCTTAATGGCTTCATGTCCTAAGGGTCTTTTTCAAGTTCTGGATGAAGGGCTTCCTGATGATTCCCTTTTCGGTGATCATGGCTTCGATGAGAGATGAAGGAGTGACATCAAAAGCAGGATTGTAAGTTTGAATCCCTGAAGGCGTGATTCGTTTCCCCTGGAGATGGGTGACCTCTTGCGGCGCTCTCTCTTCGATGGGGATCTCTTTCCCGGAGGGGAGGCTAAAGTCTATGGTTGAGAGCGGAGCCGCCACATAGAAGGGGAGGTGATGATAGTTTGCAAGGATAGCGAGGCTGTAGGTTCCAATCTTATTGGCCGTGTCCCCATTTCGGGCAATTCTATCGGCACCCACCAGAACGAGATTGATCTTTCCCTCCTTCATGAGCAATCCGGCCATACTGTCCGTAATAACCGTGCAGGGGATCTTTTCCTGAACCAGTTCCCAAGCAGTTAATCTTGCTCCTTGCAGCAAGGGACGGGTCTCATCGACATAGACATGGAATCGCTTTCCTTCCGCCCAGGCGGCACGGATGACTCCCAGAGCCGTTCCATACCCTGCCGTGGCCAGAGCCCCCGCATTGCAATGGGTTAGCACTCTGTTGCCATGCTGGATGAAGATCTTTCCGTGTTCTCCGATGTTTTGATTCACTTCCAGATCTTCCCTGAAGATAGCCAGAGCTTCTTTTTCTAATCTCGTCTTCAAAAGAGAGACATCTTGAAGGCTGGTTTCAGTAAGGATCTTCCTCATCCGTCCGATTGCCCAGAAGAGGTTGACGGCAGTGGGACGGGTCTGTTCCATTTGATGA
The DNA here is from genome assembly GCA_938002255.1 of uncultured bacterium. Taxonomy (GTDB): domain Bacteria; phylum Desulfobacterota; class BSN033; order BSN033; family UBA1163; genus RBG-16-49-23. The sequence goes on from CALLAL010000007.1 coordinate 36,565, forward strand.
CAGACCTTTTCGATCTTCTGTTTAAAAATACTTGGATGATCGGTTCGTAGCCTCTTAGCTGCCAGTGAAATGCCCATGGCCGCAGCCACACCAATGGCTGGAGCACCCCGTATCGCCATCTCTTTGATGGCAGTGGCTACGGAAGGGGCATCCCTGCAATCGAGATAACGGATGGTGCCTGGGAGCTTCCTCTGGTCAAGGATCCTGACGGAGTCGCCTTTCCATTCAATCGTTTTGAATTTCATAAAATATAGGGGCCGAGGGGTCGAGGGACCAAGAGTTCGAGCCTCAGGGTGTTATCGCTTATGGAATCATTTTAAAACAGGTCACTTGAACCCACGACTCTTGATTCCTCGTCCCCTCTTGTCTATCCTTTCAACTTCTTCCTTAGCAGTTCGTTGACCAGTTTCGGATTGGCTTTCCCTTTGGTCTGTTTCATCACTTCACCGACAAGGAATCCGAAGACTTTTTCTTTTCCCCTTTGATAATCTTCAACCAGTTTCGGATTGGCCTGAATCACCTTTTTAATCGCACCTTCGATCTCTCCGGTATCCAGGATCTGGATCCACCCCTTCTCCTGAACGATCTTCTCTGGCAGATCTCCGGTCCGGTACATCTCTTCAAAAACATCCTTTGCAAGCTTTCCACTGATGGTTCCATCCTTCATCATGGAAAGCATGCCTGCAAGATGTTGGGGTGTAACCGGACATTGATCCACCTCCCGTTCATCCTTCTTTAATTCCCTGAGAAGATCACCCATCATCCAGTTGCTCACAGTTTTGGGATCGGGAAAGAGACGGACGCATGATTCAAAATAGTTGGCCATCGCTTTCGTGGAGGTCAATATTTCAGCATCATATTCCGGAAGCCGATACTCCTGGATAAACCTCTCTTTTTTTCGGTCAGGGAGCTCCGGAAGGCTTTGGCGAATCTCCTCAATCCAATCCTCACCCACTTTCAGGGGAACGAGGTCCGGATCAGGAAAATAGCGGTAGTCATGAGCCTCTTCTTTTCCTCTCATGGAGAGAGTGATGTTCTGAGAAGCATCCCAGAGTCTTGTCTCCTGAATGATCGCTTCCCCTTCTTCTAACACCCGGATCTGGCGTTTGATCTCATACTCCAGTGCCTTTTCCACATGGCGGAAGGAATTCATATTCTTCAGTTCGGTCCTCGTCCCAAATTGGGTTTCTCCTTTTGGCCTCACCGAAACGTTGGCATCGCATCGAAAAGTCCCTTTCTCCATGTCCCCTGTACAGACCTCCAGATATTGAAGGATGGCACGGAGTCTTCGCAGGTATTCCCCTGCTTCCTGAGGCGATCGAAGATCAGGCCCGCTCACAATCTCAACTAAAGGAACGCCTGTGCGGTTGAAATCGACATAACTGAATCGTGCAGTCTCCGGTGTTTCTCCATGCTTCAACTTCCCTGCATCTTCTTCCATATGAATCCGAATGATGCCAATTCGCTTCTTCATTCCCTGAATGGTAATCTCTATAAAACCATCTTCTGCTAAAGGATATTCATACATCGAGATCTGATATCCTTTAGGAAGATCTGGATAGAAATAATTCTTTCGAGCAAAGACGCTATAGGACGTAATTCGACAATGTGTCGCCAACCCTATCTTAATGGCAAATTCAACGGCTTTTCGGTTCAGAACAGGAAGGGAACCGGGTTGACCTGTGCAGACCGGACAGGTCTGGGTATTGGGCTCTTCTCCAAAAGTTGTGGAACATCCACAAAAGATTTTCGAGCATGTTAAAAGCTGGGCATGGACCTCCAGGCCGATAACCGGTTCGTATTCCATGGTACTCCCCTCGGATAAAATTTCTCTAAAATTATAACAAAGGCCAGTCCTTGTCAAATTTCAGATTTGACAAACAGATGGGATTCCTTTACCCTAAACCCGATGTTTAGAAAGATTTCGATCCCTTCTTCTTACACGCTGATCCAACAGCAGAAAACCTATCTTCTTCTTCACAACGATTTTAAGGATAGCCTCATCCGCCAGGGAATCGAAGATCTTCCTACGTTTTTCAAAACCCACCTTCAAACCGCCCAGTATTTACAGGGGAGAACCCCTCACCCCGTCGTTCCCCTTGAAGACGGAAGGCGAATGGTCATCCGAAAATATTCCCATGGCGGGCTGTTTCGATTTCTAAGCAGAGATCTCTTTCTTTCAGGGACAAGATCGATAAAGGAGCTTACCCTGACAGAAGAAATCAGATCATCTGGCATCCCAACTGTTCAACCGATAGGAGCCATTCACCTGAGGGTGTATGGGCCTCTGTATCGGGCTTTCCTCTTCACACTGGAAATGTCCTCGGCAAAAAACCTGATCCAGTACTTTCATGAAATGGAATCTTCTGCATCTCCTGAAAAACTCTTCCACAAACGGAACATGATCCGGAATGCAGGTTTTCTTCTCCGGCAATTCCATCAAAAGGGCTTCTACCACGGGGATTTACAGTTGAAAAACCTTTTGGTTCTTGGGAATCAAGTTCTTATCATCGATTTTGATCGATCTTATCACAAGACTTCTCTCTCCACTTCTGAAAGGACAAAAAACCTTCTTCGCCTCTACCGCTCTGCTGAGAAATGGAGACACTTCGGACTTCCCGTCACACGAACAGATTCCCTGCGTTTCCTCAAGGCTTATGCTGGAGAAGATCGAAAGATTTTAAAGGCGGTCCGTAAAGCCCTTTGGACCTATTCCATTCGCCTATTTATTCATCGCATTGGCTGGAGTTTTCAGAAGAAAGTTGACTAAAACGCCTTGATCAAAAACTGGATCTGAAAAACTGCCGAAGAGGCTGCACAAGAAGATGGGTTTGATAGGAGTAGAAGTGGTCAGCTCCTTGAATCAAAGATAAGGATTTGGGTTCTTTTAGCTTTTGGTACCAGTCTTTTAATCGCATAGCGGGGCACCATTCATCCCGATCTCCCACAATAATCCATTTTTCTCCCGAGTAATCCTTCATAAAATCGAAATCGTAGATTTCCAAGGGTGGGGAGATCGCTACAACCCCCTTGATTCGATGAGTTTTGATGGCCACAGGGATACCAGTCCACGCCCCAAAAGAGTAACCCATCAGAAGAAGAGGGATTTTTAAATCCTTTAGGTTCTCATGGAGAAATTCAATGGCAGCTGAAACGTCCTCCTTCTCCCCTATGCCTTCACTGTAACTCCCTCCACTCTTTCCCACCCCTCTGAAATTAAAGCGTAACGTGGAGAAACCCTCCTGCTGGGCTGTCTCCACAGCAATGTGGATAACACGGTTATACATATCCCCACCGAATTGGGGGTGGGGATGGCAGAAAACCACTCCTCCTTTAACGGAAAGAGCCTCTTGATTGCTCAGGAGGCCCTCCAGTTGAATTCCTCCGGATGGAAAAAAGACTGACTTTTCGTTCATAAAGGTCAATTAAAGATCTTCTCTTCTTATTCTCTTTTTTGGTTGTTTCTCCCCAGACTCAATCTGAGCATCAATCTTTTCTCTCAACCATTCCAGAAAACTTCTTAAAATTTCCAAAAACCGGACCTCAAACCGCGTCACATCTTCGCTCTCAATCCTCTGGTTAAGATCCTTCAACCAACCATCCACTTTCACCCTTAACTGCTTCATCAACTGAATGTAATGGGAATCCTGCGTCTCTGCTTCAGTTGACTGAGCCCATGCCCTTCCGATGGGGGTCCTTTCTGTTCTATCGAATCCGATTGGATCGCCTATATGAAGAGAACTTAAAACCAATCCGAGGAAAACGATGAAAAGAAGCGGCGAAAGACGAAGGGTCCTCTTTCCCATAACAAACCTCTCTTCATATGAGTTTACATGCAAGTGGTGGGCGATGCGGGAGTTGAACCCACGGCCTTTGGTTCCGGAGACCAACGCTCTATCCAACTGAGCTAATCGCCCACTGCCATTTTTTTAACAAGTCTCATCAATGATGTCAATCCTTATTTCCTTTCACTTTAATACACATCATATCGAGTTTTCTCTAAAGGATAAAAACGAACAAATCGGGAATCACCCTTTTAGCTATGTCTATCCCATCTTTCGAAAATCTGTCGTAACCCCTCAGTTAAAGAAATAAAAAAGGGTTGGGAGGTTGCTTCGGAAAAACCTTGAAGCGAAACCTCTGTTCGTCAAAATGACCCAATCTGATTTAAAAAAGACCGATTCAAAGGGCAGGAGGGCCCGGATGAGGGTAACCTTTTATAACCGCTATTCAAGGTTTTGGAGGAGGAACGTTCCAACCCTTTTAAACCGAAAACACCCCATCACTGAGGGGTTACAATCTGTCAATTTTTTCTATTGACATCCAATAATGGGATTTTATAGGATGAAGGACGTGTAATTCCCACCTTTAAAAAGGATTGAACCATTTCCGCTAAATTAAAAGTCAACAACATCTGGTTGAGTTTCGGGGGTCTCTCTGCTCTCTCTGGGGTAAGTTTTGAGGTTAAAGAGGCTGAGATGCTCGCCGTTATTGGCCCCAATGGGGCGGGAAAGACGAGTATTCTCAACTGCATTAATGGATTCTATCGCCCCCAAAAAGGTGAATTAGTCTTTGAAGGACAGAATATTTATCACCTCCCCCCCCACCGTATTGCCCGTCTTGGCATCGGCCGGACGTTCCAGAACATTGAGCTCTTTACCGGACTGACTGTGCTGGACAATTTGATGGCCGCCAGACACATTCACTTAAAACGGGGAACTCTGGCAGGAGCCCTTTATTTTGGGCCGGCCCGGCGCGAGGAAATCCGTCATCGAGAGGTGATTGAAGATATCATTGATCTTCTTGAAATGGAACCTTATCGAAAGAAGGTCGTGGGACTCCTTCCTTATGGAGTCAGAAAGCGAGTGGAACTCGGAAGAGCCCTTGCCCTGGAACCAAAACTTCTTCTCCTTGATGAACCTATGGCCGGAATGAACCTCGAAGAGAAAGAAGATATGGCGCGGTTCATTATCGACATCCATGAACTGAAAGGAATTCCAATCGTTTTAGTGGAACATGATATGGAAGTGGTGATGGATATCGCTGAAAGATTGGTCGTTCTTGATTTCGGAAAGAAAATTGCTGAAGGCACTCCAGAGGAGATCAAGAATAATCTCCTGGTGATCCGAGCCTATTTGGGAGAAGAGAGTGACTGAGGACACTCTACCGAAGCTTCTGAAAAAGAAGGCTGAAAAATATGGTGATCGAAAGATTGCCATGAGGGTAAAGGATCGTGGTATCTGGCAGTCCTTTACCTGGAGGGCCTATTACGAAAAAGTGAAATTTTTTTCATTGGGCCTCCTTTCTCTCGGCATGCAGAGGGGAGATAAGGTTTCCATCCTTGGAGAAAACAAACCCGAAATCTTCTGGGCAGAATTAGGCGTCCAGTCTATAGGTGGAACCATGGTCGGAATCTTTACCGATTGCACTCCTCCTGAGGTAAAATTCTATGTGACCGATTCAGATTCCACCTTTGTCATTGCCCACGACCAGGAACAGGTGGACAAGCTCCTCCAGATCAAAGAGGACCTCCCTCTGGTTAAGAGAGTGATTTATTGGGATCCAAAGGGATTATGGAGCTATGACGATCCGATTCTCATCAGTTTTAAGGAGATGCTCGACCTTGGCGTGCAGTATGAAAAAGAGCATCCTGGTCTATTTGAGGAAACCCTTGAAAACGGAAAAGGGGAGGAAATCGCCTTGATCTGCTATACCTCAGGAACCACCGGCTTGCCCAAAGGGGCCATGATTAGCCACAAGGGGCTTGTTGCCATTGCAAAAGCCTGGCGGGATGTCGATCGCTGGTCCGATCAGGATCGCTATGTCTCGTTCATTCCACCCGGTTGGATTGCTGAACAGGCGGTTGGAGTTGCAGGTCAACTCGTCTCCGGTATGGAAGTCCACTTCCCTGAAGAACCAGAAACGGTTCATGAAAATATCAGAGAAATTGGGCCGACCATTCTCTTTTTTGCCCCACGCCTCTGGGAGAATATCAACCGAATGATTCAGGCAAAGATCACCGATACAACCCCTTTGAGGCGATCTATCTATTACCTCCTTTTACCCCTGGGATATCGCACCGCCCAACATCGTTCTCTCCGGAAGCAGGGCGGATGGATATTGAAAACCCTCTATTGGATTGCTCATATGGTTCTATTCCGGCCTCTAAAGGACCGGGTAGGGCTTTCCCGAATTCGATGCGCCTATACAGCAGGCAGTGCGGTAAGCCCGGACATCCTCAACTATTTTCAGGCGATCGGGGTCAACATCAAACAACTCTACGGTGGCTCAGAGCAGGGGTTGGTTACGATCCATCTCGATGGCCAGATTAAATACGAAACCTGCGGGCCTCCCATGCCAGGAGTGGAAGTCCGTCTTTCCCCGGAAGGAGAGATATTAGTCAGGGGAGAAAACATCTTCTCAGGATATTATAAAAATCCTGAAGCCACTCGGGAGAAGATCCGGGAGGGTTGGTATTACACAGGCGATTTTGGCTATATTGACGAAGATCGCCATCTCGTTGTCATCGATCGAATGGAGGATCTTAAGGCATTAAAGGGGGGACGAAAATTTTCGCCTCAATTCGCTGAGATAAGACTTAGATTCTGTCCTTATATCAAGGATGCCCTGGTAATCGGCGGCGAGGATAAGGATTATGTTACAGCCATCATCAATATCGATCTTGACAATGTTGGTCGGTGGGCTGAAGCCCATCGTATTCCCTATACCACGTTCACCGATCTCTCTCAGAAACCCGAAGTGATTGATTTGATCAAAAGAGATATTCAGCGCATTAACAAATTCCTTCCCGAATGGTCCAGGATCAGAAAATTTGTCAACCTTCACAAAGAATTCGATGCGGATGAGGCAGAATTGACGCGTACCAGAAAATTGAGAAGAGCTTTTGTTGAAACCCGCTATAGCGATTTAATCGCCGCCCTCTACGGACAACAACGGGAATATCATGTGGAAGCCTCGGTCACCTATCGGGATGGTCGAAAGGGGTTAATCCGAACTTCGATTCAGATTAACCCCGTGGAGGAAACTCCATGAAAGAATTTTTCCAGCTTGCCATACCCGGTTTGATGGTCGGCAGTCTCTATGCCTTGGTGGCTGCTGCAATTGTTCTGGTCTATAAATCAACCCGAGTGGTCAGTCTGGCACATGGCCAATTATTAGCCTTCGGCGGCCTCTTCTTCTGGATCGGTCTTGTCGCTTTGGATTTACCTCTTCCCTTAAGCGTTCTCATGACGTTGGCTTGCTCTATCTGGATGGGTTGGCTGGTGGAACGGATCACGCTTCGACCCCTGATCGGACAGCCGTTAATCTCTGCTTTTTTAATGACCTTTGCCATCTTTATGGCCCTGGATGGTATCTTTCAACTCATCCTGAAAGGAGAATCGAAAACCTATGCGACGCGACTGGCTCTGGGAGAATTGGACATTCTGGGGGTTCCGGTCCGGGTGGTGCAGTTGATCAGTTTTGGTGTGGTCCTGCTTGTTTTTCTCTCGTTGGCCCTCTTTTTTCGCCACACCAAAACAGGCCTTGGAATGCGGGCCACCGCAGAAGATCACCAACTCTCTCAGAGCACGGGGATTAATGTCAGAACAATCTTCTCCCTCATCTGGATCATTTCTGCCACGGTCGCTTCCATAGCGGGTATGGGGACCGCTTATGTTATGGACATTCATTTTCCCCTTCCTTACATCGGCATCAAAGGATTAATCGTTGCCCTTTTTGGAGGATTAGATTCACTGACAGGAGCTCTTTTTGCGGGTCTGATTCTCGGTGTGCTCGAAAACCTGATTGCCGGTTACCTCGACCCTCTGGTGGGTGGGGGGTTGAAAGATGTAGCAGCTTATGCATTGCTTCTGATCATCTTGCTGGTGAAACCCTACGGTCTCTTCGGGTTGAAGAGAATCGAAAGAGTTTAAAGGAGAAATTTCGATATTTGGACTTGGGATTGAAGGGGTTAAGGGATGAGACCTTGTGGGACATTTGATGAGCGATACAGCCAGGATATGGCAATTCTGAGAATCAAGAGACACTGGGCCGTCCTGATTGGCGCGCTCATTCTCCTCTATACCTTTCCCCTTTATGGATCTTACTATTTTATCAGCCTGATCAACAGTCTCAGCATCACGATCATCATTGTCCTGGGACTCCAACTGGTCAGCGGCTACTGTGGCCAGATTTCCTTTGGGCAGGCTGCTTTCATGGCAGTGGGTGCTTATACGTCAGCCATCCTGACAGGGAAATTGGGAGTGTCGTTCTTTATAGCCCTCCCTCTTTCGGGAATGGTTTCGGGTTTAATCGGATTGGGCGGAGGAGCTCCTTCCCTTCGGATTAAGGGCTTTTACCTTGCCATGGCAACCATTGCCATCCATTTTGTAGTGATGTGGCTGATCCTTCACCTCCAGATCACCGGAACGACCCAGGGACTTCACCCTCCTGCACCTCGAATGGCAGGGTTTGAATTCGATAGCGATGAAAAAATCTACTATATCATTGTCACGGTCATGCTCTTAATGACTTACGGAGCCCGGAATATAGTAAGGACCCGAGTGGGAAGGGCTTTTGTGGCCATTCGGGACAATGACCTTGCAGCTGAAGTGATGGGGATCGAGCTCTACCGATACAAACTGCTCGCTTTTTTTATTTCCTGCTTCTATGCGGGCATTGCAGGGTCTCTGTGGGCTCACTGGATCCAGATGGTCCATCCTGAGCAATTTACCTTGCTTCATGCTTTGAACTATATCGGTATGCTCATTGTGGGAGGCGGAGGGAGTATTCCAGGCGTGTTCTTCGGCGTGCTTTTTCTTCGGTTACTCGATGAAGGGGTCATGTTCATCGCACCGATTTTATCATCCGTCTTTCCCTGGATTGGCATTCATCCCGCAGCTTCAATGAGCGTGTCTGTCTTTGGCATCGTTTTAATTCTCTTTCTGATTTTTGAGCCAAGGGGATTAGCCCATCGTTGGGAAATCTTTAAAGCCTCTTATCGGCTTTACCCTTTTTCGCATTGATGTAATAAGGGGTTGGATAATGAAGATGATGAAAAGGTGGTTTGGTTCCAGGAACCAAGGATTCAAGCCTACCCCAAATTGAAAGACTCGAATCCATGGCACTTTAGATCTCTATAACCCTATTATGATGAAAGGAGGTTGTGATGAAGATGAGAAAGATATCATTTGGAATCGTTGGTCTTGCTTTTCTTTTTGTGCTCAGTGTCATCCCTGGATACGCCCAGAAAGAGGTGACCTATCTAAGTCTGGCGGATTACACAGCTGCCATTGCAGGGCTTAATGTTCCGGCCGATATGGGCTGTGAAGATTATTTTAAGGAATTGAACGCAAAGGGAGGGGTGGATGGCGTCAAGATCAAATTCATTGGGGTAGACACCAGGTACGATGTCGCCAGAGGGGTTTCAGCTTATAAGCGATACCGCACGGAACCAAAACTCTTAGTCGTCAATGCCATTGGCACACCGATCGGAAAAGCGGTTGCTCCCCTGGTAGCAAAAGATAAATTGATTACCCTTGTGCCTGGCGACGGGGAGTTTCAGGCCCATCTGGGAAGGGTCTTCATCTGGGGGCCTGCCTATCAGGATTCCTTTGCAGCCACGATTGACTGGATCCTCTCGGACTGGAAAAAGAAAGGTAAAACCGGGGCCCCGAAGGTGGGCTATATTTCCTGGGATAACCCCTATGGAAAGGAATTTCTCCGGGGAGGGAAAGAGTATGCGGAAAAGATGGGCGTATCGTTGGCTCCTCCTGAATTCTTTCCTCCGGGTTCGCTCGATCATTCCGTCTATCTCACCCGGCTGGCAAAAGCAGAGGTCAATTATATCTTTGTGGGTGGCGTTGACCCGACTCCCACCAATGTGATTCGGGACGCTCATAAATTGGGCTTGACCAAAACCATCCAGTTTTTCTGCGACTACTGGGGCCCGACCTCTCTCGGCACACGCCTCCATCCAGAGGCCCTCGAAGGAGTGGTCATCGTCTCCTACTATCTACGCGGGGATGACGCAAGAAACCATCCTCTTGCAAATCTCTGGACAAAATACGGCCGTGGAAAAATAGAAGATATGAATGAAGTTTATACCATTGGAATGTCCTGGGCAATGACTTTCGAAGCCGCACTGAAGATGGCCTTAAAAGAGGTAGGCTATAAAAAACTGGACGGCGAGGTCATCTATCAAACCTATCAAAAACTCACCGGCATCGAGCGAGCCGGACTTCAGGGGCCCTGTGCCTACAGTCCTACCTCGCGAAGAGGAAGCCTCGAGGTTAAGTTTTATCAGGTGAAAGCGGGAAAGGTCGTCTCTATATCCGATTGGATAAAGGCTCCTGATGCTGTGTCTCTGCATAAATTTTAAACAGAAAGGAGGGAGGATCAATGAACTCATTTAGAACGACAACAGTTGGTCTCAGTCTTTTCCTTTTAATTCTATCTTTGATCGCCTGCAGTACATTATTCCCACCTCCCAAACCCAAAGTGACGGTGGCGGTCACTCCTGAAAAAGTGGAGTTAAAATTCCCCGATATCATGCGAGTGCCCATCGTCTTTACAGGAACAGGATGGACTCCAAAAGAGATGGTGGTGATCGATATGGTCCTGCCTCCGGGGGTAGAGATGAAAGGAGTTAAACCAGGAGAGGACGTAGGAATCGCTTTTGGACAGGCGGATGAGGCGGGCAATTTTAAGGCTGAAGTTCCTCCCACGGCAAAATTGAATACGATCTTTCGCGTGGGATGGACACCCATTCTGGCGCCGGACCCAAAGACACTCAACCCTATTCCTCCTGGAGTCTATACGATGAAAGCGAGTGGCGCTGACTCCGGTGCCGTGGCTACCACTACGTTGGAGTTTACAGCTCCTATTAAAAAATAACATTCAAAAGCTAAAGAATTGTCAGGTTGACTTAGTCTAAAAACATATTGAGTAATTTCTATCATTTGGGCTTTGTATTCCATCTAAGCTTTGTGATTTGAAATTAGCATCCAATGCTCCGTCTCAACAATATCGAAGTCATCTATAGCGATGTCATTTTGGTCTTGAAGGGCGTCTCACTCGAGGTCCCCGATGGGAAGATCATCTCTCTACTGGGCGCCAATGGAGCGGGTAAAACAACCACCCTTAAAGCCGTTTCGGGTGTCCTTTATACAGAGCTGGGGGAAGTTACAGACGGGAGCATCGAGTTTGATGGTGTAAGAATTGATGGGAAAGCCCCAGAAGAGATCGTCCAGATGGGGATTGTCCAGGTGATGGAGGGCCGCCGACTGTTCGAACACCTGACGGTTGAGGAAAACCTCTGGGTAGGAGCTTATGCCCGGAAAGATAAGGAAGGCATCCCGAAAGACCTTGAGTTAGTTTACCATTATTTCCCAAGGCTGAAGGACCTACGGAAACAGGTGAGCGGCTATCTCTCCGGTGGGGAGAGGCAGATGCTGGTGATGGGACGGGCTTTAATGTCCCACCCAAAGTTGATGCTCCTTGATGAACCCTCTCTTGGACTCAGCCCTCTCCTCGTCAGAGACATCTTTGAAGTGATCAAAAAGATTAACCGGGAGGAGAAGACTTCAATCCTGTTGGTCGAACAGAATGCCAAGATCGCTCTTTCAACATCAGAGTTTGGTTACATTATGGAGAACGGAAGGGTCGTGTTAGATGGTCCTTCCCCGAAACTGAAGGAGAATGAGGATATCAAGGAATTCTATCTCGGACTGAGCCAAGTTGGAAAAAGAAAGAGTTTCCGCGAGGTAAAACACTACCGGAGACGAAAGAGATGGCTGTCTTAAACCGGCTCGAGCACAATGGTGATTTTGCCGTCGGGGAGGACGAACGGGGAGGCCTTCATCCTCATCCCAACCTTGATCTTTTTAATATCCATTTTGGGGATCCATCCCATGATTGGCAACCCCTTTCCTACTTCGATAATGCCGATGGGACAGGGTTCAAATTGAACGCTCGAAAAAGGCATGAGAGGCTGACGGACCGCAAAATGTTCAGGAGGAACATGGATTCTCGTAAAGGTTAACAAATTCCCCTGGGTCGGAAGCTCTTTCCATTCCATCTCACTTTGCATGCAGGAAGAACAATCTGCCCTTGGAGGATAGTACTGCGTTCCGCAATGCTTGCAGACGGTGGAGGTGATCTTCCCGTTGGCTAAATCCTCTGCAAACCGATTCACCTTGGTCTGGTTGATAAAAAGAGAAAAATTTTTAAACTCCATCCTATTCCCTCCTGAAGATATGAACGAGTGAAATTTGACCGGATCCACCTACATTATGGGTCAGGCCAATCTGCGCATTCTTTACCTGTCTTGGTCCTGCCTCTCCTCTTAACTGTTTCGATATTTCCACTGCCATAGAGACGCCTGTGGCTCCAAGGGGATGCCCTTTTGATTTCAATCCTCCATCCACATTGACCGGAATCCGGCCTCCGACATAGGTCTCCTTCGCCTCAATCAATCTCCCTCCCTCTCCTTTCTCACAGAACCCGAGGTCTTCATAGGCGACGATCTCTGCAATGGTGAAACAGTCGTGAACCGTTGCCACATTGATATCTGAAGGACCAATCCCTGCCATCTTGTAGGCGGCCTTAGCCGCCTCCCGGCTCGCTTCGAGGGAGGTCATCGATTTGCGGTCCCCCAACCTCATGGCATCTGTCGCACACCCCAATCCGGCAAGCCAGACGGGTTTCTTCGACAGGGCTTTGGCTTTCTCTTCTGAGGCAAGCAGAACCGCTGCCGCTCCGTCCGTGATCAGACTGCAATCAAAGAGTTTAAGGGGATAGGCAACGGTGAATGAAGTCATCGCCTTTTCCAGGGTTACCTCTTTCTGCATCTGTGCATAAGGGTTAAGGCTTCCATAATAATGGTTTTTCACTGCCACCATAGCGAGTTGTTCCTCTGTGGTCCCATAAGCAGCCATGTGGGCATTTGCAATCATCGCATAATAACCTGGAAAGGTCGTTCCAAAGGGATATTCCCAGATAGCATCCCCTGCACGGCCCATGATCTCAGTGGCCACACTCGTGGGGACCTCTGTCATCTTTTCTACCCCTACCACCAGAACGATGTCTGCGAGACCCGAAACAATATTCATCCATCCTGTTCTCAAAGCAACGCTTCCTGTGGCACAAGCTCCTTCGACCCGGAAATTAGGTTTGGGATAAAAACCGATATAATCGTGAACCTGGGCAGAAGGTTGAATACCGAAAGAAAACTCGTCTCCAGCGACACCGGTCACCATACTATCTACTTCTTTTAGAGAAAGACCCGCATCATCGAGACAGGCCTTTACCGCCTCAAAGATCAATTCACGAAGTGAAGCGTCCGATCTGATACCAAACTTCCCATGTCCGATTCCAACAATGGCTACTTTTTTCATCTTTCATCTACCCTCTCTATTGCTTCTGCGTTAGGTTATTTTCCGTACAACTCTTTCACCTTTGGCCGGTCAATCGAGCCATCTTCTTTTTTGGGCAGGGTTTCGACAAACTGAACATATCCGGGTTTCTTGTATCGAGCAATCTTTCCCCCAACAAAATCGATCAATTCTTTATCCGTCAATTTGGCATTCGGTTTTAAGACGCAAACCGCCTTAATCCCTTCACCGAACTTGGGATCCGGAACACCTATCACAGAGACTTCTTCAATGGCTGGATGTTCGAGAATGACTTTTTCCACCTCGACGGGATAGACATTCTCACCGCCGGGTTTGATCAACTCCTTTTCTGCCTTTCTTCCTGCAAACCAGAGATAGCCCTCCTCATCCATACGGCCTGAATCGCCCGTGTGATGCCATCCTTCTCGAAAGGTGTGGCGGGTCAAATCTTCCTCGCCCCAGTATCCATGGAAAACCAGAGGTCCCCGAACCAGGATCTCCCCCACTTTTCCTGTCTCAACCTCCTTGTCAAATTCATCAACGATCTTCATCTCCACAAGAGGACCCGGCTTGCCAGCACATCCCGCTTTCTCTTTATTCGAACAGACGCTGGTCAATCCCATAGTCTCTGTCTGACCATAGACCAACCAGAACTGACCATAGCCAAGGCTTTCAAACCTCTTGATCGTCTCCTGCAAGTCAATGCCCAGAACATGCTTCAGGGGCGAGAGGGTGAACCCTCCTTTTGCCTGTTCGTCGAGTAACTGAAGCAGAATGGGAGGAAAATCGCCAATCAGAGTGATTCTTTCCTGATCAATCATCTTCCCTGCGGTCAAGGGATCAAACTTAGGAATCATCACATTCCTTCCACCCACATGCATGATTACCAGGGCGCCAAAAATCCCCGCAATATGAAAAAGAGGGAGAATGTTGAGATACGCATCTTCTTGCGTGAGTCCCATGATGGCGATATTTTGAATGGTGCAGAAGATAAGATTATGATGACTGATGATGGCTCCACGAGGTTTCCCCTGGACTGCAGCGGTATGCATGATGATATAGGGGGCCTCTCCATCGACCTCCACCGGAGAGGCTGCAGGACTGTCTAAGAGGGAAGCAAAAGGGGTATAACGACCTCCTCCATTTCCGAAGGTCACAAATTCTCTTAAAAAAGGACAGGTCGGCAAAAGATCATCAATCATCTTTTCAAAATCGGGATCGACCACCATCATAACAGGTTCAGTGTTTGTGAGATTGTATCTGATCTCATCAGCGGAGAGCCTGAAGTTGATGGGCACCATGATGGCCCCTGAAGCAGCGATCGCCCCTATGAGGGGGAAAAAATAGGCATGGTTTTTGGCTAATACCCCTATCCGATCGCCTTTCTTAATTCCTTGGCTCTGCAGCCATCCCGAAACCCGATTCACTTGATCAAAAAGAGTCCCATATGTAACTTTTTCGCCATCCGACTGAACGGCGATTCTGTTTTTATAAAGGGTTGAATTTCTTTTGTATAGGTCGTAAATCGTAAAACTTCGCACTCTCATAATCTCCCCCTATTCTGTTATTTTTCTCCGTTCCTCTTCCCTCAATTCCCGCCTCAGGAATTTTCCCACCTTTGATTTAGGCAGCATGTCTCTAAACTCAATATACTGCGGCACCTTATAAGGAGCCAATCTTTCCTTACACCATTTGGTCAGTTCAAACCCACTGATCCCTTTAATATCCTCTTTCAGCACAACAAAAGCCTTGATCCGTTCTCCCACCTTTTCATCTGGAACACCCACCACGCTGGCAGCAATGACTGCAGGATGTTCCTGGAGAACTCGTTCCACCTCTGCCGCAGCAATTCGATATCCTTTATGTTTGATCAGATCTACCGAACGGTCCCTGAAATAGAGCCAGTGGTCCTGATCGACTTCAACGATATCTTTTGTTCGGTACCAAACCTCCCCGTCAATTTCTAAGAAACACTTCTCTGTCTCTTCGGGCTTATTCCAGTAAGATTTTACAGCATAGGGAGAAGTCGCCAGCAACTCGCCAGGCTCACCCGGAGGGACAGGCTCAAGGGTATCCGGGTCAACGAGCCGGAACTTACTGCCAGGAGATATTTTCCCTGCAGCCCCTTCAGGAGGAATACCATCCCTCGCATAACTGAGAGAGATGGCGGCACAGAGTTCAGTCGCGCCATACCCCTGGTATAGAGGGATACCAAATTTTTTATGCCAACGTTTTGCTACTTCTGTGGGCAAAACATCCCCACCTGTTCCACAATATTTGAGAGATCGGAGATCATACTGATCAACCCGATCATGTTCAAGAATCATCCGATACATTGCCGGAACAGCAAACATCCTTGTCGCCCGGTAGCGCTGGATATGGTCGAACATGGCATCAAGAACCACTCTTGGCATCACAATCAGGGTCTCCCCTGTCACGAGCATGGGGGTCATACCATCCATCTGGCCAATGACATGATACAGAGGAGCTGCCAGCAGGGTAATCCCCTCCCCAAAGGGAACTAACGGCTCAACCGCCCGTGCCCATTCTATCAGTCGATAAATAAAAAGCCCTGCGGAGAGGGGAACCCCTTTGGGAAACCCTGTAGTCCCTCCGGTATAGAGCATCACTGCTGTATCCTCAGGTTCTCCTTCAAAGGGAGGTAAAGTGGAGGGATTTCCGGTTTTTAAAAGTTTTTGGAAGGATACGAATTCCTTACCTTTAGGGACCTTGCCCGTTGGAATGCGGCCAAACCCTCTCCCTATGATTTTTTTCCAACCGGGTATGAGGTCAACCATGCTGGTAACGACCACTTTTCGGATGGGCGCTTCCTCCAATATGTCAATCACATAACTGAGGTTGGTATCCATGCAGAAGATGATCCCAGCTCCAACATCATTGGCCATATATCGGATGTCATAGGACGTATAAACAGGAGCAACCATTACAGGCACCGCCTCGAGTCTCTGAAGGGCAAGCCAGGTGATCAGCGTTTGGGGAAGGTTGTAAAGATAGACAATCACCTTCTCATCTTTTCCCACTCCCATCTCAAAGAGAGAGGACGCCAACCTTAACACCATCTGGTGAATTTCAGAGAAGGTAAATTTCTCTCCAAGGTAAACCAAAGAAGTTTTATCTGGTGACCGTTTGACCACTTCTTCAAAGGCCTGATAGGTGGTATTTGTTTCTACCAAAGGCATCTTTCTTCTTTTACACTCCCATAAAGGTAGAACGGACTTCCGGATTTTCTTTCAGCTCCTCCCGTGTCCCTTGCAGGGTGAGCATTCCGTTCTCGATCACATATCCACGGTCAATGATGGGCAGGAGAGGCCTGGCAAATTGTTCTGCCACAAGTACGGTAATCCCCTGTTCGCGAATCTGCTTAATCGCTTTGATCAGACTCCCCTGCATGGCAGGGCTGAGTCCGAGGAGAGGCTCATCAAGAAGGAGGAGTTTGGGTTGGGTCATTAAAGCCATTCCAATGGAGACCATCTGTTGTTCTCCACCGCTGCAGAAACCGGCTTTCCTCTTCCTTAAGGCTTTCAGGGGCGGGAAGATGGAATACACAAAGTCATAGCTTTTCTGGAGATCAGCATCCCTTCGGAGATAGGTGCTGATCCGAAGGTTTTCTTCCACATCGCTATCAGGAAAGACAGGGTGCCTCTCCCGGCTGAGAGCAATTCCCTTCTTAATCCGGTGACTGGGTTTGGCATTCAGGATCTCTTCTCCTTCGAACCAGATCTCTCCCAGGAGGGTGATCCGCTCTCCTCCCCTTCTCTCTTCTTTAACTTTCATGTCGATGATCAGGCCGGAGATGGTATTCATGAGAGTTGTTTTGCCTGCACTATTCGAACCTAAAGCGCTAACAATCTCTCCTCGAAAAACCTCTAAAGAAAGATCATTCAAAGCAAGGGCATTTTCAAAAAAGACCATCAAATTTTTAACGTCAAGCATCCGATCCATGTTGACCTTCAACATCTGTTATTCAACCGAGAGGGTCCAAAGTTGGTAGTTTATCATTCATCGTCTTTGTTATCCTTCCACTTCTGTTCCAAGGTAGGCTTTCTGGACCTCTTCCTTTGCCATGGCTTCCTTGGGAGGGCCTTCTGCGATCTTCCGTCCGAAGTTCATCACCAAAACCCGACTGGCCACACGGAAAAGCTCCTTCAGGCGGTGTTCCACCATCATGATGGTGATCCCCTCCCGGTTAAACTTTTCGATCATGGGGAGAGTGGCTGCCACTTCGGACATGGCCATTCCTGAGAAAAGTTCATCCAAGATGAGCAGTTCAGGCCGAAGGGCCATGCAACGAGCAAGATCCAATCGTTTCAGATATCCATGAGGAAGGCTCCCAGCCACCTTGTAAGGGACAAAAGAATCCCGCTCAAAACCAAGGTCATCAAGGAGGTTGATCGCCACATCATCCCGCTCTCCGTATTTTCCCCCGCCCAATCTCTTCACCCTTGGCGAGTAGAGCGGAACGATCAGATTTTTGAATGCCGGAAGTTTATGAAAGGCTCTCACCATTTGAAAGCTCCGGGAGATCCCGTAGCCTGCAATTTGATAAGGAGGTTTGCCTGTGATATCCTTTCCCTGAAAAATGACCTTACCCGAAGTCGGTTTCACAAAGCCTGTAATCAGGTTAATCAGGGTGGTCTTGCCGGATCCATTGGGTCCAATCACCCCTAAGAATTCACCTCTCCTCAGTTCAAAACTGACATCCTCCACAGCCACAACGCCACCAAACTGTTTGGTCAGGTTTTGAACTTTCAGGATCACTTCATCCTGCATTTCAGATCCTCACATCCCTTTCAAATTGGTGATACTTTCTCGTGATGTAATGAAAAAGTCCCTCAGGAAGACTCACCAGAGCAGCAATCAGGATGATTCCATAAAGGGCCATTCTCAATCCGCCGAGGGCACGAAGAACTTCCGAAAGGGGGACTAATATGAAGGTTCCAATCGTAGCCCCTGCAAAACTTCCAGGACCGCCTAAAACCGCACCTGCAAGGGGAAGAATCGTATAATCGAGCGCAAAGGCAGAGCGTCCAACGAATTGGTAGTAGTGGGTCATCAGGGCTCCGGCAAAGCAACCCACGGCTCCAGCGATGAAGATGGCCTGAGCCTTATACCAATAAATGTTAATCCCGCCTGCCATTACCACTCGGTCATCATCCCTGATGCCCCTCAAAACTAATCCAAAATCCTCATTAATCAATTTCCGAAATCCGAAGAGGCAAAAGACCACCGCAAAAATCGCAAGATAGATTGCCACCCAACTGCTCGGGAAAGGCCTAAGAGAGAGGAGTCCATGGGTGCCACCAAGGATGTTGAGCGTTTCAATCAGATGGGCAAAGAGGAGGGGAAGAATCAGGGTTACCATTGAGAAGTACACCCCTCTTAATCTCAGAACGGAAACAAGAAGAATGGTGCAGAGGAAGGCACCCCCAAGGGTGGCAATCGGGAGGGTCAAAGAGAGTGGCATCTTGAAATAGTGATTCAATCCTCCACTGATATAGGCCCCCACACCAAAAAAAAGAGCCTGACCCAGAGAGACCAGACCAACGGATGCCATAAAATCCCAGCTCAGGGCCAGCAGGGCAAAGATACAGGAATAGAAGAGGACTTTTTCCCAGTATCCCCCCTTGAGTAAAAAAGGAAGAAGGAGAAGGAGGGCCACAGGCAAGACCCTTGGAAGAAGGAGATAGAGTATATCCCGGAAGTTTGAAAGGAAATAGATCGTGTCAGTCCTCGCTTTGATGCCGCGATCAATCCTTTCTCTACGATATCGAATATCCTCTCCCATGGTCAGACTCTCTCTTCCAACTCTTTGTATTTCCCAAAAATCCCGGAAGGTTTGATGGCCAAGATAAAGATGATGGCTGCCAGCGTGATCACGGTTAACCATTGAGCCTTGAAAAAGGTAGCCACAAGAATTTGGGCGAATCCAAGGATGAAACTCGCTAAGACGATTCCTGGAACGCTTTCCAGACCGCCTACAATGCCTACAGCCAGGGCATAGATGAGAATATCGTAGCCCATCTCTGTATCAATAGACCCCAGAGGCAGAATGGCAAGGCCCGCAATCACGGCCAGTGCAGAACCAAAGGCAAGGCTAAGCGCCGCAGTCCAGTCGGAGTCAATCCCAAGCGAAATGGCTGTCCTCTCATTCTGGGCAATGGCTCTAAAGGCAAGGCCAATCCGTGTACGGTGAGTAAAAAGATATAAGAAGATGATCAGGGCGATTCCGATACCGACCAAAATGATTCTCTGATAGTCTAACCAAACATTTCCTATTGGGATGCTTCCTTTGACGAATTCTGGAAGGACATAGGTAAACCCAGAGAATCCGAGATACCTCAGGACCTCAATGATAACGATTGCCGCTGCCAGCGTCGCAATCACTTCATTGATTGCAAGCCCCCTTAGGCGAAGCATCAATCCCCAATAAAGGATGAAACCGAGAACTCCCACCACGAGGATGGATAGAATGGCTGAGAAGAAAAAGGGAAGTCCCAGTTGATGGATGAAGATCCAGGTGAGGATTCCACCTAAAAGATAGAAGGCGCCATGAGCAAAGTTGGGGAGTCCACTGATGCCAAACGTGAGGCTGAACCCGATTGCCATCAGGGCTAACGTGATGCTATTGGTGATTCCGTAGATCAGGATCTCCATAGTTGTTAAGAGGGGGCAAGGATTCGAGGGTTCAAGGGCTCAAGGTATCTTGAACATGTTTTGTACTAATCTTTTGAACTCACTTGAATCCTTGACCGCTGGACCTCTCGAACCCTTCCGATTTTTTATTTCATCCAGGGTGCCAATTCAACTTTTGCTTCTGCAACAAGATCCGGGAAGATGGGGATCATCTTTCCCGCTCTCCATTGATAAGAGACAATAATGGAAGCCTCTTTGGGGTCTCCATTGAAAATCTGCTGATGGGTAGCTTTGTCAAATCTGATTCTTCCTGAAACGCCCATCATGTCCGTTTTCTCAACGAATTCAGCAAATTTATCTGGATCCTTGGAGGGAATAAATCCTGCTCTCTCAATCGCGTCCTTTAAGATATAGACCGCATCATAGGCTGACGAAACGGTTCTGGGATCATCCATCCCGGGAAGTTTCTTAGCTGCCCAGTGGCTATGAAATTCAACAGACTTGGGCAGGGCTTTGACCGGTGCTCCGGTTCCTCCTGGGAAGGGCATCACCATCACATAGTCAAGGTCCTCTCCATACATGGACCAGGCTTTAGTCGATGTCACCACTGCAAAGTCGAGAAAGAGCATGGTCGGAATCTTCATCGACTTCCATTGTTTAAAGCAAACCGGAAGTGTGGGCATATCCCCAACGACATAGAGAAGTTGGGCCCCTGATCCCCTCACTTTGCTCAATACAGGGGAGAAATCATTGGTGCCCACAGGAACCAGTTCTAAACCCACCATCTTCCAGCCCAATCCTTCAAGTCTTCCTTTTAACGCATCGGCAGAGGCTTTCGCCCATAAGGTGTCCTGGGCAATTGCAAAAAACTTGTCATATTTGTACTCTTTTCTTAGAGCATCAACCGTTCTTGCAGCCGTCGTCCCAACATAGGTGGAATTGGTCGTTGCCCTGAACCAGTATTTATATTTTGAAGGGTCGTTCTGAAAGATTTCGATCAGTTTTGGCGTCTGGGCAATTGTCTGGATAGTGATCATTTTGTACTTGGCAATAAGGTCCATCGTTGCCACCATCGCCTCGGACCGAAAGGGGGCTACGATCAAAGCATCGGGTTTTTCTTCAGCGATCATCTTATCCACCGCCATCAGGGCCGCATGGACCGGTGTTCCGGGTTCTCCGCAGCGGGTATCTGCCGTCACCAGTTTTAACGGCCGTTTAACACCTTCACTTTTGACCAGGATCCCTCCCCCTGCATTGATCTCATCAATGGCCATTTCTATAGCTATCTTTCCTGATTTAACGAGGGGTTGAAAAAAGGAAGAG
The DNA here is from genome assembly GCA_938002255.1 of uncultured bacterium. GTDB lineage: Bacteria > Desulfobacterota > BSN033 > BSN033 > UBA1163 > RBG-16-49-23. Next base: position 57,936 of record CALLAL010000007.1, read on the forward strand.
GGCAAACCGAGAACAATAGGTTTTGCCTGGGCAAAGACAGAGCTGCTCAAAAACATGGCACCGAGAATTGCTAAAAATAGGACACCCCAAATCTTAAACCAAACTCTCTTTTTCATCCTCCCACCTCCCATAAATGAATTGCTGAATCTTATAAATAGAATGAATTCCTCCCCCACCTCCTCTCATAGCTGATTGGTGAGACATCTATTATCAGGTTGATAATCTATTGTCAAGATGATTTATGATATTCGTAAAACCCCTTGCCTGTTTTTCGGCCCAGATGCCCGGCACGAACCATCTTCCGAAGCAGCGGACAGGGACGATATTTGGAGTCGCCGAACTCTTTATAAAGGTTCTCCTGCACCATGAGAAGCGTATCCAACCCTATCAGATCCGCCAGGGCAAGGGGGCCCATGGGATGATTCACGCCGAGGACCATCGCCTGATCGATGTCCTCGGCAGAGGCAATCCCCTCCTGAAGTACGAAGATGGCCTCATTGATCATCGGCACAAAGATCCGATTGACGACAAATCCAGGAGCCTCATTGACCAGGATGGGGGTTTTGCCCAACTTCTTAGAAAGTTCCTTGATGATCTGATACGTCTCCTCAGAAGTGGCCTGTCCTTTGATGATCTCTACCAGCTTCATGGCAGGAACAGGATTAAAAAAATGCATCCCGATGACCTTCTCTGGCCTTTTCGTCACCGAGGCAATCTCCGTAATAGAAAGGCCTGAAGTATTAGAAGCAAGGATTGTCCCTTCTTGGCAGAGTTGATCCAGTTCCTTATAAACCCCTTTCTTCAGGTCCATATTTTCAATGACGGCTTCGATGACCACTTCGGCTCCCTTGACAGCCTCCTTCAAATCGATTGTCCCCTTAATTCTGGAAATGAGTGCTTCAGCCTGGTCCTTCGTTATCTTCCCTTTTTGGATCGCCCTTTCATAATTTTTTCTGATGATATTGAACCCTCCCTGGACAAAGGTCATCTCAATATCTCTCATAGAAACCTCAAACCCGGCTTCTGCACACACCTGAGCAATCCCGGACCCCATCAACCCGGCTCCTAACACACAAATCTTTTTAATCTCCATTCATTCCACCCCCTTCCCTTAAAAGTTTTAAATGGTCCCTCCCTCTCTTACATTTTTATCTTACGTTTTTAGCAACCCATCTCCCCCATAACCTGAACTCAAATGCGATCGCATTGATAATTCAGGTTTGTTTTTTAGTTGATTGCATTTAACGCAAGGGAACGGATTCGATACGTTTTATAAATACACAATTCCTGCGTAACCCACAAAGCTCTCATCAGGCATAATATCGTAACTGGTATAGTAATCAATCAGATGTCCCTTTTCCGCACCGAGGGTCCTGCAGGTAGCAATGGCAGAAGCAGCAGCGCCAGCACTACAGGCGCTGTCATTTTTGTTGGCATGGTTAATCAGACCTTTGGCGTCCATTTTCAAAGCGTAATCAATAAATAATTTATCGTTTTCATCTCGTACCCACTTCAGAGCAGGTAGTCCGATTCCTTTACTGACCAATCCATAATTGGGGCCATAATGGGTTAGATCAGTGGAACCGATCGCCAAGACAGTCAGGCCTCTTTCATTGGCAAGCCGGGCTACCTCCTCTCCAAGACTCTGTGCCTTAAAAGATGAAGGCGCCCGAATCGCAAGGAGTTTTGAATCTGGGAAAAAATATTTGACCATCGGGAGCTGGATCTCAATTGTATTATCACCGCTGGCTGGACTTTCAGGTCTAATCTCAACTCTTGTCGCGAGACTCCTGGCAAACTCCCACTCCACCTCTATATCTCCCAGAGGAGTCTCCCATCTCTGCTCCATCACCATCCGCGGGATGTCCTCTGGGCTGAGATGTCCTCCGTAGATCACAACAAGCTCTGCTTCTCCTCCTGATTTCAGTAGAGAAAAAATCCTTGCTGCAAGCTTCCCGGAAAAATACCACCCTGCATGGGGAACAATCCCTCCCTGAACAGGTTTGGGAAAAGAAGGAGGCAACCATCCTTCTAAAAATGATTCAATTTCCCTCTGGCATTCTTTTTTATCTACTGGATACCATCCGCGAGGCAGGGCTCTCTTTCGTGTGCTCATCAATAACCCCTCCTTATGTCGCTATCCGCATTGCAATAAGCGGTTTGCGACTCTTTATATTCTCTCCAGTGTAGCCATTCCCATTAGCTTGAGAGTATTCCCCATGACGATCTGAAAAGCTTTTACAAGCGAGAGTCGAAAGGACCTCAAACGTTCGTCCTGAAGATGGATGAACGGAGTCTGGAGTTCCGCCCCCGGGTCTGGATGCTCATAGAAATTCGTGAAGGCAGTGGCGAGATCAAAGGCATATTCGGTCAACTGTGATATCCTTAAATTTTTACCGGTTTTCGCAATTACAGACCCAAATCTTGATAGGGTTTCCACAAGATCCCGTTCGGTCTCGGTCAACTGGGAGGGAAGATTTGTTTTCTTCCAACCGAAGATAACCCCCCGCTCTTCTGCCTTTCTCAAAATGCTACAAGCCCGGGCATGGGCATATTCGAGATACACTCCTGTGTCTCCGGTCGTCTTGAGGGCTTCATCGAAATCGAAAACAATCTGACTCTCAAGGGTAAATTTAAGTAGATAGTAGCGAATTGCTGCGCAAGCCAGTGCACTGACAACGCTTTCCTCAAGGGCATGATCGGCCTTTTCAACGACCTTCTTTTTTACGATCTCAATAAAATCTCTCGCTTTTACACCGGTGCCGGACCGCCCTGACATGGCAACGGCTTTCTTCTCCTCTTTCTCTTCGGCCCCTACAATACGGGCAGCTTGGGGTGAGAGATTGACCACCTCATAGGCTAAATGGATTGATCGCTCTGCCTCCTTCTTGAAGCCCATCTGCTTAAGGCACTCTCGCACCACCTCCTGAGGATAACTCTGCCTCACATCAATCACGTTGATCACCCAATCCGCTTTTCCAAACTGCTTTGAGATATGATCTCCAGGTTGACCATCCCGAGCGGTTGTCCAGAGATCTTCCCCATTAGCCTGGGTCCCCCATTTTTCATAAAGAAAATCTTTATCGAGAAGCCCGAATTTCCAGAGCTGATAGGCAATATCTTTACCTGTATAGGTAACGCTTCCATTGGATCGAACCAGAATCTTATCCAGACTTCTCACACCCTCTGAAGTCTCCACAATACCGCCGAAGGGAACAACCCAGCACCCCTGGTTTGGTCCTCCAGCTTCCAGCCTGAGCCCCCCCCTCGCTTTCAAAAGGTCAAACGTGGCTTCCCAGAAGCCCTGATGGATGATATCCGACTCCCAATTGAGAAGGTCATAATAGATGGAGAGTTGTGCCACAGTATCAAGATGGGATCGAACAATACGGGTCGCCAATTCCTTTGCGAAGAAAGCAACGGGGTGAGTCCCACTTTCAATCTGGTGAAGCACTTTCTCCCGCTTTTCCCTTAAGGACAGATCTATTTCCACCTCTCCCTGAAAGCGAGCATAGAGATCCCAGCAGAAGTAATCAAAGGGTTGGTCTGCCGGGACTTTTTCCCATATGGTTTGGATGTCCATGTCCTCTTCACGGAAGAAAGGCGGGTCGAGGTAAAGAAGGGCGGTCACCACATCTACCACCTGAACACCGGTGTCATCGATGTAGTTGCAGACTTCGGTCCGATAGCCAAGCCATTTGAAGATCCGGGCAACGGTATCACCCAGAACCGAATTTCTAAGATGACCGATATGCATCGCCTTGTTGGGGTTGACGCTTGTATGCTCAATGAAGACTTTTTCGTTCTTGATTTCTCTGGGTTGCCCGAAGTGATCTGCCTTTTCAAAGATTTCCGGAATTAACTCCTCTGTTAGTTTAGGCCAGTTCACTTTGAAGTTGAGATATCCTGGAGGAGAAAGCGTCACTTCGAGAATATAAGGGAGAAGAGTGGATTTCAGGGTTTCAACCACCTCTTTTGCAAACTCTAAAGGCGGTCGCCGTTTTTCTTTGGCAAGCGAGAGGCAGATGGCACTCGAAAAATCCCCCATTTCCCTTTTCGGGGGGACATTGAAGGGAATCTCTTCCACTCCCAATATGGTCTTTAGAATCTCTGCTACTTCTTCACGAATCATCCTCGATCCTTCCCTTCAATTTTGTCCAATTATGATGAAGATTGAATGAAAAAGTCAAGAAAGGCGTAACCCCTCAGTTAAAGAAATAAAAAAGGGGGGAAGTTGCTTTGGAAAAACCTTGAAGCGAAACCTCTGTTCGTCAAAACGACCCAATCTGATTCAAAAAAAACCGATTCAAAGGGCATGAGGGCCCCGATGAGGGTAACCTTTTATAACCGCTATTCAAGGTTTTGGAGGGGGAACGTTCCAACCCTTTTAAACCAAAAACACCCCATCACTGAGGGGTTACAGAAAGGCTGTGAGTTAAATTGACAGTCTGAATTCGAAAGAGATATAATTCGGACAATTTTTCAGACAGGAAACGACCATGGAAAGTACGATGAAGAAATATGCAAGTCGAATTGAGAAGGACAAAGTCAATCCCCATTTCCGTTATGATGGGAAGAGAAGTGGACTTCTCCTCGATCCTCGAAAAGAAAACGTTCCCCTTCAGATGCTGGGGTTTGGGATCTACCGATTGAAATCGGAATTCATCACCCAAAAGACCCTGGACAAGGAGATGGTCCTCGTCCCACAGGATGGAAAGTTTGAAGCAGAGATCAATGGACAGAAGTTTTCTGGTGAAAGAATCAACGGCCCTTTCGCTTTAGGGCTTGGGCGGTCTAATGCCTCTGCCCTCTATGTCCCTATGGATGCCAGGTTAAGGATTCGGGGAAAGGGCGAGGTCGCTTTCTTTGAGGCTCCTGCTTTCAAAGAAAACCCCCCTTTCTTTCTGCCAAGCGAGGAAGTCAAGGTCGTTTCGAGAGGAGAATGGGTCTGGCGAAGAGATATTATCTCTCTAATCAGTCCGAAGGATGCAAGCTCTAACCTGATCGTGGGAGAAACCTACAGCCCTCCAGGATTCTGGTCCGGCACGCCACTGCATCGACACGATCGGAATCAACCTCAAAAAGGGGAGTCAGACCATGAAGAAATCTATTACCATCGGTTTAATTGGAAAAAATACCCCAAGGACCAATTTGGACCCTATGCGGTTCAGCTCCTTATGGATGGAAAGAGGTTGATGAAAGCCTATCTCATCGGTGAAAAGAGTATCTTTGCCATTCCAGGAGGATGCCATCCGGTCGTTGCCTCCCCGGTTTCAGAACTGCTCTACCTCTGGGGGTTGGCAGGCCAGGGAGAAGAAATAACGATGTGGGATATCCCCGAATTCCTTCATCTCAAATCCTTTGAGGAAATTTTTAGAACAATCGACCGGGATCAACAGAAGAGACCTCTGTCTCAGAATCAAATTGAGAAAACCTGCAACGCTTATCCGTTCACAGAGGAACAGAAGACGCTCTTCATAGCCATGCTGAGAGAGAGATATGGCATCGAATGAATCAAACCAGACCGTCTCTGAAGCAGAACTCTCAAAACAGTTACAAGGGGTCCCCCTGCACATCGTGAGAATCTATCCCAGGTCACTGAAACGGGTAAATGGCCTTCTTTACGGATTAGTAAGATCTGGCCAGGGCAAAAGGCTGGTCGTGGTAGGCAATAAGGATCTCCTCTTAAAAGATCCTTTCTCCGGAAAGATTTATGCCGATCCCCTTCCCATAAAAATCTGCGATTTATCCAGGGGAAATACGTTATCCTTAATGAACTGCTTTCCTTTCACGAAACCGGTTTCTGTTCTTGGTTTTCCCACAACCCTGGGACTAGGAGACCGTCTCGGTCTGGCTACTCCAGGCCATCTCCGGGCAATCAGAAAGTTTAAAGTTCGTCCGGTTCTGGCTCAACAATCGATTCGTGAAAATCACCAGACCGGAAGAAACTTTGAAGAGGTGATTGCAGAGGCCGCCTGGTCTGTCTTCCAGGAAGATTATCAGGAAGGGTATGGCGCAGACGGTGATCATCTCAAATCCCTGCAAGAGGTGAAGAGGGCACTGGAGGCGGGCGTTTCTATGATTACGCTCGATCTCTCTGAAAAGTTGAATTTAGGGGCGCTCACGCTTCCCAGAGAGGCAATAGAGCAGAGGTTCAAACAGGAGATCGATCCTGGAGATGCAGAAGTGCTTCTGCACCTGTTTCTTGACAAGGAGTTCCAGTTTAAAGGAAACCATGGAGATCTCATCGTTCACTTTAAGGAAGAGGAAGTGAAGCGGCATATCCTCCTCTTTCAACAGGCCATCGATTTTGCAGAAGAGGTTTATCAAGCCATCCAGCAACACACCGGCCGAAGATCTCTGATCGATTTTGAGATATCTATCGATGAAATTCCAGTTCCCACCTCGTCGAAGACTCATCTCTTTATGGCCATCGCTCTTCGCCACAGAGGAGTCCAAATGACCTCCCTTGCCCCGCGTTTTGTTGGTGAATTTCAGAAGGGAATCGATTACCGGGGCGAGGTGGCTTCTTTCAAAGATCAGTTCTATCACCATTGTCTGATTTCTCAACACTATGGAGATTACAAACTTTCCATCCATTCGGGAAGTGATAAGTTCTCCATCTTGCCGCATATCGGCAAAATCTCTCAGGGGAAAATCCACCTGAAGACAGCAGGAACAAGCTGGCTTGAAGCAGTCCGGTTGATTAATCGAAAGGCCCCTACCCTCTTCCGGGAAATGGTCCAATTGGCTCTGTCCGCATTTGAAGACGCCTCTGCCTATTATCATGTGATCACAAATCTCCCAAACTTTCCTGTTCTCGAAGAGTTAATGGACAGAGAACTTCCAGACCTCCTGGATCAAGAAGATGCCCGACAACTTTTTCACATCACCTATGGCTTTCTTTTAAGAAGCAACTTAAGGGACCAGATTTTTAAGACCCTCACCCAATTTGAAGACGATTATGCGTCCCTCCTTGATAACCACTTTCAAAAACATTTAGACTATCTGGGAATTGAAAGGAGAGATCGAATATGTCGATGATGGATCCAAAAGTCATCAGCCGAATCATAGAACAGAGTTGGCCAAAGGAACTTTCTCTGACCGAAAGCCCTCCTGTCCTCGACGATCATGTAGCTCACCTCTTCTCCCTCATCCAGAGGGGTCAGACGACCCTTGCTGCAGACCATCTTCTCTTTCCTGAAATCAATGGAAGGCTGACCGAAACAATTGGTGGGTTGATCCGAAGTTTGAATGTTTCCTTTTTTCTTTCCAGGCCCATTCGCAATGACTCAAAGGCATCCTTGGAGGAAAAAATTCGTTTCAGGGCGTTCTCCTATGAAGCGTTGCTCGAGATGGCTCTCAACTTTTACGGGCTTGAGAGCCGATGGCTCGATGAGAAGGAAAAAGAAGACACCCTGGGCTTCATCCTCAATACGCTACAGAGTTGGGAGGAGATGGAAAAGGAAGAAGGTGGCAGTCGTATCGGGGAAGCAGTGATTGTCGAATGGCTTTCCAAAATGAAGAGAGTCCAGAAGGGAAATAGCCTCGTCGCTAAAACGGCCCTTCGAATCGAAGAGGGAATCGATTTTAACACTAACCTCTTTAATCAATTCTTGAAAAGGGCGAAGACGGAGATTCAGCAGAACATTTACTATCGGATGGTGAAGGAAGGATATTGTAAATTTGGGAATGATTACGCCCTTGGCTTAAGATGGCTCAGGCATCTCGGCTTCGAACAAGTCTCCACCAATCCTGTCCTTGCCGCAAGGGCTTATCAGGATGAACCCAAACTGATGGAACGCTTTCAAAAGGATATAAAACAACATCCCCGTTTCAGGCGATGGGCACAATCTCCCTCCCGATACGGTGAGGAACTCACGCTCTATGCGACGTTATTTGCCCTCTGGGATAACCTTCATATTTTTCGACCTCTTTTTTTCAATCTCCGTGAGACCTCTGGGGGAGGGGTGGTCAGCTTCCAGTTGAATCCTAACATTGCCCACCTCGCCGAAGAATCCATACGGGACGTCTTTACTGTCTTTAAGCTCGCCTCCGAAAAGCTCTCCCTTTACGATCAATACCTTCTTGCCGGTTACCGGATGGATGGATGGAAAGCGAGGCCCAATCTCGTCATCAAAGTGGCAGCTACCTCCCCGGTTGCCCGTACCATTACACGGACCATCAACGCCTTCGGGTTCGGATCGAATATTACAGTGGACTTCAGCGTCAGTCAGGAAGCCACTCTCCTTCTCGAAGAGATGGAAGGAATGGCGGAAGCCATTAGAAAAGGAATTCAGCCAACCCAGCTCTACATAACCAATATGGGAGGAAGACTTGAGAGTCATCTCAGAGAGATCAAATTGGAAGACCTTTTTAAAGACCTAAAAGAAAAGGTGGGCGAACAAGAAGCCATGAAAAGAGTGATTAAACTCTCTGAGGAAAACGGCACCAGGGACAAGGTTCTCCAGGCTAAATCTTATGAAGACAGGGTATGGGTAGCCACCCGATATGCTCACGGCCAGAGGACGATCAATGAACCGATTTATGAAGCCCTCAGTCCAGTTGCTTCGAGAGAAAACTTAAATTATCTTGAAGAAGCCATAGGGGCATCCGGCACCCTTGTTGCAAGAAGGGTCTGGTTCCTCTTCTTCTCTGAGATTAATCTCGAGCGGTGGATAAGTTATCTCATGACAAAAAAGGGATTAAGCCGGGATCAGGCGTCACGGATTATGGACCGAATCCATTATCTCCCTGCTTCAAAAAGGAAACCTTACGATACCTTCTGGACCCTCTCGTCTCGAAATCTTGTCCATACCGAATTTCCTGACCATCAGGAGAATGTCAGAAGAATGGCTGAAGAATCTCATTTTGACCTGATGGATTATCAGGAGTCTATCTCCAATAACTTTCCGGCTGGAATTCTCGATCAACTCTATGAGATTGAGGATTTCAGGAAAGCCTTTGAGATCAATTCCGAATTGGCTGAACTTCTCAAAGAGGTGGGCATCCCTGGAGACTTTGGCGTGAAAGGACTTGCTCCATCTGATTGGCAAAACTTCGGTCCAGTCCAAAAAACCCTCTTTGAATTTAAAAAAGCTTATGATACATTTCAGGAAGAGATCGTATCTCTCATAAAGAAACATACCCTCAAAAAACGAATCCACCAGAATAAGAGAGGAAAAGCATGAGCCGAAAGATCCCTTTTAAAATCTCGATCTGCAATGAACTCTTTCAGGGATGGCCCATAGAAAAGGTGTTTGAGTATGCAGCTAAGTTGGGCTACGACGGAGTTGAGATTTCTCCTTTTACGCTTGCCGATTCTGTTACCGAGATATTGCCTAAGAGAAGGAATGCAATCCGACGTGCCGCAGAGGACAATGGAATCGAAATCGTTGGTCTTCACTGGCTCCTTGTGAAACCCGAGGGGCTTTATATCAATCATCCTGATGAATTTATTCGCATCAAGACTCAGGAATATATGGAAGCCCTGATCCACTTCTGTGCGGATATTGGCGGAAAGGTTCTCGTTCACGGCTCTCCCCATCAGAGAACGATTAAAGAGGGGTGGAATGTTAAAGATTCATGGAATTATGCCGTTGAAACCTTTAAAGTCGCTCTCAAAGCGGCCCGGCAGAGAAATGTGTTTTATTGTCTGGAGCCTCTCTCTCCAGATCAGACGAATTTTATCAATACGGTTGAAGACACCCTCCGTTTCGTCAGAGAAGTCCGTCATCCCAACTTTAAGATGGTCTTCGACTGCCGCAGCGCAACGGCCTCTGAAAAATCTTTGACCGAGGCTCTCCTTCATGCCTTGAAATCTGGATACCTTCGTCATATCCATGTCAACGATGCCAACGGGCTGGGCCCGGGGTTCGGTCAGACCAAATTTGCACCCATCTTAAAAATACTTCTCGAGAATGGTTACAAAGGCTACGTCTCTGTAGAAGTCTTCAGTTTCGATCCCGATCCTCAAACCATCGCCAGCCGCAGCATCGGTTATCTTAAAGGCATCATTGAAGCTCTAACCCATGGATAACCTCTTTTTTTAACCATTTTTATAATCATTTCATATTTTTGGTGACGATTTTTATAAATTGGAAGCCTTCCGGAATTCCATCTTTTTTAAATTCCATTATCATTACATACAGTTATAAATTAATTTAGAATTGGCATAAGATTTGCTTTTCTTTCAGCAGGAACATTCCCTCAATCGAAAAGGAACAAACATGAAAAGCCTTCATCAAAATGTGGAAGAACTACTCTTTCATGAAGATGAAAAACCATCTCTGAAGATCATTTCTGAACCCTTTTCTTCACAGGCTAGCCCAAAGTCTGCTCAGGTGAAGGAAAAAGAACCTTCTCCCGATCTTAATAACAGCGCCCTCTTTCCCCTTCTTCTTGAATTGATTGACCGCACCAGGGGAAGCTTGGCGGCTATGAAAACCCTTGCTTTTTACTCTCGCGAGAATTTCAGAGATGCCGAATTGGGAGACTATTTCTACCAGGTAGTCTCAGAAGATATTGAAAAAACCATCTCCCTTCTCGACTGTTTTTGCGATTACATCAATGTGAATACCCCGGTAAAAAAATCAGATACGATTCATCAATTGATCGAAGAAGTTTTATCGGAAAATCAGAACGAATTGACCAACAAAAATATCAAGATCATCAGAAAAAAGTTTGATCCCGAACTCCCTGAGACAACCCTTACCGATGAACAATTGAGGTTCATTTTTAACTCCATCTTCCAATATATTTTATTCTCTATCTCACAGAACGGAAGGATTGGTATCCTGACCCGCTCGATTGACTCGCAGGAATGGACCGGTGAGCAGAAATCGCTTTTGCAAAAAAACCTGAAATACATCGAGGTTCTCATTGTCTCGACCCACTTAAATCCAAAAGGGCAATCCATAGAAACCCTTTCTCCTCTTCCGAATGAGGATCAAGAGAAAAAGATGGATCTTATCCTTCAAATGGTGAAAAAGACACTGGAAAAGAATCGGGGAGCCATGGATACACAATGGGAAGTTCAGAGAGGGATGACGTTGATTTCCCTCGTTCTGCCAATTGAAAGAAGAAATGTTTTTCAGTTCTTACCGTCCCAGGAACGACTAAAAAAGACGGAAAGGAAAGATTAACCTTACCAAAAAATAAACCAAACGGACATGGGTGAACCGTTCGGAAAGGCTTCGAGGCGAACCTTCAGGTTAATGAGCACCCACGTTTGGAACCCATACGGGAGTTCACCTGAGGTGAAATCCAGCCATTCCATTTAAACATCCGATTAACCGCCATTCGAAGCGTTGGAGAACAGTTTGCTCATGGCCGTTTAGGCAACTGGAAGATTAAGCTAAAGGAACCTTTTTTGAGGGTATCTCTTTTACCATCTCTCTTCCTCGATCAAAGGCTCTTAGATTTTCCATCAAGGACCGGGAAGGAAGCAAATCCCTGGCCACTTCTTCGAAAGCCTGCCGTTCCACCGGGAGCACCTGAATTGTTGAGAGAGCCCCGAGCATGACAATATTGGAAAAGATGGGATCCCCCATCTCAAGGGCAATCTCTGTAGCATTGAGGACCCAAACGCGCAAGCTCAATTGCTCAACCTTCGCAATTACCTTTGAGACTTCAGGATAGGTGGCATCACCCGAGATAACATCAATGGGATGGATTGGTCGCGTATTGAGCAACGTCAGGACATCCGGTTTTCCATAGGGAGCAAGGATTCTCAAGGCTTCAACAGGTTCAAGGGCAATGAGGAGGTCACATTGCCCCTGCGGAATGAGCGGTGAGAAAGGTTCTTTCTTCGAAATCCGAAGATGGCTCATCACCGATCCTCCTCTTTGTGAGGCGCCGTAAGTTTCTCCGATGGTTATGACATATCCCTGCCCAATCAAGATCTCTCCTAAAATACGGGAGGCGAGGACATTTCCCTGTCCTCCCACCCCACCGATGATGACATTAAAAGGATCTTTCAAATCAAACACTTACTGTGCCTCCCTGCGGATAGCTGAAGCAGGGCAGATCTCTACACAAACACCACACCCATTACAGATGGCTTCGTCAATCTGGGCCTTTTTCTTTTTTGGGTCCCATCTCAATCCAGGACATTTGAAAACCCGGGTGCAGAGGCGGTTACAGCCGCAGGAATCTCCCAGACACCGCTCAGGATCAATCTCAACCTGATAATTCTTTTTCTGGCGCCTGCCACTCACCAGAGCGCATTCTCTCTTGAAGATGAGGGCCTTAACTCCTTTTACCATTCGAACCATTTTAAGAATTGCCGCAATGGTTCCCTCGATATCAAAGGGATCAACGACCTCCACCTTTGCCCCCAGACTCTGACAGAGCGTTTGGAGATCAAGGATAGGAGCTGGACTTCCCGTTGCGGTTGTGCCGGTTCCCGGATGAGGCTGGAATCCAGTCATGGCGGTGGCACTGTTGTCAAGAAGGAGTAATAGAAAGTTTGCACTGTTATAAGTGGCATTCGCAAGAGCGGGCATTGCGGCATGATAGAAAGTCGAATCTCCGCACAGGGCAATCACAGGTTGATCCAGTCCAAACCGATCGAGCTGACCCAACCCACATGCCAACCCCACGCCTGATCCCATGGCGTGAAGTGTCTTCATCTGAAAGAAACCCGAAGCTCCCACGCCAAGCGAATAGCACCCAATATCTCCCAGCACAATGCCTTCTCTGCCATCAAGAGCCAGAGCGGTTTTAATGGCCCAGTAGGTTGCTCGGTGGGGGCATCCGGCACAAAAACTTAAAGCGCGAGGAGGAACCACCTCAGCCAAGGCTTCGGAGGCGGTTCGGTTGTAGGCTTCTGGCCCTGGTGTATATGGAATGGCCAGGAGCGCCTGAAGGGCAGAAGTGACGATTTCCGGAGTCAGTTCACCCACGTCAGGAATCATCTGATTTGCTTTTCCGAAAAACCTTTTCACGCCCAATTCCATACAATGCTGGGCGAAAACCTCCTTTACATTATTTTCGAGAAAGGGATCCACCTCTTCAATGAAAAGAAATTGATCAGAGCGTCTCAGGTGTTTTAGAAGGAACTCCTCCGGGAGGGGCCATGTGGTGCCCATTTTTAAAATACCCACCCTCTCTTTGGCATTGAGGTTGAACACAGCCTCGCATGAGTAGAGATAGCCGCTTCCACTGGTGATGATGGTGACCTCAGGTTTTTCAGGTCCCCTGTAAACATTGAAGGAAGAGGTTTCAAACATCGTCCTGGCTTTCTTAAATTTTTCATGAAGCACCTTATGATTGGGCAGAGGAGGAAAAGCCAGGCGCGGTTGTGCAAGATCAAAGGCTGGCTTTGGGTTGGAGTGAGGAAGTTCACCCAAGGTCACATTTCCTCGGGCGTGTGAAACTCTTGTCACACTTCGAATCAAGACAGGAAGTCCCAACGCCTCAGAGATGGAAAAACCTTCTCTCGCCATTTCTTTGGCTTCCTGAAAATGAGCCGGTTCCAGTAAAGGAAGGTCACCGATTTTGGCAAAGAGGCGCGAATCTTCCTCATTACTCGATGAGATGCCTGCAGGATCATCTGCCACAACGATAACCAATCCCGCCTTGCATCCCGTGAGATTGAGGTTGAGCAGAAAGTCAGAAGCCACATTAAGCCCATTCTGTTTCATGGCACAAAGGCTCCTGAGCCCTGAAAAAGATGCCCCGGCCGCTATCTCAAGAGCGACCTTTTCATTGATTGACCACTCCACATGAAGTCCTAACTCATTTGCGACTTCAGCAAGAGAACCGATGATTTCAGAGGATGGATTGCCCGGATAACCTGCACAGACTTTGACCCCTGCCTCAAGGGCTCCACGGGCTATTGCCTCGTTTCCCATCAAAAGCACCACTTTACCAGGAGTGTTCTGGGCAATGGATCTCATGGGTTTAATCTTGTTTTATTCTATGTTTCTGAAGTTCTTGACCGCCCTTTCTTTTTTAAAAAGAGAGGCCTCTTTAAGATGATTGAGATGTTCCATCGGTAAAGGTTGAGATTCGATGATACCTTCCGCTTCAGCCTCTTTAAAGAGTTTTTCACCTTGGTCAGACCGGACAATCACCGTATTCCATCCATCTATCCCTTCAACAGTGCCTGCAGAAATGTCCGCAAGCTCTGCCGTCATATCGGAACAGACCTCGCAACCCTTCCGGATAAAAGGTCGTATCTCGTCTACTGGAACTATGTACAAGCCCCCTGTAGTATGAATTTTAAGTAACCTCTCCGGAGGTGGAGTAATCTCAAGCTTAAGTGCAGGCCAGTTCCCAATCCTCTTCTTCAAAAAATCCCGAAATGGTTCATCTTCAAGAGCCCATGTACAGAAAAGTCCGATCATCAATCTAATTTTATCAATAGGTGTCTTTTTCTCAAGAGTTGAAGCACGCATCTTTGATACGGCCTGCACCTGACATGGAAGCCCAACCACTCCAATTTTCTCCTCTCCCTCCCAAGGTCCCCTGTGAAGGGCTTCGAGGGTTGGACCGGAAACATAACTTGATCCTGCATGGTTCAAAATATCTTCACGATCCATTACAATCTGGCCTTTCGGAGATGAGTCCCCATCTCGAAGGGTCAGAATGGCAGCGTCTATGACTTTTTTTCTGATTGCAAAGTCGATCAGGGCAGAAACCGTCCCACCACTCTGGGCCCTCTCTCGCCAGGTAGAGTCTTTGGCTCTGGCCATGAGGACCCTCCGGAAAGACCCTATTTCGGCATGTTGGTATGGTTGATGAACTCCCTTCTTTTCGATTCCATCAAAATTGAATTCTGTCCGGGGACAATAGGCAAAACAGCGGCCATCCTCCAGACTGCAATCATGAACTTTAACCACTCTCCCCTGCCACGAGCGAAGATAGGGGCAGAGCGAAAGACAGGCCCCACACGAGGTACAGAGACCCTGCGACAACACTTTCTCCACCAGACCTTTAAGACCTCTGCTCATGACGAATCTTGTTATTTCCCCATGCCCCTCTGTTCAATAGCTTCCTTTAGGAAAATGTTTCCCGCGATAAATTATTTCCCTCCTCTGTTTCGAGGAACTTTGATCTCCACATCTGCTTGACTGCTGTTCCCAGAGAGGTCCGTTGCAATAATCGTAATCGTGTAGGTTCGACCGCTTCCTTTGCCTGATCTCTCTGCTCGAAGCAAGAGGGTTATAATTCCGTTGATCTGATCGATGATCGGCTCTGTCCAATCCGGACTCGTATCTCCATCCCCTAATCCATTTTGAGGCTCATTGCTGGCCACTTTGGCGCTTAGCACAACGGGACAACCCGTGTTATCAGAAGCATTGGCCTGGATGGTTATTTTAACCATCTGATGATTGGGAGGCCACAAGGTTGTTAAATTCGCTTTGAGGGCTAACGTGGGAGGGGTATCATCCAATAATACGATTACCGCCACATTGTCAAACCCAGCATCTTTCCCATCATAAACCATAAGCTGCAACACGTAGGTCCCGGCAATGTCTGGGGTAAAAGATGGATAAACTGTGTCTGCCCTTATAATGTCCCTGTTGCCAAGCGCACTTCCCGTGGGAATAGTCACGAAAGTCCACAGGTATGTTAGAGGCTGAGGCCCTTGATCAGGATCATCGCTGCCTGAGCCATCAAGATGAACTGTTTCGCCTAAATAAATGGTCTTATCTGCGCCTGCATGGGCATGAGGAGGAATGTTAGGAAGGGTAGCTATAATGTTCACTGTATCCTCTGAAGCATATTCGCCGTCGCTTACCGTTAACTGGAGTTCATATAACCCAGTGATATCCGGGATAAAGCTCGCATGTGCCGAACTCTTATTGGCGATGTTTTGATCCGTCAGCAGACTCTGGGTAGGTTTCTCCACAAAGCTCCAGAGATAGCTAAGCGGAGAGGGTCCATTATCAGGATCCCAACTTTTACTGCCATCCAGGTGCGCCGTATTTCCTACAAAAACATATTGATCAGGGCCTGCATTAGCATTGGGGGGCACATTTGGAAGGGAGGCATGAATGAGTACTTCATCTGGAAAGCTGTTCAGTGCTCCGTCATTGACAATCAATTGTAATCGATAGGTTCCGCTAACATCGGGAGTAAATTCTGGCATAGCGCTGGTCATATCTGAGAGGGAAGCCTGGTTTAGGTAACTCCCCGGTGGCACCTCTATCAATCTCCACAAAAAGGTGATCATGGCTCCTTCAGGGTCAAAACTATCACTTCCATCAAGTTTGACTACCTGACCTGTAATAATATGTTGGTCAGGACCAGCATCAGCGATAGGGGGGATATTATAGGTTGCAAAAATGGCTTCGATGGTGTGGTTAGATAATATAGAATCGAAGGTAAACGCATTCAATGGGCCTATGGATTGCCCATCCACTTTCACGTCTGCTATATGATAGCCCGAATGGGGGGTTATCGTAAATGTTTGAGTATCGCCATGGTTTACAGTCATCATCCCTGAAGGGGTGATGATCCCTCCTATACCCGCCGTTGCAACGATGAAATAAGTTTTGATTTTAAAGTTAGCTGTTACATGACGGTTGTTCTCCATCTGGATGATCACAGGATTTTCTATCGAAAGAATATCCCCCGTCCAATTGACAAATTGGTAACCCTCTCCAGGGACGGCAGTGAGTTCTAAGGATACCTCTGGGGTAGAGAAGTATTCCAAGCAATCCCCAGGACAGTCAATGCCTGTTCCAGTAACTCTACCACTGTTTTCAGGGTTGGTGGCAACGGTCAGGGTCGTTATCGCTGTGCCGCCAATTGATAAATAAGAGGTAGGTGTATCTATGGCATTGGAAGGAATCGTGAGAGAGCCCGATTTCAGCCCCAGAGAGGTAGGTGAGAAGATAATATCTAATGTACACGACCCTGAAGGGATAATCGTTCTTCCGGAGCAGTTGTCGTTCTGAATACTAAATTCACCCTGTAGGGATTCTGATAAGCGAATCGTCCCTATTAACAGATCTGTATTCCCTGAACTCGAAATCAACAGGGTCTGGGTTACAGTACGCTCGAGGTTAACCCTTCCAAAGTCAAGATAAAAAGGCGAGACAAAAATTTGGGGCTTGGATATAGAAGAAAGGGCATAGGTAAACCTGACTTCCTGGGTACTCTCCAGGCGTTCGATATTCGGATGGGTTGTAAAGGGTGTTAACGTCACCTTAAGGGTATGATGCCCTGGCAAAATATTTTGAAGTTCATAGATAGAAGATGTCATCCCTTGAAACGAAACCATTTCAGTCTTAATGAGGGTGCCATCTAACTCAAGATGAAGTTCTCCTTCCCCTGCCCCGTACAGGTTTACGGTAATGATGACAGGCTCTTCGGGGGTTGGATAATCTTTTTTATTTGTGGAAATCCCCAAAAGAATGGCCCCGCCCACGTCAAAGGCTTCGCTCCCTGAACACAGGAGCAGGTCTTCTGGACCATAAATCCCAAAGACAAAACGATGGATGCCTGCCCGGGTGGTCATGGCCACCGATTGAAAATGAACCAGAACGTTCTCGGTGGAAGAGAGATTAATAATGTGTTCCCCAGCTATGAAGTGCTCCCCAGTGGGATCAACAATCCAGGCTTTAAGCAGAGCTGGCATGGTAGTGTTACTGGAGATTGTTAAGGTAGTGGTGATGATATCGTTAGGAGCATAGCTGCTCTTGTCATTTTGACACTCAAGGACTTTTGCTTGAATTCCCGCAACATCGAAAGGGTAAGTTCTATAAATGAGTTCGGATTGATGGGTCATGAGTTCAGCATTGACAAAGTAAGTCCCTGCAGTTAAGACCAGAGGTAAGGCGAAACTTTTAAAAGCGTGATTAGAAAAATCAAAAGTTTCCGTATATCCTCCCGGACCTGATAAAGTCATACGACCACTTACATTCCCAAACACATTTACGGTCACGGTTTCACCAGGGGAATATACCTGTTTATCCATAGTGATGGTAATGATATCCCCCGCTTTATGAACGTAGACAGAATTTAAATGGATGGATCTGCCTGATTCATGATAAATTCCATAAAATAGTTTCTCCCCCGTGATCTCGCTCAAAGGAACCTCGAAGATGAGAACCTGCCTTCCGTTTAAGATAAAAGTTTGCTGAGATTCGTAACTCCCGTAGTGCACCCTTGCGAATAGATTGTGCGGATTGGGAGAGGTTGTCTGGATGTCTAACGTCAAATGAAGAGTTTCATTTTCCGAGTAGTAGGGTTTATCCAGCCCTGCTTGGACAACGATTGCGATTCCTGCAAGATGATATTTGATTTGTCCCTTTGTGACTTCCATATCTTTATAACTCAAATTCCTCAACTCGTATTCGGCAAAGTAGTCTTCCCCTCCGAGATCCTCTGGAAACGTGAAATAATAGGCAAGAGTGATTTCTTCACCAGGCTTTAACCAGCCTCGTTGGGTTGAATCGACAAGATCGTAAGCTTTGAACCTCAAGTCGAATTCCCCCGCCTGACCCCCAATGTTTTTCACATGAAAAGTAAATATTCCTTCTTCTCCTGGATAAAAAGTCTGATACGGAGGCAATTGAGTGATCTGAAAAGCAGGGCCCTGAATGGAAATTGATTGATTCTTGCTAACAAGTAATTGATTAGAGTTATTCAAGACCTGCATGTATAAGGTATAATGGCCGGGGTCAAAAGATGAGGGATTCAGATGAAACCTTTTGACCTGTGAGGTTTGAGCGCCAAGGGGTGAAAGGATTTCTTCTCCATTCCATATGATCTGCCCTGATTCCCCTACGACACTCACCATGAGACTGCCATTAATCTCATTGGACCCGAGGTTCATCAGTTCGATAGAGGCGGGAAGCAGTCCATCGGACGGTGGATCTAAAGAAACGACCATGTCCAGCTGATTCTCTTTTTTGACTGAGATATCTGCTTCGGCAAACGCATCTGGCTTTTGAGTGAGTGCAGTGATTTTATAATCCCCCTCGGTGAGGTTAACGTAAAGGTAGTCAGTGATACTTGCACCAGAGACTAAATGGTAAATTCTCGTTTCCCTCAACTCTCCAGGATTTAACTGGTAAATAATTTCTGCGGTTGCTTCCAAGGGACCGGTATTCGTGATTGTGACGGGTACGGAAACGCTCCCCTCCGGGAATACACCCCATTGCGAATTCGCATTTCCAAACTGGAGAGAGGTCTTCAAGCCATAAACGACTGGGTGGATGAGGGTGTCGATGAAATCACCCGAGAGGTCGATTCTATAGAGGGTATCCGAACTGATAGATTGGGTATATTGAATCAATCTCGTTTCATCGGGAGCGATGAAAAAGTTTTGGTAATCCGATAAAGATCCTCCGGTAATAGACAATTGTATCGCCATAGGGAATTTACTGTGATTTGTTAGAGAGACATGGACATTGAAAGGATCGTTTCCCGCAATAGAAGGAGCATCTATCGCGACATTAAGGGTTGGGGTGTCCACCTCATATTTCTCAAAAACGGAGTCGAGCCATATCCCATTCTGAATTATATGGCCTCTTAGTTTATAAACCCCCTTCGGGCCTGCAGGGATAGTAAACTGAAACGGTTGACTTCCATTTGCAGGAATATTGAAAGTACTTTGAAAAGGGATTCCCCCATCATCATCATAGAATAGAACGGAAACATTGTTTGCCTCTATTAATGTCAGATTGCCCACATCGCCTCTAATATGGATAAGTTCTCCGGGTTTGTAAACTGATTTATCAGTATGAAATCTAAGTACTAAAGTACCATCAACAAGATTGAATCGGGACTCAGCCGCGTCGAGGATCTGTCCGTTCATGGCAAACAATCGCCCCAGAAGATAGAATTGACCGCTTTCATACAGAGGAGGAACAGGGTGACTAAGGTTCAAGATTGTGCCAGTCTCCTGTGTAATCGGGACGACTACTTGCCAGTAGGTCCTTGCTTCACAGGGGGAATAGCCCCTTTCACCTTCTTGTGCTCTCATCAAAAGGAAGATCTGAGTCGAAGCTGGAATTCCTGTCCATTGGACCTCTACTTCGTTGTTCAACACTTGAGCCGGCCAATTGTCCCCTTCACTTATCGAATCCAGAATATCCATATTTGTGTCTAAATTAAAAGCGGAACTTGGTCCATAGAAGACACCATCCACTACCAATCCGATGTAGTCTATCTCGGCATTTTCCTCTCCCACATGTTTAATGCGCATCTTATATTCTCCCGAAGGGTCTGGCAGAATAGAAGAAAGATCGATGAGCCGGGATTCAAAGACATTCGAATAATGGAGAGTGGTACGTTCCACCCAGGAAGCACCGTTCCAGATCAAAAAATGATACGATACTGGCACACCAGAACTGCATCGGTTGATGATCTCAAGATGAAGACGGCCATTTTCAATGGGATAGGATTGGTTAACCATCTGGCTTAATACAACCACATTCTCAGTGGACAGATAAATATCTTTATCTGTCCTTACTGTAAGCTTCGCATTGAGACCAGAAATGATCAGGTTCTCTTGGAAAATCACTTTGCGGTTGGTCTTTTTATCTAAACACTCAACCATCAGAATATAATTTCCTTCTGTGACCTGAGAAGGTATCTGGACGCGATAATCCTTGCTCTCATTGACCTGAAGGGAGTCATCCGCTGAGTTATGGAAAACCTTTACGCTATTCCCTGCCAAGGTTGCCACATAATTAATCTCGGTGTCTTTCCCTCCGGTATTGGTTATGTTGAAAAAGAACGTCTCTCCAAGCGTGAGGACTGAGGGTCCTAAATACCCGATCTTCAGCGATGAGGGAGGTAAAGAAAAATAGGCGATAGCTTGATAGGTACTTCCTGATGGAAAACTCACCGTCACTTCAACTCGATGGGACCCGGCAGAAATGGTTTCGTGAATTGGAATCAGAAAATCTATTTGGATCGGACTGGAGTTAGCCCTTAACGAAAGCATCATCGTTTCTTCATAATCTGCACTTTGAGAATAAGGGGTTACAAAAATATTTTCGCAATTAAACTTCCCTCTATTGATCACTTTCACGCTTAGATTTGCTGTTTCTCTTATTTTGTAAGATGTCTTATTAAAAGATAGGGCCAGATCAACAAGGTTGGGAAGGTTTATATGAGTAGGTTTCCCTACCCTTGTTTCATCGGATTGAGCATAACTTAAAACATAGGTTCCTAATCGAAGTGGAGGAATGAAGATAGGGATTTCCAGTGTCTTGGTTTCTCCTACGGCAAGGGTAAAGGGCTCACTTCCTGAATAGACAATGATGCCATCCGGATCTTTGAGATTTAGGTCAACGGTACCAGAATACACGCCTATCTTCCCTGTATTTTGAACAATCATAGGAATTAAATTGATTCCAGAATTTAAACTTGGGGGGATATTGGGAGAGACGGATATCTGGGTTTGAGGAAGTTCAAATGATGTCCTCGCTGTTCGGATATCCCATGGTATATTACTCAAAGGAACCTCTACGTGGACAGCATAAGTACCAACAGGTAAGTCTGAGGGTAATTGATAACTGGTTGAGACAATTCCGTTCCCTGATGGCGGGAGAAGGGTGGTTTTCGACTCTTCGAAAATCTTAATGTTTTTAGGACTGTAAATAGTCACCTTTATATTTGGAGACCAGGTAAATGGAATTTGATTGTGAAGAGAAGAGTGAACGATGATGGTTTCACCTTTCGCATATTGTTTTTTATCTGTTCGAACAGACACAGTAGCTGATCGAAGAAAAACGCGATACCATTTTGTTAGCGTCCCTATCTTCCTGCCTTCTTCATAAAATGAAACCTGTTCCCCATCCCATCTCTGTCCCCAATGATAATAATACCCAACGGCCATTCTCGAGTAAGTCATATTGCCGATCCCTTGAGGAGGAATAATGATTTCTTGATTTTGCTTGCCATATGTCACTGTAATTGTTCTTTCTTTATTCGAGCGATTGAATGCTAAGATGGTAAAATTGACGGTGTCTCCCGATACATATTGTTCCGAATCGGATATAATAGAAAAATCCAATTGGCGGATTTGATTATAAAGTTTAGGGGGGTTACTCACCAAAAACCGCCCTGAATCAGTCTCCGTCTGGGGTTGAATCATCCTCCCTTCCGCATCCAAGAGAATGTAATCAATATGATAAATCCCTAAAGCCGAAGTGGGGGAAGCAGTATACGTAACTGGGAAAGTAACAGATTCATTTGGCTGAATGGGTAAGCTTATAGCCTGCTCTGAAATCAGTGTTGATCTGCTGGGATTATAGATTATAAATTTGACGGAGGCTGCCTGATAGGATGTAATATTTTTTATTTCAACCTCAACTGTCACCGTTCCACCTGGTCTTACCTCGGAAAGTCCTGCAGGCCTTTTAGCCCAGATGATCATATCCCTAACAAGAGCAATTTCCTCCGAAGAAGCCTGATTCTGTTTTAAGGCAAAATCGGAATACATAGAAGTTAAAATGACCCGCCCCTGACCATATTCATACATGAGTAAGGCAGGCTGGCCATTCGCTGTTCTTCGTAAAATCACCTGGGCGTTTGAAGGATAAGTAACAAAGTATCCATCAAGATGAACCGAGGGAGTATTTAAAGCTTGACTTGCTAATATTGGATGCCATGTTTCAATGAAAGCGGCATGGAAGAAACAACTCACATCTTCTAACCATCCATATCCTCCAATTTGATTATAAGAACCATCTGGCTCCTGAGGCACTGGAAGAACTGAAAATTCATATCCGTGCTGTTGGGAAAAGACGATCAGCGTCCCTCCCTGCTTCACATATTCCTCCAACGAAGCCTTAAAGAATTCCGATTTCTCCATCCCATAAAGTCCCCCTGAAGGAATGATAA
>CALLAL010000008.1 GCA_938002255.1 uncultured bacterium
AAATTGGTGGAGGCGGCGGGAATCGAACCCGCGTCCGAGAACCTTCCGACAGAACATCTACATACTTAGCCTGTGTTTTGATTTCACCCTTTTGATCTCCCACAGGCAGGATTCCGAAAGGGTTAGCTTATAGAGTTTCGCTCCTCATCCTATAAGCGTCGGAGAGGAACTATCCTGTATTTCTGACATCCCGAAACCGCCCTACAGGAGAAAACGGAAGGGACGCTGGCTGCGATTAGGCAGCCAGGGCATAATCGTAGTTGGTTGCGATTATGTTTAACCCCATTTGTTTAACGAGCCAATGGGACCTCGGTATGCAGCCCTGCCGTCAACGATCCCCGTCGAACCCTTTTCGCCCCCTTTCCATATCTCGTTCCATAGTCTTTCGTTTTAACGCTTCCCGTTTGTCAAAAAGTTTCTTTCCTTTAGCCAACCCAAGCTCCACCTTTGCCTTTCCATTTGAAAAGTAGAGCCGAAGGGGGATGAGGGTAAACCCTTTCTCTTGAACCTTGCCGATCAATCGCTTAATCTCCCTTTTATGAAGGAGAAGTTTTCTCGTCCTCAATGGATCGGGATTGAACCGGTTTCCGTGAGAGTATGGGCTGATGTGGGCATCAACCAAAAAAACCTCTCCGTTTTTGATCGTTGCATAACTGTCTCCAAGGTTTGCTCTCCCTTCACGGAGGGATTTGACCTCTGGGCCAAGAAGACAGATCCCTGCTTCCATGGAGTCTTCGATTGAATAATGAAATCTCGCTTTCTTATTCTGACAGATCAGTTTCTCAGCCATTATTCAAAACCACGCGTAGAGCATAGGAAGAGCAAAGTCTTGTTTAAGTTAAATCATTGGCCCATTTTCGGCCTCCTATCATTATTTTAGCGGAAAAATAGATTTAAATCAAAGGATTCGTGTAACCCCTCAGTGAAAGAAATAAAAAAGGGCTGGGAGGGTGCTTCGGAAAAACCTTGAAGCGAAACCTCTGTTCGTCAAAACTAACCAAATCTGATAAAAAATCCGATTCAAAGGGCATGAGGGCCCCGATGAGGGTAACCTTTTATAACCGCTATTCAAGGTTTTGGAGGAGGAACGTTCCAACCCTTTTAAACCGAAAACACCCCATCACTGAGGGGTTACGGATTCATTCAGCCAACGGGTTTTCCTCTTATTCCAGAAAAAAAGAGATCGTCGGGGGGTACGCTATGCTCCATGGGCTAAGCGCTTTGCTTTCTTTTACACATGGACAGGGAGTTCGATGAGAAAGGTCGTTCCTTTGGGTTTGTTGTCCCGAACCCGGATGTATCCATTATGGTCTGCGATAATCGCATTCACAATGGTTAATCCCAGCCCCGTTCCGCTCTTTTTGGTGGAATAGTAGGGTTCAAAGAGCTTCCCTTTGTCTTCGTCTGGAATTCCACATCCATTATCGCTTACCTCGAGGCGGACCATCTGTAGCTTTGGATCATAACTGGTCTGGATTTTGATCTCTCCGTCCTTTTCAATAGCTGCCAGACTGTTCTTGATGAGATTGATCATCACTCGCTTCATCTGATCCCGATCAAGATTTAAAACAGGAAGCTCCTGGGGGACAAAATCAAATCGGGTCTCTTTATGAGCCTCCTTAAAGAGAATGAGTGTCTCTTGAATAATCTCGTTAAGGTGATTGGGAGTTGGGTTCGATGCGGGCATTCGGGCAAAATTTGAAAATTCATTGACCATCCCCTTCAACTCTTCAACCTGTTTTACAATGGTAGAAGTACATTCATCAAACACGGCTCCATCCTGCCCGAGTTTTTCCAGATAACGCTTTCGCAACCGTTGAGCAGAGAGCTGAATCGGGGTAAGGGGATTCTTGATCTCATGGGCGATCCTCCGAGCGACTTCCCTCCAGGCAGCCACCCTCTGGGCTTTCATCAGTTGGGTCAGATCGTCAAAGACCGCTACAAACCCGAGGGGTTTCCCCTCCTCGTCCTTGAGGGTGGTCAGATTGATGAGCAGGGAGAGGGATTTCCCACCTAATCGGACGGTCACCTGCCTTTCGATCGAATCTTTTTGTGACATCCGGAGCTCTTCCAGCATTTCCTCGATTTTCACGACATATTCTGGATTCAATACTTCAGTAAACTTTTTATCAAGGATGTCTTGGCCTTTCACCTCCAACATCTGTTCCGCAGAAGTATTGATGGTGGTGATCACCCCGCGATTGTCTATGGAGATAACCCCTGCGGCTACGTTCTTAAGCACAATTTCCATATATTTTTTTCTCTGTTCCAGTTCTGAACGACTCACCTGGAGATCCCCCGTCATCTGATTAAAGGATTGGACGAGTTTTCCAATCTCATCGCTTGCCTTCATCTCAATTCGGACATTTAGATCTCCCTCAGCAATCCGGTGGGTGGCCTCTGCGAGTTCTTTAATCGGACCCGTGATATCCCGGGCCAATCGGATGCCAAACCAGATGGCTGAAAAGACAATGAGAAGGGTGACCATCAACAGCGCCATCATATAACTGAACTTGATAGGCTTTTTCAGAACCTTCAACTGTTTATAATCAACAAAGGCCTGTGAGATCTCACGCATCTTTCCCGCAAGGCTCTTCGGAATAAAGTATGATGCTACCACTACGCCAATCACCTCCCCCTGATCCGAGGAGGGGAAGAGGGGAGCAATCCCTGTAATCATTTCTCCCTCTCCAACGGGCAGAGTTCGGGAGATTTCCTTCCCCGAAAAACCCACCTCCAGGAGGTCTTTGGGCGGCGGTATCGAGATGGTCTTCAGAGTAGGGTCTTCCACTCGAATTGCTCCCTCTCCGTCTTTCATAAAGAGTCCGAGGGCGCTCAGATGGTATTCCCGTCGTTTTAATTCAAGCGTTTCTTTCAGTGGAGCCGTGAATTTACCGTTCTTCACCATGGATTGATGAACCAGATGCTTGCTGATCTGCCTGGCAGAGGAGACGCACTGGTTTGCAAAATCTCGGTAGTAGGTCTGGGCGACTTCTAAAGATCCCTGGAGAGATTGTTCGACCTGAGCCTTAAACCAGTGGTCCACACTGTTGGTAATAAATCCAACAGCAACGAAGAAGAGAAGAAAGGTGGGGATAAACGTGAGGCTCATAAAAGCGACAACCAGTTTGGTTCTGAGTTTAGCCCCCAAAATCTCCCTTTTCCTTTCAAAGACCAGTTTGACAAGGTTCCGGATCACAAGGAAGATGAGAAGGAGGATAAGGATGATGTTGATGTTGATGAGACTGAAAATGATGATGTTGTTGGCAATTGGAATCTGTTCCCCCACCAGAGGGATTTTCATTTCGAGAGTGGTGAGAAGAACGATTAGGATGGCGATGATACCGATGATGATGAGTTCGTTCCGTCGTCTTCTCTGATCTGCAGTGAGTTCCTTTTTCGTCATACAGGCATGTAGATTAGGGTAAGGGCGACGAAGATCGTTTTTTCTCGTTGTTCAGTGCTTATCGACCTTTGCTAACGGTTAGGCAAAAAGAATGACGAGATCATCCCTGAAACCCTTTATGATCGAAACAAGTCTCGTCACCCTCCCCTAACATCCTTCCACGTTCTCGTTTTTTAAATAGAGGGGATTCGAAAGGGACAATAAGCCGAGTTCTGTGTTCCGACTTCTCTTTCCCGATAGGTCGAAATGATGGCCATTTATCTGGGATTCTGATTGCTCAGAACCTCAAGCGACCTAACCCGTCCCGCCCTTATTCCATTCTACCGGAATAAATTTGAATGGGCAGTTCTTATCCCCCTGGACAGGGAGAAGCGGGACCTATTTGGTCTTGCTCCGGGTGGGGTTTACCAAGCTGCTCTGATCGCTCAGTGCACTGGTGAGCTCTTACCTCGCCTTTTCACCCTTACCCAGCGAGATGGACATCTCGCAGTTCGGAGGGAAGAGTTGAGAGTTAAGAGTCATTTACTCCTAACTCTTTCCTCATCACTCAAAACTCCCCGTGACACGGGGCAGGCGGTATGTTTTCTGTGGCACTTTCCGTATTCTGACTCTTGGGAGCCAGAACCGTCCGCGTTACGGACCACCCTGCCCTGAGGAGCTCGGACTTTCCTCCCCCCAGTCACTCCCTTTCGGGTGATTCTGGGGAGCGGCCATCTCATCTCCTTCCAACCCCCTCTTTTCCTCGATAGATCTCTCGTTCAATCGCCTGATTGGCGAGAAGGTCTGCCTCCTGGTTTTCGTCCCTTGAGATGGACTCGATGTCAAAAGAGGAGAAAGCCTTGAGATACTCCATCACTTTTCGATGAAGGAGTTTCAAACGAGGCTCCTTGACCCGATAACGTCCATTGACCTGTCTTTCGACCAGCTCCGAATCTGTATAGATATGGAGAGCCTTTGCGCCAAGTCTTTTCGCTTGTTGAAGCCCCAACAGAAGGGCTCCATATTCAGCCTCGTTATTGGTTTTATGCCCGAGATAACGGCCCAAGGCGGAGACTCTATTTCCTTCAAGGTCAGTGATATAGACCCCAGCCGCCGCCATTCCGGGATTTCCCCTCGAGGCCCCATCAATGAAAAGGCGAAGGGCATGACCTTTTTGATTTGAAGGGTTCTCTTCTTTTCCCCTCATTTTTTCTCGCCGTTTCCATCCCAGTAGAGAATTCGATTGCAGTTGGGGCAGCGGATGATGGCGTTATTTTTCTGAACTTCAATGAACATCTGGGGAGGAACATTGACGAAACATCCCTGACAGGTCTCATTTCTCACACTCACCATTCCAACTCCCTGCCTCTTCTCTCTCAACATATTATACAATTTAAAGAGATTGGATTCGACCTGTTTGGATAGAATTTCCTTTCGATAAGATTTTTCTTTCCAGGCGATTTCGTCTTGATCCATCTTCTCCTGAATTTTCCTCTTCTCTTCCTCCATTTTCTCCAGAGTGGTGGCCATCTCTTTTTCCCGTCTGGCGAGTTGTTTCTTGAGTTCCTCTATTTCCTCCATGATGAGAAGAATTTCTTCCTCGATCCGACTGGAGGCCTCCTTAAAGGTCTCAATTTCGTTGAGGAGAGCCTGATATTCCTTGTTGGTCTTGACTTCGGACATCCTTCCTTCAGAGCGCTTAATCTTTTCTTGCTCGCCGAGTAGATGTCTTTCTTTCTGCCTTCGCTCCTTTTCCAGGGAATCGAGTTTCTCCTTTTCCTTAAGGAATCTCTCTTGTTCCAGTTTCTGTTTCTCTTCCAGCTTTTTCAGTTCTTTGGGATATCGATCCCGCTCATCCATGATGTGCTTTAGGTCGAGATCTATTTTTTGAAGCTCCCAAAGCAATTCCAGGTGTTTCCTCAATGGTCTCCTCCTTTGATGAGTTTTTAGATCGCCCTTTTCATCATCCTTTGTGGACTGCGATTTTCGGGGGCTAAACAGAAAGAGTGCATCCCAGGGGGTGCACTCTTTCTGTTCCTATCGTTTCGATCTTGTTTTTTAAGGGTTTGATCGTCCTGCTCCCCATTTTAGTGGGCCCACCTGGGCTCGAACCAGGGACCTTCCGGTTATGAGCCGGTGGCTCTACCAACTGAGCTATGGGCCCTACGATCATTATAGGCTATCCCTTCTAAGTGTCAACCCCCCTGCTCCAACAGGGGGGTTAAGACTCTATGCTATTTCCTGATAGGTTTGGGGACATAACCCTCATCTTCACATCCTTCTGGGTCAGGCTTCAAGAAAGCTTTTCAGTTTTTTTGCCCGGCTGGGATGCCTCAATTTCCGGAGGGCCTTCGCTTCAATTTGCCGGATCCTTTCCCGGGTCACATCGAAATCCTGCCCCACTTCTTCAAGGGTATGATCGTACTTCTCACCGATACCGAACCGCTTCCGGAGTACCTTTTCTTCTCTTGGAGTCAACGTGGCAAGAATCTTACGAGTCTGTTCGGCCAGGTTGGTATTGATCACAGCGTCCATAGGCGAGAGGACGGCTTTATCCTCGATGAAATCACCCAGATGGCTATCCTCTTCTTCCCCAATGGGAGTTTCGAGAGAGATGGGTTCCTTTGCGATCCTTAAAATCTTTCTGACTTTGTCCAGAGGCATTTCCACCCGGTTGGCAATCTCCTCAGGGGTAGGCTCTCGTCCGATCTCTTGAACCAGGTATCTTGATGTTCGGATCAGTTTGTTGATTGTTTCAATCATATGAACAGGAATTCGGATGGTCCGAGCTTGATCCGCAATGGCTCGTGTAATCGCCTGACGGATCCACCAGGTTGCATAGGTACTAAATTTATAGCCACGCTGGTATTCAAATTTATCCACAGCCTTCATCAAGCCAATATTCCCTTCCTGAATGAGATCAAGGAACTGAAGACCTCGATTGGTATATTTCTTGGCTATCGAGACCACCAATCTTAAATTCGCCTTGACCAGTTCCCCCTTTGCCTCTCGTGTCTTCACCTCACCTGCCATGATGGCCTTCACTGCGGCTTTCAGGGATTGGGCAGTCAACCCACACTCTGCCTCCACTCGGCTAATCTTTTTCTGGCAGACTTTCGCCAACCGATCCAGCTCCTGAAGCTCCGCCCTTGTGACCTCCCGCTCCTTAAGCCAAATTTTTTCTTTCGACTTCCTGTCCTTGATTTTCTTTAAAAGATCTCGGGCCTCTTTGTTCGTCAATCCTATTTTTTCTTCTAACCTTTTTAGTTCATTTTCCGCCTTTTCGACCCGGGTGAGCACCTGCTTCATCTTCTGGATAATCCGGTGGATTTGGGTGTCTCTCAAATTGATCTGATGAAGACATTCGATAATCTCTTCCTGTTTTTTTGTGATCAATGCCTTCAGTTTTATCTTGGAGATTGCCTTTTTTTTCTGAAGTCGACGGATCGCCTCTTCATCACGACGAACCCGTTCAATCAGATCCAGCACCCTCTTCTTCTGCACCAGTTCCTCTTCGCTGCTTGCCTCCTCTTCATCCAGCTCATTGGTGACCTCGCGAATTCCAATCTTTTCCGCTTTAATCGCACTTCCTAAATTCAATATCTCTTTCACGGCCATGGGGCAGGTCAGAACAATCCCCAACACTTCTTTTTTTCCGCTTTCGATTCGTTTCGCAATCTCCACTTCCCCCTCTCGGGTGAGCAGAGAGACCGTTCCCATTTCGCGAAGATACATCCGGACAGGATCCGTTGCTCTGCTATACCCCTCCAGCTCAAATTCTTCCTCTTCCTCCTTCTCTAAAAAATTTTCGTTATCAACTTTCAGATCCTGAAGATCTGCTCCCACATCGAGATCCATCTCATCAAACATCATCAGGACATCATCGATCTGGTCAGAAGAGACAATCTCGTTGGGAGGAATCTCGTCGGCTTCATCGAAATCCATAAAGCCTTTCTCTTCACCCAACCCCATCATTGCCTCCGTCTCTTTTACCGTTGTGGCTTTTCCCATCGGGTTCTCGTTAAGCTTTCCGGACACTAGGTTTGGCTGTCCCCTTCTCTTTTTTTGCCAATTCCTGACGCTCCATCAAGAGGGCTTCAAGGGCTTCTCCGTCCTTCTGTTTCTCCACCTCTTTGATCTTTCTCAGGAGAAGGTCTTGATCCCTCTTCAGTTTCTTTTGCCGAATCTTCTGTATGCAATCCCTTAACATTTGCTCTCGTGGATAGGACTCGGTGCCGCTTTCCTCAAAGATAAATTGGATGAGTTTTTCTTTCCCTATCCCATCCATCCTTTCGAGTAGGGCGGTGAGATCCAATCGCTTCTTTTTTTGAAAGGAATTCACCAATTCCTCTCCCAGTCTTTTGAGAAGACCATCTTCAAAGGCATCGAGGACCCCCTCTGCAGAAACGGTGGATATCAATTCTGGATGGTGGACCATCAGTCGGATGACCATCTCTTCCGATTTCGGGACCTCTTTCTTGAGGAGTTGCTGAGGAACTACCGTCGGAGCCCTCCGGTTTCCAGAGGGAGACTGGACCATATCGTATAAGACCGATTCTTTCAGATCCAATTTCTCAGCCAAGGCCCGGATGTAGAAATCCTTCCGAATCCTATCCGGAATCTTTTGGATCATGGCCAATCCTTCTTTAGCGATGCTCACTCTCCCGTCGATTGATCCGGGATCGTGACTCTTCATTAACCTTTCGAAAAAGAAGTCGATGAGAGGGATGGCCGTCTTCACTCTCTTTTCAAACTCGGCATGATAGCCTTTCTTTAAAAAGGTATCGGGATCTTCTCCTTCGGGAAGAAGGACTGCCTTCCCATTGACCTCCTCGGCTAAAAAGAGGGGTAAGGTCCGCAGGGTAGCCTGTATCCCCGCCGGGTCCGGGTCAAAGACGGTCATGATATTTTTTGTATACCGTTTCAGGATACGAAGATGTTGGGCGGTTAGAGCAGTGCCGAGGGTGGCAACGCTATGGGTCCAGCCGTTCTGGTGAAGCGTCAGAAGATCAAAATAGCCTTCCACAATGATGACCTCATCTCTTTCAGAGATTGAACGTTTTGCCGCATGGAGACCATAGAGAATCTCGCCTTTATGAAAAATGCTCGACTCTGAGGAGTTGAGGTATTTGGGCTCGGCATCTCCCATTGCCCTTCCCCCAAAGCCAACGACTCGCTGATGGAGGTCGAAGACAGGAAAGAGGATCCTCTTCCGAAAAACGTCATACCAACCTTCCCTCTTCTTCGGAAGAATCAATCCCAATTCCCAAGCCAGCTCTAAAGGGACTTTTTTCTCCTTCAAGGATTCGACGAGCCCATCCCACCGATCGGCGGCATATCCCAATCGAAATTCCTGGATGACTTGTTCGGTGATCCCCCTCTGGGAGAGATATCTCCTTGCTGGTTCCCCTTCTGTCCTCTGGGTCAGGAGATGATGAAAATAATCTGATGCATGCTGATTGATCCGGAAGAGAAGTTCCTTCTTGGCCATCTCCTTTTTCTGGATGGGGGAGGGAGTTCGTTGGGGAAGGGTGATGCCATATCGTCTTGCCAGCTCTTTGACAGCCTCGGGAAAAGTAAAATGGCCTGTTTTCATCAGGAAGGCAAAAACATCACCGCCCTCTCCGCATCCAAAACAATGGAAGATCTGTTTCTCTTCATTGACCATAAAGGAGGGTGTTTTTTCGGAATGGAAGGGACACAAGCCCCTGTAATTTTTCCCGGCCTTTTTCAGACTGACGTAGTCTGAAACGACCTCCAGAAGATTTGCCCGATCACGGATCTCAGAAATCTTCTCTTCAGAAAGAAAACTGTGGGTCAACGAGATTCACCCCAATTCAACGACCGTCACTCCAGCTCCCCCTTTTTGAGCCTCGGCTGGAGCAAACTGCTTTACCCCTTGATGGGTGTTTAGATAATGACCAATGGCGGTTCGCAATCTTCCCGATCCAACTCCATGGATGATTTTAATTTTCTCCTTGCCCTGCAGAAGGGCCTGGTCAATAAACTTATCCACTTTTGGAAGGGCTTCGTCCACCGTGAGCCCGATCACATTCAATGCTTCAGGAAACTCTCCGGTTTTAACAGGAGGCTGAAAAGGGGTTACGCCCTTTGAGGACGCCTCCTCCTGTTCATGATCCGAAAGCCTGGTCAAATCATTCAATGGGACAATGGCTCTTGCCCTTTCCATCATGACTTCAGCACGGTTGAGAGACTCCTCGGTTTTCAGGAGAATGCCTGTCTTTTTCAAACTCATAATTTTAACACGATCCCCAATCTTCACACCACCTGGCCCCGAGTGGGTTATTCTCCTTCGAACCATTGGCACCGTCTTTTCCTTGATCTCTTGAATCTCCCTCCGGTGAATTTGAGAAGGAGGTTTTTCCTTTTGGAGTTTTAACCAGGCCTTCAATTCTTCTTCTACCTTTTGGACTGCGATTCTTGCTTTCTCTTCGGCGCGGGAAAGAATCTCTTCTCTCCTTTTCTTAACCCGATTTAGAATCTCCCTCAATCTCCTAAGTTCTTGTTCGACGTCCTCTCTCTTCTGGATCCACTGATGCCTC
This sequence comes from uncultured bacterium, assembly GCA_938002255.1. Classification (GTDB taxonomy): domain Bacteria; phylum Desulfobacterota; class BSN033; order BSN033; family UBA1163; genus RBG-16-49-23. The sequence continues at coordinate 9,949 of CALLAL010000008.1, forward strand.
TGGATTTCTGCATCTTCTATCAGCCTTTCCAGCCTTTCTAGGGCGAGACCCATTTCCTGCCCACTTTGCGTATGATGCTGATAGGCCCTCCCCAAGACTTTCTCAGAGATCCCCAATTTCTCTGCTACGAGAAAAGCCTTGCTGTGCCCTGAGGCTCCATAGGAGAGGACATAAAGGGGTTCCAGCGTCTTCTCGTCAAATTTGACTGAGACATTTTGTACCTCTGGGTAAAGGTATCCATAGGCCTTGAGACTATCGAAGTGGGTGGTGACCACACACCGAGCTCCTTTCTCTCGGAAGGCATCTAAAAACCCCATCGCGAGAGCGGAGCCCTCCTGGCTATTTGTTCCGACCCCTAATTCATCCAGCAGGACAAGAGAGCGAGGTCCGGCTTTCTTCAGAATTTCATCCACGTGGAGCAGATGGGCTGAAAAGGTACTCAAATTTTCTTCCAGGCTCTGTTCGTCCCCGATCACAGCAAACACCTCCTCAAACAGAGCCACTTCACTCCCCTCAGCGACGGGAATTGGAAGACCGGATTGGACCATCAATGTCAGTAGGCCGAGCGTTTTCAGGGCGACCGTCTTTCCCCCTGCATTGGCCCCACTGATGATCAGCGTTCGGATAGACTCTCCCATGAGAAGATCTACTGGGATGACATGAGTCTCGTTCTGGAGACTGAGAAGAGGACTTCTTGCCTCTTTCATCATGATCATACCCGTTTCGTTCAGCTTCGGTCGAACTCCTTTTAACAGGAGGGTAAGTCTCGCCATCGCATAGAGAAGATCCAGATCCCCCAAAAGGTTGAAATCGCTCAAGAGGGAGGGGAGTTCTTGTCGTATCTTTCTGGAGAGGTCCGCAAGAATTCGTTGTTCCTCCGCCTTCTCTTCTGCAGCAAGGACGTTGATTTCGTTATTGAGGGGAACGATCTGGAGAGGTTCAAAGTAGAGGCTCTGGTGGCTATGAGACTGGTCATGGATAATTCCATCGAGGCGGTGCTTCAATTCAGATTTTACCAGCAGGACATATCTTCCATTCCTGATCGTGATAAAATCTTCTTGAAAAATATGCTGTAAGTCTTCTCGGTGGAGGAGGTGTTCAAGGACCTTTTTGGTTTTTTCTCTGAGGGTTTCCAACTGATAGCGAATCTCCGAAAGTTCGGGACTGGCCCGATCAAGAATTTCACCCTTGGGATGGATGGCATGGAGAATCTCTTTCTCTAAATGCTTGAGAGTGGACAATCTTGAGATTTTCTCCTGGAGAGAAGGGGCGCAGACATCTAATTTTGTGAAGAACCGTTTAAGATTTTTAGTTAGAACGATCAGCCGGTGGATATCGAGAATCTCCTGAATCTGGAGGACGATTCCTTCGACTTCAACTCGATTCAAAATCTCCTCAATGTCCTTTAACCCTTGAAGGGGAAGATTGCCCTCCTTTTCGAGAACTTCTTTCAATTCCATCACTTCGGTTAATCTCGATTCAATATGGAGACGATCGGCAGTAGGCCGGAGGGCCAGACACCGTTTCTGACCGATGGGAGAGAGGGACAAATCTTTTAATCTATCTAAAAGGGAATCGTACTCTAAAACCTTCAGGGAACGATGATCCATAAGAAATGGAAACCGCTTGAATGAGGAGGAAGTTAAGGGGAAAGCCTTTCCTTGACCAACTGGTTGATCACTCTGCCATCTGCTTTCCCCTCTAACTTGGGCATGACCGCCTTCATAACTTTTCCTAAATCTTTAAGAGAGGAGGCCTGAGTCTCCCGAATCGTTTCGTCGATGATCCTGATCATTTCTTCCTGTGAGAGGGGCTGGGGTAAGAAAGATTTCAAAATCTCAATTTCTGCCTGTTCTTTTTCTACCAAATCCTTTCGCCCTCCTGACCGAAACTGTTCAAGAGATTCTTCGCCTTTTCTTACCATTCCCTGGATGACCTTCATGACATCTTCGTCCTCTAACCTTCGTCTCAGTTCAATCTCCTTATTTTTTAAGGATGAACGGATCATCCGGATGGTCGAGAGCCGAACCTTATCGCCCGTCTTCATTGCCTGCTTCATCTCTTCCATTAATTGCTCTTCCAGGTTCATGCTTATCCTCTGTCGATGAATTTCCTCATCCTCTTCATTGCCCGTTTTTTGGCGGCCAGTGCCTTTTTCTTTCTTTTGATGCTGGGTTTTTCATAATGCTCTCTTTTCCGAATTTCTGACAGTATCCCTGTCTTTTCAACCTGCTTCTTAAATCGCCTGAGTGCATTTTCAAAAGACTCATTCTCTTTAATTCGAATGCCAGGCATCCATCTTCCCCCTCCTTTCATCTCTTAATGTCTCACTCGGGGAAAATCATCCTCCTGTACAGGCAAAGCCTTTTGCACAGGGCTTTCAAGCTTTTTTAATTTTCCCTCGTGAGGCTTTTGGTGCTCTTGACTTGATCTTCTGTACCAGAGGAAAATCGCTCTCGGCAGAAGCTCCTCCCAGTCTTCTGAGAACCAACCTGAATGATCCTGACGGTGCATTATTTTAAACAATCAATTATATGATTTTTTTCAATAATGTCAAATTTTTTGTTTTCTTGCTTAGGTCTCTAATGACAACATTTGTTTTCCTTTCAGACGCCAGTCTGGGTCTGATCTTAGAGTTTATACTTTAATTTTCGCAGAAGATCTTTTCGCCAGGCCACCCCATCCTCTTTCTCCACTCCTTTGGGGGAGGCTCCATCGATCACTCCGAGTACGCCTTTTCCCTGCTCGGATTGCGCCAGAATCACTTCGACGGGATTTGCGGTGGCGCAATAGATCGTGCAAACCTCCTGGCACATCTTGATGGCATTGAGAATGTTGATCGGGAAAGCATCCTTTAGCAGAATGATGAAGCTATGTCCGGCACCAATCCGGAAGGCATTCTTCATGGCTATCTCTTTCAGGGTGTCGTCATTTCCTTCACCTCGAACAAGACAGTGCCCGGAAGCCTCACAGAAACCGATTCCGAATTTTGCCCCTGGAACGGTGCTGACCAAGATTTCAAAAAGGTCTTCGACTGTTTTCACGAAATGGGTCTGGCCAAAGATGACATTGCAACCTTCAGGGATTTCAATCCGTTCTGTTTTCAGTTCCATCTGGTTCCTCCTTAATTTTTTGCTAACCCTCTGCCCTTGCGGGCTTGACACAGATTCCCGTTTTTTAGCTCCCGTCATAGGCAGGACGGGATGCACCTGGATCAAAAAGATCAAAAACGGAGCAGGCCTTTCGAGTCCGGCATGACGGAATCACAGGTTGATGGACAGACTTTATTTAATCGAAGCGACCCGTCCGCCCGTCATCTTCACAAGGTCTGAAGGCGTGAGCTTAAAGACCGCATGGGGAGTGCCTGCTGCGGCCCAGATCTCTTTATGTTTCAGGAGGTCCTCATCAATTAGGATGGTCATCTTCTCAAGATGGCCAACCGGAGGAACCCCCCCGATGACGAACCCTGTTTTCAGGCGGACATAATTGGCGTCGGCTTTTCCAAGAGGTTCAGAGATCAACTCCTCGATTCGCTTCTCATTGACTCGATTGATCCCACTGGCAATGACCAGGATGGGTTGATCAGTCTGTTTTCCGCGAAAGACAATGGATTTAGCAATCTGATCTACCTGGCACCCTACCGCCTGGGCTGCTTCTCCAGAGGTACGGGTGGGCGATTGAAACTCGAATACCTGGTTTTGAAAACCACGTTCTTTCAAAGCGTCCTGAACTTTTTGCGCACTTGGATGGAGTGGGTCAGCCATAATCCCCTTTAAAAACTTGATGAGATTTCAATTGCTTTTTACCTAAAATTTATTGAATTGAGTGAAAAAAGTCAATGGCGACGGAAAGGAATGATCTCGATTTGCTGACCATCCGTGATGACGGTAATGGCACCGTGAAGGTCTGTCCTAAGAAGCCTCGTCCCCAATCGTTCATATCTGTCGACCACTTCGGGGTGAGGAAGGGGCCAAAGGTTTCCTTTCCCCGTACTGGCCACGGCATACTCTGGTTGGACGGCTTCCAGAAAGAGGGGACTACTGGAGGAAAGACTCCCGTGATGCGGGACCTTGAGAACCTGTGCCCTGAGGGAATCGCCTTTTTGAATCATCCGAACCTCTGCTTCTTTTTCAATATCTCCTGTTAACAGGAGAGAGACCTGATGAAACCTCAATTTCATAACGAGAGACTGGTTATTTTGAAAGGAAGGTGTGAATTGAGTTCGAAAGCCAGAATTCAGGATCGGGGGATTGAGGATGACGATCTCCCCGCCGTTGACCGATTGAGGAGGAAATCCTTCGTGAAGGGAGAGACGGGGGATCTTTCTCCTTTGAAGCGTCTTTTCTAATTCGAAATAAGATTCTGATTCAATGCGACCTCCATTGTCCCAGAACTGGCCAATACGAAAATGAGAGGCAATGAAATTCAGTCCATTGAAGTGGTCTGGATCAGGGTGGGTTAAGACAAGGGTATCGATCCTTCGGATCTTCTTCTTCCAAAGGAACGGGGCAATGACGTGCTTTCCAATATCGAAGCGGTTGTCAGGAAGACCCCCTCCATCGATCAGCATCGTCTTTCCTTTTGGGAATTCAATCAGTATGGAATCTCCGTGGCCCACATCGATGAAGGTCACCTGGAGGTCTTTTCGAAAGGCATCCTGATAATGCCAGTATGCGAGATCAGCCATCCATATGACGCAGACGCCGACGAAGAGATATTGGATCTTTTTGCCTTTTCGGAGATGTACTCCCAAAAAGAGGAAAAGGTAAAAAAGAATCATTTCGAGGGGGGTAGGCGTGGGGAGATAGATGGAGGCAAAGGGAAGGGAAGCAAAAAGTCCAATGACTTTAAGAAGAAGGGTTAAAAAAAATTGGTTCACCGTGATCAGAAGGCTCGCCAAGGGGGGGAAGAAGAAGGAGAAGAGCGAGGCCATCAGACTGATGGGCATAATGAGAAAACCCACCCAGGGAATGGCTAGGAGATTGGTAAAGAATCCAATGAGAGAGATCCGATTGAAATGGAGCGCTACAAAGGGAGCCGTTCCCAATATGGCAACGACGGTGATAAGAAAAGAGAGTCTGATGTAATTTCCTATCCTCTCCCTCCGTGAGATTGGTTGGGGGATGTCCATCCCTTCGTGTTTTTTTAGATTCCGGGAAAGGCGGGGTACCAGATAAAGAATTGAGAGAACGGCTATGAAGGAGAGCTGAAAGGAGACATCGAAAAGGGAAGGAGGAGAGAAAAGGAGGATGATGAAAGCAGCCAGCCCAAGGGTATAGAGAAGATGTCTTGCCCGATCAAAGACGATCGCAACGAACAAGGTGAGGACCATAATGGTAGCTCGAATCACCGACATTCCTCCTCCCGCGATGAACGTGTATAGAAGGAGACAGGGAAGCGTCAGCCCAGCTGCCCATTTTTTGACCGGAATGGAAAGGAGAAGATATTCGGAGCGCTTCATCACCCATAAAGAGAGTGTGAAGGAGAGAAAAGCGACGATACCCAGATGATCTCCTGAAATGGCCAGAAGGTGGGCAATCCCTGTGGCAATGAAAGACTCTCTGATCTCTTCAGGAATGGTTCCCTGTTCTCCCAGAGCCAGTGCCTGGAAAAGGGAAGAAGACGGTGGAGTTGCCTCCTTTTCTAAAAAATTGCGGATGTGATCTCTCCAGGATTCTATCTTCAGGAGGATAGGGTTTTTAAACCCTTCTCCGACTTTGACCCACCCTCTCTCTACGGGTAAGAATCCGATGGTATAAATTCTCTCAAAAGCCAGGTGGCGCTTATAAGAAAAAACGCCTGGGTTATGAAATCCTTGAGGTCGATGAAGCCTGCAGAGAAACCTGACCCGGTCTCCGATGCGGAGAGGAGGATCGGGCTCCTTCAGAAAAAGGAGAAGACGGCCTTCCACGGGAATGGAATGGTCACTGGAAATGATCTTATGGCCATGAATCAGAAGCTGTGTGCCGGTTCGGGTTCGTTGCGGAGAGCGGTCAATCGTCCCTTCCAACACGATTCCTTCAGAACCGATAAAGCGGGAGAGATGAGAAGGAGGAAGGTTTGGGTAGAGATAATTCTGAATGGAGAAGAAACCGAGGAAAAAGAAAAAGGAAAGAAGCAAAAACGAGGCCCATCGTATTTTTTTCAGAAGGATCGCAAGAAACCATAGACTGAGGAGAGCAAGAAGAAAAGGGAGGCTTTGGAGAGTGAATCGAAGGTTAAACTGGCCTCCGAAGAGGCCTATTCCATAGGCGATCAGGACGGGAATGAGAGGCAGACGAAAACGTTGTATCCTCACTGGACTCTTCGTCTGATCCAGAAGAGAGGGTCTGCCATCTTTTGGCCCTCTCCTCATTTTTGAGTGAAGCGTTTAAGAAAGGAGATCAATTGATCTGCCTGATCTTCCATGAGGGGTTCGAATTGAACGCCACACCTCCTCGTAATTAATTGGATGGTTAACAAGCCATACTCGGGCTGGATTTGGATCGGAATGTCATAAATGATTTTGCACGGGATCTTCGGAAGACGGAGATCATTGACCCATAGAAGGATATCCTTCCGTGACTGGATGGCCTCTACGATTTCTTCATAGATATGTTCAAAGGATAATCCTCCCAGACTGATGTCTTTCACTCTGCCAATTCGGTTGAAGCCATTTGAGAGGGCTATGAAGACATTCTCTTCCACATACATTCTGGGGAATTTTCTTCTTTCCATCTGGTCTTCTCCGTCTGGACCAAGGCTTCCACGGCATTTAAGGGAGATTGCCTTTTATCCTATTCTCTTTCTCCCCGCCTGTCAAGATAGAATATGAGGGGGTTTTAGGGTTGACAGTTTTGGTGTAAATCGTTACCTTAAAAGGTAAAGGAAGTTTAAAGGAGGGGTGGGATATGGAAACATTTGAAAAAATTTTGATTCCCCTGGACGGTTCTAGTTGCGCTGAGAATGTGCTTCTTCCTGTAGAAAAACTCGCCTTAAACCTGAAAGCAAGCCTTGCCCTTTTAAGGGTCGTCTCGGTCCATACATTTCCGGGTGTAGATCCGACAGAGGCTGAAGTCAAAGTGGTTCGGGAAGCAGAATCCTATCTTCAAAAGGTGGAGGACCGCTTAAAAGCCAAGGGGTTTAAGGTGGACAGTCACGTCCGGTACGGAAATGATGCAGAGGAAATCCTTGAACATGCCGCCCAAAACGATATTGACCTGATTGCGATGACAACCCATGGTCGGAGTGGCGTAAGACGATTTCTTCTCGGAAGTGTGGCTGAAAAGGTTCTTCGCCACTCTCCGAAACCCATTTTTCTTATTCGGTGTACCTAACCATTGAACTGTCCATAAGGTTTAAGGAGAATCAAGTCATGTTACGGGCGATTGTCTTCATTGTTGTGCTTTTTGTTTTTTCGGTTATCCTCAGCCATGGTCAGGAGGTTTCCAAATCCTCCTTCAATATATTCAGTCCAGCATTTAAAAATCATGGGACCATTCCTTCTACCTACACGTGTGATGGCCTCAACATCAATCCCCCTTTAAAGATTGAGAGAATCCCTTCGCAGACTCAATCGCTGGCCCTGGTTTTTGATGACCTCGATGCGCCAAGGGGTTCTTATGTCCACTGGATTTTATGGAACATTGATCCCAATATTAAAGAAATAAAGGAATATTCAGTGCCCGAAGGTGCCACTCAAGGATTAAATGATTTTAAACAAAATCGTTATGGAGGTCCTTGTCCTCCCAGGCGATCCCATCGATATGTTTTCAAACTCTATGCCCTTGATTGCCATCTCGATTTGAGTCCCCATGCTACCAAAACCGATCTTGAAAAGGCCATGGCCGGTCATATCCTGGCTCAAGCCCAATGGATGGGAGTTTATCAGAGGGTACGCCCTGTTCCAAAATAAGGTGATCAGGTTCTCTTTATACGGGTGGCACCTCAGGTTCGGGAAAGGGCCGTTCAATCTCTCTCAACGGATGTTTTACCTTTAACCCCATACGGTATCGGGCATGGCAGTTTGGACAGATCAGGTAGAGTTCTCCGTAAGGGTCTTCTTGGCCCCATTTGAACGAAAGATGAAAACCATCCTGATAACCGCAAGACGGACATTGATAGACTTCGCCCTCAGGCAGAAGCGATTGGACCTCCTTTTTTGAACCCATCTCCATCACAGGTATCTTCCTCCTTGTTTAAATTTTAAAGTCGAGTAGAGCCTCCCTTATGCCCTTTTTGATGAACCAGCCGTCTGAGGGAGTGTTGTCGAGTTATCCAAAGCTTAACATACCTTCTCCGAATTGTATCCACCCAACCCCTTCAATCCTCTTTCGGATAAGGGTTTCTTGTTATTCTGCCAAAGGATGGTTATAAATAATAACGGAGGTGTTATGGAACCTAAATTTACCAATCGGTTGATTCATGAAACGAGTCCCTATCTTTTACAACACGCTCATAATCCTGTAGATTGGTATCCGTGGGGAGAGGAAGCCCTTGAACGAGCTAAGAAAGAAGATAAACCCATCCTTCTCAGCATCGGGTATTCGTCCTGCCACTGGTGCCATGTGATGGAAAAAGAGTCGTTTGAAAATGAGGCAATTGCTCAATTGATGAATGAGCGATTTATTAATATCAAAGTCGATCGGGAAGAAAGACCGGATCTGGATGAACTCTATATGAACGCGGTTCAGGTCATGACGGGAAGCGGGGGATGGCCGATGACGGTCTTTTTAACACCTGATCTTGTTCCCTTCCATGGAGGGACTTATTTCCCTCCAGAGGACCGAATGGGGATGCCCGGTTTTCCGAAGGTGCTCATCACGGTTTCCAATTACTACCATGCCCATCGAAAAGAAGTAAAGGAGATGGCTGATCAAATGCAAAGAGCGCTCCATCAAATCGCCGAGCTCTCTCCCGCCCAGGAGAAACTCAATCCCGATTTCCTTTCCCATGCCTTTGATCAGATCAGCAAACAGTTTGATCCTGTTCACGGAGGGTTTGGTCGAGCCCCAAAATTTCCAAACAGTATGACCCTTTCATTTCTTTTAAGATACTGGAAGGTCAGCGGAGAAAAGGATGCCCTCCAAATGGTTGAGAAGTCCCTTGAGAAGATGGCCCAGGGTGGAATTTATGACCATCTTGGAGGAGGTTTCCATCGGTATTCCGTTGATGAGCGATGGCTCATCCCTCACTTTGAGAAAATGCTTTATGATAATGCGCTCCTATCCAGAACTTACATGGAATCCTACCGGGCGACGAAAAAGGAATTCTATCTTGGCGTGGCACAAGAGGTCCTGTCCTATGTCCTTCGGGAGATGAAAGGTTCTGAAGGGTGTTTCTACTCAACCCAGGATGCTGATAGCGAGGACCGGGAAGGGACCTTTTATCTCTGGTCAAAGAACGAGATTAAAGAACTCCTGGGTAAGGAAAAAGGCGTCCCCTTTTGCGCCTATTATGGAGTGACCTCCCAAGGTAATTTTGAGGAGGGGACAAGCGTATTGCATGTTGCCACTCCTCTTCCAAAAGTTTCAGAATTATATGGTATTCCTGTTCTTCAATTAGAGGAATGGTTGTCGGAAGGCCGGAAGATTCTCTTTGAGGCAAGAGAGAAGAGGGCAAAACCGAGAAGGGATGAAAAAGTCCTGACCTCCTGGAACGGTTTGATGATCTCCAGTCTGGTTGATGGATTCCAATGCACCCGGAAAGAAGCTTTTCTCAAAAGTGCAGAAGAGGCCACCCAATTTATTTTGGAAGGAATGAAACGACATGGTCAACTCATGAGGGTATTTCACCATGGAACATGGCATATCCCTGGGTTTTCGGAGGATTATGCCTTTTTGATTCAGGCCCTTATCGATCTTTATGAAACCACCTTTCATCTCCCTTATCTTGAGATGGCAAACGACCTCAACGAGCAAATGATTTGCCATTTCTGGGACGATGAATTAGGCGGGTTCTTCTTTACCGGAAAAGAACATGCTTCTCCGATAGCCCGTTCGAAGAGTCCTTACGATCACGCGATACCCTCCGCGAATTCCATCGCCGTGTCCAATCTTATCCGGTTGGGTTCTTTGACCGGAAATGAATCCTTCAAAGAAAAGGCTAAACAGATTTTCCAACTTTTTTATCGTTATCTTTCTGAACAGCCCATGGGCTTCAGTCAGATGTTCTCAGGACTCAGTTTCTATCTCTATCCTCAAGAAATGGGGATCGTTGGTTCAAAGAAGGATCCTCGAACGATATCCATGTTGACTGAGATCTACCTGACTTATCTGCCCAATAAGATCTTGAGTCTGAGAGATCCAGAGGAGCCATTAAAAGAGACCTGGCTTCCTTTTTTAAGGGAGAAGGGTCTCCCAGAAAGACCAACCTTCTTTCTTTGCAGAGGATTTACCTGCCTTCCTCCGATATCGAGGATCGATCAATTATCCTCCTTCCTCAAGGAGGGTTGAATGGTTCACTCTCTACAGAGGACCCCGATTGCATTCAATCGAATGGGTAACCTTTTGGAACCTTATGCATTTATTTAATCTATTTGACAATTAGAAGAAAAAGTTATTAAAATAAAACATTTAGCATTTTCTGAGAGACATTATGTTTGACAGTCTATCATCCAAATTGGAAGCGGTTTTTAAAAAACTTCGAGGCCATGGGAAGTTAACGGAGCAGAATATTGAAGAGGCCCTCAAAGAGGTGAGGGTGGCTCTGCTCGAAGCCGATGTTAATTTTAAAGTTGTAAAAGAGTTCATCCAATCGGTTCAGCAAAGGGCGATTGGGCAAGAGGTGATGGCCAGCCTGACCCCTGCTCAGCAGCTCATTAAGATCGTCAAGGAGGAGATGATCTCCCTGATGGGTGGACAGGAACAGAGGATTCAACTTTCGGGAAGCCCTCCCATCCCCATCATGCTCGTGGGTCTTCACGGTTGTGGAAAAACAACGACCGCGGCGAAACTGGCCCGGCATTTTCTGGGGATGAGAAAACGACCTTACCTCGTTCCTGCAGATGTGTATCGTCCAGCCGCCATTGAACAACTCCAGAGACTTGGGGAAGAATTAAACGTTGAGTTCTACAGACCCACTCCCTCTCAAGAACCTCTCGAGATCTGTCTCAAAGCCAGGGAGGCCGCTTTAAAGGGTGGGTTCGACCTCATGCTCATTGATACGGCTGGAAGGCTTCATATTGATGAAGCCCTGATGCTCGAGCTCAGAGAGATCAAAACCCAAATCAAGCCGAAAGAAATTCTTCTGGTGGCTGATGCCATGACCGGCCAGGATGCAGTCAATGTGGCGAAGAGTTTTAACGAACGGCTGGGAATTGATGGAATCATCCTGACCAAAATGGATGGAGATGCTCGAGGAGGAGCGGCCCTTTCCATCAAAGCTGTTACACAGAAACCGATTAAATTGATTGGTGTGGGAGAGAAGCTGGACGCCCTTGAAGTCTTCCACCCTGAACGAATGGTTTCAAGAATTTTGGGAATGGGCGATGTCTTGACGTTAATCGAAAAGGCAGAGGCTGCATTTGATGAAAAGAAAGCTCGGGAATTAGAGAAGAAGATTCGTAAAGACTCCTTTACGCTGGAGGATTTTCGCGATCAGCTTCAGCAGATTCGAAAAATGGGATCCCTTGAATCGATCCTCCACATGATTCCAGGCCTTCCGAAGATGATGAAGGGCAGAGGGGAATTGCAGGTGGATGATAAAGAACTCATCCATGTGGAAGCCATCATTAACTCGATGACCCCCAAAGAGAGGGCGAATATCGCCATCATCAATGGGAGCAGGCGTTTAAGAATAGCCAAGGGAAGTGGAACGTCTGTTCAGGAAGTTAATCGGCTTTTAAAACAGTATGCCCAGGCTCGAAAGATGATGAAACAGTTTTCTAAAATAGGTCAGAAAGGGATGGGTCGAGGAAGGGTTCCGTTCTTTTCCTAAAAGCAAAGCGCATAGCGCATGGGACAACGGGTCTTCCATTCAAGGTCAAGTAGAATTTTTGCTTTGCCCCTGGCTCTATGCCCTTCGCGATACATTGATAGAGGGAGGTGGTAAAAGACCATATGGCGACATCGATGAGATTGATGAGATTTGGTGGGAAGAAGAGGCCTTATTATCGGATTGTGGTGGCAGACCGTCGATCTCCCAGAGACGGCAGGTTTATCGAACAGGTGGGCACTTACGATCCACGGAAAGACCCAGCAGAAGTCCGAATTAAAGAAGAGAAGGCTATTGGCTGGCTCAAAAAAGGGGCTCAGCCTACTCCGACCGTACGTCAACTTCTAATTCAATCGGGTGTGACCAAAACGCTTGTAGAGGGAAAACCTCTTTAAACACGGGCATTCAATCGTGTCAAGCAGGGATTCACAAGGTATTCTGCAATCCCACAAAAAGAGGGTAATTGGCGGAGACAAAAAAAGGGTGATTTTCTTCTCTCATCGTGATTTCGGAAAAATCTCTCCAAGAACGTTTGCTTGCATTGGAGGTGGGACGATGACGGCAAAAGAATTGATCGAGTTTATTGCGAAAGCGTTGGTCGATCATCCTGAACAGGTTAAAGTTTCTGAGGTGGAAGGAGAGAAGACCTCGGTCATTGAGCTTTCTGTGGCCAAGGATGATTTAGGAAAAATCATCGGCAAACAGGGCAGGACGGCAAGGGCGATCCGAGTGATTCTTGGAGCCGCCTCAGCCAATTTAGGGAAACGCTCTGTTTTAGAAATCATTGAATAGAATCGATGGATCAGACTCTCTACCCAATCGGGAAAGTTGTCAAACCCCATGGGGTGAGGGGGAAAATCAAGATAGAATATTTCGGGGAGGATCCCAGTCAATTTCCTCCCTATCCTTGCATCTATATCAAAGACAGCTTGGGACACCCAAAGCCTTTTGAAATTCTGGAAGTCACCCCACAATTACCACGCCTCATTTTAAGATTGAAAGGCATCGAAAAGATTGAAGAAACCGTGGCTCTCATCGGTAAGGAGATATTTGTCCGTCGAGAAGATCTCCCTCCCCTCGAAGAGGGGGAGTATTACTGGTTTGAGATTCTTGGGATGAGGGTTGAAACAGAGACGGGAAAGTCGATCGGCATAGTGAAAGAGATTTTTCCAACCGGAGCCAATGATGTCTACATTGTCTCAGGGAAGAGAGGCGAGATTTTTCTCCCTGCAATTGAAGGCGTTATCCAGAGCATTGACCGTCAAAGGAGAGTTATCCGGGTTGTTCGAATGGAAGGATTATGGGAGGAGGAAGATGAAGTTTGATATCCTCACCCTTTTCCCGAAGATGTTCTTCTCTCCATTTGAGGAGAGCATTCTGGCAAGAGGCATTGAGAAAGGGCTGATTGAGATAAGGACGATCAACATCCGGAACTTCGCTCAGGATAAACACCAGGTGGTGGATGACACTCCTTACGGCGGAGGGCAGGGAATGGTGATGAAGGTCGAACCCATTGCCCGCGCCATTGAGCAGGTGAGAGCAGAAGATCCCTCAGCCTGGACGATCTACCTTACCCCGGAGGGGAAACCTTTGAATCAGGAGCGGGTCAAAGAGCTCTCTTCCCGATCTCATCTCATCCTTCTCTGTGGAAGATATGAGGGAGTTGATGAGAGAGTCAGAGAACTCTTCATCGATGAGGAAATCTCCATCGGTGATTATGTTCTGACAGGAGGAGAATTAGCGGCAATGGTTCTCATCGATGCGGTTTCAAGATTGGTACCTGGTGTGCTGGGATCGGATCGTTCAGCAGAGAATGATTCCTTTTATGATGATCTGTTGGAGTATCCACAATATACCCGACCAGCCAATTTCAGGGGGTATGAAGTTCCCAGCGTCCTGCTTTCAGGAAACCATCAAGCCATCTCGCTATGGAGAAGGAGGGAAGCCCTCCGACGGACTTATTTAAGAAGGCCGGACCTCCTGAGTAAGGCGACTCTTTCAGAGGAAGATAAACAGATTCTGGAAGAGATAGCGAAAAAGAATCGTTGATGAGCGATGGCGTCTAATCTCTATTTAGGATTAGTCCACTATCCGGTCTATGATCGAAAGAGAGAAGTGGTCACCACGGCGGTGACCAATCTCGATATTCACGACCTCGCACGCTGTGCCAAGACCTTTGGATTGGGAGGGTTGTTTATTATCACTCCTCTCGAGAGCCAGATAGCGTTGGTCGAGAGGATCATCAACCACTGGAGTTTTGGAGTAGGAGCGGCTTACAACCCCACTCGGAAGGAATCTTTAACCTTGGTCCGCCTCTCTCGAAGCATTGATGAGGCAGATGAGGAGATTTCCTGTTTCCATCATAGAAAGGCAAAACGGATTGCCACAGGGGCGTCTTTTTTCCCCGGATGTATCCGTTATGGAGAGTTGAAGCGACTTCTCGGGGACCCGAAAAGTCCTTTCTTACTCCTCTTTGGTACGGGATGGGGATTAACGCAAGAGGTCAAAGAGCAGTCGGACTATGTGCTGGCACCTATCGAAGGAAAAGGTTATAATCACCTTTCAGTTCGGTCCGCCGTGGCCATCATCTTAGACCGACTGTTGGGCGATCGAATTGAATAGAAGGGAGAGTAAGATGAACTCGTTAGAACTAATTGAAAGGGAACAGTTAAGGACCGACCTGACCCCATTCAAGGTTGGGGATACCGTTCGGGTTCATGTGAAGATCATCGAGGGAGATAAAGAGCGGATCCAACCCTTTGAGGGAGTGGTCATTCGGAAAAAGGCCGGAGGAATCCGATCGAGTTTTACCGTGAGAAAGATCTCCTATGGGATTGGTGTAGAAAGAATCTTTCCTATGCATTCTCCGAGGATCGATCGGATCGATGTGATCAACCGTGGAAAGGTAAGACGGGCAAAACTCTTCTACCTTCGGAGCCTGAAAGGCAAAGCGGCAAGGATCCGGGGTGAAAAAAAGAAAGAAAATTGATTCCCACATTTGAATGATGAAATCAAGGAATGATGGAGAGAAAGGCCAACCCTTTTCAACAACCACCCTTTCCCCTTCCTTCATTCCTCTTGGTTTGACAATGCTTTTTCCTGCTCTTCCTCCGCAGTCCATGGACTATTTCGAAAAACTATACTATCGTCAGGGCTATCGGAGGATTGCCGGAGTGGATGAAGCGGGAAGAGGTCCCCTTGCCGGGCCGGTCGTTGCTGCAGCGGTCATCCTACCAGAAGGAGGCATTGGTCAACCCCTTTTTGACTCCAAGCAGATCCCTTCAAGAAAAAGAGAGGCTCTCTATCAAGTTATCCTATCAAAAGCCTTAGGGGTGGGCATTGGGATAATTTACCAGGAGGAGATTGACCGCTTCAATATCTTTCGGGCAACCTTGAAGGCTATGGTGCTTGCGATTGAGAACCTTTCTACTCCCCCCGATTTCGTTTTGATCGATGGCAATCAACCCATTCCCTTTCCTCTCCCCCAGAAACCCATTTGTCAAGGAGATCGAATTTGCAATTCCATTGCTGCTGCCTCTATCGTAGCCAAGGTCACACGGGACCGTATCATGATCGAGTTTCATGACCGATTTCCTCAGTACAATTTTGCGAAACACAAGGGCTACGGGACCCAAGAACATCGTAAAGCGATTCAGACCTTCGGTGTCTGTGACCTCCATCGGAAGACCTTTAAGGGAGTTAAAGAATATTTATGATGAGGGATAGGGCAGAGCAGAGCCGAGATGGGGGAAACAAGAGTCATGGAGAAAAAAGAACTTGGCAAAAAGGGTGAAGCGATTGCCCTTCAGTTTTTGAAAAAGAAGGGCTATCGTATCCTTGAAAAAAATTATATGTGTAAGTTAGGAGAGATCGATCTGATCGCCCAAGAGAAAGATACTTTGGCCTTTGTGGAGGTGAAGACCAGAAGATCTACCACCTTTGGGCCACCCCAAATGGCTGTGGGTCAAAAAAAGCAGGAACAGATGTCTAAAGCGGCACTTCATTTTTTAAAAGAGAGGAGGCTCGAAGAGGCAAAGGCTCGGTTCGATGTCGTCGCCATTCTTTTCGGTCCCCAGGGGGCGGAGATCGAACTTATCCGGAATGCCTTTGATTTGCAATATCGATAAAGCTGACGTTGACTTTTTAATTTTCTTTTGTAAAAATTAGGGTAAACGTGCTAGGGGAGCTCATCTGGGCTGAGAGTCCCTGTTCGGGTTTAAACGACAGGGAGACCCTCTGAACCTGTTTGGGTAATTCCAACGAAGGGAAGCGGAAAACAAAAAAAGAGCCGTAATACCTCCATTGGAATTACGGCTCTTTTATTTTTAATCATTCAGTGATTGGTTTATGGTAACCCATAACAATGAGCGAAGGTTAAAAAAATGATGAGACACTTATATATGAAGAGGAGGATCAAGGGAGGAAGACATGGCACTTGATGAAAAGATCATTACTCAGGCGATTATTGATCGTTACTATGAAAAATTGAAGGCGAGCCTTTCAGTGGATGTAGCCGTCGTGGGAGGTGGGCCCTCGGGGTTGGTCTGTGCCTATTACTTAGTGAAACAGGGGTTTAAAATTGCCCTTTTTGAGAGAAAGCTTTCGATTGGAGGAGGCATGTGGGGAGGAGGGATGATGTTTAATGAAATTGTCGTCCAGGAGGAGGGGAAAAAAGTTCTTGATGAGTTTGGCATTCGAACCTTGCCCTATACCCAGGGTTATTATACTTCCGATTCGATTGAAACCGTCTCAACACTCTGTTCTATGGCGGTGAGGTCTGGAGTGACGATTTTCAATCTGATGAGTGCGGAGGATCTCATTCTCAGAGGGAATCGAGTTTCGGGTTTGGTGGTTAATTGGACAGCCGTGGAGATGGCTCATTTACATGTGGATCCTTTGACCATTGAGGCGAAATGTGTTGTGGATGCAACGGGTCATGCAACAGAGGTGGTTTCTATTCTTCAGAAGAAGAATGATATAAAACTTTTTACTCAGACGGGGAAGATTGTGGGTGAGAAGTCTCTTTGGGCAGAGGTGGCTGAGAAGGACACGATGGCGAATACGAGGGAGGTCTTTCCCGGGCTTTATGTCTGCGGGATGGCAGCCAATGCCACTTTTGGATCGTACCGAATGGGCCCGATTTTCGGGGGAATGCTTCTATCAGGGCAGAGCGTTGCGGTTTTGATTACAGAGGCATTGAGGAGTTCAACATGAAAAGAGTACTCACGATTGCTGGATCAGATTCAGGAGGGGGAGCGGGGATCCAGGCAGATCTGAAGGCCATTACCCTGTTGGGGGGGTACGGGATGAGTGTGGTGACTGCTCTGACCGCACAGAATACCCTGGGTGTTCAAGCCATTTATGAGATTCCTGCCTCCTTTGTTGAAAAGCAGATCGATTCTGTCCTGACCGATATGGGGGTGGACGCCATTAAAACAGGGATGCTCGCCAATACAGAGATCATTGAAGTCGTGGCAAAGAAGATCAAACAATACGGCGTGAAAAGGATTGTTGTTGATCCTGTTATGGTGGCCAAAGGGGGAGACCGTTTGCTTCGACAGGAGGCGATTGATGGTCTCATCCGGAAGTTGATTCCCCTCGCCACAGTCGTCACTCCTAACCTCCCGGAGGCCTCTGTGTTAAGCGGGATGAAAATTGACTCACTGGATGGAATGAAGAGAGCTGCTCGCCAGATCTTTGAATTAGGAGCCAGGAATGTCGTGGTCAAAGGGGGACATCTCAAAGGAAAGGCAATCGATCTCCTTTATGATGGGAGGCAGTATTTCAAAATAGAAGCCCAGAGAGTGAAGACGAAAAATACTCATGGAACAGGTTGTACGTTTGCTTCTGCCTTGGCCACCTGCCTGGCCAAAGGAGAATCCATGGTGGATGCGGTCCAACACGCCAAGGACTTCATCACCCTTGCGATTCAACATAGCCTCAGCCTTGGGCAGGGGACCGGGCCAACCAATCCAGCGGCGTTTGTTCTTCGAGAAGGGGAACGTTATCACGTGATTCAGGAATTAAAAAGAGCCATGGTGATCTTAAAAGAGGCAAAGATCGGGCATCTCATTCCAGAGGTTTCTTCCAACCTTGGCTTTGGACTTGCCGGGGCTCAGGGGCGGGAGGATATCGCCGCTTTCCCAGGAAGGATCGTTCGCTTTAGGGAATCCATGGTTACATGGAGCGATCCGGAGTTTGGGGCTTCGAAACATATTGCAAACATCATTCTCACCGTGATGCGATTCAGTCCTGAGTATCGGTCAGCCATGAATATCCGTTACTCGAAAGAGGATGTCGCTCGTTGGAAGAAAAGAGGTTTTGTCGGGGGTTCTTTTGATCGGCGGTTGGAACCTAAGAGAGTGAAAGAGACGGAGGGTTCTTCATTGGAGTGGGGAGTGAATGAAGTATTGAAAAGAATGAAACGCGTTCCAGATTTCATCTACGATGAAGGGGGGATTGGAAAAGAGCCCATGATCAGGGTTCTGGGACGAAATCCTATGGACGTCGTTCAGAAAGTGTTGAAAGCAGGACGATAAAGCAATGGCAAATGTCAGAGGTCCATGGTTAGAAGAATGTCAGATTTCAAAACCGAAATGTTGGATCCCTTTCTGTTCCGTCTCGGAGAGTTGACCTTTGGACTTCCTTTGAACATGGGGTTTAGACATTTAATTTCGGGGGGCAAAGATGGCTGGGATAGAACCTACACCCAAGGAGGAGAGGAATTTAGGAGGATGGGATTTTTTTCTGCTCTGGGCAGGGGCGGCCGTCTCTTTGGCGGAGATATGGGCCGGAAGTCTTATCGTCCCCATGGGTCTGGGTCTTGGGCTCTGGGCTATTCTCCTGGGTCACCTCATCGGGAATACCCCTTTTGCTTTTGGCGGGCTGATGGGAAGTCAATGGGGTATTCCCACCATGGTCTCCGTTCGCCCTTCATTTGGAATTAGGGGATCTTATTTCGCTGCCGGGCTCAATGTGATCCAGCTGATCGGTTGGACTGCGGTCATGCTGATTATCTGTGGGGGAGCAGCGGATGCGATCTCTCAATTTTACGGATATTCCAATCCTCAACTCTGGGTTATTCTTTCTGGTGTGATCACCACGCTCTGGGCCCTCATGGGGCATGGAATCTGGAAGTGGTTGCAGCGGATTTCCGTGGGTGCCTTATTAATTCTATGTGTGGTCATGACCACTATTGTCTTCGGACAATATGGTTGGGACATGCTCCATCAAATCCCGAATCAAGGAAGTTTTCCTTTCATGGTGGGGATGGATCTGGTGATCGCCATGCCCATCTCATGGCTCCCCCTGGTTTCCGACTATTCTCGTTTTGCCACAAGTTCGAAATCCAGTTTCTGGGGAACCTGGATCGGTTATTTTATCGTTTCTTCATGGATGTATCTTATAGGTTTATCGGCTTCATTAGCCACCCAGTCTTCTGATCCTTCAGGGGTTGTGATGCATCTGATGGTAGGGTTCGGATGGGCGATTCCTGCGTTGATCATCGTTCTCATCTCTACCTTTACCACCACTTTTCTGGATATCTATTCGGCAGCCATTTCAGGGTTAAATATCTTTCCCGATCTGGGTGAACGAAAAGGGGTGATCCTCGGGGGGGCAATGGGGACAGGTCTTGCTCTGATCTTTCCCACCCTTCTCCATTATGAACATTTTCTTCTCTTTATCGGTGCCATGTTCTGTCCCCTCTTCGGGATTGTTCTGGTTGATTACTTTATTCTAAGGAGAGGAAAAATTGACCTGAAGGATCTTTATCAGAAAGAGGGGGCATACTGGTACTGGAGAGGGGTGAATCCCGTGGCTCTTATTTCCTGGGGTATTGGATTCGTCATCTATCTGGGGTTCTCACCGATGTTGATGGAGAAGGTCCTTCAGATCAAGGCCGGGTTTCCATGGCCCCTGGGTTCTTCACTCCCGAGTCTGATACTGGCAGGGTTTATTTATTTTCTAATGAAGGTGTGGGTTAAACCAAAGCCATGAGGGTGGGGAAGAAGGCTGAATTTTCCCCCAAGGGTCTGAGGGATTCAAACGGTTTCTAAAATGTTCTTGATGGTCTGGGCGAGATGATCGATATCAAAGGGTTTCTGAATAAAGCCATCACAGCCCTTGGCCATGATGTTGGAAGCTTCCCCATCCAGACTATAACCGCTTGACAGAAGAACTTTCACCTCCGGAGAAATTTCTTTGAGTCGGTCATAGACCTCTCCGCCACCCATATGGGGCATGATGATATCCAGAATCACCAAATCGATGGTTCCATGGTGTTCTTTGAAGATTTCGATCGCCTTTGGCCCTCCCTTGGCTACCAAGGGCTGGTAGCCCAGGACCTTTAAGATTTTTTCTCCTACCTCCAGAATGACCTCTTCATCGTCTACCAGAAGGATTTTGCCGGTCGGTTTTAACTGCGGCGCGGAAGACGTCTTTTGGGGTGGCAAGACTTGGGTCGAAACGGGCAGATAGATCTTGAAGGTTGACCCATGCCCTTTCTGGGATTCCACTTCAATAAAACCGCCGTGTCCTTTGACGATTCCGTAAGTTGCAGCCAACCCCAACCCTGTTCCTCTGCCTCCTTGTTTGGTGGTAAAGAAAGGATCAAAGATGCGATGGAGGGTTTCTGGGTCCATTCCCACACCCTGATCAGAAACGGTGAGAAGAACATAATCTCCGGGTTTAGGAAGGTCCCCTTTACCTGGCAACTCATTTACTTTGACATTGGCGGTTGTTAAAGAGAGGTCTCCTCCCTCTGGCATGGCGTCAGCGGCATTGACTAAAAGATTCATTAAAACTTGTTCGATCTGACTTTGATCTGCCTCACAGGGAAGGAGGTTTTCCGCAAGATCTCTATGAAGGGTAATATTCTTTCTTGTCCTCCAAAAGATTTCAGACGTATCGATAATCAACCGGTTTAAATCTATCGGTCTTAATTCATAGCGACCCTTTCGTGCATACCCCAACAATTGAGCGGTCAATTGTGAACCACTTTGAACCTGCTTCTCGATCATTTTCACCATTGCATAATGAGGATGGGATGTATCCATATCTAAAAGCATAAGAGAGGCATTTCCCTGAATGACCATTAAGAGGTTGTTAAAATCATGGGCAATCCCCCCTGCCAGTGTTCCAATGGCCTCCATCTTCTGGGACTGAATGAGTTGGGCCTCCATTCTTTTCTGCTCACTCAAATCGGTCAGGATCACGATGAGGCTTCTCTGCGTTTCTTCGATGATTGGAAGAAGGCGGAGATCCATCGGCTTTTCATTGACGATCAGAGGTCCATTCACATGAACCGGCAGAGGTTTAGAAGGTACACCGGCCTGATGGAGAATTTCTTTGATCTTTGGACGGTCTGATGGCAGAAAGAGTTCAATAAAATCCGATGAGAGAAGTTGATCCTCAGTTCGGTTTGTTAAGGTCATAGCCCGCGGATTGGTATAAACGATTTTGCCCTGGGGAGTGATCTCAAAAATTCCCTCCACCATGCTGTTCAGAATGACCTCAAAATGTTTTTTCACAGAGAGGAGTTCTGTCGTTATGTTGCGTGCGTAGACCTCCTCAATCCCAATGATTTTTGGAGGAGAGGATGCACCGGTTCTTCGATCCGCTAAGGCGAGGCTGGCCAAGATATGTTTTGCCATCTTATCCAGAGAGCCTTTGGCAATACAGGCATCTGCTCCGAAGGAGGCGTAATCGACTTCCTGTTCAGCCGCAATGGCTGAAAGAATGATGAGATACGTTTCTTTGAGGGCAGGCGTTTTTCGAATGATTTGACATAGTTTCTCTCCACTGATATGGGGCATGATCAGATCGATGAAGATGATGTCCGGGGTAAAGGTTTTGAGTCGTTCTAGTGCTGAAAGACCGTTATCCGCTGTCAGGACCTGATGGCCTTCTTTCTCAAGCAGTTGAGACATAAACGTCAACATGAGAGGGTGGTTGTCCACGACCAAGATCTTCTTTTTCATCTTCTTCCCATCCTAAAAAATCCTTAGTGGATTCCGAACGTTCTTTTCCCTTTCCCATGCCTCCATGAGAAGAGCACGATCCTTAATTTGAGCAGAAAAAGTTTTAAGAGGATTCGACGATTAGGCATCTTTAAACTTCTTGTTCAGGGCAAGGGTCACTGCTTCAAGGGTCTTTTTGATCAAAAGAAGTTCAGATTGAATCTCATCTAATTGATTCAATCCTAATGACCTCTCAATTTTCTTTGCCGCATCTTGAATTTCTGTGAGTCCAAGAATTCCGGCAGCTCCTTTGATGGAGTGGGCCAACCTTTCAACTACAGAAACTTCCTTCATTTTTAGAGCCCTTTCAAGATTTGATAATTCTAAAGTCGCTGTCTTCTGAAAAAGGAATAGAAACTCCCGACACTCTTTTTCTTCTATCTCAAGACGACTTGCCAATTCTTTGATATTCATCAACCCTTCTCCTCTTCCTCAGAGCTTTGAGGCAATTCTTCTCCTTTTAAAAAACGGTAGAGCTCGGATTGAAGAATTCTCCAGCCTTTGCCTGCTTTGATCGCCTTGATTCTTCCAAGGCGAATGTATTTTAGGAGTGTGGGTTTGGAAACTTTTAAGTATTCCATTGCCTCATCGGTTGTTAGAACATCATCTTTTTCTTTCAATGACACTCTATTTCTCCCAATTTACCGGTTTTTAATCCATTTTTAGCAAATTTTAGCAAAAATTATACCGATGGAGCCGGAAGTTTTTATCTTGGGATAACTTGCTGTATTTCTAATATGTTTCTATTCAATCAGGCATTAGAAGCGATTTTTTAATTGTTGGCTTTGTTCAAAAAAGGATAAGGAGACACAAGATTTGGACACTTTAAAAAGTAGGGATAGGATCAAAAAGAAGGGTTAGGTTTCACCAAGATAGGCTTTACGGACCATTTCGTTTTGACGGAGGGATTCTGCTTTGTCTCTTAGAACGATAGAACCGGATTGAAGGACATATCCGCGACTTGCCACTTGAAGAGCCATACGAGCATTCTGTTCTACCAACAGGATAGTGGTCCCATCTGCATGGAGTTGACGGATCGTCGCAAAGATGATGTCCACAAGCACAGGGGCTAATCCCATGGAGGGCTCATCCATAAGAAGGACACTGGGATTGGCCATCAAAGCCCGTCCAGTAGCAAGCATCTGCTGTTCTCCACCGCTGAGTGTCCCTCCCAACTGTTTTTGCCGTTCCCGAAGTCTTGGGAATAGGTTGAACACCCGTTCGAGATTTGACTCAATCTGATGCCGATCTGTAATCGCAAAGGCCCCCATTTCAAGATTTTCTCGTACAGTCAATCGGCCAAAGATCCGACGGCCCTCAGGGACCTGAACAACCCCTTTTGCCACAATCTCATGAGGTCGATAGCGAGTGAGTTCTTCGCCCTCTAAACGGATCGATCCAAGGCGCGGCTTGAGCAAACCACTGGTCGTTTTGAGCATGGTGCTTTTTCCTGCCCCATTGGCTCCGATGAGGGTAACAATCTCTCCCCTTTCAACATCGAGGGAGACCCCTTTCAGGGCATGAATATGGCCATAGTAGGTATGGACGTTTTCGATTTCAAGCAAAACCATAGTTTAGTCTCTAAGCCATATTGTTTTATCGTCGCATCGTTTTTCAATTGGCTTGGTTAGAAAATTAAGCCCTATTCGTTCCTATGACATGACCCGACTATTTAATGGTGGGACTGTGCGACTCTTTGGTTTTCTTCGCCTGCACCTCCCCTGCCCAAATAGGCTTCAATCACTTTTGGATTTTTTTGAATTTCCGTCGGTGTTCCTTCAGCGATCTTTTCTCCATAATCCAGGACCGTGACTGTTTCGGAGATTCCCATCACGACCCTCATCTGGTGCTCGATCAAAAGGATGGTAATGCCCAACGCATCCCGAAGGTGCCGGATGAAATCCATCATATCCTGGGTTTCTTTCGGATTCATTCCCGCTGTGGGTTCGTCGAGAAGCAGTAGCTTTGGACGTGACGCAAGGGCGCGGGCAATCTCCAGCCGGCGCTGATCTCCGTAAGGAAGATTCTTTGCCAAAAAATCTCCTTTACCAGTCAGATTTACAAATTTCAGGAGTCTTAAGGCTTCCTCTGTAGCCTCTTTCTCCTCTTTGCGTGTGGCAGGGGTGCCAAAGACGATGCCGAAAAAACTGGCCCGAAGATGACCATGGAGTCCGACGAGAATGTTTTCCATGGCTGTCAGATTAGGAAAGAGACGAATGTTTTGATAGGTTCTGGAGATCCCGAGACGGACGATCCGATCTGGAAGGAGGCCTACCAGAGAATGGTTGTTAAAAATGATCTGTCCTTCTTCAGGCTTATAAAATCCAGTGATGCAATTAAAAAAGGTCGTTTTGCCGGCACCATTAGGTCCAATGATGCTATGGATGCTTTTTTCGCGAATGGCAAGGTCCAATTCACCTACAGCCACCAATCCCCCAAAACGTTTTGTTACCTTTTTCGCAATCAGGATGTCCATATGGGTGTTTCAATTCCCCTCGGGTTGATCTGGTTCTTTTTCTTCATCCTCATGGAATTCACGACGATGGACAGCTTCTGGCCAGAGTCCTTCGGGTTTGAGTAGCATCATTGCAACCAGAACGGCACCATAGACAAAGAGTCGGTATTCTGCAAATTCCCGTAATAATTCGGGCAATCCCACCAGTGCGGCAGCTCCAACAATCACACCCGGAATGGAGCCCATACCGCCAACAATGATGACACAGAGAATGTTGATGGAGATCATGACATTAAAGCTGTGAGGATAGACCGAGCTCAGTTTGGTTGCAAAGATCGCCCCGCTGATCGCTGAAAAACCAGCTCCTGTCGCAAAAGCTAACAATTTTGTTGCCACCAGGTTGATTCCCATAGCCTGGGCTACATCCTCGTCCTCACGCATCGCCATCCAGGCCCGTCCCAA
Source organism: uncultured bacterium (assembly GCA_938002255.1). GTDB lineage: Bacteria > Desulfobacterota > BSN033 > BSN033 > UBA1163 > RBG-16-49-23. Next base: position 34,798 of record CALLAL010000008.1, read on the forward strand.
CCTTGAGTCCCTAAGACGCAATGAGACAAAGGCGACTAAGAGACATCCTGCAAGAATGAGATAATAAATCTGCTCAGGACCAGAGAACTCAAACCCAAAAATTCTGGCTTTCGGAATCTTCCCAATGCCCTGTGCACCGCCGAGCCATGGCCTGAGAAAGTCTGACAGAACAAGAATGCGAATGATTTCCCCAAAACCAAGGGTGGCAATCGCCAGGTAATCCCCTCGCATTTTGAGGACGGGAATCCCAAGCAAAACGCCTGAAATGATTCCAAAGAGTACCGCAAAAGGCAGGGCTTGCCAGAAAGAGAGGTTGAAGAACCCAAGTTCAGGAGAGGTCAAGACCGCCACGGTGTAAGATCCAATGGCAAAAAAGGCCACATAACCGAGGTCAAGAAGACCTGCGTATCCGACAACGATATTGAGCCCAAGTCCCAGAAGGACATAGAGGCCTACGATGGTAAAGACCTCGCTCAAGAAGAGTCCGAGGACTTGAGGAAGAATGAAAAGGATAAAGACCAGAATAAGAAAACCAAACCCTTTTAGAATGCGTTGGGGGGCAGGGGGAAGCTGACGAAACCCACTCTGAAGGTTTTTTCCCTTTTTATGCCAGAACATTAAGCAGGTGGTAATCAGAATAAACAGTCCGAGGGCACCCTGAAGGGTCAAGCCATTTGCTGTATAAAGCCATTCATTAATGATGGCCAAAGGCCCCCAGAGGGCAATGGTGGGCCGCAGGAGGTCCTGCAAAACACCGGCACCGATGATGCTTCCAAGGGAGATCAATAAGATTCGCCGGAGAATCATCGGAGAGAGATAAAAAAGGCCTCCGAGAAGGCCAATCCATGATCCGAGGACAAGGAGCATTAAAAGACCGATTCCTTTTTCTTGTCCAAAGGTAAGAAGGTTGTAAAGGAGGGGAGAAGCATTAATGAAAACCTTCCGCAGATTGACCAGACTCCCGATCACCACCAGGAGAACCAGCAGACCTGCGACCCAAAAACCCGTGCAAACCCCATGGGTCAGGAGGGTAAGTGATTTTTCTGCGGTGGTTCGTTTGGCTGAGAGATAACTCATTAGGAATGCGACGATCAACAGCAGGGTATGGCCCATGGAGATTACATGGGCAATGATATCGCGCTGGCTAAAGGCCTCCACCATTCCAATGAGGGAAAGGAGAACTGCAACCACCCCGCCAATCCATCCAATTTTGATTGCCTGTTTCATATGCGGGTTTCTACAGTGAACTAAAGTTTCAACGTACCTAAAGCGCGTAACGTTGAAAGTTCAAACTTTTGACCCTTCGAACTTCTATGCTTTTTTAACAGCCAGACGTTCTCCAAGAATGCCGGTGGGTCTAAAGATCAGCACCAGAACCAACATCGTAAAAGCGATGGCATCTTTTAGCTGATAAGGAGCCACTATGCCCAGGCCGTCGAGAAAGAGACTGGGGCCTACGGACTCTACCAGACCAAGAAAGATTCCTCCCAGCATGGCACCTGGGATATTGCCAATTCCCCCCAAAACAGCCGCAGTAAAGGCTTTGATACCCGGGATGAAACCCATAAAAAAGTGGACCTGCTTAAACATCAGAGCATAAAGAACCCCTGCCGCTCCGGCAGCCATCCCTCCGATAATAAAGGTCGTAACGATCATGCGATCGATATCAATTCCCATGAGGGAAGAGGTTTCTTTGTCCTCAGACACAGCACGAATCGCTTTTCCCAAACGGGTTCGTTGTACAAATGAATACAGGGCGGCCATCAAGATAGCAGCTGCCACAATCACCAAGGCCTGAAATTTTAAAATACGAAATTCCCCCAGAGCCCATTCGCCTTCAAGAACCTTAACCACAGGATACGCCTGAAACCCGGATCCGTAAAGTCCTCGAATGGTATATTGTAAAAAGAAAGAAGCTCCAATAGCAGTAATTAAAGGAATAAGCCGGGGAGCTGCACGGAGAGGGCGGTAAGCTATCCGTTCCAAAAGGACAGCCACCATTGTGGAGGTGGCCATCGAAACCAGAAAGATGATGACGAGGCTGATCATTGGATATTGATCGAGAAAGCCGGATGAATAAAAAGCGGCCGCTACAAAATAAGCTGTGTAGGGGCCGCACATGAAGACTTCGCTGTGAGCGAAGTTGATCATTCTTAAGATCCCATAAACCATGGTGTAACCCATCGCAATTAAGGCATAGATACTCCCCTGAGCCAGACCAAAGATGATAAAATCAAACCAATGGTGAGCCGTGTATGTTCCAGCAGCAAGGGTGGCTGTAGAGCCCCAAAAGATCATTAATAAAATCGCCCCTCCAATCATCCACATGAACACATCGGTGGGGGTTATTCTCTCCAACCAGCGTTTCATCATAAAGATTCCCTTTCGCCTTACCCGTTCCTCGTCCCGGGAAGACGTTACTCTGAGAAACTGAGATAGGGGAGGGGAAATCGGGCTCCAACGATTTAGAATTTTAAAGGATTTATCCTCATTGCCCGACTCTCTCTCCCCTTTCCCAAAGGACTGTCCCTTCATGGTCACGCCCCCGCTTGAAGAAGCGGTGAACGGACGGGTATGGCTCTGTCAAAAAAGAGACTATTTCTTCTTAGGTTCCTCTTTTACTGGAGCGGGTTTGGCTGCCGCTGCCGCGGGTGACCAGATGGGCTTATCTGGGATGACCCCTTTTTTGATGTTATCGGAGGTCATCTGATAGATGGCAATCATCGGGTCTGCGCAGTCTCCTGTGGCCGTACAGGTGAGGTTTCCGGTTAATCCCTTAAGGTTCTTGGTTGCATAGAGGGCATCTCTTAAAGCCTTGCGACCGATGTGAAGGGTTCCATCCGGAGCAATCTTGCCTACCTTCTCGATGGCGTTAAAGACCATGATGGCCGCATCATAGGCATGGGCATGGAACGGTGCGATCGGTTTTTCTCCATATTTTTTCTGGTGTTTTTCGAGGAAGGTTTTGTAGCCTGCCCCAAAAGCAGAGAAGTCCGGGCTAGAGTGATACATTCCAACGGCAGCTTCTCCAGCCGCTTTGATAAAGTCGGGTGAAAACGTTCCGTCAGCACTCATCAATTTTACCTTTTCAAGACCTTTCACCTCTTTCGCCTGACGGGTGATATGTCCTCCAGCGGCAATAAAGATGGGATAGTAGATGATATCCGGCTTGCCTGTCGCAATCTTGGTCAGAACAGGTCTCATGTCTGTATCGGTTGGAGCAACGGCTTCCTGTGCTGTAATCGTCCCGCCTAACTTTTTGAAAGTCTCTGCAAAGACAGCCTGTAACTGTTCGGCATAGGGGCTTCCGTCATGGATGGTCGCCGCCTTTTTGAGTTTTAACTGTTTTATGGCAAACTCTGCAGCCACGGCACCCTGAACTTTATCGTTATGAGCGGTTCGGAGATAGCCATCATATTCAGGCCCCCGATTGGGATCTGTCAAGAAGGGTGCAGTATTTGAAGGGGAAACTGTAGCAATCCCAGCCTTCCAGAGGATGGGAGCTCCTGGACGAGCTTCACTCGAGCAGTTCGATCCAATGGCGGCCACAATCGTTGGGTCTGCCGCCAATTTGGTTGCAGCCGCCTGGCCTCCCTCGGCATTACACCCGGTGTCCTGAACAGTCAGTTTGATTGGAAAACCAAGAATCTTTCCTCCTTTGTCATCAATCGCAATCTCCACTCCTCGCTTGGTGTCAGTCCCCAAAGAAGCATCAGGACCTGCAACCACCATCCAGCAGGCGATGTGTATAGGATCGCCTTTCTTAATCTTGACTACACCAATGGGGTCTTCATATTTGAAAGCCTCTTTTTTGGTCTGCGCGGGTGCTGAGATGGCAACCATGCAGATCGCCAAGACACAGACAGTAAATAAAATAAAAATTCGCTTCATAGAACCCTCCTTTATCTAAGAATGTTATCTAAAAAATTACTTGGTGCCTATCCATTCCTCAGGCAAACCACCCCCTTTTCAATCAATGGGCTATGATGTTGAAAAAAAACCGTTTTTTCTTCTTTGAAAGTTTTCCTTTTGGAGATGGTTATATTATGATGAGTTCAATAGCTTTGTCAAGCATTATTCAATATATTTTTTGATGGCCTCCAGGCCCCTCCAGAGATGGGCTTCCTCATGAGGTTCAAGGGTATAGATCGGCTTTAACCCCAAGTGAGTGAAGAGGTTGAAAAGTTCATTGAAATTGAAACTTCCTTCTCCCATGGGTAGGTGTTCATCCATCTCTCCGTGATTGTCATGGAGGTGGATTTCCAAAAGATATTTTTTCAGGGACTCGATCCAAAGCGAAAGAGGGGCCTTGCTGAAGACATGGTGGTGTCCTGTATCAAAGCAGAACCGAAAGTGGGGAGAATCCATCTCTTTTAAGAGCATTAACAAGGACTCGGGGGTCTCTTCAAAGACATTTTCAATGGCGATCGTCAGTCCTCGTTTGGATGCCTCCTTCACCAATGGTCTCCAGGTCTGGAGACTGCTCTCAAACCAGAGACGGACCTCTCCATCGAATTTCCATTTCTCATACCCTGGATGGAAGACGATAGCCTTCGGTCTAAACAGAGTGGCTACCTCCATTGTCTTTGAGAGCCGATCCATGGTCACTTCCTTGATCTTTCGATCGACTCCTCCTGGACTTAAATCCATAAAGGGACCATGGAGCGTTGAGGGAAGGCCGCTTTTATTAAGGAGTTGGGCAAGATGACGTGCCTCTTCCACATGGAACGTATCGAGATCATCTCCACTAAAATAGATCTCCGGACAAAAGCGATGTTGAATGACGAAATCGATCCTCTGGAGGAGCATCGGATAAGGAACATTAATATGAACGTGGGTCATTATTCTCTCTCCAATCTTCTGTTTGATGAATCTCTCCTGCAAGAAACAGCCTCTCCCTTTCAAGGAGGTGCTTCCAAGAGTTCAATGGCTTTGAGGACTTTCTCCCGCTCTCCGATCAGGTAGAGGACATCCCCTCTCTGGAAAGTGAACCCTGGGTCAGGGCTGGGCAGGACCTCCCCATTTCTTCTCACCGCAATCACTGTAGCTCCGGTTTTGGACCGTATCCTTAACTCTCTAATGGAGTGGCCCGCCGCGGGAGTTCGCTCCCCAATCAGGTAAGTTTCGGTTTCAATATCGGTGATGATTTCGCATTTTTCGGGAAGGCTTTTAACTGGCAGCTCCACACGTCTCAAGGTTTCGTAACTGCCGCTCCGGATCCTTTCGATTTGTTCGTTGATGAGATTTCTCGGGACCTGATAACGATGGAGGACTTTGGCAAAGATTTCGATCGATGTTTCAAACTCCTCTGGAATCACTTCGTTTGCCCCGAGTTGAAGCAGATCTTCCACTTCAGCGGTATAACGGGTTCTGACGATGATATAAATTCTTGGATTTTCCTTTCGGGCAAGCTGAACGATCCGTCGAGTTGAGGCCGGGTCTGAGATAACGACTACCAGCATTCTGGCCGTGGCTAATCCCAGTTTGTGTAAGATCTCTGGACTGGTGCCATCTCCATAAAAGATGGGCTCCCCTTTCTTTTTCATGTCACGGACGGTCTCATTGTTGAGGTCCAGGACGACATAAGGGATGGAGGTCTCTCTCAGCACCTCTGCCAAGTTCCTTCCATTTAACCCAAATCCAATAATGATGACATGATCTTTTCTTCCCGAATGAAGCATTTCATGCTCTGCTCGTTTTCTCATCCTGTCCAGCCGATCAAGAAGTTTTTTTGAACTCATCCAGGCGGATAGCCTGGGGGAAGCCTGAATCAGGAAGGGAGTCAGGATCATCGTGATCACTGAGGTTGAAAGAAAGATCTGGTAGTGATTGTCCGAGATGAGTTCTGCGGATTTCCCTGCCATCGCAAGAACAAAAGAAAATTCTCCAATCTGCGCCAGATGAATGCCAGTCTGAATCGATACCCTGATGGGGTGTCCCATCAGATGGACAGCAAGAAAACCGGTGACTGTCTTAAGAAAAAGAATGAAGAGCACGCCTATCAGAATCCAAAGGGTATTCTGCTGGAGGAAGGTTAGGTTCATCAGCATGCCGATGGAGATAAAGAAGAGCCCGTTAAAGCTATCTTTGAAAGGTAGAATGTCAGAGATCGCTTGATAGGCGTACTCGGATTCGGAGATGATCAGCCCGGCGAGAAAAGCTCCAAGAGCAAGGGACAGTCCAAGCCATGACGTGAAGAGTGCTGTTCCGAGGCAGAGAATAATGATGGTCATGACGAAAAGCTCTCGGCTTCGGGTATGAACGATCTGGTGAAGGAGATAGGGGACCAGGGATCTGGCGCCAAAAATGACCACAAAGATGATCGCGGCTGATTTAAAAATGGTCCAGAGGAGCTCCAGAGAACTTCCTCGAGCCCCGGAGAGGATGGGAATCAGAAGCATCAGGGGAACGACGCAGAGGTCCTGGAAAACGAGAATGGCGATGCCCAGTCGCCCATGGGGGGAGTCCGTCTCTCCTCGGTCGAAGAGCATCTTCATGACAATCGCTGTGCTGCTCAGAGCAACCAGAAACCCGGCAAAGAGAGAAGCGTTCCATTTCTGAAGGAATGGATAAACAATCGCCGCGGTGAGCAGAAAAGTGAGCAAGACCTGAGAAAGACCCCCTCCGAGAACCGCCGAACGAATTCGCTGGAGGTTCTTTAGAGAAATCTCCAGTCCGATGGTAAATAGAAGAAGGATGACACCGATTTCTGCGAGCAGCTCTACTTCATGAATATCCTGGACTAAACCGAATCCATGGGGTCCGAGAAGAACACCTGCCATCAGAAAGCCCACAATGGAAGGGACTTTTAATTTATGTAAAATAAAGATGACCGAGGCGGAGACCCCAAAGATGATCACGAGTGTTTTAAGAAATCCAACTTCCATAGGCGGTCACGTTAACCTATTATAACCGAAAAGGGAACACTTTTTAACATTTCATTCTTCCTTACCCCTTTCCTTATTCCGGATGAAGACGATCCCATTGAAAAAAAATGGAGAAGTGTGGTATAAAACCATTGAGGTGGAAAGATGTTTAATATTGGATTGCCTGAACTTCTTATCATTGGTGCTATTGCGTTGATCGTATTTGGTCCGAATAAGCTTCCAGAACTTGCCAGGGCTTTTGGCAAAGCGATGAGGGAGTTTAAAAAGGCAACGGATGAAGTGAAGGAGAGTTTTGAGGCGGAGACCAGAGATTTGGAAGAGCTCAAGACCACCCTCACCGAGGAGAATGTCTTAGGCGACCTCACCAGAGAGCTGTCCACCCTTGATGAACCCTCTCCTGAGTCCCTCCCTTCCGAAGACCTTGCTCCGGAGGTCGTTACTCCCATTGAAACGACTTCTGCCAGTGATCATGAGCCTTCTCCTGAGGAGGGGGAGAAAGGCAAAACAGAAGAGGAGGGAGCGGAAGGGTTGAAAGAGGGGATGCCCTCTCATGGATGAGAAGAAGCTTCCCTTAACCTCTCACCTTGCAGAACTGAGAAAACGTCTCATCCTCTCCTTTGTCTCAGTTGGAGTTGGTTTTATCCTCTGCTATGCCTTTTCTCAAAACCTCTTCGATCTCCTTTCCAGACCCCTTCTGAAGATGATGCCTTCCGGCAGTACCCTCATCTTTACCAGTGTTGCGGAAGCCTTTTTTACCTACATGAAAGTAGCCTTTATTGCAGGGCTCATGCTGGCTTCCCCTTTTGTTCTTTTCCAGATCTGGGCTTTTGTCGCTCCAGGACTTTATCGCCATGAAAAGCGATATGTCATTCCCTTTGTCACCGCTGGTTCCTTTTTCTTTATCCTGGGAATTCTCTTTGCCTATTTTATCGCCATTCCGGTTGGGTTTCGGTTTCTCCTTGGATATGCCACCGATTTTATCAAACCAATGCCGAGCATGAAGGAGTATCTCTCCTTCAGCATCAAGTTTTTACTTGCCTTTGGCCTCGTCTTTGAATTTCCGGTCGTCCTGGTTTTGCTTGCGCGAATTGGAGTCGTAGATGCAAGCATGATGGCCCGACATCGAAAATATGCCATTCTCCTCATCTTCATCTTTGCAGCAGTGATGACTCCTCCGGATATCATTTCCCAGTTGCTTATGGCTATTCCTCTCCTGGGGCTTTATGAGTTGAGCATTCTCCTTTCTAAGATTTTTGGGAAGAAGACAAAGACGAATCCTTCTGTCGAAAACTAAATCATGACGGAATCTCCTTATAAAATTTCGAGATGGCCGAAACAAGAAAGACCCAGAGAACGGCTGCTTCAGCAAGGAGGACAGCACCTCAGCGATACAGAACTCTTAGGCATTCTCATCGGGAAGGGAACGAAAAAAAAGACGGCCATTGATCTGGCGAGGGAACTTCTGGACCACTACGAATCTCTTGAGAATCTTTTCAGCCGTTCTCCCGCAGAATTGATGAAAGTCAAAGGGATTGGGTCTGCAAAAGCAGCAACCCTTTCTGCCGCTTTCCAGTTGGTCAGGCGGGTTCAGTCACAAACACATAGAGGTCGTCCTATCTTCAAGAAAGCGAAGGATGTGGCAGACCACTATCTTCCTCTGGTGACCGATTTGAGGAAAGAGATCTTTAAAGTCCTTCTCCTCAGCCGTGGCAACCGGTTGATTAAAGAGATCACCCTCTCAGAAGGAACCCTGGATGCCAGTCTTGTCCATCCGAGAGAGGTTTTCCGGGAAGCTCTCCTTGAGTCTGCAGCAGGGGTGATTCTCCTTCACAACCATCCCAGCGGCAACCCAACCCCAAGTGAGGAAGACCTCCGCATCACCCGACAGCTGGTTGAGGCTGGGAAGGTCATGGGGATCAAAGTCTATGATCATCTCATCCTCGCTGGAGATGATTATCGAAGTCTGGCGGAGGCGGGGTTTATCGTCTGATCGTCTCAAGGTCTTGTCGTCAATAACCATCCGACTCACACACCAGTCGGTGGGGCGGCCCAAAACTCCGAACTCGATATGAGAGTACTGGTGACAGATGGACACTTTCGAAAGACCCTCGCCGTTGTTCGATCCCTCGGTCGAAAAGGGGTTCAGGTGACCGTGGGAGAGAGAACCTATTTGAATACCTCTTTCTTTTCGAAGTATTGTTCAAAACGACTCCTCTATCCTTCTCCACGGCAACATCCAGATCAATTTCTTTCCTTTCTCTTAAAGGAGATAAAAAAAAATCGTTACGACTGCCTCTTCCCCATGGAGGAGGAAACGCTCCTGCTGATGGCCAAGTTTCGCTCAGAGATTTCAAAATATAGCTACCTGCTCATTCCCCCTCTTGAAACGGTTGAATTTGTTCGGGACAAGGGAAAGTTAATTCCGTTTGCCGAGCGTCACGGCATCCCCGTGCCGAAGACCTCTGAAACTCCCTCTGTCCTGCCCCTCTCCCCTCTGGGTCGAGGGCAAGGGGAGGGGTATGTTATCAAGCCCCGTGTCAGTTCCGGCTCCTTTGGGATTGTTTATGTTAAAAGAAAGCATGACCTTCCTGCTTCCTACCAGAAAGTTCACGAACGTTACCCCTTTCCATTAATTCAGGAATACATTCCCGATGGAGGCGGCACTTTTGGGCTCTCTGCCCTTTTTGACGAATCCTCCAATGTAAGAGCTGCTTTTGTACATAAAAAATTGCGAATGTACCCTGTTGAAGGTGGACCGAGTACCTTAAGGGAGGGGGTGGAGCATCCCCAGATCATGGAGTTGGGACTTTCGCTTCTTAAAGCCTTGAACTGGGTGGGCGTAGCGATGGTCGAATTTAAGGTTGATCCGAGAGATGGACTTCCCAAGCTGATGGAGGTGAATCCTCGTTTTTGGGGTTCCTTACAATTGGCCATCTTCTCGGAGGTTGATTTTCCCTACCTCATGTTGAAGATGGCGAAGGGAGAGACGTTTCATCCGGTTCTTCGTTATCCGGTCGGACGACGGAGTCGATGGCTTCTCTTTGGAGATATCCTCCATTTTTTTAAGAACCCAGAACGGTTTCGTCTTCAGCCCCCCTTTTTTCAAATCTTTGAGCCGAACACCTGTGACGATATGATTTCATGGGATGATCCCTTCCCCATCCTCGGCGCCATGGCCACCTTCTTCACCTTTCTCTACGATCCCGAAATGAAACGCTTCCTTGAAAGACGATAACCCTTCCCTCTTTCTCTTAGGAAAGATGAAAAAAAGGGATTCTCTGGGTTATGATGATTCCATCTGAGTAAAAAATGGTAGGCGTAAAGGAAGAAGAATCGTTCTTACGATGTTACTTGACCACGAGATTGAGACGACTCCGATGAAAAAGACCCTTTTGGACAGAATCTGTGTTCTCATTCCTGCTTATAATGCGGCTGGTACGCTCGGTACAGTTCTGACAAAAGTGTGCTCTTTAGGTTTCGATACGATTGTGGTGAATGATGGATCCACCGATCAGACGGCTCAAATTGCCAAAGAGTATGGAGCACATCTTTTGGAACATCCTCGAAATCTCGGAAAAGGAGCAGCCCTTCGTACTGGCTTCCACTATCTCCTCGAGAAAGATTATCACCTGGTCATTACCCTTGACGCAGATGGACAGCATGACCCTGGTGACATCCCCTCGCTTCTAAAAATCTTTTACATCGTCCAACCTGATCTCCTGATTGCCTCACGGGCGGGAAAGTTTGATCAAATGACGTTTCTCCGTCGTTTCTGGAATCGACTGGGAGTCAAAGCAGTCTCACGGCTCTGTCATGCCGATATCACGGATAGCCAATCCGGATTCCGGCTGATCCACACAGAGGTATTAAAAGAAATTTCATTGACAACAAACGGATTTGAGATGGAGCTGGAGCTTCTGATCAAGGCTTGCAAAAAGAGGTTTGGTGTGTTATCCATTCCAATTAGTGTGCAAAAGGTGGACGGGACGAGCTCCAGCCATTTCAGGCCCATAACCGATACCTGGCGTGTCTGCAAACTCTTTCTTCGAAGTCTTTTCTGGTGAGGCCCATGGATCTTTATCAAAAAGCAAAGTTTTATTCGATCTCGAAATTTACGACCACGGCTCTGTCTCTTCTGGCCAATACTTCCAAAGAGAATCTAATTCGTCTCAGTTATCTGGCTGAGAGAATTCCCCATAAAGAGTCGTATCGTGAGAAGATTCGATGGATCCGCACGCTCTTTCAGAACGATCATCCGGCTTTGACCATTGCCAGAAGGCTGCTTAACGAAACCCATCCCTATCATCGGAAAAAGATCATCACCAATTTTATCATTAACCAGCTTCTGGTGGGCACCAATCGGAGGAGGGTTTTTGAAGAGCAGAGAGGGTTTAAACCGCCCAATGCCATGTTGATTAGCCCCACGATGCGATGCAACCTCCGATGCTTTGGATGTTATTCGGGTTCTTATTCCACCCAGGAGGAGCTCTCTTTTGACGTGATTGATCGACTGATTCATGAGTGCAATGAGATGGGAATCTATCTTGTCATCATCACGGGTGGAGAGCCTTTTTTGAGAAGAGATCTTTTTGATCTCTTTGAAAAACACCCAAACTCGATCTTTCAGGTCTATACCAATGGGACTCTGATTAACGAGGCGATGGTGGAGCAATTTGTGGCTTTGGGAAATGTGGTCCCAGCCCTCAGTCTCGAAGGAATGGAAGAGGAGACGGATGCCCGGAGGGGAAAGGGCCATTTTGATCGGATGGTTCGTGTGATGGACCTGCTCAAAAGGGCGGGGATCTTCTTTGCGATTTCAACCACCCAGACCAAGCTCAACACTGAGATCATCGGAAGTGACCGTTTTATCGACTTCTTGGTGGAGAAAGGGTGTATCTTTCTCTGGAACTTCCACTATATCCCTATTGGCCGGGACGCCGATCTCACGCTGATGGCAACCCCTGAACAGAGGGCTTGGATACGGGAACGGTTTGCCTATTTCCGAGCCACCAAGGCCCTGCTTATGGTGGACTTCTGGAACGATGGATGCCTCACGGAAGGATGTATCGCAGGAGGAAGAAAATATTTTCATGTCAATGCACGAGGTGACTTAGAACCCTGTGTCTTTTGCCATTTCGCCTATGACAACATCAAGGAGAAATCTCTTGTTGAGGCCTTGAACTCTCCCTTGTTTCAGGAAATTCGTGCCCGACAGCCCTTTTCAGATAACTTTTTTATCAACTGTCCGCTGATCGATCATCCCGAACACGGGAAGGAATTTGCCCTTAAATATGCAAAGTATTTTACCCATCCAGGAGCCGAAGGATTTTTTACAGACCTATCGCCGGCCATTGAGGCTTATTCTAAGACCTATCGGACAATGGCAGAAGCGGCCTGGAGGGAAAGGATGGAGAGTCGAAAGGAACAATCTCCACCCCATGAGAAAAAGGTTGCAGGTCAACATGGATGAAAGTTACCTTCCCTCATCTTGGTACAATGCATATCTTCTGCAAAGCCATTGCAGAGGCTTCCGGAATCCCCTATATCGTTCCTCCTGAAACCAGCCGTAAGACCCTCACCCTTGGCGTCCAGCATTCCAACGAATGCATCTGCCTTCCTTTTAAGATCATCCTTGGAAATTTCATTGAGGCCCTTCGGATGGGAGCCGATACCATTGTGATGGTCGGCAGTGGTCCTCCCTGTCGCCTGGGGCTTTACGACCTTGTCCAGAAGGTGATCCTTGAAGATATGGGGCTTCACTACCGTTGGCTGACGATCCCCCCCCGATTGACCTGGCAGGCTCTCTGGAAAAATTATGAGGAGACGAAAGAACTCAAGAAGGAGTTAAGCTGGAAAAACATCCTCCTCTTTCCTTACGGACTCCGATTGGGATGGAAAAAGATGATGGCCTGCGAAACATTGGAGAAACTGGCGATGCGGATCAGACCGAGAGAAATTCAGAAAGGGGAGACTCAAAGGCGTTTAAAGAAAGCCCTTTCGATGGTGGATGAAGCCAAAACCCTTCGGACTCTTGATCAAGCCTTAGAGCGAGGGAAGAGGTTGCTTCAAGGGACCGAGCAGGATGTTTCTCGAGTTCCTTTTAAGATTGCCATGGTGGGAGAACTCTATACGGTGATGGATCCTCACATCAACCGCGGCGTGGAGCAGAAGCTGGGTGAATTAGGAGCCGAGGTGACCCGCAGTTCCTGGTTTTCCACGCATATCCTGAGAAGTTTGAGAAGGAACAAAGCCGATCAAGCCTCTGAGAGGGTTCGATTTTTCGAGGCCTCGAGGGCCTATCTCGGTTATGATGTGGGTGCAGAGTGTAATGTTTCGATTGGAGAGGCCATCGTGAGAGCTCAGGAGGGCTTTGATGGCGTGGTGCATCTCATGCCTTTTGCTTGCATGCCAGAGACCACGGCATCCGGAATTCTGACCCGTGTCGGAAAGGATTGGAATATTCCTATCCTCACCCTCATCCTGGACGAACAGGAGATCGAGGGCCGTATCCAGACTTTACTCGAAGCCTTTGTGGAGATGTTACAATGGAAGAGAAAGGCCGGATAGGGATTCCCAGGGCCTTGATGTTCTATCGCTATTTTCCTCTCTGGAAAGTCTTTTTTGAGGAATTAGGTTGGAACGTGCGTGTTTCAGACGGTTTGGATAAAAGGGGAAACATCGTCTATCTTGAAGACAGTTGCTTTCCAATGAAACTTCTGGTCACCCATTCTTTGGTACTGAAGACTCAAGTCGATTATCTCTATCTCCCGAGATTGGTCAGCCTTCACAGACACCATATGATGTGTCCAAAATTTCGGGGTGCCCCAGATATTGTTCGCTTAGCCACGGACGGAATGGTTCCTATTCTCGATGATCTTGTTGATCTCAGGGTGAAAGGACATTCCATGCGGGAGTCTCTCTTAAAGACAGGCAAACGATTGGGAGCGAAAGAGGCAGAGAGTAAACAAGCCTTTCAAAAGGCAGAGGCGTTCTTTTTAAATTTCCAGAAGCGATGGTTAGAACGGATCAACAACCTTCCCATTAAACAGGTGTTTGATCTTGAAGCTCCGGAAGGGGTAGAGGAACCAGAAAAAACATTTCGAGTGGCCTTCATCGGGCACCCTTACAATCTCTTCGATCCCGATGTGAGCAAAGAGATCCTTACTTTTGCTAAATCTCTGGGGATGAGGGTCATCACGTCCGAGACGCTCTCAGAGAGAGAGATCAATGCTCAGCTTTCAGATCTTTCCAAGGAGGTCTACTGGTCTTCAGGGAGGGAGATTGTAGGGTCCCTGTTCCATTTCCTTTCAGGAGGGGTGGATGGGATGATCTTTCTTACCTCTTTTAAGTGTGGGATCGATGCCCTCCTTCAGGAATTGATTCGGAGGAAGTTGAAGAGGAGCGGAAAGGTATCTCCTCCCCTTCTCATTCTCTCCCTTGATGAGCATTCGGGAAGAGAAGGGTTGATGACCCGGTTGGAAGCATTTCGGGATGTGATGGAAGAGAGGAGGCATGAGTTCAACCTGACTTACGTGCGAAGCACCTAAAGTTTACACCTTTCAATATGAGGCGCCTTCAATCACTTGAGTCGCTATAAAAACATTATGGGAAACTTTTTGGGAATTGATGTCGGTTCAATCACAACGAAGATGGTCGTGATCGATGAAAGCCATAAACTTTTGGCAGGACTCTATCTGCGCAATAATGGCCGACCTCTCGAAACCATCCAGCAGGGGCTGGCAATCCTTGCCTCTCGATTAGGCGATGACCAAGCCATCGATGGGGTCGCGACGACAGGAAGTGCGCGACACCTGGCTGCTTACCTTGTGGGAGCAGACCTTATAAAGAATGAGATCACCGCCCATTCCGTTGCTGTGATCGATCTTTTTCCGAAGACCAAGACCATCTTCGAGATTGGGGGACAAGACTCCAAAGTCATCCTTCTGCGGGAAGGGGTGGTCGTCGATTTTGCCATGAACACGGTCTGCGCAGCCGGTACGGGTTCTTTTTTGGATCAGCAGGCAGCGCGGCTGGGCATCTCCATTGAGGAGTTTGGAAGGCTTGCTCTTGAGGCAAAGCATCCTGTCCGCGTGGCCGGCCGATGCACGGTCTTTGCCGAAACAGACATGATTCATAAACAGCAGATCGGCCATTCCGTAGAAGATATTATCGGAGGGCTCTGTGACTCACTGGTCAAGAATTATCTGAACAATGTCTGCCGGGGAAAAGAGCTTCTTCCTCCTTACGTTTTTCAAGGAGGGGTTGCCGCAAACCAAGGCATCCGGAAAGCCCTCGAGCGAGAATTGGAAACCCCCATGCTCATCCCTGAGCATTTTGGTTTAATGGGTGCCCTGGGGGCAGCGAAACTGGTGAAGCGGGCAAAGCCCGGTCGAAGCCGATTCAAAGGCTTTGGACTTTCCAAGAGATCTTGTACAACCCGGGGATTTGAGTGCAACGAATGTGGAAATCAATGCGAGGTTGTCGAATTGCTGGTTGATGAACAAGTGGTCGCCTGCTGGGGTGATCTTTGCGAACGATACCGCCGTTCTTATCCCTGAGGATCGCCGATAGAATGCTAAAGCAATGAAGATTCTCCTGATCAATCCCGCTCCTTCAGGAACCCTTAACGCGACAGGGGTCCTCTTTCCCCCGCTTGGTATTCTTTATGTCGCGGGGTACATGGAAAGGAAGGGGTATCGCATTGAGGTGAGGGACTTAGCGGTCAAAAAGAATCGGAAGGACCTTGAATTTAAACCCTACGACATTGTCGGAATCTCGACGGATACCACTCGTCATCGCCAAGCGCTCCATTTAGCTGAAAGAGCGAAGAAGGATGGTTGTACCGTGGTCATGGGAGGACCTCATCCGGGTTATGTAGACGAAGCGATTCTTTCCACCTTAAAAGTGGATTTTATTGTTCACGGAGAAGGAGAGGTCACTTTCGCAGAATTAGTTTCTACCTTACAGAAAGGACAAGGGGGGGTTGATTCCGTCGAGGGAATCAGTTTTCTTCATAACGGTCAATTGGTCCGAACTCCCCCCAGGCCCTTCATTCAGGATTTGGATCAGCTTCCTCTTCCTGCCCGACATCTCATCCATATGGACGATTATCGAAAGACAAAATTGGGAAGCCGAGACATTACCCCTTTGATCACCAGCCGGGGTTGTCCTTACCGCTGCACTTTCTGTGCCTCTTCCCAATTTTGGGGGACAAAGGTCCGGATGAGGAGCGTAGAGGCTGTCTTAAAGGAACTGGAAGAACTTTATAAGCGGTATCATTTCCATGCGGTGGCCTTTTTAGACGATACCTTTAACCTCTTTCCAAAGAGAGTCATCGAGCTTTGCCGTGGGATGATCGAACGTCAACTGGACCTCTGGTGGTGGTGTTTATCCCGTGCAGACCTCTTGCTTCGAAATGAGGAGATGGTTGACGAGATGGTCCGAGCAGGTGCGAAATCCATCTTCCTAGGGGTCGAGTCTCCGCATTCCAAGACCCTTAAGGCATTCCACAAGGGGATGAACGTAGAAGACACAGTTCAAACGGTTAAGATGCTCAAACAGAAGGGCTTGGAGATTCATGCGTCTTATATCCTCGGTGGATTAGAGGAAAAATCTGAACAGATTCATGAAACGATTCGTTTCGCCAAACAGCTCGATACCAATGTAGCCCAGTTTTCGATCCTCACACCCTATCCAGGGACGGCCATCTATGAGCAGGTAAAAGATCGAATTTTCAAGTGGAGGGCTCCCTGGTCCTTCTTCGACATGCAGCATCTGGTCTTTAAACATGACCATTTTTCTTTCTTTCGGCTGGAATGGTACCTGTTGAAAGCCCATCTTCTTTACTACACCCGATCAAGAAAAGCGATTCGGGATATCTGGAATCACATCAAAAAACACCGTTTGGGGATCCGAACCCTCCTCCGGTTTTTAAGAGACTATTTTGGAGGGTGAGATGAAAAGAAAGTATCCCCGCGCGTTTAATCGGTTTATCTATCTCTTTCTCTTCCAATTTTTTTCAACCCTCCTTCCGAGATCCATCCAGAAATTCTTCAGTGTGATTGTGGGAGATCTCTTTTACCTCCTGATGCCAAAAACAAGAGGGGCGGTTCGGAAGAATGTTGAGGGGGTAAGCCGGGGGAGATGGTCGAAAGAAAAGATCGAGTTCATTACGCGAAAGACGTTCCAGAACTACGGGCAATATCTGTTGGACTATATGGTGATGCACCGTCTCCAGCCCTCGAATAAACATCAATGGGTAGAAGAGGAGGTAGGAGATCATTACATGATCGAAGCCCTTCAGAGAGGGAAAGGGGTCATCTGCGTCACGCCTCACCTCGGCAACTGGGAAATGGGAGGATTGCTCTTCTCTTTCAGGGGAGGAAAACTCAATGTGCTCACCCTGGATGAGCCAGATCAGGATACCAAATCCTTTCGTGAAGAGATGAGAAGAAGAAGGGGAATCCGCAATATTTATATTGATCCCAAGGATCCTTCTCCAATGGCCGCCATTGATGCCGTCAGGGCATTGAAAGAGAATCAGATTGTAGCGATGTTAGGCGATCGTGTCGAGACCCAAAAGACCATGGTCTTTGAGTTCTTTGGACGGAAAACCCCTTTTCCCATCGGGGTCGCCATTCTCGCCCTGGCCACTGGAGCACCGGTCCTACCGGTCTTTGTGGTGATGGAGAACAGCCGAAAATACAAGGGCATTATTGAGGCTCCCGTCTCTTTTGAAGACAACTCCAGGGAGGACCGGGAGACGATCATTCGGAAAGGAATGACGGAATTGATAAAAAAATTCGAAACCTATATCGAAAAATATCCGGATCAATGGTATAATTTTTTTTCTTATTGGAAACCATAATGGGTTTTTAGGGTCCGATCCACATCCACTTTAACCTTAGAACCCTCGAATCGGTCAATCCTATAATGGTCAAAAGAGGAGAAGCATGGCTGAGGTGAACGAAGAGCTGATTGTAAAACTAAAACAACTTATTATTACAAGACTTAAACTGATGGATATGACTCCGGAGATGATTGATACCGATGCTCCCCTTTTCGGAGAGGGCCTTGGCCTCGACTCAATCGATGCCCTGGAACTGGTCTTGGGTCTTGAGAAGGAGTATGGGGTTATCATCCCGGATGCCGAGGTCGGAAAGAAAGTGTTCCAATCTGTAAGGACCATGGCCCAATTTGTTGCGGACCAGCAAGGGAGAACTTAATGGGAAGAAAGGCCTTCTGTTTTCCCGGTCAACTTCAAGAAAAACCGATTCTGAAGGAAGATCATCCCTTAAGGACAGACCCTTCTCTGGAGCGATGGCTGGAAAAGGCATCGCTCCAAACCTCCTTTGATCTTTACTCCTTTACCACGAGAGGGAATGAGGTTGGCTTCAATCTTAAATTGCAGATGGCGACATATCTCCTCTCAATGATCCATTTCTACCGCCTCCAATCTCAGGGATGGGTCCCGGATGTGATCGCAGAGCATAGCATGGGAATTTATGCGGCCCTGGCTGCTTCCGAAGCGATTACCTTTGAGGAAGGGTTGTGGATTACGGAATCGATCGGAAGGATACTGGAGCGAGAGGGGAGACTTTCTAAGGGAGCAATGGTGAGTATTGTAGGGCTTCCTTTAAGCGACATTCAAACCATCCAACAGAGTCTGAACGGATTCTGCCTTTCCATTGCCAATTACAACGGATCCAAGCATTTCGTTCTCTCCGGGGCAGAAGAGGGAATTGAGAAAGCGATCTCCCTTGCTCTATCCAAAAAAGCGATTTCGGCTACCCGTCTAACCTTTGGTGTGGCCCTTCACGCTCCTTCTCTCACCTCTCTCAGGGGAGAAATAGAGACCCTATTGAAAACCATCCATTTTCGGTCTCCCAAGGTTCCCATTCTCAATCACTTGACGGTCCAACCTTTAAAGCAGGAGGAGATCAGAGATTTTCTTGCCCAGGAGATCGGACAGCCTGTCTATTGGGATCGATGTGTGGAGAGATTGATCCAAGAGGGCGTTACTCAATTTGTTGAAGTCGGACATGGCGCCACGCTGACCAAATTGATTCGATGGATCAATCGGGATGTAGAGGCTTTCTCCGCAGGAGATCGGTTTAAGGAAGGGACCATCGAATGAAATACCACGAGACGCCGATTCAAGTTCGGTTCTTTGAAGTCGATTCGTATGGGGTCGTATGGCACGGACATTATATAGGCTGGTTTGAAGTAGGTCGGAATGAGTTGACCGAACAATTCGAGATGGGGCCTCTGCAACTCAGAGAGAAAAACCTTCTGGCTCCGGTTGTGGAAGTGAGGTGTGACTACAAATCCCCTGCCACCTTTGGAGAAACCCTTCTCATTCAGACGACGATGGAGCGGTGCGAAGTGGCAAAATTGATCTTTCACTATCGGGTGCTTTCAGAATCCGGTGGAAGGGTGCTTGCCACAGGTTCTACCACCCATGTTCTGACGGATCTTAAAGGGACTCTCCTTTATCGTGTCCCTCCAGACATCCTTCAGAGGATAGAAGAGATGATGAAGTATTTAGAGGTTTGAATCCCGTTGGACGTTACGGGTTGGAAGTTCGGAGAGGTCAATCTAAAATCGGCAAACCGAAATCCGCAATCCGAGATTTGAAATCCTATGAAGGTTCTTCTTATTGATCCTCCCCATAAACTCTTTCCAGGCCTTAGGATGTGGACCCCATCTTTTGGCCTTCTCCAGTTAGCGGCCTACCTTGAACAAGAAGGGTTTAAGGCTCAGATCATTGATGGCACCGCACTTCCAAATGCCTGGAGAGACTTAACCTCTCTGATCGCTTCTTCAACAGCAGAGGTGATTGGGATCACTTGTTCAGCCACCTGCCTCTCCCCGGAAGCCCTTCAGACCATCCACCTCTGCCGAAAACTTTTGCCAAACTCCCTCATCGTTGCTGGGGGAAGTCATTTTACCTTGATGGCAGATTCCATTTTGAGAGAGGTAAAAGATCTGGACTATATTGTGCTTGGAGAAGGGGAGGTTGCCTTTTCTCAACTTCTCAAAGAATGGTCGGACGGAGGGGACGGGAAGGACGTTCAAGGAGTTGCCTATCGAGATCATGGAAAAATTCTCCAGAACCCCCGACCTCCCATCATTCCCAACCTGGATTCACTCCCTTTTCCCGCTTATCATCTCATCGATCTGGAACAGGAGGCTTACTACTGGCATGGAATGGGAAGAAGAGCCTTTGGAATATCCACCAGCCGTGGCTGTGGAGATCACTGCGCCTACTGTTCGGAGTCGAAATTCTGGCAGGGAGTTTGGAGAGGCCGGAGTGGCAAGAAGGTGGTGGAGGAGATCGCCTATCTAAACCGCCGGCATGGGAAAAGCCTCTTTGTCTTTAATGAGAACACCTTTAACTGGAGTCGGCGAAGGATGGAGGAGTTTCTTGAAGAACTGGGAAGATCCGGTCTTCACATCCACTTCTGGTTTCAATCCCGAATCAAGGATATTCTTCGGGATGAGGATCTGATGCCAGAGATGAAACGGCTGGGCCTCTATGAGGTGATGCTCGGAATAGAGAGCATTCAGCCGGATGTGCTCGATCGGTATGAGAAGCAGCAGTCGAGGGAGATGGCTCAAAAGGCAATCGATATCCTGAAGAAGAACGGGATTATGGTGATGGCCAATGTGATGTTCGGAGACTGGAATGATTCGGAGGAAACGCTAAAAGAGATTTTCCAATTCGTCAAAAAACAGAGTGATTTTCTCATCCTCACCATGACCACGCCCCTTCCAGGAACGAGATATTATGAAGAAGCCGAACGACTGGGAAGGATCCGTGAAAGAGATTTTGGAAAGTATGACTTCATGCATCCTGTGATGGATACGAAGTTCTTATCCGCAGAGGAGGTCCAACGGCTCCATCAGGCCTATTTAAAGAAGTATTATACTCAACCGAGAATCCTTCTGGGAGGATTCTTCAACCCGAACCCCTTCAAAAGGATGGCTTACCGTCTCATTCTAAGATATGTCTGGGAGAATGCGACGAAACGGCCCTGGAAACAACCCAATCTGGAAGAACAATGAACGACGAATGAAAGACGATGAACACTCACTACGATTTTTTCGATCGCTCATGGGAAAAGGAAAGATGTTGAACCCACAATTTAGACTCCACAATCCGCAATCGAAAAAGGTTCTTCTTGTCTTTCCACGGGAGAAAGGGGTGAAGTATTCGAATGATACCCTTTATCCGTTTCCTATGCTTGGACTGACTCTGCTGGCTGCCCAATTCCCCAAACATTATGAGATTAAGATTGTCAACGAGGTGATCGAGAAAATCGATTTTGACATGGAGGTCGATCTGGTCGGGATCACAGCCCTGACCTGTGTAGCTAAACGAGCTTATGAAGTGGCTGACCAATTCCGTCAAAGAGGCGTGAAGGTCATTTTAGGAGGCGTTCATCCCAGCCTTCTCCCCGAAGAGGCCAAAGAACATGCCGATTCGGTCTTCATTGGAGAAGCCGAGGGGTTACTCGACTTGGTGGTGAGGGATTTTGAAGAGGGAAAGCTGAGACCTTTTTATAAAAACAGGCAATGGGCTGACCTCAAGGAGATGCCCATGGCCAGAAGAGACCTTTTAAACCGGCGTTATAGCCCTTTTTTTAAAGCGATTGAGACCACCCGGGGATGCCCCCATCACTGCGATTTCTGCTCCGTGCCGGTGATTAATGGAAAACGGTATCGGATGCGCCCCCTTGAGAAAATCGATGAGGAGCTTTCTGCCATCATTCGAAAGAAAGGGGAGTATCTCTTTATTACCGATGATAACATTATCGCCAGAGAAGATTATGCACTGGGGTTGTTTGATATCTTCAAACGACACGGCGTGAAATGGATGGCTTTTGCCACCATTAAAATCGCCAAAAACGAAACTCTCCTCCAGAGGGCTCAACAAAGCGGGTGCGTTTCTCTGTTCATCGGCTTTGAATCTTTACTCCAGACCAATTTGGACAATGTTTCAAAGCGTTTTGTTGATGTCAAAGAGCTGGTTCATTCCATTGAGGTCATTCAAGGGCATCGAATCGGAATCCACGGCTCTTTCATTTTCGGATTTGAGGGAGATGATCCTACCGTTTTTAGAACAACAGTTGATTTTGTTCAGAGGCACTGCATTGAAATCCCTTCATTTTCCATTCTCACCCCTTTCCCCGGAACCCAACTTCGAAAACGTCTGGAGGATGAGGGAAGAATCTTCGATCATGACTGGTCCCACTATGATATGAGCCATGTCGTCTTCCAGCCCAAAAAGATGAGTGTTCGTGAACTCCAGGAAGGATATCTCTGGGCCCAGAAATACACCTGTGCTCCCCGGTCTATTTTAAAACGTCTTTTATGGGGTCCCCGAAATCACTTCTTCTACTTTCTCATGTCAAACTTTGCTCTCCGGGGCGCCCAGATGGCCGTGATCCGAAGGATTCAAAAGGAGAAGATTGGGTCATTTGCTCTATGAAGATTCTTCTTATCTCTGTGAATCGTGAACATATGCCAGCTCCGGTTTTCCCTCTGGGGCTGGCTTACATTGCGGGAGCCTTAAAAAAGGCAAACCATTCCGTTGAGGTCATCGATCTCTGCTTTTCTCGAGAGGGTTTGGCTGATCTCCAGGGCGTCCTGATTCGATTCAAACCCGAGCTTATCGGTCTCTCCCTCAGAAATCTGGACAACCTGACCTATCCGGCTTCCCTCTCCTACCTGAAAGAAGTGGAAGAGGTGATTGCGACCTGTCGGTCTTTTTCTTCGTCACGATTGGTAATTGGAGGATCAGGTTTTTCATTAGCTCCCCAGGAACTCCTTAAACATCTCAACGTCGATTTTGGAATTGTCGGAGAAGGGGAAGAAGTTTTATTAACCCTCATCGATTTTCTCGAAAAGAATCTCCCCCTTCCCCCCTCTCCTCATCTCCTCATCAGAGGGCATCCCGCCCCTCCCTGTATTGTGGGAGGGCAGGCTTCTTCAATCTCGACTCCTGATCGCTCTCTCTTTCAGACGGGGCGCTATCTCGAGGAGGGCGGGATGTTGAACCTTCAGACCAAACGAGGCTGTCCGTTTTCCTGCATCTACTGTACCTATCCCCTCCTCGAAGGGAAGAAGATCAGAGTTCGAGAAGTGGACGAAGTGGTTGAAGAAATGGAGCATCTCATTCAAGAAGGGGAGACGGATTATATCTACTTTGTGGATGATATTTTCAATTATCCGGTCCCTTTTGCTGAAACATTGTGTCGGAAAATGGTGGAGAGAAGGATTAAAGTTACCTGGAGCGCTTTTGTCAATCCTGGTTTTTTGTCGGAAAATCTTCTCCATTGGATGGTTGAAGCAGGCTGCAGAGGGATCGAGTTCGGGACGGACTCAGGTTCTCCGAAGATGCTTCACTATTACAGGAAATCTTTTACGAGAGAAGATGTGATTCGAGCTTCCCAACTCTGTTCAATCTGGAAGGTCAACCACTGCCATTACCTTCTCTTCGGAGGGCCTGGAGAAGATGATGAGACCATCGAGGAATCCTTCCAGTTGATGGATCAACTCGATCCGACGGCTGTGATTGCAATGCTCGGCATCCGGATCTATCCGGGCACAGAACTCGAGAAAATTTCCCTTTCTCAAGGCGTGATTCGGGAAGAAACAAATCTTATCTATCCCCATTTTTATATCTCTCCTTCCCTCCGTGGACGACTGGAGGAGGTCATCGGTGAAAAAGCTTTAAAAAGGAGGCAGTGGATTGTCCCAGGACTCGAGATCAATGTGACTCAAAACCTGATGGAGCAGATCCGAAAATTTAAAATTCGGGGTCCGCTCTGGGAGCTGGTAGGGAGGATGAAGCGCCCCAGGGTTTCACCCTTGGGACATTCCAAATCCTCTATACCCGATTCAAACTAAATTTTACATATCCACATTCAAAATTTTAACTATTCGTTTTAACATGGACGTTTGAGGTTTATTTGTTATCTGGACATGGCGAATGGAAAAGAATGGACTCCTTGATTATTCCTGCAACATCAGAGATGAGGAGGATGGGTTATGTTACTCAAAGATAAAGTGGCCATTGTGACGGGTGGAACCAAAGGGATCGGGAGGGCGATCTCTTTGGGTTTTGCAGAGGAAGGAGCAAGGGTCATTTCCATCTTCTCGAAAGATACTGAGGCGGCTGAAAATCTGATCCAAGAAGCCTCGTCCAAAAGACTCAATTTAGGGCTTTATAAAACGGATGTGACCCAGTTTGAACAGGTCAGAGAGATGGTGGAAGAAGTCTTCAACAAATATGGTCGGATTGACATTCTTGTGAATAACGTGGGTCTGATTCGGGATAATTTTCTTATGCTCATGAGCGATGAGGACTGGGATTCCTTAGTGAAGGCCAATCTTACAAGCCTCTTCTATTGTTGCAAGGCGGTCATTCGAAAGATGATTCCGGAAAAGCGGGGGAAGATCATCAATATTTCGTCCGTAAGCGGAATCATTGGCACTGCTGGCCAGACCAACTACGCGGCCACCAAGGGAGGAGTGACCAGTTTTACTAAATCCCTCGCAAGGGAGTTAGGTCCCTTCAACATCCATGTCAATGCAGTGGCTCCGGGCTTGATTGAATCGGAAGTGGTTTCAAAAATGCCAAAAGAGAAAGTCGAGGCTATCGTCAAATCGTCCAGCCTTGGAAGGATCGGAAAACCGGAAGAAGTGGCCCATGCCGTCCTTTTTTTAGCCTCCGATCACTCAAATTACATCACCGGCCAAACCCTCATCGTGGATGGCGGGATTGTTTAAATCGCTTTTAAAAGGGTGAGACCCAAACTGTCTGGAGCCCGCGAGTTGCCCGCTTATTATTTTTTGAAGCCTCGAGCCCTGTTCATCCCCTTGCCGCTTACCTTCTCCGGGACATTGATACAGAGATGCAGATCATAGATTTTCCCATATCCCTGAACCCTTCTTTTTTAAGGGGAGGATCTTTGTTGCTTTGCGACAATAAGGGTTCTTCGAAGGTCCCCAAAATATGAGAGTGTGTTATTTATCTTTTATCAATCCCTGGTTGCCTTGCGAGCCTGTGACGGAAAATGATATACATGAATCCATTCTATGAGATCGAAACGAATTGCGATTACGGGCATGGGGATTTTTTGTTCCGTAGGGAAAAATGTGAAGGAGTTTTATCAATCCCTGAAAGAAGGACGTTCGGGGATTGGCCCTATCAGCTTCATCGAAACCTCAAAATACCCTGCTAAGATCGGGGCTGAGGTGAGGGATTACCATCCTGAAGCCTATTTTGAGAAACGAGCGTTGAAGAGGTTATCGAGAACGGATCAGATGGGACTTATTGCGGCAGAGCAGGCGGTGAAGGATTCTAAAATGGATTATTATGCCCCAGAGGAAGTGGGTGTCTGTTTAGGGGCAGGGGCAGGGGGAATGCTTGAGGCAGAAGTCTATCACCGAGAGATTCTGCTGAAGGGGAAATCCAAACCCTCTCTCCTCCTTCCTTTTATTCCGAGTTTTACGACGAGCCGAATTGCAGAGCGGTTCGGTATTTTGGGACCCCAGTTAACGATTACCACTGCGTGCAGTTCATCGGCAACTTCCATCGGTTATGGAGCCGATCTCATTCGAAAGGGGAAGGTGAAAGCCGTTATCTGTGGGGGAAGCGATGCGATGAGTGAACTCACCTTTGGAGGATTCAATTCACTAAAGGCCATGGACCCTTTTCCCTGTAAGCCTTTTGATAAAAAAAGGGCGGGAATGTCTCTGGGCGAAGGAGCCGCGATCCTCATCCTGGAAGGTTATGACGAGGCGGTCCGTCGAGGAACAAGCATTTATGCTGAATTCTCAGGGTATGGGATAGGCGGAGAGGCTCACCATATTACTGCACCTGAGCCCAATGGAGTGATTGAAGCCAGGGTGATGGAACAAGCTTTAAAAGAGGGAGGCCTCCAAACATGTGAAGTTGATTATATCAATGCCCATGGGACAGGGACTCCGCTCAATGATAAAGTAGAGACCCTCGCGATCAAAAGAGTCTTCGGCGAAAGGGCCTACAACATTCCTGTCAGTTCCATCAAGTCAATGGTGGGCCATTGCTTGGGGTCTGCAGGCGCCATTGAGGCAGTGGCATCGATTCTCTCGATCGTTTATAATTTCGTCCCTTCCACCTTGAATCATCAAGAGGGCGATGGGGACTGTGATCTCGATTATGTGCCGAAGCGGTCACGGGAAATGGAAGTGACTGTGGTGCTTTCTAATTCCTTTGCCTTTGGTGGGAACTGCACCAGTTTAGTTTTTCGGAAATGTAGATAGCCAGGAGAGCAGAAGCTATGGGTGGACAGAAGATTCAATATACCTCTGAGGGTCATCTTGTGGTTCCTGATTTTCCAATCATCCCCTATATTGAAGGCGATGGAGTGGGCCCGGATATCTGGAAGGCATCCGTTCGGGTCTTTGATGCCGCTGTGGAGAAGTGTTATGGAGGAAAGAGAAAGATCTATTGGCTGGAGGTTTACGCCGGAGAGAAATCCTATCAATTAAAAGGGGAATGGGCTCCTGAAGAAACGATCGAAGCGATCCGGGAACATAAAATCGGCATCAAGGGTCCTTTGACCACTCCCGTAGGAGGAGAATTCAGGAGCATCAATGTGATGCTCCGACAGAGACTCGATCTCTATTCCTGCATCCGGCCTGTCAAATATATTTCGGGAACTCCCAGTCCAATGAAACATCCTGAAAAAGTGGATATGGTGGTCTTTCGCGAAAACACCGAAGATGTTTACGCTGGGATCGAGTGCAAAGAGGGATCAAAAGAGGCCCTGCGTTTGAGAGAATTTCTCGAAAAGGAACTGGGGAGAGTGATCCGGGAAGATTCCGGGATTGGAATCAAACCCATCAGCCGGTTCGGAACCAAACGGCATGTTCGGAGAGCCATCCAATATGCCCTCTTCCATGGCCGCAGGAGCGTGACTCTGGTTCATAAGGGCAATATCATGAAGTTTACAGAGGCAGCCTTCCGCGACTGGGGGTATGAAGTGGCAAAAGAAGAATTTGAGGACCGGATTATTTTAGAAAGTGAGTTAGGGAGCAAGAATATCCCCAAAGGGAAGATCGTCATCAAAGATCGGATTGCCGATGCCATGTTTCAACAGATCCTCTTAAGACCTGAAGACTATGATGTGCTCGCCATGCCTAACCTCAACGGAGACTATATGTCAGACGCGCTGGCCGCACAGGTGGGAGGTCTGGGCATGGCGCCTGGAGCTAACATTGGAGATCGGGCTGCTGTATTTGAAGCAACTCATGGAAGCGCGCCGAAATACGCACATCAAGATGTTATCAATCCTTCTTCCCTCATTCTTTCTGGAGCCATGATGTTCGATTATTTGGGATGGAAGGAAGCAGAGGAGGCAATCACAAAAGCCCTCGAAAAGACCATCTCTCAGAAGATTGTTACCTATGATCTGGCCCGTCAGATGAAAAAGGCCAAAAAGGTAAAGTGCTCTGAATTCGCTACGGTCCTTATCGAAAACCTTTGACAACCCTTTTGATTTGAGTTTAAATATGTTACGGAAAGGAATTGTGAATAGGGTTATTGTTTGCTCCTATTGAAGAGGAAGGCATGGCAGAGTCTAAGAAACCCAAAGAACCTCCAAGGATTGATATTTTCAAAGCCTGGTGTAAGGCATGCGGGATTTGTGTGGCTTTCTGTCCGACAGGGGTGTTGGCAAAGGACGAAGCAGGTTATCCCTATGTGAAGGATATCGAAAAATGTATCAACTGCGGTTGGTGTGAAATCCGGTGTCCGGATTTTGCTATCACCGTTGAGACCAAAACCAAGGAAAAGAAAAAAGTTGAGGTGACCGTTGAAGAGGCAGAACCCAAAGGGGAAGAAGAGGTCTCCCCTGAGAGAATTGTTGCTCCAGGGCAATGAGGCGATTGCTGAAGGGGCCCTTCGAGCGGGTTGTCGTTTTTTTGCAGGATATCCTATTACCCCCGCAACAGAAATCTCTGAAGTTTTATCGGTCCGGCTTCCCATCGTGGGGGGCACCTTCATCCAGATGGAGGACGAGATTGCCAGCCTTGGTGCGGTGATTGGTGCTTCCCTCGCCGGCGTAAAATCGATGACCGCTACAAGCGGCCCGGGATTTTCTCTGATGCAAGAGAATTTGGGGTTGGCGATTATTGCTGAAATCCCCTGCGTCATTGTCAACGTCATGCGCGGAGGTCCCAGCACCGGACTTCCGACATTTCCGGCTCAAGGGGATGTGATGCAGGCGCGGTGGGGAACCCATGGCGATCATCCCATCATTGTGCTTTCAGCGTCTACCGTCCGCGAATGTTATGATATGACGATCCGTGCCTTCAATCTCTCAGAGAAATTTCGGATTCCGGTCATCCTGCTTATTGATGAAGTCGTAGGCCATATGCGGGAGAAGATGGTGGTGGATGAAGAAGAAGCAATAGAAATCTTTAACCGGGTTAAACCCACCATGCCTCCAGAATGGTATATCCCATACGAAGACACCCCCAGTGGCATTCCCCCCATGGCCAATTTTGGAGAAGGCTATCGCTATCATGTGACCGGACTCACCCATGATGTCCGGGGCTTTCCCACCTCGAGACCGGATGAAATCGGTCCCTTCATTTCGAGACTCCATCGGAAAATCAGTTCCCATTTCTCTGAGATTCAAACTGCAGAATTTTTCCAGACCGATGATGCCGAAATTACCCTCATCGCCTACGGATGTGTTGCCCGTTCTGCGAAACGAGCAGCCATTGAGGCCCGAGAGAAAGGCATCAAAGTTGGGCTTCTCAAATTGAACACCCTCTGGCCCTTTATGAGGTCAGCCGTTGAGAGAGTGCTTCAAACCTCAAAGGTCCTGATTGTGCCTGAGATGAATATGGGGCAAATCTCGCGGGAGGTGAAGCGGGTGAACCGTGGGGTGTCACGGGTGTTTACCCTGAATAAGGTGGATGGAACGATCATTACCCCGATGGAAATATTGTGCCGGATCCAGGAGGTCACCTGATGGCGGAGATCACAAAATTAATCCACAAGTACCTGCGGCACGATAAAAAGTTCCCTCACGTCTGGTGCCCGGGATGCGGAATCGGCATCATGTTAGGGGCTCTCATTCGAGCGATTGATAAGATTGGATATGAAAAGGACGAGATTGTCTTGGTCTCGGGGATTGGATGTTCAGGAAGGCTTCCGGTTTATGTGGATTTTAATACCCTTCACACCACCCATGGTCGCGCCCTGACCTTTGCCACCGGAATCAAACTGGCCAAACCGAATCTAAAAGTCATCGTCATCATGGGAGATGGGGATGCTGTAGCCATTGGAGGCAACCATTTCATTCATGCGGCCAGAAGAAATATCGATCTTTCCACCATCATCCTGAACAATAACATCTACGGAATGACGGGAGGGCAGAGTTCCCCTACCACGCCTTATGGAATGAGATCGACGACTACCGTCTATTCCAATATTGAACAGTCCTTTAACATCTCTGAATTGGCGGTCACTGCAGGGGCGGCCTTTGTCGGACGTGGAACGGTCTATCATGCAAGACTTCTCGATAGCCTGATGGAAAAGGCCTTCTTGAAGCAGGGGTTTTCTGTGGTGGAGGTCATTGCTCACTGCCATACCCAGTATGGAAGGCAGAACCGACTGGGAACCGCTGTGGAAATGATGGAGCTACAGAGGGATCGTTCCATCCCCGTAGAAAAAGCTGCCAAGATGAAACCGGAAGAATTGAAGGATAAGATCGTCATCGGCGTGCTGGTAGATAAGGAATTGCCCGTTTATCAAAATGAATATGAGAAGATCCGGGAAAGGGCGAGAGAAGCCGCGGGGAAATAAAGAGAACGATGAACCGTAAAGATAAACATGCATGATCCATCCTTTAAGGTTTATCGTTTGTAGGAGTTCAGATGGCGAATCGATACGAAATACGCCTGGGAGGTTCTGGAGGCCAAGGAATCATCCTGATGGGGATCATCCTGGCGGAAGCGATTGGGATTTATCAGCACAAATTCGTTGCCCAAACCCAGAGCTATGGCCCAGAGGCAAGAGGAGGATCAAGTAAATCGGAAGTGATCGTCAGCGAAGAAGAAATTGATTATCCCAAAGCGATGAAGCCAGACCTCCTTCTTGTCATGAACCAGAAGTCGTGTGACGATTTTTATCCTGACCTTAAACCGGATGGTCTTCTGATTGTGGATTCAACCTTTGTGACACAGGTTCCCAGCCCGAAAGCCTTTCAGATTCCTTTTACGAGGATTGCAAGGGAGAAGTTTAAACGGGAGATGGTAGCCAATATTGTTGCCCTCGGTGCCCTCTCCCAACTTGCTCCGGTCGTTTCAGCCAAAGCCATCGAATCTGCTGTTCTGGCCAGGGTTCCCAAGGGGACTGAGAAATTAAACCGAGATGCATTAAAAGCTGGGATCGCCGCAGCCAAACGGGCCAAGAGGGAATGGTCTCAAACCGAACGACTTCCCGAAATTCCCAAAGAGGATCTCTTAGATTCATACTGACAGAAGAACGCTAATCCCTTAGCGCGAGGCGCATAGCGACAAGAGGGATGGAACGAAACCCCTTCGTCTATCTTCTTACCAAAAAGGTTGCCCAACTGGTATTTTCTCTTTTTTATAAAATTGAGACACAGATCCAGGAAACCTTTCCCCAACACGGTCCCATGATTATCCTTCCCAAGCATCAGTCCTGGACAGATATTCCTCTGGTAGGCCTGGCTTTCTCTTCTCCTCTCTATTTTGTAGCGAAGAAGGAACTTTTTCGATATCCTTTGCTTCGCCATTATTTCAGACTTGGAGGGGCCATTCCCGTGGACCGGGAGCGATCCATCCGGACGTTGGGTTCGTTCAAGAAGCTCCTTGGACTGTTGAAAACGAATGAAAGGATTGTCATCTTCCCAGAAGGAACCTATTTCCGGAATATCGTAGGGATAGGAAAGAGCAGACTTTTACAAATGATCTTGAAATTCCAGGAAGAATTCAATATAAGGATTCCATTTGTTCCTGTTGGAATCCACTATGGTGAAAGAAAAGGATGGCGAAGACGGGTCCAAATTTGCATCGGCTCTCCCCTTTTTGCTGAAAAAGAGTCGGACGCTGCCTCCCTTACCGAACGGGCCATGGAGGAGATCAGTCGTTTATGTCGTTTACCACGCAGCCATCAATGAATTGGGAATTGCGAAATGGGGATTGAGGGTTTGAATCTCAGGTCTACATTTTCAATTCCCCACTCCACAATCCGAGATTAAAAGAAGGAGGACGTATGCCGAGACGGGAAAGAGATCGCGAGTTAGCAAGAAGACGGAAACGGAAAAAGGAGAGAAGGAAACTCCGGGCCAAAGGACTTCTTCCTCCTACCATGCCTCAGGCCATGCCTCAGGAGAAGGTCAAAGAAGAAGCCAAGAAATTTGAGAAAGCCGCCGTCCCCAAAGAACCTCCAAAGGCTTCAGGCGAATCCCCTGCAGGATCCTAGGGCAAAGTCATTTGCAACGTTTCGTAATCGTTTCGTCATATCGTCAAAGGGTCTGTTTTTTACCTGAAGAAGAGACGATGCGACGATTGAAGGATCCGATGGTTTGTTCATCTGGATTTCTTCGGGATGAAGTACCAGGTTCCCTTTTTCATCTGTTTGATTTCCCGGATTAACTGAGCGAAATCCTCATGCCGGTTGACAAAGTCAATCTCACTCGTATCCACCACTAAAAGGGGGCTCTGGTCATAGTGGAAAAAATAATAATTGTAAGCCTCTGTCAGAGTCTTGAGATAATCTAAATCCAGTTCTTTCTCATAGGCGATGTTTCTTGATTTGATTCGTTGAAGCAGCACTTCTGGCTTTGCTTGAAGATAGATGACCAGATCCGGGGTGGGAATCCGGCCATTCAAGAGGCCATAGATCTGTTCATAGAGGGCCAATTCATGGTCGTCCAGAGTTAGGGAGGCAAAGATCCGATCTTTGGCAAAGAGGTAGTCACTTAGGGTGATTTGACTGAACAGATCGAATTGAGCGATTTCCTTCTGCTGCTGGAAACGGTTCAGAAGAAAGAAGATCTGGGTTTGGAAGGCATACTTCTTTCGATCTTGATAGAATTGAGGGAGAAAGGGATTCTCTTCAGGCTTTTCAAGGATAAGTCGTGCCTGAAATTCCTTGGCAAGGAGTTTCGTCAAACTCGTTTTCCCTACCCCGATCGGTCCTTCAATCACGATATATTGAAACATAGGGTTTCAAAAAAGGAGGGGAAATCCCTTCCGGACCCCTTTCTCCTCTATGGCATGGTAAATTTCTTTCCCGGAAGCCTTACCGTCAATACGGGGCAGGTTGATTTCCTAACCACCTTCTCTGCGGTGCTTCCAAAGAGGATGTGATCCAAGCCCGTTCGGCCATGGGTGCCCATCACGATCAGATCGGCCTTCTCCTTTTTAGAAGTCCGGATGATTTCAATGAAGGGCTCTCCCGTTTTGATCATCACTTGATAGTCTTTAAATCGCTCCATTTTGTCCAGATAATGTTTTTGCAACTGTTCGTTTAACTCTTTTTTCTGAGAGAGCTTTAACTCCTCTAATCGTTCTGGAGGGAGGTAAATGGAGAGCTGTTCAGGATGGACGGGTTCTGGTGTTATATGGAGGATCATTAGTTTGGTCTTGTAGGTTTTGGCTAAGTTGAGGGCATAGGTGAAGGCATAGTGGGAATTTTCTGAGAAGTCTGTACAGAAGAGTATCTTTTTAAACATCGATCTATCCTCCTTTTTCCATTGGGTAGGACTTGACAGTCCCCTCTTTCAGATTTATTCTTCTTTTTATTTATCATAACTTGCTATTTTTTTGCCACAAAAATTTTTCCCTGTTCAAAAGGCAATGGGTTCGGGGAGAGATGGAATTCGGTTTTGCCCTGACTCACCCATTCCGAAGGAGGAATCATGCTAAGAAATAAACAGATAGGGTTTTTGGGCGCGGGCAACATGGGTGAGGCTCTGATTCATGGCCTCCTCCATGGCCATCTCTGTCGGCCGGAGCAGATCATCTGCTCAGATGTCAGGTCGGAGAGATTAAAAGCCATCCGTGAGCAGTACGGCGTGAAGGGAACTTCCCATAATGTAGAGGTCGTGAAACAATCGGATATTGTTGTCCTGGCGGTTAAACCTCAGATCATGAAACAGGTGGTGGAAGAAGTGGCCAAATCCCTTGATCTTTCAAAATTGATCATCTCTATTGCCGCAGGCGTGCCCTTGGATGCCATTGAAGCATGTGCCCGAAAAGAGCTGAAATTGATCCGGGTGATGCCCAACATCTGCGTTTCGGTCCGTGAGGGAGTTTCTGCCATTGCCGGAGGGAAACACGCGACCAAAGAAGACCTGATGATGGCTAAGACGATCTTCGACTCGGTGGGTAAATCCCTTTTCATCGATGAATCTCTTCTCGACGCCGTGACCGGATTAAGCGGAAGTGGACCGGCCTACATCTTTCTCATCATCGATGCTCTGGCGGATGCGGGGGTCAAAGTGGGTCTTTCAAGGGATGACGCCCTCGTGATGGCTTCCCATACCGTTCTCGGGGCGGCTAAAATGATGATTGAGACAGGGGAACATCCTGGAAAACTGAAAGATATGGTAACCTCACCAGGGGGAACAGCCATTGCGGGCCTTCACACCCTGGAACAGGGTGGGGTACGAACCACCCTCATCAATGCGGTGGAGGTGGCGACCGAACGGTCAAAAGTCCTTGGAGCGATGATGAAGAATAATCTGACGAACCATGAAAAATAAAAGGAGGAGTTGGTTATGGGAAAACCGGAGATCGAGTTCGTTGACATCGATACGGAATACGAATGGAAGCCTGTGGAAGGGGATACTCTTGGAATTAAGGAAAAGATTCTCAGTCTTGATCCTGAGACCCGATCCTATACCCGACTGTTGAAATTTCCCCCCGGGATCAGGACTTCCGAAACCCTGGTCCACGATTTCTGGGAAGAAGTCTACATCGTTGAAGGCGAACTGATTGACCTGGCAAAAAAGAAGACCTTTGGTAAAGGTTTTTATGCCTGCAGACCGCCTGGAATGAAGCATGGTCCCTATGAGATTCCGAGGGGATGCATTACCTTTGAGATCAGATATTATAAATAGCTGGGTTAAGGTCTCCCCTACAGGTAGGGTGACGAACTCCTCCCCTTCAACCCAGAGCTATTTTTTTTCTATTGATGGGAATCCTATTTAAAAGAAATCGGAGGTAAGACCCTTTGAAAAAAATGAAATTCATTCTTGAAACGATGGGCAGGGAAGAGGAAATCCCTTTTGAGATGAGGCGGATGGTCAATGCCGGCTACACGGGAAGGGACCAGGAAAGAGTGAGACACCACATCGAGGAGTTAAAGAAGGAAGGGGTCCCAGCTCCTGAATCGACGCCGACGGCTTATGAAATGATCACTCAACTGGTCTATTTTGATCAGGAAATTGAGGTGGTCAGTGATAGAACTTCAGGCGAAGCAGAATACGTTCTTCTCTGTACTGAAGATGAGGTTTATGTAGGAGTCGGGAGTGATCATACGGACAGGGAACTGGAATCAGTCAGCATCATTAAATCGAAGCAGGTCTGCCCCAATGTCATGTCGAATCGCCTCTGGCGGCTCAAAGAGGTTCGAGAAGATTGGGATCAGATTCTGCTCAGGAGTTGGACAGGCGATGAGAAGGGGAAAAAACAACTCTACCAGGAAGCTCCTCTTGCAGCGATGATGACGCCTGAGGATCTGATGGAGTTCATTAAAAACAGATTGGATGATCGGAATCTTTCAGGGATGATGATCTTTTCAGGGACGATTCCCATCCTTACAGGAAACTTTCTCTATGGGTCCTTTTTTGAGGCAGAACTTTTTAATCCTCGAACCCGCCGGAGATTGAATTTCTACTATCAAGTCCAAGTGCTTCATTATCTAAGGGGATGATGTATGTTTAAAGTGGCATCGATTCAACTCTCCATTGGAGATGAGGACAAGTCGAAGAGGATCGAGCGCGTTGAATCGCTTCTTGACCGAGTCAAAGGAGCTCATCTCGTCATTCTTCCTGAAATCTGGAACATCGGTTACTTCTCCTTTGATCTCTATGCCAAAGCGTCAGAGACGATTACGGGCGAGACAGCCCAGAGAATGTCTCGAAAGGCGAAGGAGAATGGGTTTTTTCTCCACAGTGGGAGTTTTGTGGAAAATGAGAATGGAGTCCTTTACAACACCAGTCTCCTTTTTGATCCCGATGGAAAACAGATCGCCCGCTATCGGAAGATCCACCTCTTCGGTTACAATTCTCAGGAGAGCCAGCTTCTCTCCCGGGGGAATGAGGTGGTGGTCGTTGAGACAGATCTTGGAAAGATCGGGATGTGTACCTGCTATGACCTTCGGTTTCCCGAGCTCTTCAGGATCATGCTTGACAAGGGGGCAGAAATTTTTCTGGTCACCTCGGGATGGCCTTACCCCCGTTTGGAGCACTGGTTGATGTTTAATCGGATCAGAGCTATTGAGAATAGCGCCTTTCTCATCTCAAGCAACTGCGTGGGAAAGAACCGGGGGGTCCAGTTCTGCGGTCATAGCATGATCGTAGACCCCTGGGGAACGATTCTTGCCAGCGGAGGCGATGAGGAATGTATGGTTCGGGCGGAGATTGATGTTCAAAAAGTCTCTTCGGTTCGAAGCGAATTCCCTGCCGTTCAAGATAGGCTCTTATCATAACGCGATGCGCTTAAAGCCCTTTGAATTTTTAAATCCTTCCTCCCTTGAAGACGTTTTTGAACTCCTCGTTCGTTATGGGAACGAGGCTAAATGTCTTGCTGGCGGGACCGACCTGCTGGTCCAGATGAAACAGCGGCGGATTCTCCCCAAAAGGCTTATCAATCTTCTACCTCTTTCTGAACTGAAGGGGATCCATAAGGCAGAAGATAGTCTTCGAATTGGCGCCCTCACAAGACATGTGGATCTTGAGCGGTCTGCTTTTCTTGAAAAAGGCTGGAATCTTCTCGCGCTCGCCGCCACGAAGATCGGTTCCCCCCAGATTCGACATCTTGGAACAATCGGGGGAAACCTCTGCAATGCCTCTCCCTCAGCGGATACGGCACCGCCTCTGTTAGTGCTTCATGCGACCGTTTGCCTGAGCAGTTTAAAGGGGAATCGCCAGATTCCTCTCGAAGCCTTCTTGACAGGACCTGGGCAGACAGGGTTACGGGAGGATGAAATCCTCAAAGAAGTGATCCTTCCCAAGCCGCCTGAGGGCAGTTTATTTACCTATCTTAAACTTGGGCGAAGAAAGAGCATGGATCTGGCCTTGGTCAGCGTCGCTGTTCTGGTAACCATCAACCCTGAAAGGAAAACCTTTGAACAGGTTCGGCTGGCCTTGGGATCGGTGGCTCCAACCCCGATCAGAGCCAGAGCGGCGGAGAAGCAGCTGGGAGGGAATCTCATAGGGGAGGAGGCTATTCGCGAGGCAGCAGAGACGGCGGCCCAAGAATGCCAACCGATGACTGATCTTCGAGCCACTGCCGAATATCGAAGGGAGATGGTGAAAGTTCTGGTGGAGAGAGCAGTTAAACAGTCCCTTGGTTTTCCCATACCCCCAACAGGAATCTGAAAGGAGATAGGGACATGATTTATCCTATGAAGTTGACTGTGAATGATGAGCTAATTGAACTCGAAGTTCCAGCCCATCGGACACTTCTTGAGGTGTTACGAAATGATTTGGGACTGAAAGGAACGAAGGAAGGCTGTGGGGCAGGGGAATGTGGTGCCTGCACGGTTTTATTAGACGATGAACCTGTCAATGCCTGTCTCATTTTGGCATTACAAGCTGATGGGAAGAGGGTCACGACCATTGAAGGACTATCAAAGGGAAGCAATCTCCATGCAATTCAAGAGGCCTTCATTCGCCATGGAGCCATTCAATGCGGATTTTGTACCCCGGGAATGATCCTTTCTGCTAAAGCCCTTCTTGAGAGAACCCCGAACCCAACAGAGAAAGAGGTCCGCAGGAGTCTGGTTGGAAATTTCTGTCGATGCACAGGATATCAAAAGATCGTTGAGGCCATTCTGTCTTTGGCGAAAAGAGGGGATGGATAGGAAGAGCCAGTTATGGGAAATTATTCGATGATAGGCCATTCCGTTCCGCAGATCGATGCAAGGGATAAGGTTAGAGGAATGACGGAATTCGTCTCTGATCTTCAGCTACCGGGAATGCTTTACGGTAAAATCCTGCGAAGTTCTTATCCCCATGCTCGGATTTTGCATATCGACTCTTCGAAAGCAAGACGCCTCAAAGGGGTGAAAGCTGTTGTGACAGCGGAAGATACTCCCAGAGTTCCCTTTGGTCCGAGAACAGAGGACTGGACGATCTTGGCTGTGGATAAAGTCCGGTTTGTTGGAGACGAAGTGGCAGCGGTGGCTGCTGTGGATGAGGAGACCGCAGAGGAGGCACTCGATCTGATTAGGGTAGAGTATGAAGAGCTTCCCGCTGTGTTTGATCCCATTGAAGCGATGCAACCTGGAGCGCCCCTGATTCATGGCAAAGAGAGAAATATTGTCTCCGAATTCCAATTGAATAAAGGAGATATCGAACGGGCCTTTCAGGAATGTGCAGTCGTTTACTCGGCCCACTATTTTACGAACCAAGTTTATCAGGCCTATCTGGAACCGATGGCTTGCGTTGTTCAGTGTGATCCTTCGGGTCGATTAACCTTCTACCTTGCGACGCAGATCCCTTCCATGACCCGAATCACTTACGCCAAAGCCCTCGGCCTTCCATTGGAGAAGATCCGTGTGGTTGTTCCTCCTTACGGAGGGGCCTTCGGAGCCAAGATGGAGACCAACCTCCATCTCGCAGGAGCGATT
This sequence comes from uncultured bacterium, assembly GCA_938002255.1. GTDB lineage: Bacteria > Desulfobacterota > BSN033 > BSN033 > UBA1163 > RBG-16-49-23. The sequence continues at coordinate 72,580 of CALLAL010000008.1, forward strand.
CTCAGTCAGAAGACTCAAAAACCCGTCCGGATGGTTAACAATCGGGAAGAAGACTTTATGGCAGGCAATCCCCGGGTACCCATGTATATTGACCTGAAGGTCGGGGCGAGCCAACAGGGAAAGCTGATTGCGAAAGAAGTGAAGATCATCGGCGCTTCCGGAGCAAGAGCAGTCTATTCCATGGCCATTGTTGCTACTGCCTGTTATCGGGTCGATTCGCTCTACCGATTTGAGCATTTAAGGACAGAGGGGGTTACTGTTTATACCAATACGGTTCCTACAAGCTGTTTTCGGGGTTTTGGAAATGCCCAGATGACCTTTGCCCTCGAGAGTACCCTCGATATGATCGCAGAAGCCTTGAAGATGGATCCTGCAGAGCTTCGCATCAAGAATGGCTTAAAAACCGGTGAGGTATCGATCCATGGCTGGCAGATCGGATCTTCGGGATTGGAGGAGTGTGTCCAGAAGGCTGTGGAGGCATCAGGATGGAAGAGGAAACGAGAGGAGAAACGGTTTGGACACGGCATCGGGCTGGCTTGCTGCAATCATGTCTCCGGAAACAGGGCTTTTTCTCGGGAGTTTGACGGAGGTGCAGGGATCGTGCGCATCGGAAGAGAGGGGAAGGTATTGGTCTATCACGGAGAGTCGGACATGGGCCAGGGTCAGAAGACAGTCTTTGCCCAAATTGTTGCAGAGGAGCTGGGAGTGGGGCTTGATCGGATTGAAGTGGCTCAAGTCGATACAGATCTCAGCCCCTTCGGTATGGGAAGTTTTGCTACCCGTGGTACCGTCTTTGGTGGAAATGGTGTTAAAGCAGCTGCCCGGCATGCAAAGGAGCAGCTCTGTGAGATCGCAGCGGAGCTGTTTGAAACGGTTCCCTCCCAACTGGAATTAAGAGAGGGAAAGATCTCTGTCATAGGGGAGCCAGAGAGAAGTCTTTCCTTTGAGAAGGTGGTAGAGATCGGCGTACTCAGGAGAGGTGGGGCTCCCATCGTCGGAACCGGATTCTGGGTTCCGGATACGGTTCTTCCAGACCCGATCACGAAGTATGGAAATATCTCTCCAGCCTATCCCTTTGCCTGCCAGATTGCAGAAGTGGAGGTGGATACAGAAACGGGTCATGTGACCGTACTCCAATACACAGCCGCCCATGATGTAGGGAAAGCTGTCAATCCTATGGCCATTGAAGGCCAGATCGAAGGAGGAGTTGTTCAGGGCATCGGTTGGGCATTGATGGAGAATATGGTGGTTGAGAAAGGCAAGGTTCTTAACCCCGATTTCAGAGATTATGTCATGCCAGGTCCTCTGGACATTCCACCGATCCACTCCTTTTTGGTAGAACCAGTGGATCCGAACGGTCCCTTTGGAGCGAAAGGGATTGGAGAGCCTGCTCTGAACCCCTCAACGGCTGCCGTGGCCAATGCGATCTATGACGCGATCGGTATCCGGTTTACGGAGCTTCCCATCACACCGGAAAAGATTTTGAGGGCTCTGAAAGATCATCAAAAGAATAAGTGAGGAACGGATCATGGCTGACTTAAAAGTTCAGTTCTGTGGCGTCGAGTTCAAAAATCCCATTCTTGCGGCCTCTGCAGAGCCAACGCTGTCCGCACACAACATGAAGGAGGTGATCAAAACCGGTGCGGGAGGTCTGGTGGCCAAAACCGTGACGAATTCCGAAGCCCTGCGTCGGCTCACCCGAAGATCCAAGTTTCGTTATCTTGATGAAGAACATCAGATCTGTCAGGGAAAAGTCCCCAGACTCTTCACCTTCTACGGGCGAACCGGCCTGGCTGAAGAGACTCCAGAGGAGTGGATGAACGAGCTAAGAGAGGCTCAAACAGCCGCCCTTGCACAGAATTGTATTGTGATTGGCAGTGTGGCCGGGACAACCGTGGAAAGCTGGGTAACCCTTGCGAAGATGATTGAAGATACGGGGATCAAACTGATCGAACTCAATTTTGGATGCCCTCATCCCTCAGAGATGAAGGACACACCGACAGGGATGTTGGTGGGTCAAGACCGAGAAGCAGCTTCCGAAATTACGTATCAGGTGACCCAATCGATCAGGATTCCAGTCATCATCAAACTTACTCCGCAGGTAGCCGATGTGGTGGAAATGGCTAGGGCGGTCCAATCCGCAGGTGCATCTGCCGTGACGGTCATCAACCGTTTCGTCGGGTTCTGCCTCGATATTGAAACAGGCAAACCCCTCATTCACGGATGGGCAGGGGTCGGAGGCCCCTGGGTCAAACCTCTCACCTTACGTTGGGTATCCAAGATTTATACAGGCCTAAACCTCCCGATCTCCGGAACGAATGGTGTTTACGACTGGAAGGATGCCGTTGAATTTCTGATGTCCGGAGCCACTCTGGTCCAGTTTTGCTCGGTCGTAATGCTTAAAGGATATCCCTATCTCGGAAGGGTGGTGAAAGATTTAAATCAATTCTTGGATCGCAAAGGCTATGGTTCGGTTCAGGAAATCATTGGCATTGCGGCGAAGGCCGCCCTTACCTATGAGGAGATGGAATCTCTGCCCAGAGAGGTGGCGAACATCGATCCAGAGATTTGCACGGCCTGTAAGCGTTGTATGCGGTCCTGCTTTTATAATGCGATTGTGATGAACCATAAGCAGGTTCAGGTCACGGACGCCTGCAGGGGATGTGGTCTCTGCACCTGCGTCTGCCCTGTTCCAGGGGCCATCCAGCTCTTCCCCCAATGAGTCTGTCTTTTCTCTTGACAAGTTCTTCCTTTTTGTTGTAATGGTTTAACCATTACACATGGAAACTCTTTTTCGAAAAGCAACCCAAAACCGAGCCTTTGAGGATGTCGTCACACAAATTCAGGAAGCCGTTCTTCAGGGAAGGCTCAAGGCAGGGGATCGGCTTCCCGGGGAACGGCGATTAAGAGAGATTTTTCAGGTCAGCCGAGGCACGCTGAGGGAAGCCCTCCGGACCCTGGAGCAGAAGAAGCTGATTCAGATCCGAACGGGAGTAAGAGGAGGAGCCATTGTCTGTCCTGTCAACACTCAACCCGTCAGTGAAAGCCTCGATCTTCTGCTCCGGTACCAAAAGATCGAGTTAAAAGAATTGGCTGAATTTCGAGAAGAGGTAGAAGGGGCGGTAGCCGCTCAAGCGGCCAGAAGGGCCAGAAAAGAGGATATCCAACAATTGACCTCCTATCTTGAGTCCATCCAAGCGCTAAACAGGGGAGGGCAGGAGGCCTGGAGAGACGTCATTAAAATAGATAACCAGTTTCATCTTTGTCTTGCCCGGATTGCTGGAAATAGAGTTTTTGAATCGGTCTTGACGATCATTTACGAAAATATTTTTCGTTATTTTGATCGGTTTCTTCCTAAGGATAAAAAGGTAACCGAAAGGATCTATCGAGACCTGAGTGGCATTGTGGAAGCCATCAAAGCCAAAGATGCTCAAAAGACCAAAACGCTCATCCAAGCTCATGTGAAGCGGTTCGATCGCCTGATGGAGATGAACCGCGATCAAGTATTCTCATGGGGAGGAGGTGGTGCGGAAAAGACGTCGTGAAGAAAAACAGGAAAGTTTTTCACCCAGAAGGTCATCAAAAATCTTTGAATCAGAAGGAGGAAAAGATGAAGAAAGGAACGATTTGGAGCATCGTCGGGGTGTTGTTTTTAGTCTGGGGGTTGATGTTTTCAGTCCCCGAGGCCAAGTCAGCAGCCATCACATGGAAAATGCAGACGACCTGGCCAGCCGGGATGGCGCTTCATACCAGCGCCGTTGGTCTGGCGAAGAGGATTGAGGACATGACCGGTGGCCGGCTCAAAATTGAAGTCTTACCCGCAGGTGCCATTGTGCCTGCTTTTGAAGTCCTTGGTGCTGTCCATAAAGGGACGATCGATGCTGCTCATGGTTGGTCCGCTTACTGGATCGGGAGACATCCAGCCGCCAACCTTTTTTCCAGTGTGGCTGGCGGGCCTTTTGGAATGGACAATGTGGATTATGCCGGGTGGCTTTATCATGGCGGAGGGCTTGATTTTTACCGGGAACTCTATCTTGACGTGATGAAGATGAAGGTCATGGTTTTCCCAACCGATATCATCGCTTCCGAACCCTTGGGTTGGTTTAAAAAACCCATTAAATCGTGGGCTGAATTAAAGGGGCTGAAGATGCGTGAATCCGGTCTCACGGCTGAGATTTATAAGGAAGCAGGGATTACCGTCGTCGCTATGCCTGGAGGAGAAATTCTGCCAGCCTTGGAACGGGGTGTGATCGATGGGGCAGCCTTCATGTGCCCTACCACCGATCGAGAATTAGGGCTGATGGATGTGGCGAAGTACTATCATGCACCAGGAATCCATAGACATACCGGAACCCTGGAGCTCCTTATCAATAAGGACGCATGGGATAAATTGCCGGCAGACATCAAAGCCATCATCGATGTGGCCAGCCGGGAGAATCTTTTCAGAGCCTGGATCGATCTGGTGGATAAGAACGTGAAGGATCTGGAACTTCTGAAAACCAAGCATGGCGTGAAGATGGTTGAAACGCCCAAAGAGGTCATCTTAGAAATCTTGAAGGCCTGGGATAAGGTTGCTGCAAAATATGTGGCCAAAGATCCTTTCTTTGCCAAAGTCTATGCTTCACAAAAAGAGTATGCCAAGAAGATGGTCGAATTCAGGCGAGAATTCTATGTGCCCTATGAAGTGGTGGCCGATTACTACTGGCCTAAGAAGAAGTAGGATCGATCAACAGACTTAACCGATGGAATCCTCTCCACCCTCCTTTAAGAAGGATGGTGGAGAGGAGAAACGGAGTCCAGCAAAGATGATGAGAGAGAGCCCTTTTCCCAAATTATTAAAACTTGCCGGTTTCATTGATCAGATCAGCATCTGGTCAGGGAAAATGACGGCCTGGCTGATCTTTCCTCTGGTGATCGGGCTAACCTATGAGGTCATTTCCCGGTATGTGTTCAAGTCTCCCACCATATGGGCTTATGATTTAGCGTATATGCTTTATGGAACTCTTTTTATGCTCGGTGCGGCTTTCACCCTTTACAAGAAGGGACATATCCGGACCGACATCTTCTATGATCAATGGACTCCCAAAAGGCAAGGATGGGTCGATGCCCTTCTTTACCTTCTTTTTTTCTTTCCCGGAATGATCTTTTTTCTTATCGCAGGACTGGATGAAGCCATCCATTCCTGGAGCCTTCTCGAGAAATCGGAAGTGGGTGCCTGGCGACCCCCCATTTACCCATTCAAAACGGTTATTCCTTTAACTGCCGTGCTGCTCATCGTTCAAGGGGTTTCGGAATTTTTAAAAAGTGTCTATGCTGCCTTCAAGGGGGAATGGCCATGAAACCCGAATATATTGGACTCATCCTTTTGGCATCTCTTCTCACAGGGATTTTTGCTGGATTTCCAATTGCTTTTACCTTGATCATCCTGGCGGTGGTCTTTGGATACATCGGGTTCGGGATGGGGGTCTTTGATCTGATGGTTTTTCAGACTCTTGGACTGATGAAGGAGGAGACGTTAGCAGCGGTTCCCCTTTTCATCTTTATGGGGCATCTTTTAGAACATGCCGGGTTGATGGAACGACTTTTTAAATCGTTTCAGGCCATCTTCGGAGGGATGAAGGGGTCTTTATATCTTGGCGTCTTATTGACGGCAACCATCTTTGCCACAGCCACAGGTATTATTGGCGCTTCCGTGACGGTCATTGGATTGATGGCAGCCCCTTTAATGATCAAGAGCGGGTATGATACCAAGCTTTCTGCTGGAGTGATCACTGCTGGGGGAGCCCTCGGAATTCTCATCCCTCCAAGTGTGATGCTTGTGGTCATCGGACCGGTGGTGGGCGTATCGGTCGTTAAACTTTTTGTCGCAGCCATCATGCCAGGACTTCTCCTTTCCGCCCTCTATTGCGGTTACGCTTTGATTAAATGCCATATCTGGCCCGAATTGGGACCGACGTTGCCCAAGGAGGAACGGATCACTTCGGGTCGAGAGATTTTTAAGGAACTCTTCTCCGGGATCGTCCCAATGGCTTTTATTATTTTCGCAGCCTTGGGGAGCATCATTGCTGGATTAGCCACCCCCACGGAAGCAGCGGCCATGGCGGCGACAGGCGCGTTGCTCTTGACCATCGCTTATCGCAAATTGAATAAAGAAGTATTGAAAGAAGCAGCCTTCAAAACGATCCAAACCTCAAGCATGATCCTCTTTCTTGCGATGGCATCCAATATTTTTGGAGCCGTCTTCACCCGATTGGGAACGAGCTCGATGATTGCTAAGGCAATGCTTTCCCTGCCCATTCCTCCACTGGGGATGCTTGGCCTACTCATGCTGGTCATCTTTCTTTTAGGATGGCCCCTCGAGTGGCCTGCCATTGTCTTCATCTTCCTTCCCATCTTCCTCCCTGTGGTTCAGGAATTGAAACTGGATAAAGTCTGGTTCAGTACACTAGTAGCCGTCAATCTTCAGACGGCTTATCTCTCTCCACCGGTGGCTATGGCCGCTTACTATCTAAAAGCAGTTGCCCCCAAATGGGAATTGCTCGATATCTATAAAGGGATGGCCGAATTTATGGTTCTCCAGATGGTAGGGCTGATACTGGTTTTCTTGTTTCCTCAAATCGCTCTTTGGCTTCCGACTCTCTTGCTTAAATAGAGAAGGATTTATCTCATTCCGTTGATAGGGTGCTTGGATGATCTCTCAAAACATTTTCGACCTTATCATTATTGGTGGTGGCGTGATGGGATCGAGCATTGCCTACCATCTGGCCAACGATGGATTCCAGGGACGCATTGCTGTCTTTGAGAAAGATCCAACATATGAGAAGGCTTCCACGGTTCTCAGCGTGGGAGGGATCCGGAGGCAATTCAGCACCGAGGTCAATATCTGGATCTGTCAATATAGTCTCTCCTTCTTCAAGGAATTTGGAGATCGAATGGAGGTGGAAGGAGAAAGGCCAGAGATCGATTTTAAACCCCGGGGATATCTCTTTCTCGGAAATGAGAAAAATTGGCCTCTTCTGGTGAAGCACCAAGCCTTTCAGAAATCCCATGGCGTAGAGACGCATCTCCTCAATCTCGAGGAGACCCTTCGACTTATTCCCGATCTCAATCCGGAAGATCTGGTGGGTTCCTCTTTCTCACCAGGGGATGGCTATATGGATCCTCACAGTGTGCTTCAGGGGTTTGTGAGAAAGGCAAAACACCTGGGCGTGACGTACCTCCCTCAGGAGGTGGTTGGGATTTTAAGAAAGGGGAATCGGCTTGAAGGAGTGGAGACGAAAGATGGAACGATCTACGCTTCCCATTCCCTTGTCAACGCAGCCGGACCCTTTGGAGGAGATGTGGGACGGATGGCAGGGATCGAGATTCCTGTGGTTCCAGTTCGAAGGATGGTCTATCTGGTCAAACCGCCGCGCCTTTTTGATTACGATCTCCCTCTTACGATTGATCCTTCTGGAGTCTATTTTCTTCATGAGACAGGCAAGCAGATCCTGACAGGAAAATCTCGAAAAGAGGAGCCTCCCGGGTTCAACTATGAATGGGATCGAAGTTACTTTCAGGAAGCCATCTGGCCTTCATTGGCACATCGTATTCCCCTCTTCAATGAACTGAAAGTGGTCAGTGGATGGGCGGGGCTCTATGAAATCAATCAATGGGATTTTAATGGGATCATCGGCGAGCATCCTGAGGTTAAGGGGTTTTACATGGCTGTAGGGTTCAGTGGTCACGGGTTTCAACAGGCCCCTGCTGTAGGGAAAGCCCTTTCAGAACTGATCCGTCTGGGACGATATGAGACTGTGGATGTCAGTGCCCTGGGTTATGAGCGGATTTTTGAAGGCAGAAAGGTGCTGGAGGAGGAAGTGATATAATATAATAGACGAGGGACGACACCACTGTTGGGTTAACGTCACGGTCGTAGCCCATATCGTTCATCAAAGGTTAAGTTGATCGTCTTTGAATTGATTCCTTAACCGTTAGGCATTAATGATATAGGGAGTGAATCAAGCCTATGCTCATACTGAACAAAAGAGATCTGGAAGAACTTCTGCCAATGGAAGAGGTTCTCGAAGTTTTAGCCAATGGATTCCGGGAGGTCAAAGAAGGACGCTGTGTGGTTCCGGTTCGATTTCATCTCAGCATCGAAGAATTTCAGGGGCAGTTTCTCTATATGCCTGCCTATCTCTCAGGGTTGAAACAGAGTGGGACAAAGATCGTTTCTGTTTTCCCGCAAAATTTTTCTAAGGGGAAGCCCACGATTTATGCAACTTATCTGCTGGCCGATCCTACCACAGGAGAATTGCTCGCCCTCTTGGAAGGGGCTACGCTCACTGGCATCCGGACAGGAGGAACCTCGGGTCTGGCGACACATTATCTTGCCAAAAAGGATGCCAAGGTTCTTGGCGTCATTGGAACAGGATACCAGTCATTCTTTCAGGTCAGGGCTATTCAGGCTGTCAGGTCGATTCAAGAAGTTTGGGCTTATGATGTGGATGCCCATAGACTCCAAGCATTCTGCGAGAAGATGACGCCCTCTATTCGGGTCATGCCGGCATCCTCTCCTTTAGAAACCGTGCGGCGGAGTGATATCCTTGTCACGGCCACTACCTCCCAAACGCCTGTCTTTGCGGGTAAGGATCTCAAACCGGGAACCCACATCAATGCCATTGGAGCCTTTCGACCGGATATGAGAGAGACAGACGATACGACCATCCTTCAATCCAAGATTGTGGTGGATACCTTTGAGGGATGTCTCAGCGAGGCAGGAGATTTGCTCATCCCCATGAGCGAGGGAAAGCTAAAGAAAGAGGCGATCTATGGTGACCTCGGGGATCTGGTCACCGGACGGAAAAAAGGACGGCAATCTGATAGGGAGATCACCTTTTTTAAATCTGTGGGGTTTGCCATGGAAGATGTGGTGACGGCTTATCATGCTTATCAAAAAGCAATTGAGAAAGGAATGGGAAGACAGATCGATCTAACATCATAAGCACGTTTAGGGAGGTTAATCATGAAAGGGTATGCCGGGAAGTTATTGAGGGTAAATCTTACCGATGGGAAGATTTCTAAAGAGGAGATTTCAGAATCGATGAAGAAGGATTTTTTAGGAGGCCGGGGGTTTGCTGTAAAACTCTTATGGGATGAGGTCAAACGGGTCGATCCCCTCTCCGAGAAGAACAAGATCATTTTGGCAACAGGTCCTTTGAGCGGACAGATGCTTCCGAGTTCGGGAAAGATGGTGATTGCTTCCAAAAGTCCGCTCACCGGAGGCTATGGGGATGGCAACATCGGAACCCTGGCATCCGTTCATCTGAGAAAAGCGGGTTATGATGTCGTAGTGGTTGAAGGAAGGTCTGAGAAACCCTGCCTTCTGGTCATCGAGGATGATCAGGTCAGGATCGTTGAAGCGTCCGAGCTCTGGGGAAAGAACACCTTCGACGTTCAGGATCATCTCGAGAAGACCTATGGCCGAAATTCTGGTATCCTCCTCACCGGTCCTGCCGGCGAGAATCTGATTCCCATCTCAACGGTCATGTCCCAGCGGGGAAGAGCCGGAGGACGGCCGGGTATGGGAGCGGTGATGGGATCGAAACATCTCAAGGGCGTGGTGATCAAAGGAACAGGGTCGATTCCAAACGCAGATGATGGACAGCTCAAAGCCCTGGGAAAGAAGGGCTATGAGGAGATCAAAGGGAAAGAGAGTTACGATTTCTGGATGAGGCAGGGAACGATGCAGGCCTTTGAATGGTGCAATGAAAATGGGTGCCTCCCGACTTATAATTTCAGGGAAGGGGTTTTTGAATTTTCAAAGGAGATGGATGGATATGTCCTGGAGCAGTTCCATGTGGACCGAAAAGGATGTCCCATGTGCAACATGCAATGTGGCCATGTGATCAAGGATTCGGAAGATCAACGGGCGGAGCTGGACTATGAGAATGTGGGGATGCTTGGTCCTAATATCGGTCTGAGAGATCTTCGCCAGGTGGCGTTGCTCAACCGGATGGCTGATGAATGGGGACTCGATACCATCTCTCTGGGAAGCGGCATCGGCTTTCTCATGGAAGCCTCTGAGAGGGGTTTGATCAAAGAAAAGATCGGATGGGGGGATTTTGTCGCAGCTCAAAAGCTCATTCGGGAAATTGGAATGGGAGAAGGAACAGGGTCGTTGGTCTCCCGTGGCGTGAAAGCAGCTTCTGAGGCGCTCGGAAAGGATTCCTATCGCTGGGCCATGCATGTGAAGGGGTTGGAGATTTCGGCCTATAATTGCCATGGTTGTCCGGGGATGGCTCTTTCTTTCGGAACGTCTCCAATTGGCGCTTCCCACAAGGATGCCTGGATCATTGCCTGGGAGATTGCAACGGATCGATTCTCTTATAGTAAAGAGAAGGTCGAAAAGCTGGTCGAGTTTCAAAGAATTCGAGGAGGATTTTTTGAATCAGCCACGGTCTGCCGACTCCCCTGGGTGGAGGTCAGTTTCGGCCTTCACTGGTATCCGGAATATCTGGAAGCCATTACCGGGATCCATAGGACTTGGGAAGATCTTTACCAGATCGGAGATCGCATTTATACCTTGATTCGGGCTTTCTGGAAAAGAGAAATTCCTCAATTTGGACGAACCTGGGATTTCCCTCCGGACCGATGGTTTGAAGAACCCCACTCCCAGGGAAAGGTCAAAGGGGTGACCGTTGATCGAAAGAAATACGAAGAGATGCTTTCCTATTATTATCAGCTTCGGGGGTGGGATGAAAATGGCATTCCTTTGAAACAAACACTCGATCGCCTTGAGTTAAAAGAGGTTGCAAAGGAGATCACGGGTTCTTTTTGATAGGGGTTGAACCATGGGTGATCAACGTGGCTGAGCTCAAGTTCTTTGGTTATCTCGCTGACCTTGCCGGTAGCAGAAAAAGAGAGGTCACCTTAGAAAGGGCTGTTCCTTTAAGGGAATTGTTGCCCCCCCGGTTTCCGAAAGAAAATATCATTATCCTCATCAATGAGAAAGCTGCGAGTCTTGACAGTGTGATTCAGAACGAAGATTCCGTCGTCTTCATGCCCATTTTGTCGGGGGGGTAATCCGTTCCCTTTGTTCATTGTTCAGGTTTTTCAAGTCTATTGGGCTCCCCTCCTCCCTTCTCCCCTCTTTGGTTAACCCCACTCCCAGACACCTTCCCAAATCGAGGAAATTCATGTAAAATAAGGCTTATTCTAAAAGAGGAGATACCTATGGGATCCCAGATGAGCATGGAAGCCATGGAAAAAAGGATTTCGGAGCTCGAGGAGAAATTAAGAGCTTACGAACAGCGAGGCCCAGAAAGATATCTTCAAGAGAGGGTTCGGAGGTTTGAGAGAATCGTTGAGATGGGCGACGATGGGATTCTGGTCCTCGATGAACATTACAAGATCGAGTTTGCCAATACCGTGGCCTCTGAATTGCTGGGTTATCCCAAGGATGAGTTGATCGAGAAAGATTTCCGGACCCTCCTGACAGAAAGGGATATTCAGTATCTTAACCAGATGCAATTGGATGTCGGTGAAGATGAAAGCAAGAGGGTCTGTACGGAGATGGAGGTCACAACCGCTCAAAAGGTGAAGAAGGATATGGAGGTTTGTGTCACCCTTTCCAAAGGGGAAGAGACAGGCACAAAAACCTACGTTTATCTGCGGGATATCACCGAACAGAAGAGGATGGAGAGAAAAATCCGGGAGGCCACCAAGCGGTTTGAAAAGATCGCTGAAATGGGGGAGGATGGGATCATCGTGTTTGATGAAGACTCCCGGATTGAATTTGCTAACCAGAGGGCATCTGAGATTTTAGGGATTCCAAAAAACCAGATCCTCGGGAAAGAATTTTTTTCGTTAATCGGGAAGAGAGACGAAGAATTTCTTGAAGAGATGGTGGTGCGAGGAGAGGGCATCGGTCAGAAAGTCTGTATCGAGATGCTCATTCAAACTCCCGGAGGGGAGACCAAAGAGACCGAAATTTGCGTTGCTCCCAATCGATCTGAGGATGGGACGATTACCACCTATGCCTATCTTCGGGATATTACGGAACGAAAGCGATTTGAGAAAGAACTGAAAGAATCGGAAGAGAAGTATCGGAACCTTTTTGAAAGAGTTCAACATGGCCTTTTTATCAGCACAAAGGAAGGACGCTTTCTGGATTGTAACCAGGCCCTGGCGGAAATGGCTGGATACAGTTGTAAAGAGGAGTTCTTAGAGATCAATATCCCCAGGGACCTCTACGTGAAGAAAGAGGATCGGATCAAATTCCAGAAACTGATGGAAGAGCAGGGATATGTCAAGGATATGGAGGTCGAATTCAAAACAAAGGAAGGAAAAACGATAACCGTATTGCTTACGGCCCATGCGAAAAGGGATGAGAAGGGGGAGATTATTGGCTACGAAGGGCTCAATATTGATATCTCCGAACGGAAACGGATGGAGAAGGAGCTGAGAGAAGCCAATGAATTTTTTATGAATCTGATCGAGAGTTCGGTGGATGGGATCATTGCAGCCGACATGAAAGGCAACATCATCATCTTTAATAAAGGAGCCGAAGCCCTTACCGGTTATACGGCTGGAGAGGTGATCGGGAAACTCCACATCACCCAGATCTATCCTGAAGGAGTGGCCAAAGAGATTATGCGAAAGCTCCGAAGCCCTGAATACGGAGGGGTGGGGAAATTTACCCCCACCCAGCTCAACGTGATCAATAAACAGGGAGAGGAGATTCCCATCCAGCTTTCAGCGGCTCTGATCTATGATGCCGCAGGAAAGGAGGTTGCCAGCGTAGGAATCTTTACGGATCTCAGGCCTCGATTGAAAATGGAGAAAGAGATTCATGAGATTCAGGAGGCTCTGCTCCAGTCCGAGAAACTGGCGGCCATGGGCAGACTGACCTCACAGATCGCTCATGAATTGAACAACCCGATTTACGGAATTATGAATACCCTGGAATTGCTCAAAACGGAGATCCCACCGGATAGCAAGCGACGCAGAATCCTGGAGCTCTCCCTCTCCGAGACCCATCGGCTTGCGGAGATGCTTCGGAATATGCTCAGTTTCTCGAAGCCCGAAGAGGAACAACGGCAACCTGTCAATTTGAATGAATTGCTGGAAGGGATTCTTTTAATCTTGGATAAACAGATGCAAGAAGCCAATGTGAGGGTGAAGACCTATTTTGATGACCAGATTCCACTGGTGATGGCTTCCCAGAATCAACTGAGACAGGTTTTCATCAACATGTTCAAAAATGCGAAGGAGGCGATGCCCAAAGGGGGAACCCTGACGGTGGGGACAGGTAGAGAAAAGGATAGAGTCTTGATCCATATCCGTGATACAGGAGTGGGGATTCCTGAGGAATTGAAAAGTAAGATCTTCGAAGCCTTTTTCACGACCAAACAAAAAGTGAAAGGGGTAGGGCTTGGCCTTTCTGTTTGTTATGGGATCATTAAAAATCACGGCGGAGAGATTAAGGTTGAAAGCGAAGAGGGAAAAGGTACCCACTTCACCATCAGTCTGCCTATTTCAAAAGGGTAGTCGAATGAATTACAGCGATTGGATCAAAAAGGAATTTTGGAACTTAAGTCAATCCCTTGGATTTCACTTCGTCCCCGGTGAAGAGATTGAAAACCGCATCAAACGGATCAGGGAGAGAATGGCAAGGCAGGGGATTGAGGCGATCCTCGTTATCGAAAAAATGGATTTTTATTATCTCTCCGGGACGACGCAGGAAGGCTTCCTCTTTCTTCCCCTGGAAGGAAAACCCTTGCTCCTGATCAAGAGAGAACTGGAACGAGCAAAGATCGAGTCACCCTTAAAGCCTGTGATTCCCCTTCAATCCATTCGCCATCTACCCTTGCTCATCCAGGATCATTATCGCACCCTTCCTCAGAATCTTGGTCTGGAGTTTGATCTTCTTCCTGTGAGAGATTATTTCAGATACCAGGACCTTTTTTCTGGCACGGTGCTTCTGGATTCCTCGGCGGTTTTCCGGGAAGTCAGGAAGATCAAATCTCCTTTTGAAATGGAATTGATGAAAAAGGCAGGAGAGATTGCCAGGAAGGTTTACGAGGAAGCCAAGGGGATGATTCAAGAAGGGATGACGGAGATTGAATTGGGAGGTCTCTTAGAAGCCGTTGCCAAAAAATATGGACATGAGGGGCTTCTCAGAGTGAGATCCCTTAATTATGAAGCCTATAGCTGGCACATTTTGAGTGGCTCTTCGGGAGGAGTGGTGAGTCAATCTGACTCTCCGATGGGAGGATTTGGATTGTCCCCGGCTTTTCCAGTTGGTGCAAGCCTAAAGAAGATAAAAGCCCGTGAGCCCATCCTCGTTGACTTTGGGATCTGCTACCATGGTTATCAGGTGGATCAAACCCGTATGTTTTCTATTGGGAGAATGAAAAAGAGATTTATTGATGCCTATAAGGCATCCAAGGAAATTCATGATTCGGTGCTTGATGAGGTTCATCCAGGAACGGACTGTGAGGCTCTCTTTAAAAAAACCGTGAGACTCGCAAAAAAATTGGGTTACGGAGACAGTTATTTAGGTCCCCCGAGGCTTCAGACCCGCTTCGTTGGCCATGGAATTGGGCTGGAACTGAATGAACTGCCCTTCCTTGCCCAGGGCCATTCTTATCCACTCGAAGAGGGGATGACCTTCGCCATAGAACCCAAAATCGTCTTTCCCGGAGAAGGTGCCGTGGGGTTTGAGAATACCGTCGCGGTAACCCAAAGTGGCTATGAAATTTTAACCCCTATTGAACAAGCGATCTTTCAGGTTTGAATTGATCGGATTGCAACCCTTCATCAACTCTTTAAATGTTCTATCACCCACATTGAGCGAATGTTTTACCCATCACAAGGGGGGCGGGGAAGCCGATTAAATGTTCATTGAAACTCCACGAATTCGGTTTTGGGAGCGGAGCAGACCGGGCAGGTTTCAGGGCAGACCCCGTCTGCCACATACCCACACACCTGGCACACATAGTAAGTCGTCTCTCGTTCTCCAATCAGATGGTTGATGGCCAGTTTATAGAGTTTGGCATGACCCTCTTCAACGTCTCTTGAATTGGAGAAGATCATCGATGAGGTGGTGTCTCCTATCTTCTCTGCAAGCTCGATGAAGTTTTCATAAGCCACACCTGCAATACTCGTTTCAGACTGGAAACTTTCTTTAAGATTCGAGTCCGTATCCTTAATCTCCCGGAGCATCCGAAAGGCACGCTCCCCGTGAATCTCTTCGCTGAAGGCGATGACCCGAAACAGTTTAGCTATCTGAGGCAGGCCCTCCTGGTCTGCTTTTTTGGCAAAGACCTTTAATCGCAAAGCGGCTTTGGCTTCTGCCTCATACACCTGATGAAATGCCTCTTTGATCTTCTCGTCCATTATCCCCTCCTGTTTGATTTGGAATAGACTATAGCATAAAAATCAAAGATATCGAACCCCCAAAAAAAATTGGACTTCCTCAACCCATTCGTTATACTTGTAAACAGGAGGTGGGGATATGGATTTCGTAAAAACAACCCTTGGTGATCTTCTTGATGGGGTGGCTTCGAAATTTCCTCAGAACGAAGCTATCGTTGATGTCTCAAAAGGGAGGAGGTTGACCTACAGGGAATTTTTAAATGATGTCAATCAACTCGCCAAAGGTTTTTTAAAACTCGGTTTGAAAAAAGGGGATCATCTCGCCCTATGGTCTCCCAACCGCTGGGAATGGATTGTCACGGAGTTTGCTACTGCCAAAATCGGAGCGGTTCTGGTGAGTGTCGATACCAATGCCCAGCGTCAGCAACTCGAATACCTTCTCACTCAATCGGACTCTCAAGCGCTCGTCATGGCTAAAGGGCTGAAAGGAAATGAATCTCTTGAGATCGTCCAGCAACTTCCTCAATTGCCAGAACTAAAGCACCTTATCCTGATGGAAGATCAAACCCCTTCAGGGATGATGAAATGGAAAACCCTCTTGGAGATGGGAAAGGATGTGAAAGATCATGTTTTGCATGAGCGAGCACATGATTGCCGAATGGACGATGTCGTTACCCTTCTTTATACGTCCGGGACAACAGGTGTTCCAAAAGGGGTGATGTCCACTCACTTCGGAATTCTCAATACGACCGCGGCGAGTGCCGAGATTCAACGAATAACCGAAAAAGACCGGTTGTGTCTTTCTGTTCCTTTATCCCATATGTTTGGCTGTGTTTGCGTCACCCTTGCGGCGATTATCAAAGGTGCAACTCTTGTCCTTCCTTCTGAAACCTTTGAACCTGGAAAAGTTCTCGAAGCGATTGAAAAAGAGCATTGCACAGCCATTTACGGTTCTCCGACCGCTTTTATCTCTCTCATGGACCATCCACGTTATCAGCCTTCTCGTCTTGCATCCCTTCGTACCGGAATCATGGGGGGAGCCCAGTGTCCAATGGAGGTGATGAAAAAGATTGTTGAGGAGATGGGGGTTAGGGAAATTGTCATTGGTTATGGACTGACAGAGTCTTCTTCCTGGATCACAGAGACAAGACCCGATGATCCCCTGGAACTGCGGGTTTCAACAGTGGGAAGGCCGCTCCCCAATGTGGAGGTGAAGATGATGGATCCGAAGACAGGGGAGGAAGTCCCCAAAGGGGTGGTGGGAGAATTGTGCGCCCGGGGGTTAAATATGAAAGGATATTATAAAATGCCGGCAGCCACTGAGAAGGCGATTGACCGGGAGGGATGGCTACATACTGGAGACCTTGCGACCATGGATGAACAGGGATACGTAAGAATGGTTGGGAGATTGAAAGAGGTGATTCAAAAAGGAACGGAAACGATTTTTCCTGCAGAGATTGAAGAGGTCTTATTTACCTTTCCGGGAATCTCGAACGCTCAGGTCTTTGGCGTTCCTGATAAAAGATTGGGAGAAGAGATTGCCGTCTGGATTAAATTGGAGGAGGGTGTGGATTTGAAAGAAGAAGAGATTCTTCAGTTCTGTAAGAAGAAACTTCCACCTTCTCAGGTGCCCCGCTATTTAAAATTCGTCAAGGAATTTCCCATGACTCCCCTTGGCAAAATCCAGAAATTTAAAATGAAGGAAATGGCCACCTTAGAGTATGGTTTGGAATAAAATAAGAAGTTTTTTGAATTTGCCTCACACCATTTCATTTCCCCAAAAGAATTTTTTCTCTACAAATTAAATTTTTTTATTTTAGTTGAATTGCCTTTCCAAGTATCATTTTTCACATAATAAATATTCTTAATAAAATCAATTAATTATAAGAAATAATAAACTCAAGTAAAAATTTTACTTGACAAACTGAAAATATTGTAGTAGTTGAAAAATCCATAAAATCTGTAAAAGGAGTAAATTATGGAAATTTTGACCGTATCCCAGGCCAGTAAATATTGTAAGGTTTCTCCGAAAACAATCATCAACTGGATCGAGGCTGGTCATTTAAAAGCATATAAGACTGTTGGGGGACATCGCAGAATCAAGAAAGAGGATCTGGATCAATTTTTAAAAGAGAAAGGAATGCCAGTCGTTGAGGAGGCCAAGGGAGAAGAGAGAAAAAAGATCCTTGTGGTAGATGATGACAAAATTATTGTTGAAACCATTGTTCAAGCCCTCGAAGAAGACGAATTCGGATACGAAATGATTTCGGCTTCGGATGGTTTTGAGGCAGGGTTACAGGTCAGCCACTTTAAACCAGACCTCCTGATCCTTGATATCATGATGCCGGATATTAATGGATATGAGGTTTGTCAAAAAATCAAATCCAATCCGGAAACGAAAGATATCAAAATCATCGTTCTTTCAGCTTACCTCAATGATGAAGCCTTCAAACAGATGAAAGAATATGGTGCGGATGCCTGTTTTTCGAAACCTCTTCCTCTCGAACAGTTGAAATACGAAGTCGCAAAGTTGCTTGGGTTGAAGAAGTGAACGCTTTCGTTCCATTTCACTTTCTTTGTTTAAGAATGTATGAGTTTAGCAGAGCGCCTAAAACAGAAAGGATTTGTGATCACGTCTGAAATTTTTTTCCCTTTGGGGACTGAACCCCAGGAACTTTTTGACCGTATTGATCGAATTAAGATGGAAATCAAAGCTCTTGGAATTCCAGAGATCGACATTGAGGGATGGGTGACAGAGACCATTCGGGCGGGTCGCGTTCTAAAGGATCAACAACTCGAGCCCATCCTGCTTATCAACTGCCGTGAAAAAAGCCGAATTGACCTCCAGGAATTTCTTCTTCAAGCCTTTGAGGCTGGGATCGAGAATATCCTCACCTTTGTAGAGGATTACCGGATCACTGGCGATAGTCTTCAGGAACTGATGTTTTTCCATGTGGATAAGGGCAAGTTTTTTTCCGTCGTTGACCAGCTAAGAAATGGCCGCGATATCACCGGTAAAACACTTCCCCAAAAACACTCTGTCTGTATTGGAGCCGGGGTGGATGCAAGCTGGGGGAGCGAGATTCCAGACATGGCATTAAAAGAGATGGAAGAATTGGCGGGATTAGGGACGCAGTACTTCTTAACCACGCCAGTCTTCGATCTGGATCTTTTTGAACAATTCGTGAAAAAGGTTGCGCCGATTCAGGTTCCAGTGGTCGCAGAGGTTCTCCTGATCAGGTCTTTAGAGGTTGGGCTTTTTTTGAATGGGCATGTGAAAGCAGGTAGAATCCCTTCCCATTTTATGGAGAGACTGATGAAGACTTCAGATAGAGAGAAGGCCATGAAGGAAATGATGCACCAGTTGGTCAATGGGCTCCGGAATCTTTGCGAAGGAATCCATTTTGTCCCTGTCGAATCAGAGGAACAGATTTCAAAACATCTGGGGGATAAGAAATTTTAAAGCGATCTCTCCTGAAGGGTAGACTCCCTTTCCCCATAAAGGAGAGGTGGTAAGGCGATGTTTAATGAAGAAAGGATTTTCTGTCCATGAATCATCATGACCATAAAAAAATTGGTGCTGCCTTAGTGGTAGGGGGAGGGATCGCCGGGGTGCAGGCGGCTCTTGATTTAGCCAATTCAGGCGTTCGAGTTTATTTATTAGAACGATCCCCGGCGATTGGTGGGAAGATGGCTCAACTTGATAAGACCTTTCCTACGAATGATTGTGCCATGTGTATCATCTCTCCCAAACTGGTTGAGGCAGGCAGACATCTCAACATCGACATCATGACCAATGCGGAATTGGTCGGTCTGGAAGGAGAGGCCGGACATTTCAAAGCCTTCATCAGAAAACATCCTCGTTATGTAGCGATGGATAAATGTACGAGCTGTAATGATTGTGCAGAGGTCTGTCCTATCATTTTGCCCAATGAATTTAATGAAGGCCTTGATCAGAGAAAAGCGATTTATCGGCCCTATCCGCAGGCGGTGCCCAATACTTTCCTCGTGACCAAAAAGGGGACCAGTCCTTGCAAAGCCACCTGCCCTGCCGAGACCAGTGCCCAGGGCTATGTCGCACTCATCCATGCCGGACGCTATAGAGAGGCCCTTGATGTGGTCAAAGAGTATAATCCTTTTCCTGCCTCTGTAGGGCGTGTTTGTAACCATCCTTGTGAAGAGAAGTGCAACCGTGGAAAATTGGACAGTCCAGTCTCCATCTGCGCTCTTAAACGGTTCGTTGCAGATTGGGTTTATGAACATCCGGAGGAGCAAAAGAAGGAGGAAACAGCCGGTCCTCAATCCTCCTATCAAGAACCAGAACCGCCCAAAGCAAGAGTGGCGATTGTTGGGGCAGGTCCTGCAGGATTGAGCTGCGCCCACCAGCTCTCCCGTATGGGGTATACGGTCACGATCTTTGAAGCGCTCCCTGTGGCAGGAGGCATGATGCGGGTAGGTATTCCTGCCTATCGTCTGCCAAGGGATGTGCTCCAGCGCGAAATTGACGACATCATTCATCATCCCAATGTCGAATTGAAATTGAATACGCCTGTTCGCGACATCAATCGCCTTTTTGAAGAAGGATTTGCTGCGATCTTTTTATCCATGGGAGCCCATGAGCCACAGAAATTGGGTATTCCCGGAGAAGATGCAATAGGGGTATACCACGGCGTTCCCTTTCTCCAAGCGGTCAGTTTGGCAGAGCGACACACACCACCGGGAGGGGAAACGCCCCCTTTGGGAAGAAATGGAGCGCCCAAAGTAGGAGAGAAAACGATTGTCATCGGTGGAGGAAATGTGGCGATTGATGCGGCCCGAACGGCATTGCGATTGGGTGCCAAAGAGGTGAAGATCCTTTACCGGCGTTCAAAAGATGAGATGCCTGCTAATTGGTGGGAAATCGAAGCTGCGGAAAGGGAAGGCATCGACATCCAAATCCTAACGGCACCTGTTGAGGTGGTGGTTGAGGAAGGTCATGTCAAGGCCGTTAAGTGTGTGAAGATGGAGCTGGGGGAGCCAGATTCATCGGGACGAAGAAGACCGATTCCTATTAAGGATTCTGAATTTATCATCCCAGCAGATACCATGATTGCAGCCGTGGCACAAGCACCTGAAATTTCGTTCCTTGAGGAGACCCACGGTCTTGAGGTCACCCCGAAGGGCACCTTCGCTATCGATCCCCATACGTTAGCGACCAATCGACCGGGAATCTTCGCAGGAGGCGATGTCGCCAGAGGTCCCTGGATCTTGATCCAAGCCATTGCCGATGGCCGAAGAGGGGCGCTTTCGATCGATCGTTACTTAAGGGGAGTTCCTCTTCTCACCCCAAGAGAGCAGGTCCCTCTTCCTGTGGTTGATCTCTCTCGCGAAGAGATTGATCAGATGATTGAGGAGGGAAAGGTTGATTTATCGCCCCGGACAAAGATTCCCGAGTTGCCCGAACATGAGAGAATTAGAAACTTTAGAGAGGTGGAGCTGGTGCTTACTGAAGAACAGGCCAGGCAGGAGGCGGCACGATGTCTTGCCTGCGGAATCTGTTCAGAATGTCATCTCTGTGTCAAAGTGTGCAAACGAGAAGCCATTGACCACCAGCAAGCCCCCACGATTGAAGAACTGGAAGTGGGCTCGGTCATCCTCTCTCCGGGTTATTCACTCTTTAACCCCGAACTCTCGCCCGAGCTGGGATACGGACGTTATCCCAATGTGGTCACTAGCATCGAATTTGAAAGAATGCTCAGCGCCTCCGGTCCCTGGGGAGGCCATCTGATCCGTCGATCTTCAGATCATCGGGAACCGAAGAAGATCGCCTTCATCCAGTGCGTTGGATCGAGAGACACCCATGAAGGGACCAAACCGTATTGCTCAGCGGTCTGTTGCACCTATGCTATCAAGGAGGCTGTGGTTGCCAAGGAACATTCGAAAGACCCCCTGGATACAGCCATCTTCTACATTGACATGCGAACCCATGGCAAGGATTTTGAGAGATACTATGAGCGGGCAAAGGAAGCAGGGGTCCGTTTTGTTAAGTCGAGAATCACACGTATCCTTCCAGGGGAAGAACCAGGAGACCTCCTCATCCAATACACGGATGAAGCTGGAAAAAAGGTTGAGGAGGTCTTTGATCTGGTTGTCTTATCCGTCGGGTTTGGAGTCCCCAAAGAGGCTGTCGAACTGGCAAGAAGATTGGATATCCATCTGGACCCGTATGACTTTCCCTTTAAAAGCAGCTTTGACCCGGTCCTGACATCGAAATCAGGAGTCTTCGTTTGCGGTGCCTTCCAGGCTCCGAAAGACATTCCGGACAGTGTGATCCAGGCAAGCGGAGCGGCTGCCAGAGCCCTTTCTGTGATTGGTGAAGCCCGAGGCATGCTGGCAAGAAAGAAGGAATATCCTCCAGAACGAGAGATTTCTCCCGAGGAGGAGCCCCGGATTGGTGCCTTCATCTGCAGCTGTGGAATTAACATTGCCGGCACCGTAAATGTGAAAGAGGTAACGGAATATGCCAAATCGCTTCCTGGAGTGGTCCATGCAGAGAATACGATCTATACCTGTTCTGCAGATTCCTTAAAGATCATTCAGGAAAGAGTCAGGGAGCTGAACCTGAACCGTGTGATTGTGGCTTCCTGTTCCCCCCGCACCCATGAGCCCCTTTTCAGAGATACAATCCGAGAAGTAGGCCTCAATCCCTATCTTTTTGAAATGGCTAACATTCGAGATCAATGTTCCTGGGTTCATATGGGCATGAAGGCAGAGGCAACAGAAAAGGCAAAAGAACTTATCCGGATGGCTGTGGCCTGTTCCAGGAATCTGGAGCCACTTCACCAGATGAACCGAAGCCTGAATCATAACTGTCTGGTCATTGGAGGAGGCCTGTCAGGGATGACCGCGGCTTTAAGCCTTGCTGAACAGGGCTTCGGGGTCTATCTCATCGAAAAGGGTGAGGCTCTGGGCGGGCAAGCACGAAACCTCCATCGAACCTGGAAGGGGGAAGATGTTCAACCCTATCTTGATCAAATGATTCGTGAGGTTCGATCGAACCCTAAGATTGAGTTGTATTTGAATACCGAATTGAAACAGGTCGAAGGATCTGTTGGGAATTTTAGATCTATCATTCAAACCCATGGCGTAGAAAAACGATTGGAATACGGCGTTGCCATTATTGCGACGGGAGCCTCAGAGTTAAAGCCCGAACAGTATCTCTATGGTCAGGACCCACGAGTTTTGACCGGTTTAGAATTAGACCGGCGATTGATCGATAGAGACGATTCGTTAACATCAATGGCCACAACCGTTTTTATCCAGTGTGTGGGCTCTCGTATTAAGGAAAGACCCTACTGTTCAAAAGTCTGTTGCACCCATTCGGTTTTGAACGCCATTCGATTAAAAGAGATCAACCCCGAGATGGAGGTCTTCATTCTCTATCGAGATATGAGGACCTATGGCCTGCGCGAAGATCTTTATCGCGAGGCGAGTGCGAAAGGGATTCACTTTATTCGTTATGATGATCAAAAAGAATTGAAGGTCAGCAGGGAGGCAAAAGATCTCCAGGTCCGTTTTACCAATTCTGTGTTGCATCGGGAGATGGAAATTAGACCTGATCTGCTGGTCCTGGCGACAGCCATCGTACCTCCTCAACTCAATCCCGTTGCCAATCTTTTTAAAGTTCCACTCAATAGTGACGGGTTTTTTGTGGAAGCCCATGTGAAACTGCGGCCCATCGATTTTGCAACAGATGGGGTGTTTGTTTGCGGGTTAGCTCACGCTCCCAAGCCGATTGATGAAGCCATCGCCCATGGCTTGGGAGCCTCTGCCCGGGCCGCCTCCGTCCTTTCTAAAGAGGTCCTTCAGGTGGGAGGCGTGGTTGCCGTGGTAGAAGGGGAACGGTGTGCCGCCTGTCTGACCTGTGTAAGGGTCTGTCCCTATAATGTCCCGATCATCAATGCCAAGGGCGAGGCAGAGATTGATCCAGCCATGTGTAAGGGTTGCGGTAGTTGTGCAGCGGAGTGTCCTGCCAGAGCCATTGAATTAATGCACTACAGGGACCGTCAGCTCTGGTCCAAAAGCCAGGCGCTTATTTTTAGTTCAGAGTTCTGCGTTCAGAGTTCGGAGAGTTAGATCGTTTAGGGATTGAATCTGAACAGATAGGAGAAGGAATGGAAGCCCTTCAAGAAACACGAACCACAACTCACGAATCAGCCACTCCTCCCTTTGAGCCAGAAATCCTCGCCTTTTGTTGCGAGTATTGAGCCTACAATGCGGCGGACCTGGCAGGTTCGATGAGGCTCCATTATCCCAGCAATGTAAAGATCGTTAAAGTCCCCTGTACCGGTAGAGTGGATATTCTGCTCATCCTCAAAGCCTTTGAATCCGGAGTGGATGGGGTCTATCTGGCAGGATGCCTGGAAGGAGAATGTCACTTCTTGAAAGGCAATCTTCGGGCCAAAAAAAGGGTTCAGTATGTCAAAACCCTGCTCGATGAGGTGGGATTGGGAGCAGGAAGGGTGGAAATGTATAACATGAGCTCAGCTCAGGGGCAGCGCTTTGCAGAAGTGGCCAGAGAGATGACCGAGAAGATCCGGGCACTGGGACCAAGCCCTGTGAAAAAGAGAAAGTGATGAGTTTGGAGTTCGTCATTCGGTGTTCAAAACGCCAACTCTCCGAACTCCGGGCTAAAGGACTCCGAACTAACTGGAGGTTTCTATGATTGTTGCGAACAGGAAAACGTTGGAAGAGATCCTTTCCATGCTTAAACCTTATCAAAAGATTTTGCTCTTAGGGTGCAACGAATGTGTGACGGTCTGTGCTACAGGGGGAGAGCGAGAGGTGGGAGTCTTGGCTTCAGAGATTCGTCTTTCCCGGGCCAAAGATGGGGAGCCTGTTGAGATTAAAGAGTTTACTCTGGAGCGTCAGTGTGATCATGAGTATATTGATCAGATTCGTTCTTTTGCCGGAGATTACGAAGTCATCCTATCCATGGCTTGTGGCGCAGGAATCCAGTATGTGGCGGAAAGGTACCGAAACAAGGTCGTACTTCCGGCAGTCAATACCACCTTTTTAGGGGTCACCCTGGAGCAAGGGGTGTGGGCCGAACGATGCCAGGGCTGCGGTGAGTGTGTCCTCCATCTCACCGGAGGGGTTTGCCCGATTGCGAGATGTGCAAAGAGCCTGTTGAACGGGCCCTGCGGCGGATCGTCCAACGGGAAGTGTGAAGTGGACAAAGAACTTGACTGTGGCTGGCAGCTTATCATTGATCGGCTGAAAGAATTGGGTCAACTCGACAAGTATGAAGAGATTATCCCCATCAAGGATTGGACGCCTGCAAGGGATGGTGGACCCAGAAAAAGGGTGAGGGAAGACCTAAAGTTGTAACGAAAGCAATCAATCCGAAGTTCGAATTTTCATAGTTTATATTTTGGTACTTTGAAATTGTTTCGAAATTCGCACAGTATGGGCGGTCGTAGCGACCGGATTTCGTGCTTTGGGTTTCCCCTATCAGGCTGTCATGTTGGAGGAGAGAAATAGGAATGAAAACACAATCTAATATTGAGCGTATCTTAGAGAGTGGTCAGTTGGTGGTGACCTCGGAGTGTGGACCTCCCAGGGGAGCAGATCCTGAGGTGATCCGGAGGAAAGGGAAACTTCTTCAAGGGGTCGTCGATGCCGTCAACGTCACCGACAACCAGACCTCTGTTGTTAGAATGAGCTCTTTTTCTTCGTGCCTGATCTTAAAGGAGATGGGATTTGATCCTATCCTCCAAATGGTCTGTCGAGACAGAAACCGGATCGCCATTCAAAGCGATATCCTTGGTGCCGCCGCCCTTGGGATCAATAACATCCTCTGTCTGACCGGGGATCATCAGAAATTCGGGGATCATCCCAAGGCGAAAAATGTCTTCGATATGGATTCCATCCAGTTGATCCAGACCGTCAAGACCATGAGAGATGAAGGGAAGTTTTTAGGTGGAGAGGAATTAAAGGGAAGGCCCATGCTCTTTATCGGAGCGGCGGAGAATCCCTTTGCCGATCCCTTTGAAATTCGAGCAGCACGGCTCGGGAAGAAGGTTAAGGCAGGAGTGGAATTTTTGCAAACCCAGTGTATTTACAATGTGCCGCGCTTTGAAAAATGGATGGAGATGGTGAGGAACCGGGGCCTTCATGAGAAGGTGGCCATCCTGGCTGGAGTGACGCCTTTCAAATCAGTAGGGATGGCAAGATATATGAAGAATCAGGTGCCGGGGATGGATGTTCCTGATGAGATGATTGAGAGGTTAAAAGGGGTGCCAAAAGAGAAGCAGGCAGAAGAGGGCATCAGGATCTGTGTCGAGACCATCCAGAGGTTGAAAGAGATTCCCGGGGTGCGAGGAATCCACATTATGGCCATTGAGTGGGAAGAGAAGGTGAAAGAGATTGCCGAGAGGGCAGGGCTCTTGCCAAGGCCGCAGATCAAGTAACCCATGGGCTATGATCCTCTTAGGGTTCATGAGTCATTCCAATGAGGAAGAGAAAAATGCTTAAGATCTTTTTACGGACTTTTTTTTCTTTCGGTGTTCTGTTTGGGCTGGCCTGTTCTCTTCAAGCCACTGAACTATCTCTGCCCAGGCGATCCTGGTTTGTGGATATGAGTAAATTTCAGGCATCATCTCATGGGCGCCTTTCCTGTTCCGAATGCCACTCCAATATCGAAGAGAAAGGGGTCAAACACCCGGATCCCCAGCTCCTGAACCGCTCTTCCACCCTTCTTTATGATTATCAGAGATGCGAGAGGTGCCATCCCCAGGTCTATCAACGTTATCTCAAAGGAGCTCATGCCAGGGCCCTCATAGAAAGAAAGAAGGACGCGCCCACTTGTGGGAATTGCCATGTCAGCCATTACGTGATAGCCCTTCCGTCCCGACTGGAAGTCGGCCGCTGGATGACCGAGATGTGCGGGGAATGTCATCCTGCTGAGAAACGGACGTATCTTGAAAATTACCATGGGAAAGCCGCTGCCACCTTAGGCTATGAGGCTTCTGCTTATTGCACGGACTGCCATGGTGCCCACACCTGCCTCTCCTTAAAGAAAAAGGAAACCGCTCTGGAGGCTTGTCAGAAATGTCATCCCAATGCGAGCCTTCGTTTTACCGATTTCGTAATTCATGCCTCAAAAGAGGGCGTTAAAAAAGAAGATGTCGAAAAGCTAAACAAGTTAAATGTTCTCCGCTGGGTTGAAATTGGTTTTGGACTCCTCGTCTTCGGGGTGCTGGCTTTCTTCTATTCTCATACCCTGGTCTGGATTCTCAGGAAGGCACATGAATGGTTGAAGAGGAAATAACCTTATGTCTATGAAGGAAGATCAGAGAGAAGTCTACTGGAGATTTAATCTTTTTCATCGGGTGATCCATCTGGTGATGATGATCACCTTTCTTGGCCTAGCGTTGACTGGGCTTCCCCTGAAATATCCCGAAGCCTTCTGGGCGAAAGGGCTGGTTGCTCTCTGGGGAGGAGTGAAAGGAGCCGGTATTTTTCACCGGTGGTTTGCAGGAATGACCTTCGGTTATTTTATCCTCCATCTCCTCTATGTGGCATATGATCTGATCGTTTTGAAGGGAAAACTCCTCGGACCTCATTCTATTGTGCCTTCCCGAAAAGATTTTCAGGATCTTTACCAACATCTCTTGTATTTTTTGGGAAAGGGCTCTCCACCAAAATTCGGACGCTTTACGTATTGGGAAAAATTTGATTACTGGGCTGTTTTCTGGGGGATTACCTTTATTGGCGGTTCTGGCTTACTGCTCTGGTTTCCGGAGTTCTTTTCCCGCTTTTTGCCAGGGTTCTGGTTTAACATCGCCTATACCATCCACAGTGACGAGGCCTTGTTGGCCATGGGGTTTATCTTCGTCGTTCATCTTTTTAATGCCCACCTCCGGGCAAGCGTTTTCCCTATGGATAAATCGATCTTCACGGGGCAGATGGAGGCGGAAAAGATCAAGGAGCATCATCCCCTGGAGTGGGAAGATTTAAACCGGAACCCACACATGAAAGAAAAGCGAAGAGTCAGAAAAGACCTCCTTCTCTTGGTGGTTCTGACGCTTCTTACCGGATTCTTCCATGGGGTTACCTACGGACGCGGTCTGACGGATGAAGAACGGATGGAAGCGGAAAAGAAGCTTTGCTTGCGATGCCATCGCCAGCCCAATCTCAAAACGAACGAAGGGGTGATGACCTCCATCCTCTTCTGCATGAACTGCCACGAAAAAAAGGATGTGGTGAAACAGGTCAATGACAAAACGGTCTCGGTCTATATCGATCCCCAGGAATATAGCAAAACCATCCATCGCAGGATTGCTTGTGTCCTGTGCCATCAGGGGATTGCCTCTTCTCCCCATCGAACGCTAAGGTTTGATTGTGCCTCCTGTCATGGATATCACGGTTCGGGGACCGCCCATGATCCCCACCGAAGCGTCGCCTGTGAAGCTTGCCATCATGAATCGAAAGAGGTCATCAAAGACCCGAAAACGGGCCGCATTGGTTTAGCCAAAACCAAAGAGGGCTTTCCCCTGAAGATGACGTCTCACCGTCTTGCCGAATTCAAGGATCACGAGGCTTGCAACAAGTGCCACTTTCCTAAAAACCAGGTGGGGGCTCCCATCGTTGTTCTACCGGCAAAAAGTTTGATCTGTATGGGCTGTCATAGCAGTTCCATAACGCTCAATGATCCCATTTCCATCGTCTCCATTTTATTCTTTCTGATTGGCATCGGAGCCACTCTCACCTTCTGGTTTCAGGGAACGGTCGTAGATCCTTCGTTTACCTTTGGTGAAAAACTTTCCTATCTCGGAGAAAAAGCCTGGCAGATTCTCTTTTCAAGGAAGATCTTTCGAATCCTGAAAGTTTTTGTGATCGACGTCCTTCTCTTAAGGAAAATTTTAAAGGAGAGCGTCAGCCGCTGGACGATTCATAGCCTCATTTACCTTCCCATCTTCCTCCGGTTTGTGATCGGATGGATTCTCTATCTGCTAATGGCTGCCTTTCCCATGAATCCCAAAGTGGCGATGTGGCTTGATAAGAATCATCCGACCTTTGCCTTCCTCCATGATCTTTTAGGATTATTGATTCTCTTGGGGGCGCTGGCAGCGATCTTGAGACGCATCAAAGGAAAAACTGAGAAGGTCGTCTCCATGGGACAGGACTATGGGGTGGTGAGTTTGATCGGAGCCATCTTGCTGACCGGGTTTTGGGTCGAGGGGATGAGGATCCTGTTGACTGCTCTTCCTCTTTCGCAGGCCCTTTCCTCTTTTATTGGTTATCCTGTCTCTCTCCTGCTTGGACTGTTTCCTGTCCGCTGGGAGGTGGTCTATCCTTATGGGTGGTATGCACACGCCATTCTGACAGGGGCTCTGGTGGCTTATCTTCCCTTCAGTAAGATGTTCCATATTCTGATCAGCCCCCTTGTTGTTTTAATTAAGTCTCTTATGGAGGAGCGATGAAACAGAGTTTTTCCCAAACCATTCAACAATGGTTGAAAGCACTTATTCACTTCAGAGGGTTTTCGAAGACCTGGATGGGAAAGAACCTTTCGATGATTCAATTGATGGAATTGGATGCCTGCACCCATTGTGCTATGTGTACCTCTCATTGTTCGGTGGCCATTGCCTATGAAGGGATTGCCAACATCAATATTCTCCCCTCTGAAAAGATTGCCTCCATCAGAGCTCTGGCTTCTGGCATACCTCTGACCGAAAAGGAGATTCGGGATCTTCAAGAAGGCGTCTATCTCTGCACGAACTGCTACCGATGTACGGTCGTCTGCCCGGTGGGTATCAATCTTCAAGAGGTCTGGAATCAGGTGAGAGAACTTCTTCTCCAGAGAGGCATTCCTGAACTTTCTATCCTTTCTCCTCTTTCGTATTATCGTGGGTTGATGAGAAGAGAGGGTGATTCAGAAAATTATGAGAAGCCCCTCACTCAGGCGAAAAGAGAAATCCAGGCCCAATGTGAGGCCATGATCAACAAAGAAGCTCTCCTCCCTCTCCCACCCATCGATCCTTCCTTCACACGGGGTCTGGGCCTTTCGGCACAATCAAAAAATTATTCTTTCTGTTTCGGTTGTCAGACCTGCACCACAGTTTGTCCGGTGGTGTCTCATTACGAGAATCCACAAGAGGTGCTCGGGCTTCTTCCCCATCAAATTATGCATGCGGCAGGATTGGGACTCAAAGATCTGGCGATTGGATCAAACATGCTATGGGACTGCTTGACCTGCTACCGCTGCCAGGAACAGTGCCCTAGAGGAGTTCCTGTGACCGATATTCTCTATGAATTAAAAACTATCGCTATCAAATCCACGAAAGAGAAAAAATTATGAAATTTGCATTATTTTTAGGATGCCAGATTCCTGTTCGATTAAAACAATACGAGAGTTCTTCGAGAGCCGTTTTAAAGCGATTAGGCGTAGAGCTTATGGATCTTGAAACCTTTAATTGTTGTGGGTATCCATTAAGAAACATCAATTTCAAGACCTTTCTTCTCGCCTCTGTTAGAAACCTGGCTCTTTCCGAAAAGCAAGGGTTGGATGTTATGGCTCTTTGCCAATGTTGTTACGGCACATTGAAAAAGGCTGACTTTCTCCTGAAAGAGCATGAGGCTTTGCGAAAAGAAGTGAATGAGGTTCTTCAACGAGAAGACCTTCGGTACTCGGGAGAGGTGAAGGTGAAACATCTCTTAACCGTCTTGCATCAGGAGGTAGGAGTTGAGGCCATTAAAAATCAAATTGAAAACCCCTTGAATGGGCTTAAGATAGCTGCCCATTATGGTTGTCATGCATTACGACCGAGCCAGGTTGTTCAATTCGATCATCCAGCCATGCCTTCCCTTTTTGATCGGCTGGTGGAAGCCACAGGCGCCAGGAGCATTGACTGGTTGATGAGGCTCGAATGTTGTGGTGCACCTCTTCTGGGAACTCATGATGACCTATCAAAGGAAATGACCCTGAAAAAATTGAACAATGGGAGAGCCTCGGGGGCAGACTATCTCTGCACGGCCTGCACCTATTGCCAGATTCAATTTGATACCATTCAAAAAAACCTGGTCACCCAGAAGATTTTCGCTCCTCCTCTGCCCTCCATCCTCTACCCGCAGCTTCTGGGTCTTAGCCTGGGGATTGTTCCGGAGCTCCTGGGACTCCAGATGAATCAGATTCCTATCCATGAGATCAAGTCCTGATCCTTGCACCCCTTTTCAATCAACCTTATCCCTTTGCTCAAGGGGACCATAAATAGGTAACCCCTCAGTTATGGGGTGTGTTCGGTTTAAAAGGGTTGGAACGTTCCCCCTCCAAAACCTTGAAGAGCGGTTATAAAAGGTTATCCTCATCGAAGCCCTCATGCCCTTTGAATCGGATTTTTTTAAATCAGATTGGGTCGTTTTGACAAACAGAGGTTTCGCTTCAAGGTTTTTCCGAAGCAACCTCCCAACCCTTTTTTATTTCTTTAACTGAGGGGGTTACCAAGAAAGAATCATTGCTTTTTACTTAAAAAGTGAGTAATCTGCTCCTGGGGTCAAAGGCTGAGGCGATGAATTCTCCTGACAGCAAAGACTATTTAGACCTTAAAGCGATTTTGGCTATCCTTATCCTTACGCTCCTGTGGGGATTGAATTATTCTGCCATTAAGGTTTCTAATGAAGGGATTGCTCCGGTCTTCGGATCGACGCTCCGGTCGATTATTGCTTCGATCTGTGGGGCAATTTATTGCCTGCGTAAGGGCGAGACATTATTTCATACCGATATTCGACTCTTCCATGGAGTGGTGGTCGGCCTGCTGTTTGGTCTGGAATTCGCGTGTATCTATTTCGGAATGCTCTATACAGACTCAGCCCGTTCGGTTGTTTTTGTTTATCTGAGTCCTTTTGTCGTTGCTGTTGGTGCCCACTTTTTCCTCAAAGGAGACAGGCTCACCCTTTTAAAGACCCTGGGCCTCATCATCGCTTTTGCTGGGATCGTCTCTGTTTTTTATGGGAAACCTAAAGCCGCAAAACCTCATATGCTCTTTGGGGACCTTTTGGAGATTACCGCAGGGATATTATGGGGGGCAACGACCCTGTATATTAAAAGATTTATGGCAGGGAAGGTGGAACCCATTCATACTTTCCTTTATCAGCTCTTCTTCTCCATTCCTATCCTCTTTGTGGCGAGCCTTATTCTGGAGGCGAATTGGATTTACCAAATGAGTCTTCCTGTTCTTGTCTCGATTATCTATCAGTCGGTCATTGTGGCCTTTATCAGTTATCTCGTCTGGTTTCATTTGATTCATCGATACTCCGTGAGCAGGCTCAGCGCCTTTACTTTCTTTACTCCAATCTTTGGTGTCCTCTCTGGCGTCCTCTTCATTCGGGAAGAGTTCACGTTCTCATTGAGGGTGGGCCTCCCGATGGTTTCAATCGGAATCTTTTTAGTGAACTGGAAAAAGAGGGCACCAAACTGAAATCCTCCATCCCTGTTTGAATAGCTTTTCATGGCGGAACAGGAGCTGATCCCTTATAATGAATAAACCCTATGCGATTCTTCCTCTTTTTCAGCCTTGTTCAGTCGATCCTCTTTTTGGGCCACTGGTTTCTTTACCGGACCCTTACCTCTTTCTTTAGTGTGACCGATCCGGCAAAGCTCTGGGCCTTGCGGATCGCCTTGGCTCTTTTGTCCATCAGTCTTATCAGTTCGTCTTTTCTTTCCTACCGCTATTCTCACCTTCTTGTTCGAACGCTTTACACTGTCTCAGTTTCCTGGCTGGGGATCTTTTATCTTCTCTTTCTGGCTTCCTTTTTAGCGTGGGGTCTCTATGGCTTTTCCAAACTCTTCTGCCTTCCTGTGGATCGAAAGACTTTGCTTCTGGTTCTGTTCGGGATCGCTGCGATGGGAAGCTTCTATGGATTTTTTAACGCTGGGGTCATTCGCATTAACACCGTTCATCTGCCCCTCCCCAATCTACCCTCTGCCTGGGAGGGAAGGAGGGTGGTTTGGATTAGCGACGTTCATTTAGGCCAGGTAAGAAATCACCGGTTTGCCAAACGCATCACGGGTATGATTCAGAATTTAAAACCAGACATCGTCTTTTTGGGCGGAGATCTTTATGATGGTGGCGAGGCAATGGATCTCCATCATATGGTACAGCCCTTATCGCAGATTGCTCCTCCACTGGGTGTCTATTTCATCACCGGCAATCACGAAGAGTTTTATGACTCTACTCCGTATCTCCATGCCATTCGCCATGCGGGATTAAAAGTGCTTGACAATGAAAAGGTGGAGATCGATGGGTTACAAATCATCGGCGTTGGCTATGGGGCTTCAAAAAATCAAAATCGGTTCAGGGCGATGCTTGAGAAGATGGAGATCGACCAGAAGAAACCGAGCCTCCTCCTCAAACATGCCCCTTATGATCTGGAGATTGCAAGAGATTTTAGGATCTCTGCTCAGATTTCCGGTCACACCCACCGAGGACAGGTCTTTCTTTTCCGATTCATCACCTCAGCGATTTACAAAGGTTATGATTATGGGCTGAAACAATTTGGGGACCTTGTCGTTTACACCTCCAGCGGAGTGGGCACCTGGGGACCACCCATGCGTATTGATACCATCCCTGAGATTGTGGTCTTTCATTTTTTCAAAAAAGAGTGATAGGGAGGGGTTTTAATTCTTCCGCATCAGGTGAGAGATGGCCTTTTCGAGACCGTCGAGGGTCAGTTCGAACATGGGGAAGATTTCCTGAATGTGCAAAATCGTTCGGGTATAAGGCCATTCAGCCTGAGGCACCGGGTTAAGCCAAACAGAGTGGGGGAAGGTTTTGGCAATGAACTCCAGCCTCATGTAACTGGGTTTTCCGGATCGCTCTCCCACATAGATCGAACCATCTGTGGACATCAGCTCATAGGGCGCCATGCTCGCGTCGCCGACAATGATGAACCTCGTCTCGGGATCAAGGCGGGGCAGTTCGGCAACAGGAAAGGGTTTCGACCTTCGCTGAGGATCTTCCCAGAGATAATCATAAATGGTATTGTGGAAAAAGAAGGTTCGCAAGTCTTTAAACTGGGCCCGAGCATAGTTGAAGAGGGTCTGCACGATTCCAATATAAGGGTCCATGGACCATCCTCCATTGTCGATGGCCAGAATGACTTTGAGGCGGTCTCTCAGGCTCTGATCGAATACGATCTCGATCTCCCCTGCATTCTTCATGGTTTCATAGATTGTCTTTTCGATATTGACCCTATCTTTTGGGCCATGGGGAACCATGTTTCGTAAACGTTTTAAGGCCTCTCCCATCTGTGATTCTGTAAGCGGACCCTCCTGGGAGTAATCCCGATACCTTCTCTCCATTGCCACCTTGACGGCTGACTTGTTTCTTGAAACCCCGCCTACTCGCATGCCGCCTGGATGATATCCAGAATGACCCACTGGAGAGGTTCCTCCTGTTCCAATCCACTTGCTTCCTCCATGGTGGGCTTCGGTCTGTTCCTTTAACCGATCGAGAAAGTATTGGATTAACTCTTCCGGAGTTAACTTGCTTAATTCCTCTTCCTTGACGCCAAGAAGATCTGCCAACTCTTTTGGATTTTTTAACCAGTCTTCAAGAAGAGCACGGGCCACTTCGGAAAGCTCAACGATGTCGGGTTCCTTCAACTCCACTCCCTGAAAACGGTGGGCAAAGACCTGATCGTAGAGGTCAAAATATCTTTCGCTTTTGATAAGAATGGAGCGAGCAGCCGTATAGAAATCATCGACCGAATTGACCAGACCCATGTTCAAGGCTTTTTGAAGCCTCAAGAAGGAGGTCGGTGAGACCGGGATACCAACTTTTTTAAGAAGGTAGAAAAAATCAACGAACATAAATTTTTAACATAGGGATTTCATCGAACGGGGACGAGGTCCGTATCGTTCATAGAAGGTAAGGTTCAACGTATTTTAAATCAGTTTACTTAACCGTCACCGAATCACGAAACGGGCTTCGTAATCCTAACCCTTACCCTTACCGATCTTCCTTACACCCTGAACCTTGACACAGCATTCTGAGCCACAACATAGTCCGGGCTCTTCTTGAAGAGGACCCCAAGGTAAGGCACCTCTCCCTTGATAAGGTCTTTGACTCGAAAATCGGGATCAGACCGCAAGGCTCGAATCCAGTTGATCAATTCCCGGGTCGCCGGTTTTTTCTCAACCCCCTTGATTTCCCTGAGCCGATAGAAGGTCCTGACTGCGCTATCCAGCAATTCCTTGTCAATGTCGGGAAAATGGACCGAGACAATCTTCCTCATCATATCCGGCTCCGGAAAGGCGATATGATGAAAATTACATCGTCCCAGAAAGGGATCTGAAAGGTCTTTCTTAGCGTTAGAGGTAATGATGATGACGGGTCGGTGTTTTGCCTTAATCGTTTTGTCAATTTCAATGATATCGAATTGCATCTGGTCAAGCACGTCGAGCATGTCATCCTGAAAGTCGGTGTCCGCCTTATCAATTTCATCGATGAGAAGAACCACCCTTTCATCTGAGACAAAGGCCTGCCCGATCTTACCCATGCGGATATATTCTTCAATGTTGCTTACATCCCTTTTCGAATCTCCGAAACGGCTATCGTTGAGGCGGGTCAGGGTATCATATTGATAAAGGGCATCGATCAGTTTCATACTCGATTTGACATTGAGGACGATCAGCCTCATCTGGAGGGCTTCGGCAATGGCATGGGCCAGCATCGTCTTGCCAGTTCCCGGCTCTCCCTTTAGCAGGAGAGGCATTTCAAGGGCCATTGAGATGTTGACGATCTTGGCCAGTTCATCGTCAAGCACATACTTTGATGCACCGGTAAATGTTCTGTTTTGTATGCTTTTACTCATTCATCTGACTCCTCAATTAAAAATTGAACCTGTGAAATTTTTATCCTATATCATAACCACTCGTGTTTAACCTTGCAACCTATAGATACTTTCAAGAAAACCACCCATTTTCACCGGGTTAGAAAAGGTTCTCTCCATTTTCTTGCATAACCCATTTAGATTGGTTTAAATTCTAAGCCATGGTTATAGACCAGATGAGAAACCGATGGTGGGTGACCCTTACCATCTCCATCGGCGTCTTTATGTCCACGCTCGATGCGAGCATTGTCAATATTTCCCTCCCCACGATTGTCCAATCTCTGGAGACCGACTTGAAAACGATTGCCTGGGTGGTGATGGCTTACCTGATCATTATTACAGGCTGCCTGCTTCTGATGGGTAGGTTGGCTGACCTTTTAGGACGCGGAACAATCTTTCTTCTCGGCTTTATCGCTTTTACAGTGGGTTCAGGCCTTTGCGGTGCCTCTCCTACGGTCTATTTGCTCATCGGATCGAGAATGATTCAGGGACTGGGTGCCTCTGCGCTGATGGCTATTGGTCCGGCAATCATCACCACAGCCTTTCCTGAAAAGGACCGTGGGCAAGCGTTGGGAATGATCGGGTCTGTTGTCTCCCTTGGATTTATAGCTGGTCCGTTACTCGGAGGGGTTCTGGTAGAACATTTAGGCTGGCGATGGATCTTTTTTATCAATCTTCCCATAGGGATGATTGGAACGCTTCTCTCTCTCAAGGTTCTGAAAGGAGACCGACACACCGGAAGTGTAGCCTTAGATTTCCGTGGAGCTCTTTTTTTCTTTCTCTTCATCACCTCCCTTCTTCTTTTTTTGAATCGCGTGGGGCAGGGGATCACCTCTCTCTTCTGGGGATGGATGTTCATCGCTCTGATCTTTTTTGGACTGTTCATCAGAATCGAACACCGTTGCCCTTCTCCGATGGTCGATCTCGGGATCTTTAAAAACCGACTCTTTATCGCCTCTCTTGGAGCCAGTCTCCTTTCCTTCTGGTTGAATGGCGCTCATAATTTTGTCATTCCCTTCTTCTTGCAGGATATTGCTGGTTATTCTCCTTCAGAAGCAGGGATGTTAGTGTTTCCTGTTGCGATGACCGTCATGGTGATGGCACCGATCGGCGGGAAAGTCTCAGACTGGGCTGGTGAAAGAATTCCAGCCACAATCGGCTTGATCATCACCTGTGCAGCCATTTTCTCATTTATTTTTCTAAAAGCGAATGTTACCCATTATGAGATCTTGTGGAGGCAGGTGATTCTTGGAATCGGAATCGGACTCTTTAATCCGGCGAACAACAGTGCTATCATCGGATCGCTTCCCAGGGAGAATGTCGGGGTCGCATCGAGTTTCTTGGCTCTGGCAAGAAATTTTGGAATGGTGATCGGAGTGGCTTTTGCTGAGCTGGTCATTTCTTTTAGAATTTCGGGTACTCCATTAGGGGCCGGCCAAGGGCCTACCCTCGAAAGCATCCAGGATGTCTGGAAAATGGTGATGGGGATAGGAATGCTGGCGATTCTCTTCTCATGGAGGAGGGGAAGAAGGGAGAGTTGAAGATGGGAAAAAGGGGAAGAGACAAGAAGGAAAATTTATCAGGAGTCAACCGAAGAGAGATGCTAAAAATCATGGGAGCAGGGGCAATCTATGTACTCCTCCCGAATGTAAAGAGTGGAAGAAGTTTCACGAAAGTTTCTCCTTCTGGTAGTGAAGGACTCATCTTTGTCGTGGGAGATGGAATGCCCCTGGGAGTGATTAAAGCCATGCACCAGGTCAGAACCAGACTCTATGGGGAGAAAAAGACAGCTCTTTATTCAAAGATGAAAGAGGGATCAACCGTTTTGGGGTATATGTCAACCGAGAGCCTTTCCAGCATCGTTACGGACTCGGCACCTGCCTCTGTGGCGTGGGCCACAGGAAGCAAAACTCTAAACCGTATGATGGCCATCCTTCCTGACAGGAGACCCCTCAAGACCATTATGGAACTTGCCAAGGAACAGGGTTATGCGTGTGGCCTGGTGACCACAGCAAGGATCACTCATGCCACACCTGCGGCATGGGTGACCCATCAGCCCGAGAGAGATAACGAGGAAGCGATTGCACTGGACTATCTGAAGTTCAGACCGGAAATCCTTTTGGGCGGGGGGAGCAGGGTTTTTGACCCCTCGCAGCGGAAAGATGGGGTAGATCTTTTTAAAGCCTTTTCTGAGGGGGGATATGATGTGATTAAAGAGAGGGATAAGCTTCTATCATCTGAAATCCTCTCCTCTTCAAAACCCCTTTTAGGCGTCTTTAGCTCCTCGCATATGAGCTACTATCTTGATAGATTAAATCAACCCGATCTGGGCAAGAAGCAACCCAGTCTTCCAGAGATGACCCAAATGGCTCTTGAAAAACTTTCTCGAAACCCGAAAGGATTCATCCTTCAGGTTGAGGCAGGAAGGATCGACCACGCCAATCATTCGAATGATGCCTGGGCAGCCATTCTCGATACGCATGAACTCGATTTGACACTTGCGGTCATTGATGAATATCTGAAGGTTAATCCAAAAACATTGGTTATCGTTACATCTGATCATGGCAATTCAGGATGGGGACTCAATGGAACAGGACCAGAATATAATAATTCCACAGAGGCGTTGAAGAAATACCAGCCCATTAAGGCTTCTTTCGAAATGATCAAAAAAGAACTAAAGAAGGAAACTTCAAAAAAGGAAATCCAGGACGTCTTCGAACATTACACCACATTTAAAATTACTAATGAAGAGGCTTCCATGATCCAGGCAGCAATGCAACCTGATTACAAACCGTTCCATGGAGACTATGTTGTCCAACCGGATGCGGTGATGGGGATGATTCTGGCGCATAGCCTTTATGCTAAGAAGAGCGATGGAACCCGAGAAGCTGTGATTCGAAGAGGAAATGTGGGATTTACTTCTACTAATCACACGGGCGAGGATCAAATTCTGCTCTCATACGGTTATAGGGCAGACCAATTAGGATTAAACCGGCATGTGGATAATACTTATCTCTTTCATGCGATGTGTAAGTTCTTTGGTTTGAAACACCAGAATCCAACCATGTCCGAAGAAGAGGCGAAGCCTTTTATCAAAACCGCTTCCTCTGAGGAATGGCGACGGCATATGGAATTACATATTGCATAATGGGTTTGGCTCGGGAATAATGGTGTATACCCTTTACAGGAAGGAGGCCGTCCGTGAAACGTTCCGATGGAAGAAAACCTGAGGCGTTGCGCCCTGTTCATCTTATCCGGAATTACCTGAAACATGCCGAAGGGTCGGTTCTCATTGAGATGGGAGAAACGAAAGTTATCTGCACCGCCAGCCTTGAGGAGCGAGTGCCTCCTTTCTTAAGAAATACGGGTAAAGGTTGGGTGACTGCAGAATATGCAATGCTTCCCCGTTCGACCACCACCCGGACACCGAGGGAGTCCAACAGGGGAAGCGGTCGAACTTTTGAGATCCAGAGGTTGATTGGACGTTCTCTTCGTTCAGTGACCGATCTTACGGGATTTGGGGAACGAACGATCTGGGTGGATTGTGATGTGATTCAGGCAGACGGAGGAACACGAACGGCCTCCATTACCGGAGCTTATGTGGCGCTGGTTGATGCCTTCCAAAAGATGGTAGAGAAAGGGTTGATCTCAAAAATCCCTATTCATAACTCTGTTGCTGCAGTGAGCGTGGGGAAGGTGGATGGTAGGATTCTACTCGATTTAAATTACGAGGAGGACTCCCGTGCCGAAGTTGATATGAATGTCGTGATGACGGGCACCGGAGAGTTCATCGAGATTCAGGGAACTGCGGAGAATGCCGTCTTCTCTAAAAAGGAGATGGATGCCCTGATTCAGGTCGCAGAGAAAGGAATAAAAAAACTGATACAGATTCAGAAAAAGTCTCTTGAAGGAGGTGTTTAATCGCAAAGGGGAATCTCGAAATCATCGTGGCAACCAAAAACAAGGGGAAATTACGAGAGATTCAAAGTATCTTGAAAGGTCTTCCTGTTCGGCTTTATGGCTTAACCCATTTTGAACATATGCCTGATGTGGAGGAAGATGGGAAGAGTTTTTTTGAAAATAGCTTGAAGAAAGCCCGTTTCTATTCAAAACTCTTTGGGAAAATTGCCATCGCAGATGATTCCGGTTTGGAAGTGGACGCCCTGGGCGGAGGACCGGGCATCTATTCTGCTCGGTATGCGGGGGAAAGAGCCACAGATCAGGAGAACCGGAAAAAACTTCTCAAAGCATTGGAGGGCATTCCAGTATCAAAAAGGGGTGCGAGGTTTAAATGTGTTATCGCCATGGTGACACCAGAAGGAAGAGAAATTCTGGTCGAAGGGACCTGTAAAGGAAGAATCGGCTTTAAAGAAGTTGGCAGAAATGGGTTTGGGTATGATTCTCTCTTCATTCTGCCACGACTTGGTAAAACCATGGCGCAACTCAACCTTGAGGAGAAGAACCGGATCAGCCATCGCGGCAAAGCTTTGAGAAAACTGAGGAAGATGTTGAAGGATTATATAAGCTAAAATTCGTTGGAATCTTTTAGCAAATGTGTTAATAATTTTTAAAACTATTCTCTCTTCCCCCTCTTCTTTGGCGGGAGAGGATAACGGTAAGGGAGATTGGTGATCTACCTGTCGGGGCGTAGCGCAGACTGGTTAGCGCGCCTGCCTTGGGAGCAGGAGGTCGGCCGTTCAAATCGGCTCGCCCCGACCAAT